>NZ_JACCPY010000112.1 GCF_013426975.1 Sphaerotilus sulfidivorans
GCCCTGATCGGGGCGCTGGGCACGCGGTACCACCTGACGCAGGACAAGATCCGCACGCTGCTGGGCGAGGTGCTGGGGGTGCGCTTCAGCCTGGGGGCGATCTCGCAGGCGCAAGGGCTGGTGGCGCAGGCGCTGCAGGCACCGGTGCAGCAGGCGGCGGCGAGCTGCCACGGCGCGGCGGTGCTGCACATGGACGAGACGAGCTGGCGCCAGGCGGGATCCGGCACCCGGCACTGGGTGTGGGCGACGGTGCAGC
>NZ_JACCPY010000113.1 GCF_013426975.1 Sphaerotilus sulfidivorans
ACCGGCCTGCTCGGTGATGCGGTCGAGGCTGCTGTCGACCAGGTAGGTGTCGTTTCCGCTGCCACCGACGAGGCTGTCCGCTCCGCTGCCGCCGATCAGGGTATCGTCGCCCGCGCCGCCATCGAGCATGTCGTTGCCGTCACCGCCGTCGAGCAGATTGGCGATCTCGCTGCCGGTGATGCGATTGTTCAGGGCGTTGCCTGTGCCTTGCCGTGCCGCACTGCCGCTGAGCACCAAGGTTTCCAGATGGTCGCC
>NZ_JACCPY010000114.1 GCF_013426975.1 Sphaerotilus sulfidivorans
CCCTGATCGGGGCGCTGGGCACGCGGTACCACCTGACGCAGGACAAGATCCGCACGCTGCTGGGCGAGGTGCTGGGGGTGCGCTTCAGCCTGGGGGCGATCTCGCAGGCGCAAGGGCTGGTGGCGCAAGCGCTGCAGGCACCGGTGCAGCAGGCGGCGGCGAGCTGCCACGGCGCGGCGGTGCTGCACATGGACGAGACGAGCTGGCGCCAGGCGGGATCCGGCACCCGGCACTGGGTGTGGGCGACGGTGCAGC
>NZ_JACCPY010000115.1 GCF_013426975.1 Sphaerotilus sulfidivorans
TCGTGCCCGCCACATCCGACGACGGCGGCTTCGACGAGTTGCGCGAGTCCAGCTTCACCCGCTCCTGCAGCCACGCCACCTGCTCGCGCAGCTGCGCCAGCTGCTGGCCCAGCGTGTCGATCACTTCGTGGCACTGCGCCAGCGTCTGCGGCTTGGCGGGCGGGTCTTCGGGTGTGGGCGATGGGGGCGGGTTCATCGGGCTTGACTCTCCCGCCTCGCACCCGTGCTGTCTACGCGGGCTTCAGCGGGTTGACG
>NZ_JACCPY010000116.1 GCF_013426975.1 Sphaerotilus sulfidivorans
CTGCACCGTCGCCCACACCCAGTGCCGGGTGCCGGATCCCGCCTGGCGCCAGCTCGTCTCGTCCATGTGCAGCACCGCCGCGCCGTGGCAGCTCGCCGCCGCCTGCTGCACCGGTGCCTGCAGCGCCCGCGCCACCAGCCCTTGCGCCTGCGAGATCGCCCCCAGGCTGAAGCGCACCCCCAGCACCTCGCCCAGCAGCGTGCGGATCTTGTCCTGCGTCAGGTGGTACCGCGTGCCCAGCGCCCCGATCAGGGC
>NZ_JACCPY010000117.1 GCF_013426975.1 Sphaerotilus sulfidivorans
AGTCGTTCAAGACCAGGACGTTGATAGGCTGGGTGTGGAAGAGCGGTAACGCTTTAAGCTAACCAGTACTAATTGCTCGTGAGGCTTGACCCTATAACTTTGACATTCCTGTCAAGGTAAGAGTGTCAACGTGAACCGTACTTCAGTCACGGTGAACGCAATCAATTGACAGACCAGCGCTGATTCATCAGACTCTACGAATCGTCTTTCAGGCTCAAGCCTGAAAGACCAACGGTTATGCCTGACGACCATAGC
>NZ_JACCPY010000118.1 GCF_013426975.1 Sphaerotilus sulfidivorans
TCGGCGATCGCGGCGGTGCTGCATCGTGACCACTACCGGGCCGGGTGGCGGCAGGCGGCGCGACCGGCATCGCGCTGATGCGGCATCGGTTCGGGAATACGTGCATTTATCCGTATGTACGAATAGAGTCGAAAGCATCCGAACCTGACCCAGAGCTTTCGACATGGACCGTGAAGCGGACACCGACAACATCTACGAGTCGGCTGCCGAGCTGTTCTCGCTGCTGTCCACCCCGATCCGGCTGAAGATCATCCG
>NZ_JACCPY010000119.1 GCF_013426975.1 Sphaerotilus sulfidivorans
AAAAGGGTGGCTGTCAAGCCACCCTTTTTTCATTTCTGCAAGCAATTGCGTGTGAAGTCGGGCACGCCGAACGGGTTCATCCCCCGCATCCGGGTGACAAATCTTGGCCGTCTGCGTGAGGATCTGATATTTCTTGGCAGCGCCGTCGACCTTGTCGGCCAAAAAATGTCACTTCCTGAGCCGCATCAGCGCCGCTCCGCCCGGTCTGTTGGGGCTTTGAGGGCTGGCACGAAGTCTGCACATTTCCTGCCGTCT
>NZ_JACCPY010000120.1 GCF_013426975.1 Sphaerotilus sulfidivorans
GCGTGGCCGTGCTCAACCGCTTCAGTCAGATCGGCCGGCCGCAGACCGTGCCGGTGGGTGCCGTGGCATGAGTCCGTCCGGGGTTGGGGTCAGGGCGTCTGCTCGTGGATTTGTGCAACAGAGCCGTGTCGGATGAGACATTCGAAATCGGTTCGACGGGCCGGGTCGGCTCACGTCACGGGTTTGAATTCCTCACCTTTGGCGAGCATCGCCCAGGCCATGCGGGCATTCTTGGCTGCGACGGCGACGACG
>NZ_JACCPY010000016.1 GCF_013426975.1 Sphaerotilus sulfidivorans
GGGCACGCCACCTTCAGGCCCTGGCGCTTCTCCAGCGTGGCGATGAACTGCCCCGCCTCCATCAGGCTGTCGTGCGTGCCGGTGTCCAGCCACGCGTAGCCCCGGCCCATGATCTCCACGCTCAGGCTGCCCTGGCGCAGGTACTCGGCGTTGACGTCCGTGATCTCCAGCTCGCCGCGCGGGCTGGGCGCGATGCTCGCGGCGATGTCGCAGACCTGTTCGTCGTAGAAGTACAGGCCGGTCACCGCGTAGTTGCTCTTCGGGACCTTGGGCTTTTCCTCGATGCTCAGCGCGCGCTTCTTGTCGTCGAACGCCACCACGCCGTAGCGCTCCGGGTCATGCACGTGATAGGCGAAGACGCTCGCGCCCGTCTCGCGGCTGGTGGCGCTGTTGAGCAGCTGCTGCAGGTCGTGCCCGTGGAAGATGTTGTCGCCCAGCACCAGCGCGCTGGGCGCGCCGCCCACGAAGTCCCGGCCCAGGATGAAGGCCTGCGCCAGGCCGTCCGGGCTGGGCTGCACGCAGTACTGCAGGTTCAGGCCCCAGCGGCTGCCGTCGCCCAGCAGCGCCTCGAAGCGCGGCGTGTCCTGCGGCGTCGAGATGATCAGGATGTCGCGGATCCCGGCCAGCATCAGCGTGGTCAGCGGGTAGTAGATCATCGGCTTGTCGTACACCGGCAGCAGTTGCTTGCTGATGGCCAGCGTCGCCGGATGCAGCCGGGTGCCGGAGCCGCCGGCCAGGATGATGCCCTTGCGTTGTGTCGTCATAACGGTGCGTATAGATGCTGTGAAGGAAAGGGAAAACTCTTGCGTGGGTGCCCGCCTGCGCGGGCATGACGGTTGGGGGGCGGCGAGCGGGGGAGGGCAGCGCGGCCGGTGCCGCGCAGGCGCCTCAGTACGCGTTGCTGTCCGCCACCGTCAGCTTGATGGTGCGCGCGATGATGCGCAGGTCCATCGTCAGCGACCAGTTGCGCAGGTAGTCGATGTCGTAGCGCACGCGCTCAGCCATCTTCTCGATGGTGTCGGTCTCGCCACGCAGGCCGTTGACCTGGGCCCAGCCGGTGATGCCGGGCTTGACCTTGTGGCGCAGCATGTAGGCCTTGACCAGCTCGCGGTATTCCTCGTTGTGGGCCACGGCGTGCGGGCGCGGGCCGACGATGCTCATGCGGCCCTGCAGCACGTTGATGAACTGCGGCAGCTCGTCCAGCGAGGTCTTGCGGATGAAGGCGCCGAACGGGGTCACCCGCGGGTCGCCCTTGGTGGCCTGGGTGACCTTGGCGCCGTTCTCCATCACCCGCATCGAGCGGAACTTGTAGACGGTGATGTCTTCGCCGTCCAGGCCGCCGCGCTTCTGCTTGAAGATGATCGGGCCGGGCGAGCTGAGGCGCACGCCGATGGCCACCCCGATCAGCAGCGGCGAGATCAGCACCAGGATGATGCTGCCCAGCACGATGTCCGACAGGCGCTTGATCAGGCCGTTGATGCCGACGAACGGGCTCTCCAGCAGGCTGACGACCGGCAGGCCGTCCATGTTGCGCATGCGCCCCTGGATGACGTTGACGCCGAAGACATCGGGCACGAAGTAGATGGAGACGGCGCTGTCGTGCAGCGCGGCGATCATGCGCTCGATGCGCGGCTGCGAGCTGAGCGGCAGCGTGATGTAGACATCCTTGATGTTGTGGCGGCGGATGCACTCGACCGCCTCGTCGATGCGGCCGACGATGTGCTCGCGCGTGCTGGGGTCGCAGCGGCTGGCGTCGCGGTCTTCCAGATGGCCGATGAAGTCATGGCCGAAGGACTTGCGGTGCAGCAGCATGTTCCCCACCTTGGCGCCCAGCGGGCCGGCGCCGATCACCAGCGCGGAGCGGCGTGCCTCAGGTCGGAGCGCGTGGCGGCGCATCACCGCCCCCCCCAACAGCACGGCCGCGAACTGCACCACCGGCGTCAGCACCGCCCACCACACCAGCACCGAGCTGTCGAAGAACTTGAAGCTCTTGGTGGCGAAGCCGCACAGCACCAGGATGGCCATGACGGTGGCCCAGGCGGCGCACAGGTCGACCAGGGCGTTCAGGCGGTTCTCGTAGAAGCGGTTGGTGCCGGGGAAGACCAGCAGCATCACCAGGATGCTGAGCAGCATCGAGGCGCGGTCCAGCACATGCCCGTGCGCGAAGTGCACCGCCAGGAAGGTGGCCACCGCGAGGATGGGCTCGAGCACCGCCGCCATGAACACCGGAATGGAGGGCGGCGGTGGAGAGAAGGGCAGTGCGTCCATCGGCGCGCCACCGGCGCGGTTGATCTTGAACGCGCTGGGCGGATGCTGGACTGGAACTTCTGCGCTCATGCGTGTTTCCCCTGAGTTCTTCGTGAGTGTCTGATGAGATGGAGCATCATTCATGCCTTGTCCCGCAAATCGAGTCCGTCTCGGAGAGATAAGACACGGAAATTCTGATCAATCCGCGCGATCTGTTGTCACGACCTGGGTCGGGCAGCAACAGTCATTGCAAACGGAGAGCTTGTCCGGTACCCGAGCGTATGGATGCGGCCGGGTGCAGGCCGGACGGGGTGGAGACGGTGGCGCGGATCTCGCGCCCCAGCGCCAGGATCTCGTGCACCCAGCGCGCGGCGTGGGTCTCCGGGCTGTCGGTGATGGCGCCGTGGTCCAGGCCGGCCAGCACTTCCTCCAGCCCCTCGCGCAGGCTGACCTGTGGCCGGAAGCCGAGCAGGTCATGCGCCTTGCGGCCTTCCGGGGCCAGGTCGTGCGGGTCCGGCGCGGCGCCGTCGACGACGATGCGCAGATGGCTGCCCAGCGTCTGGCGCAGCGCCTCGGCGATCTCGGCGGTGCACAGCGTCAGGTGGCTGATGTCGAAGATCTGCCGCGAGATGTTGTTCACCGGCGCGTCCAGCACCGCGGTCAGCGCGCTGACCGCGTCGCGCACATGCAGATGGGCGCGCCGGCGCTGGCCGCCCTGGTCGAGCGTGACGCTGCGCAGGCGCAGCGCGCTCAGCGTCATCGCGTTGATCGTCAGGTCGAAGCGCATGCGCGCCGAGCGGCCGAACACCTGGCCGAGCCGCAGCACCACCGGCGCGAAGCCGTCGCCGGCCAGCGGCAGCACCGCGGCTTCGGTGTGCAGCACGCCGTGGGCGTGGCGGGTCAGCGGGTGGGGCGGGGTCAGCTCGTTCAGGCTCTGGCCGGGCCGCTGGCCGTAGACATCGCAGCTGCTGATCAGCAGATGGCGAGACACGCCGCAGCTGCGTGCCAGCCGCGCCAGCCGTACCTGGGCGTGGTGATGGGCCAGCCCGTTCCAGCTCGGGTCCAGCTCGGAGACCGGATCGCTCGACAGGCCGGCCAGGTCGATCAGCGCCTGCATGCCGGTCAGGTGCTCGCGCCGCAGGCCGCGAATGTCCATGCGCAGGATCTGCAGCCGGGGGTGATGCGCCAGCTCGGCCAGCGCGCGGTCCCCGAACAGCATGCTGTCGACCGCCGTGACCCGGCGCCCCTGCGCCAGCAGCTCGCGCACCAGCGCCGAGCCGATGTAGCCGGCGGCCCCGGTGACCAGGATGGACAGGCTGCGGCAGGTCATGGAGGCAGGTGGAGCCGGCAGGGCGGGCGTGGACGAAGGAAAAAGAAATGTGCCCCGAGAGATTTGCCGCGAATGATCCCCGGAATGAGGGGGTGGCGATGCTGGCGGGGTGGATTCGGCACTAATGCACTGTGGCGGTCGGATGATGTGTGAGCGGCTGTGGCTCGTTCAGCACGAAGGGCGTGGTGCAGCGCGACCGCGCTGGCATCAATGGCCGGTGGCTGATCCGCGTCTTAGGATGCCGTGCGTCTTGGCCACAAGAAATGGTTTCATGCCGAGGAATCTCTTTTCCAGCACATGCCAAGAAATGACAGATAACGCCAGGGTCATGGCCAGTGAATATTTTATCAGGTCGGCGATTGATATTTCTGGATTCATTGCAATAATGGATTGCTGTATCGGGAAGGCGTAGATATATACGCCATAAGAGTAGTCGCCGAGTCTGTTGTATTTTCTGATAAATCCGGAGGGAATGTACGATAGATACAAGACCAGATATCCGATCGAAACAACATACACGATATAAAAGTTGTGCGCGTCTTTCAGATTGACCGCAATCAGTGCAATGAGTGCCAAGAAAATTGCGCCATGAACCCTGATGTGATTTCTTAGAGTATAAAAGGATGCCCCCATGAAGAACATGAAGAACAGTTCGATGTACTTCTCCGGGCGGGTCATCGAAAAATGATCAAAAGCAATTTTTCCTCCCGATGCAAGCGCGAAGAGAACGATGGCTGCATGGAAGTATTTTCTGTTAAAAGATTGCAAGACAAGCCAAGTTGCGGCAAGTGTCAGGTACATCCTGACTTCGTAGGGCATGGTCCATAGAGAGCCATTGACTGAATTTTTGAATGGGAGATCTGTGAAAACACCGGGGAGGTGATCTCTCACGCCAAAAATCAATGTCGAGCACTTTGCGATATAGATGTATGTTTCTTTTGATTTCATGTAATCAATGAAATCAATTGTTGTGAAGAACGGACCTAGAAAAAAGACAACAAATAGAATCATCAAGAAGAGTGCTGGAAATATTCTCAGGGAACGAGCCCAAAAAAAATCAATCAAATTTTCCTTGTTGACGAGACTGGCTGTTACCAATAATCCACTGATAATAAAAAATACATGGACGGAAATCGTCCCCATGGTGAGGCCGAGACTCTGCCGTAAGGGTTCGCTTGCCCCTGTGCCTGTGACCAGTGCAAAACTGTGCGTTATCAGAACAGAAGAGGCCGCAATCATGCGGATGAGGTTCAGATTGTTTTCTTTTCCCTGAGACAGATCAGATAGTCTGTTTTTCATGGTTTCAAAAATGGTTTGAAACGGATCTTTGTGACGTCCCCAAGATGAACTCAGTCGCCAACGACTGCATCAGGAGTGAATTGCCGTAGCCGCTCACATGGTCGCCGTCGAAGAACAGCGGCCGGCCATCCTGCAGCGCACGGCAGACGCTGTCAGGGCAGAGCGTCGGCAGGGGATCCCAGAGCCGCAGTCCGGGCAGTCGCTGCTGGAGAGCCTGCATCCGGGCCAGCACGGGTGCGCGCATGGCCTCGATCTCGGCGCGCTCGATGCTCAGCCCGCCTCGGCAGGCTGGATTGTTCTGGTTGAACCAGTCCGAGCAGCGGAAAGCCGGAGCCGGAAAGATCGGCTTGGGCATCTCGAGCAGCGGCATGGCGCCGCTGCGGATCATCAGGCTCAGTACGTCGACAGCCTCGTCGATGATGCGCTGTTCACGCTCGGGCCTGGGCGGCTCGGTGGCTGGTGGTGCCTTGGGGCCCCACTGATCGCCCAGACGGGCCAGCCGCAGTGAGGGCAGGAACACCTGATCGCCGGGATGCGCCTGTTCGGCGACCCGGGCCGCAGCGGCGCGGATGAAGCTGCGGCAGCGATCGCTTTCCTCCTCGAGCGGGCGTCGCAGGTTCAGGAAAGGGCAGCCCGGTTTCTGCAGGATCTCCACCTGCAGACCCTGCTGGGCCACCAGGGCGTGCAGCAGGCCCTGATAGGCGGCGGCATGCGAGTCACCGATGACCCAGAGTCGGTGCTTCAGGGGCTCGGTCGATGCGGAGCGGCAGTGCTCTGGCGTGAGGCTGCGCAGGTCGATCTCGCCAAGACTCTGGGTCGACATGCTGACCTGGCAGTGCGGCATGTCGACCGGCACCGGGGTGCTGGGGGACCAGTCCTGGCTGCGGGCGGTGACGCTCAGGCTGATCCGGTCATGCTGCAGCGTCAGCGCGAGCAGCGCAACGCAGGCCAGCGACGATGCGCCGATGCCTGTCAGCAGGGTCCTTCGGCGTGTCGAGTCGGCTCGGCCGCGGCGCAGCGGCGTCTCGACGAAGCGGAAGGACAAATATCCCAGCAGCAGCGACATTCCCAGGGCCAGTGCCTGCTGCGAGGGCGTATCCAGTCCGACCGTCCACCGCATCAGCACGATGACCGGCCAGTGCCACAGATAGACCGAGTAGGAAATCCGACCGACGAAGACCGGTAGCGGATGCGAGAGCAAGTGCCGGAGGGCGCTGGTGGGCGATTGCCGCATCAGCATCGCGATCAGCAGGGTGGTGGCCGCAACCGGGACCAGGGCCCAGGGCCAGGGAAAGCGGCCGCTGTCGCCCAGCGCCAGAGCCGCCGCCAGGGCGGCCGCCGCCGCGAAGCAGGATGCCGTCTGCAGTCGGGTGCTGGCAGGCCGAGTGGTCGCCGGGTCCAGATGCAGAGCCAGCAGCACGCCGGCCCCCAGTTCCCAGAACCTGAACGGCAGCATGTAGAACGTGCTCGAGGGCCGGTCGGCCTGGTTCAGCGCGGCCAGAACCAGTGAAAGCAGGCAGGCCGCACCGACGATGGCCGCCACCCGCCCGGTTCGTCCCGAACGTGCCCAGGGCCAGAGCAGCAGCGGCACCAGCAGATAGAACTGCTCCTCGATGCCGAGTGACCAGGTGTGGGTGTAGGGATTGAACTCCGACTGCGGCGAGAAATAGTCGCCGCTGAAGTGGGCCAGCACCATGTTGCCGACACCGAAGAGGGCTCCTGCGGCTGTCAGGCTGTTGGCCTCGCTCAGCCAGGCCTTCGGAATGAAGAGCGCCGAGAGCACGGCGGTGGTCACGATGCAGGCGATCAGCGCTGGCAGGATGCGGCGTGCACGCCGGGCATAGAACTCGGCCAGGAAGGCGCCCAGTCCGGCATGAGGCAGATGCCGCATCGACAGGGTCACCACGAAGCCCGAGATGACGAAGAAGATGTCGACCCCCATGAAGCCGCCGGGCAGCCACGACGGATCGACGTGATAGAGGACGACCGCCAGCACGGCCAGGGCACGCAGGCCGTCGATGAAGGGCAGATGGACGACAGCTCTGCGGTAAAGGTGACTCATCGGAGAGGAATCTATCGTGTCTTTCAGCAGGCCACGCTTTCCTGCATCAGCGTGTGCCGGATGATGTCGCAGGCGCGCTGCACGTCCTCGTCGCTCACGCCCTGGTGGATCGGCAGGCACAGGCCTTCGCCGAACAGGGTGTCGCAGATCGGCAGGTCGACCGCGTCGATCAGGCCCTGCAGGCAGGGCTGGCGGTGCAGCGGGTAGAACATCGAGCGGGTCTGGATGCTCGCGTTCTCCAGCGCCTCGCGCAGCTCGGGCATGCGCGGGCACAGCAGCGGGAAGCGGAAGGGAATGAAGTCGGAGTTGGGATCGAGCCGCATCAGGCGCATCTGCGGCAGGCCGGCCAGGGTCTCGGCGTAGAGGTTGTAGCGGCGCAGCCGGTCGGCGCGCACCTGCGGCAGCCGCGCCAGCTGGGCGTTGCCCAGCGCGCACTGCAGATCGGTGACGCGGAAGTTCATGCCCAGCATCTCGTGCACGAAGGTGCCGCTGGACTCGCGGCCCTGGTTGCGGATCAGGCTGATGCGCCGTGCCAGCGCCGGATCGCGCGCCATGACCACCGCGCCTTCGCCCATCGTGATCGACTTGTCGGCGAAGAAGGAGATCACGCCGACATCGCCGAAGGTGCCGGCATGCTGGCCGCGGTAGCGCACGCCGCAGGCCTGGGCGGCATCCTCGATGACCGCCAGGCCGCGGCGCCGGCCGAGCTGGGCGATCTCGGCCGCGTTGGCGGCCTGGCCGTAGATGTGCACCGGCATCAGCGCCGAGGTGCGCGAGGTGATTGCGCGCTCGAAGGCCTCGGGCCGGGCGGAGAAGGTGTTCGGGTCCACATCGATCAGCACCGGCTTCAGCCCGGCAAACACCGCCGCGCTGGCCGAGGCCATGAAGGTGAAGCCGGGAATGATGATCTCGCTGCCGCGCGGCAGGTCGAGCGCCAGCAGCGCCAGGAACAGGCCGAGCGTGCCGTTGGGCGCGAAGGAGATGTGCGGCGAGCCGGTGAGCTGACCGAGGTTCTGGCGGAAGGCGGCGGCGGCCGGGCCTTCCGTCAGCCAGTTGCGTTCCAGACAGGCTTCGATCGCTTCGGTCTCCGGGCGACCGATCCAGGGCTGGACTTGCTGGACACGTTGGATCTGCATGTTGTCGAATCCCCCAGGAAAGACAAGGAAATGGCGTGAGGTGGGCTCTTTTCAGGGCAGATGCCAGCGTATGACAGCCGCGCGACGGACGGCGCGTTACCGGCTCAGCCGCTGCGCCTGTGGCGTGCGAACTGACCGAGTGCGCCCCACACGAACAGGGTGTTATGCACCAGATAGCGGCGCCAGAGCCGGCGAGGTTCCTGGACCAGACGATAGAACCATTCCAGGCCGTGATCGCGCATCCACTGCGGCGCGCGGCTGACGGTGCCGGCATGAAAGTCGATGCCCGCGCCGATGCCCAGCGTGACCGCGCGCACCGCCGGCCGGTGCTCGAACATCCAGCGGTCTTCCTTCGGGCAGCCCAGGCCGGTCATCACCAGATGCGCGCCGGAGGCGTTGATGTGCGCGATGTCGGCGGCATCCTCCTGGGGTGTCAGCGGCCGGAAGGGCGGCGAGTGCCGTCCGACGATGCGCAGCCGCGGGTGCGAACGCGCCAGCGCGGCGCACAGGCGGTCGAGCGTGGCGTCGGTGGTGCCATACAGATAGATGCCCAGGCCGCGGTCCTCGGCCGCATCGAGCAGCCGGCCCATCAGGTCGGGGCCGTTGATGCGCTGCTGGCCGGGGTCGGCGGTGCGGCGCAGCATCCAGGCGACCGGCCAGCCGTCGGGCGTGACCATGTCGGCGGCGCGGATGTGGCGCCCGTGGGCGGCGTCGCGGTTGGCGCGCACGATCGAGTGCGCATCGCAGATCGACACATAGCGGGGCTCGTGCGCCTCGGCCCAGTGGCAGATGCGGTCGATCGCTGTGTCCCAGTCGATCAGGTCGACCGGAATGCCGAGCACCGGCGCGGTGCGGCGTGCCGCCGGGGCGGCAAGGTGCGTGTCGGACGTGTCGGGCATGGCTCGGGCGGCCTTTCAGCGGCGCGCGAGCAGCTGCCGGGCGGCGCGGTAGAGAAATTCGGTGTTGGTCGTCAGGTAGCGCGGCCCCAGGCGGCGCGGCTCGGACCAGAAGCGGTGCAGCCATTCGAGGCCGATGTCCTGCATCCACTGCGGCGCGCGGCGGATCACGCCGGCGTGATAGTCGAAGGCCGCGCCGACGCCGATGGTGACCGCCTGGATGCGATGGCGGTGCGCGGCCATCCAGCGTTCCTGCTTCGGGCAGCCCAGGCTGACCCAGACGGTGCGCGCGCCCGAGGCGTTGATGCGCTGGATGATCTGCTCGTCTTCCTCGGGTGTCAGCGGCCGGAAGGGCGGCGAGCAGACCCCGGCGATGCGCAGCGCCGGAAACTGCTCATGCAGGCGCTGCTGCAGCCGCTCGAGCGTGGCCGGTGTGCTGCCGTAGAGAAAGACGGCCTCGCCGCGCTGCTCGGCCTGGGCGAAGTAGCGCAGCATCAGGTCCGGGCCGTTGATGCGGCGCTGGTCGGCATGACCGAGGCGACGCAGCATCCAGGCGACCGGCGCGCCGTCGGCGGTGGCCATGTCGGCGTCCTCGATCACCTTCATGAACTCGGGATCGTTGCGGGCGGTGACCACCGAATGCACGTTGCAGATGCAGACATAGCGGCTTTCCCGGCGCGACGCCCAGCGGCCGATGGTGCGGCAGGCGTCGTCCCAGTCGAGCACATCGATGGGCACGCCGACCACACGCTCCACGGTACGGCCTTCAGAAGCGGGCATCGGTTCCGAGAAGGTCGACGGCAGTGAAAATTCGGGCCGGTGGAGCATGGTTTGGGGTCGAGAAGATGCCGCATGGTAGGCAGGCATCTGCAAGAGTCCCAGTCAATATTGCCCACGTCCCCCCGGTACTCGGGGGGCGTCCGAAGCGCTCAAAGGCGCCAGACGTGCAATCCGGCATCCCTTAACGCCTTTTCATCCAGACCCGATTTGACATCGATGACACAGCCGCCCTTGATCAGCTTGCGGGTGAGGTCCTCGAGGCCGAGCGCACGGAAACCACGGTGCGCGACCGCCGCGACGATGGCGTCCGCGCGGGGCAGATCGGCCCAGTCGAGCAGGCGCACGCCGTATTCGTGCATCGCCTCGTCCGGGTCGGCCATCGGGTCGTGCACGAAGACCTCCACGCCGTAGCTGCGCAGCTCGGTGATGATGTCCACCACCTTGCTGTTGCGCAGGTCCGGGCAGTTCTCCTTGAAGGTCAGGCCCAGGATGTTGACCCGCGAGCCCTTGATGTAGCTGCCGGCGGCGATCATCTGCTTGACGGTCTGCTCGGCGATGAACTTGCCCATGCCGTCGTTGATGCGCCGCCCGGCCAGGATCACCTGCGGGTGGTAGCCCAGCATCTCGGCCTTGTGCGTCAGGTAGTAGGGATCGACACCGATGCAGTGCCCGCCGACCAGGCCGGGGCGGAAGGGCAGGAAGTTCCACTTGGTGCCGGCGGCCTCGAGCACCTCGGTGGTGTCGATGCCGATCTTGTCGAAGATGATGGCCAGCTCGTTCATCAGCGCGATGTTGAGGTCGCGCTGGGTGTTCTCGATCACCTTGCAGGCCTCGGCGACCTTGATGCTGGAGCAGCGGTGCACGCCCGGCTCGACGATCAGCTCGTAGAGCGCGGCGACCTGCTCGAGCGTGGCCTCGCTGTCGCCGGCCACCACCTTGACGACATTGGTCAGCCGGTGCTCGCGGTCGCCGGGATTGATGCGCTCGGGGCTGTAGCCGACGAAGAAGTCGCGCTTCCAGGTCTTGCCCGAGGCGCGCTCCAGCTCGGGAATGCAGACCTCCTCGGTGGCGCCGGGGTAGACGGTCGACTCGAAGATGACGGTGGCGCCTTTCTTCAGGTTCGGCCCGATGGTGCGGCTGGCGCCGATCAGCGGCCCGAAATCGGGAATGCGCGCCTGGTCGACCGGCGTGGGCACCGCGACGATGATGAAGTCGGCCTCGCGCAGCACCGCGGGGTCGCTGCTGTAGCGCGCGTGCACCGCCGCGGCCATGTCCGCGTCCGGGATCTCGCGCGAGGGATCCTGCCCGGCCTGGCAGCGGGCGATCTTGTCGTGGGCGATGTCGAAGCCGATCGTCGGCAGGCGGCGGCCGAACTCGACGACGAGCGGCAGGCCGACATAGCCGACGCCGATGACGGCGACGGTGCAGGAGGCGGCGGGGGTGGGGGGCAGGGGCGATGACATGAATGGCAGGCTCGATCGATGAGCTGGATTCTGCCGTGTCCGCTCGCGTACCCGGTTTGTGACGAAACGTGCAGACTTAACGGCGCAATTTCGCGCGGCCGATGCGTTTGCCGGAAGCATCATTTGGCCTTCGGGGCTTGCCGCTAAGATGCACTCGAAACTTCTCGGTTCTCGGGCGATCCCCACACAAGACATGACGTTTTCGCAGTTCCTCTCGATACTCAGGGCCCGCTGGATAGCGGCAGCCGTCGTGCTGTTCCTGACGATCGGTGTCACGGCGGCCGTGTCGCTGCTGTTGCCGAAGACCTACACCGCCACGGCGACCGTCATGATCGACGTGCGCTCTCCCGACCCGGTGGCGGGCATGGTGATGAATGGCATGGCCATGCCTTCGTACATGGCCACGCAGGTGGACATTCTCGGCAGCGTGCGTGTCGCCGCCCGGGTCGTGCAGCTGCTGCGCATCTCCGAGAACAGCGCCTTGCGCGAGCAGTGGAACGAGGCGACCGGCGGCCGCGGCAACTTTGACATCTGGGTGGCCGAGCTGCTGCTCAAGAGCCTGAACGTCAAGCCGGCCCGCGAGAGCAATGTCATCGAGGTGAGCTACCGCAATGCCGATCCGCGCTTTGCGGCCGCGCTGGCCAACGCCTTCGTGCAGGCCTACATCGACACCAGCGTCGCGCTGCGAGCCCAGCCGGCCAAGCAGTACAGCTCCTTCTTCGAGACCCGCTCCAGGCAGCTGCGCGAGGAGCTCGAGGCGGCCCAGGCCAAGCTGTCGGCCTATCAGAAGGAGAAGGGCATCACCGGTCAGGACGAGCGTTTCGACCAGGAGACCCAGCGCCTCAACGAGCTGACCTCCCAGCTGGTGGCGATCCAGGCGATCGCCGTCGAGGCGGAGAGCCGTTCGCGCCAGGCGCGCAGCGCCTCGGACCAGGCGGCGGATGTCATCGGCAATCCGGTGGTGGCCGGACTGCGCTCCGAGCTGTCTCGCCAGGAAGCCCGCATGCGCGAGCTGACCGCCCGGCTGGGGGATGCGCATCCCCAGGTCGTGGAGATGCGTGCCAACATCGAGGAGATGCGCCGGCGCGTCGACATCGAAAGCCAGCGTGTCAGCGGCAGCGTCGATTCCAACAGCCAGATCGCCAAGCGCCGCGAGACCGAGATCCGTGCCGCCCTCGAAGCCCAGCGCCTGAAGGTGCTGAAGATGAAGGAGGAGCGCCAGGCCCTGTCCGTGCTGATGCGCGAGGTCGAGACGGTGCAGCGCAACTACGACCAGGCGCAGCAGCGCATGAGCCAGACCGAGATGGAGAGCGAGAACACCCAGACCAACATCGCGCCGCTGACGCCTGCGGTCGAGCCGGTCGAGCCGTCCGGGCCGCGCATCATCCTGAACATGCTGATGAGCGTGTTCCTGGGCCTGCTGCTGGCGGTCGGTGTGGCGGTGATGCGCGAGATCATGGATCGGCGGGTCCGCTCGCTCGAGGACATCTCCAGTCTGGTCGGCATGCCGGTCATGGGTGTGCTGCCTGCACCTCGGGGCCGCCGTCTGGCCGGCAAGTCCGTGTCCCGTGACCTGCCGGTTGGCGTGCTGGCCCGACTGCCCAAGCCGGGTGCCTGAGCCTGAGTGTGCAAAGAGGCCGCCCGAGTGCGGCGCGGATATGGTTGGACCATGAAGCCTCTCTCCAAGATTCACGACACTTCCTCGAGCGCTCCCATGCACGCACCGATCGCGGATGAATCCGCTCATCCGGGACAAGACCGCAGCATCGGCGACATCATTCGCGAGACGCATGACCTGTCGCCCGACCAGATCGAGTCGATCCTGGCCTATCAGCGGCAGCATGGCCTGCGCTTCGGCGAGGCCGCGGTCGCGCTCGGGCTGCTGTCCAGCGACGAGGTGGTCTATGCGCTGAGCCAGCAGTTCCATTACCCCTACACCCCTTCGGATCGCGGCAACATCCATCCGGAGCTGATCACCGCCTCGCAGCCCTTCGGCTTCCAGGCCGAAGCGTTCCGCGCGATTCGCAGCCAACTGATCATGCGGGTCTTCAACCCGAAGGAGCCCCGGCGCGCCCTGGCAGTCATCAGTCCGGATGGTGGCGACGGCAAGACCTATTTCGTCGCCAACCTGGGGGTGGTGCTGGCCCAGCTGGGCGGGCGCACCCTGGTGGTCGATGCCAATCTGCGGGCGCCGCGGCTGCACGAGCTGTTCGGCGTGTCCAACACCAGCGGCCTGAGCGGCATCCTGAGTGGCCGGCAGGAAGAGAACGTGATCTTCCAGGTCGGGGACATTCCCAGCCTTTACGTGATGCCGGTCGGCGTCGTGCCGCCCAATCCGCTCGAGCTGCTCGAGCGGCCGGCCTTCCGGCTGCTGATGGCCGAGCTGCTGCGCAAGTTCGACCATGTGGTCGTCGACACCGCGGCGGCCAGCGTCGGCAGCGATGCCTGCGTGGTGGCCTCCAAGTGCGGAGCCGCGCTGACGATCGCACGCAAGGATCGCACGAAAATGGAAAAACTGGCCGAGCTGGTGGAGAGCGCCGGAGCGATGACCGCTAGCATGGCCGGCGTGATCTTCAATCAGTACTGAACCCGAGAACGACTGGCCATCATGCGCACCCTCCACGATCCTGGCGCAGCAGCGGCGACACCGCCGATCTCCCTGCAGCCCCTGCAACTGGTGCAGTCTGCTGCGGCGCGTCCGTGGCTGATCGTGCTGGCCGGCGTGCTGGCCATGTATCTGCCGACCTTCTGGGGCCTGTTCAACGGGCTCTGGTCGACGGACAGCCAGGGCCATGGCCCGATCGTGCTGGCCATCTCGGTGTGGCTGCTGTGGCGCCGGCTGCCGGATCTGATGGCCAGCCCGGCCGCGCCGGCGCCGCGAAGCGGCTGGACGCTGTTCGTGCTGACGCTGCTGCTGTATGCGCTGGGCCGCTCCCAGGACATCCTGCTCTTCGAGGTCGGCTCCCTGGTGCCGATGATCGCCGCGGTGATGCTGATCCTGCGCGGTGGTGCCGCGCTGAGGATGCTGCTGTTCCCGCTGTTCTTCATGCTCTTCATGGTGCCGCTGCCCGCGCCGGTGGTTGACGCGCTGACGCAGCCGATGAAGCTGGCGGTCTCGTATGTGGCCGAGTCGCTGCTGTACACCGCCGGCTATCCGATCAGCCGCAGCGGCGTGATCCTGCAGATCGGGCCCTACCAGCTGCTGGTGGCCGACGCCTGTGCCGGGCTGCAGACCCTGTTCACGCTCGAGGCGCTGGGCCTGCTCTATCTGAACCTGATCCGGCATGAGTCCATGGCGCGCAACGTGACGCTGGCCATCCTGATCGTGCCGATCAGCTTCACCGCCAACGTCATCCGTGTCGTCGTGCTGACGCTCATCACCTACCACTTCGGCGACGAGGCGGGGCAGGGCTTCCTGCATGGCTTTGCCGGCATGGTGCTGTTCATGGCGGCGCTGATGATGACCATCCTGGCGGATTCGCTCATCCGTGCCGTCGTGGCGATCTGGTCCGGGCGCGCTCGTTCTGCGACGGCCTGAGCCGACCCGTGCGGCCCATCCCATTCAACCCAGGAAGCAGGATCCGATGATCTCCTCGATGAAGACGGCTGCAGTGATGGCCGCGATCATGATCGGCACCAGCGTGCTGGCATCAGCGGCCAAGCCCACCCGGATGCTGGCCGATACCCGCCAGCAGCAGCGCATCGAGCCGCTGATTCCCTTGCAGTTCGGCACATGGCGTGCGGTTCCGGTCACCGGCGGCATCGTCAATCCGCAGGTGGAGGACTTCGTCAACAAGGTCTATTCCGAGACCGTCTCGAAGATCTACGAGAACGACCGCGGCGAGCGGGTCATCCTGTCGATCGCCTACGGCAAGAATCAGGGCGACGACTTCCAGGTGCACAAGCCCGAGGTCTGCTATCCCGCCCAGGGCTTCGAGGTCCGCAGCAACCAGAAGGGCCAGCTGCAGACCGCCTCGGGCAGCATTCCCGTGCGTCGTCTCGAGACGGTGCTGGGGCGCCAGCGCTTCGAGCCGGTGACCTACTGGACTACGCTGGGCGACTTCGCCGTCGCCAGCGGCATCGACAAGAAGATGCTCGACATCCGCTATGCGATGGATGGTCTGGTGGCCGACGGGCTGCTGTTCCGCGTCTCCAGCATCGACCGGGACAGCCCCCGTGCGTTTGCCCTGCACGAGCAGTTCGCGCGCGATCTGCTTGCGCATGTCGGTGCGGGCGAGCGCCGCCGGCTGGCCGGGCTGGCGCAATGACCATCACGGGCATGGCCGCATCTTGATGCCTGATCGATCTTCCTTGCTGATCCGATGAACTCCACCCCCGCGGGGGGGCGTCCGGTATGGCGCAGCGTGGGCCTGTCGGGTCTGGGCACTGCCGCTCGTCTGGCGTCTTCCCTGGTGGCAATCAGCATTGCTGCCCGTGCGCTGCAGCCCCACGATTTCGGCCAGCTGATGTTTCTGCTGTCCCTGGCGGCCATTCTGGGCGTGCCGGCCAATTTCGGCCTGTCCACATGGGTGCTGCGGGCGCTGCCGCAGGCGCGTGCCGTCACCGGCACCTCATCGGACGGGCTGTCGCCGGCCCGCTGCGTGGCCGAGGCCTGGTCGGCGCGCTGGCTGGGCTCTGTGGTGATGCTGCTGGTGGCCGTGCCGGCGCTGGCGCTGCTGTCGGATCCGGTGCGACTGGCCTTCACGCTGCTGATGCTGGCGATGCTGGCCGAGGGTCTGGCCGAGTTCGCGATGGCGGTGCTGCGCGCCTGTGGTCGGCATGACGAGGATGCCCGGCTGGGGGTGCGCAGTGCGTGGATCTACAGCCTTTCGGTCGGTCTGGCCGCCTGGCTGACCGGATCGATCCTCGGTGTTGCGCTGGCCTATCTGCTGTCACGTGCCCTGGTGGCGGTGCTGGGTGCCCGGATGGCCTCGCGCGCGGTGCCTGGGGGACTGTGCTGGCTGGGATGGCGGGTGGCCGCGCATCGCACCCGGGCCAGCCTCAGCTATGCAACCGACTATGCGATGACGGCGCTGTTCGGTCAGATTGACGCGCTGGTGCTCAACCATCATCTCGGTCCGGTGGCCGTGGGCCTGCACCAGGCGGGCATGCGCATGTTCATGGCCGCGTCACAGGTCATGCCGGTGCTTGCCAATGTCTTTCTGCCGCGGTTGGCGGCTGCAATGAAAACGGCCTCTGACACGGAGCTGCGACAGCAGGTGGTGCGCATGCAGGGGACCTTCGTGCTGGTCGGATGTCTGATCGGTGCGTGTTTCTCGCTGGTGGACGAATGGATGGTAAAGCTGCTTTTCGGCGAGGCCTACCTGGATCTGCTGCACTTGCTTCCTTGGTTCGGCCTGCTGTTCCAGGTGCGCTGCACCGTGGCTGCCTGGGGTGTGACACTGACCGCTTTGGGTGCTCAGGCTTTCCGTGCGAAAGCTTCGGTACTGCACTGGCTGCTGATCCTGGGCCTGTCGATCTGGCTGCTTCCTGTCCTGCACGGGCAGGGCTGGCTGCTGGCATTGGTGGCGGGCAATTTTGTGCTGTGGATGGCCTATGCGGTGCGGGTGCAACTGACCGCGCGCCTGCGCAGCCGTGCTGGTCTGGCACTCGTGCTGACGGCCCTGGCGCTGATGCTGTTGCATCTGGGTCTGCTGGTGCAGGCGCAGGGATGGGCAGGGGCGTGAAGACGGGCGCAGCCTGCCGGTTTCTTTGTGCTTACCCCGATCCGGTGCGATTCGCCCCGGAGAGAATCGGAAAAATGCTGATGACCTCCCGTTCATTTCCTTCGACTGCTGCTGCGCCCATGCAGGCGGCGCGGCGCGTGCTTCGCATCGGCTTGCTGTGGCATTCGCTGTCTTCCGACAACCTCGGCGTCGGTGCCCTGACCGAGTCCCAGCTGGCCCTGTGCCGGGAGGCTGCCGAGCTGGCGGGCGTCGATCTGGAGTTCGTGCTGTTCGGCACGTCCGGCGGTCAGTCCTATGGTCCGCAGGGCGTGAAGCTGGAGCAGGGATCGGCCGTCTCGGTGCGGCAGATGCCCGGTGGCCGCTCGGCCTACGAGCGCGAGGTGGCGGCATGCGATGCGGTGCTCGACATCGGCGAGGGGGACAGCTTCACCGACATCTACGGCCTGAGGCGCTTTGCCTTCATGCTGGCCAGCAAGCAGATGGTGCTGCGTCAGGGCGTGCCGCTGGTGCTGAGTCCGCAGACCATCGGGCCCTTCGAGTCCCGTCCGGTGCGCTGGCTGGCCCGGCGCGCGATGCGCCGCTGTGCCCGCGTCTTCGCGCGTGACGAGCTGTCGATGTCGTATCTCGAGTCGCAGGGCCTGGGTGCAGCGGCGACCGAGGTGGTCGATGTGGCTTTTCGTCTGCCTTTTGTGCGGCCGGCGCGCGACAGCGAAGACGCAATGATCGACATCGGCATCAATGTGTCGGGGCTGCTCCATTCCGGCGGCTACGAGGGAGCGAACCAGTTCGGTCTGCGCGTGGACTATCCGCAGCTGGTGCGCCGCCTGATCGCGCACTTCACCGCGGTCGACCGGCATCGCGTCTGGCTGATCTCGCATGTGGTGCCCGACCATCTGCCGCGTGATGATGACCGGGTCGCGGTGCGCGAGCTGCTGCAGGCGTTTCCCCGTGCGCACGCCGCACCGCAGTTCGGCAGCCCGAGCGAAGCCAAGTCCTTCATCTCGGGCATGGACTTCATGACGGGCGCACGCATGCATGCCTGCATCGCGGCCATCTCCTCCGGGGTGGCGGTGGTGCCGCTGGCCTACAGCCGCAAGTTCAATGGCCTGTTCGCGACGCTCGGCTATCCCTGGCTGGCCGACGGCAAGGCGCAGGACACCGATCAGGCCCTGCAGACCATTCTCGACGGTTTCGAGCGGCGCGAGCAGTTGGCCGCTGATGCCCGGCGCAGCAATGCGCTGGCCCAGGCGCGGCTGGATGTCTACCGCGACTATCTGGCCGACCTGTTCCGGCAGTGCCAGCGAGCCTGAGCGGCCGATGCAGCCTGTGTTTCACCCGCACGCCGAAGAACTTCCGATGAAGGAGACCGCCCTGTGCTGATGAACTCCGCGACCTTGCGACGTGCAGCCAGCATTTCGGCATTGACCTCGGTACTTCTGTGGATCGTGCTGCTGCTGGGCATCTTCATCGTCGGCGCGCTGACCGCGCTGGTGCCCGATCTGATGGTGCGCCTTGCTCCCCTCATCGTCATCCCTGTGTTCGTCGTGGTGGCGGCCTTCCGTTCCAACCGCAGCGACCTCGGTCCCAGGTTCATGCGGAGCTGGGCCATGCTGCTGGCCTGCATGCTGTCGCTGTGGCCGACCTACCTGAGCTTGAAGATCGGCAGTGCTCCTTCGCTGGATGGCCGCAAGCTGATGATGCTGGCCGCGCTGGTCATCTTCGTCTATCTGGTGGTCAACCGCCCCGTCATCCGGCAGGCCCTGTTCTTCCATCGCGATTCCGGCACTCATCTGGTCGGCTTCATCATCCTGGCCTACATCGCGCTGCGCTATGTCTCGCTGCATGGCGCGTCGTTTCCCGTCCACGCGTTCATCGTGTTGAGCTGGGATCTTGTCTACTACTATTTCCTGTATTACTTCGCGATCGCCTGCCTGCGCCATCCGGACTGCCCGGCCGCACTGCAGCGTGCATTCTTCTGGGCCACGCTGCTCATGGCGATTCTTGTCCTGCTGGAGAAGGTCCAGGGGATCAACTATCTGGCCCTGTACGCGCCCACTGGCGGCGATGTTGGCGCCATGCAGGCGCTCAGTCGTCTCCGGGATGGCGTGCTTCGTGCCCAGGGCACTTTCGAGCATCCGATCACGCTGGCCGAATATGCCTCGATGGTCTCGGGATTCAGCCTGGCCGCCCTGCTGTGGGCTCGGCGAATGACGGGACGTCTGTTCGCGCTGCTGGTGCTGATGACCTCGCTGGCGGTCAATCTGGCCAGCGCTTCCCGCTCCGGTCTGGTGTGCGCCGGTGCCGCGATGCTGCTGGTGTTCGTGCTCTGGATGTACAGGGCCCGCAAGGTGCAGAGTCTGGCCGGCCTGTTCGGCCGCCAGGTTCTCGTGATCGGCACGCTGGTCGGGGCGGTGGTGCTGGCCGCACCGGTGATCTGGCTGCTGACCCAGGGGCGCTCGACCAACGAGAAGCTGAGTTCGCTGGCCCGCTCTGAAATGCTCGATCGTGGCGTTCCCAGCGTCATCGACAACCCGTTCATCGGCACCGGGTTCGGCACGGCCGGTCAGATCGCCGGGCACGTCGGCAATGGAGGCATCCTGACGCTGGACAATCACTACCTCGGCATCGCGATCGAGTCCGGTGTGCCGGCGGTGCTGCTGTTCACGCTGTCCTTGCTGATTCCCCTGCTGCGGGCGGTGCAGGCGGTGCTGTCCCGCCCCAGTCCGCATGCCGCTTTCCTGGCCGGTGCGGCGGGGGCCCTGGCCGTGCTGCTCATCATTCGCGGCACGATGTGGCTGTCGACCAATCTGGCGATCGGCTATCTGCTGGCCGGGCTGGTGATGGTCTTCTCCCGGCCGGTCCAGTCCTGGGCGGCCGAAGCGGTCTCGACCGGCAAGGACCGCACTGCGCCGGGCACACATCAGGCCTCTTCCCGGGGGATGCTCCGTGCATGACTATGTCGTCCTGCTGAACTGGAACGGCTGGCGCGATACCTGCGAATGCCTGGCCAGCCTGATGAGGCTGAACGGGCCGGCTCCGCGTGTCATCGTCTGCGACAACGCCTCCTCGGACGGCTCGCTCGACAGGATCCGCGCCTGGGCACGCGGCGAGGCGGAAGTGGATCTGCCCGGGTGGTGGCCGGCTCCCGAACAGGCTGGTGCAGGCCGACTGTCTGCACGAAGGCCGGTCATGGCCGAGGTTCGTCGTGCCGCTGCCCATGGCGAATCGCCCGGAGGTGCATGGGAGGTGCAGGGCCCGGACGACGCCGACCTGTTCCTGATCCCGACAGGCGCGAACCTGGGCTTTGCCGGCGGATGCAATGTCGGCCTGCGCTTCATCCTGCAGCGCGGTGACGCGCGTCATGTGTGGCTGCTGAACAATGACACGGTCGTGCATCCCGATGCGCTGGTCCAGCTGGTGCAGGAGGCCGGTCGGCGCCCGCAGGCCGGCATGATCGGCTCGGTCCTGCGCTATTACCACCGGCCGGACATCGTGCAGGCCCAGGGGGGCGGCCGCTTCGATCTGGCCCGCACCGCAACGATGCATGTCGGCGAAGGCGAGCGCTTCGAGCCGATCTCCGAGACCCGACAGGCTGACATCGAGCGGCAGCTGGCCTACATCACCGGCGCCTCGATGCTGCTGACGCCTGCCTTCCTGGCGCAGGTCGGGCTGATGCAGGAAGACTATTTCCTGTATTACGAGGAGATCGACTGGGCCGAGCGTGCCCGGCGCAGTCGGCCCGCCTTCGGTCTGGCGCTGGCTGCCGGCAGTCTGGTCTTCCACAAGGAAGGGGCCTCGGCGGGGACCAACACGCCCTCGGTCTTCTCCGCCAGGCTGCTGGCGCGCAACCGGCTGCGCTTCATCCGGCGCTTCTATCCGGAGCATCTGGCATCCGCTCGCCGGCATGTGCTGCGTGATGCGGTGGTGGCTCTGCTCAAGCGCCGCCCTGAGGTCGCCCGCACGCTGATGCGCGAGGCGCTCGGACCGGTTCGTCTGCCTGAGGCCGGTCCGGCGGCGCAGGCCGCGCGCGCATGAATCTGCACCGTCGCGCGGTCTTCTTCTTCTCCTTCTTCTTTCCCGACTCGGTCACGCTGCCGTGAACATCCTGCTGATTGCCAGGACCTGTCCTGTGCCCGCCAACGATGGCGAAAAACTGCGAGTCTTCCATCTGCTGAAGGTGATGGCCCGTTCGCACCGGGTCACGCTGGTCTGCCGCGTGATGCATGCGCAGGAGGCCCGCGCCATCGACTCCCTTCGCGAGCTCGGGGTCGAGGTGGTCGGCGTGTCGGTGCCACCGCCCGCCAGTCATCTGGAGCGGCTGCGGTGGGTCTGGCCCTTTCTCTGGTCGCGGCATCCCATCTCGCTGTGCACCGTGCTGTTCCCGGCCATTCGTGAGGAACTGCGGCGCCTGGTGGCCTCGCGGCATTTCGACGTGGTCCAGGTGGAGCATTCCTCGCTGGCGGTCTATCTGGATGATCTGGCGCTGCCATCCACGACCGCGCGGGTGGTCACGATGCACAACATCGACTACATCCGCAACGAGCGGGTGATCCAGAACTCGCCCTGGGGCCTGCGCCGGATCTATCACCAGCTCAACCAGATGCGTTTCAGGCGATGGGAACTCGATGCGGTGCGCCGCTTCGATCGCGCGATGATGATGTCCGATGTCGATGCGGACATCCTGCGCCGCGATGTGCCCGACATCCCGATCGATGTGGTGCCCAACGGTGTGGACTGCGCGGCGCTGCAGCACCGTCTGCCCGTCGGGCCGGGGCCGCATGGCGAGCGTGCGCTGGTCTTCGTCGCCTCGATGGACTCCGAGGCCAACCAGGATGGCGCCCTGTACTTTCTCGACCAGGTGCTGCCGCTGATCCGGGCTCGCCGGCAGGGTGTGACGGTCTGGCTGGTCGGGCGCCAGCCGCCGGAGATGCTGCGTGCCCGTCATGACGGGCGGGAGGTCTTCGTGACCGGACAGGTCGATTCCGTCGAGCCCTATTACCGCCAGGCCGAGGTCGCCATCGTGCCCTTGCGCTCCGGGGGCGGCACACGGCTCAAGATCCTCGAGGCGATGGCGCTGGGCGTGCCGGTCGTGTCCACCACGGTGGGTGCCGAAGGCATCGAGCTCGAGACGGGCCGGCATGCGCTGCTGGCCGACTCGCCCGAGGCGTTCGCCGCGGCGATCGAGCGCCTCCTGGGCGACGCCGATCTGCAGCACGGCATCAGCCTGGCCGCCCGGCAGCAGGCCCAGGAGCGCTACGACTGGGCGGGCATCGGCCGCATCCAGGACGAGGTGCACCGGCTGGCCCTCGCCTCGCGCGCCGCAGACACGACCAGGATCTCGAGAACACAGTGATGGACCCCAAGCCTTTCCCGTCTGGCCGGCTGCCCAGGATTTCCCTGGTGACCGTCAGCTACAACGCGGCCGACTACATCGATGCGACCCTGAGCTCGGTGCTGTCGCAGCGCTATCCCGATCTTGAATACATCCTGCTGGATGGTGGATCCCGCGACGGCACGATGGACATCGTGGCGCGCCATCGCGCCGGTCTGTCCCATGTGTCCAGCGAGCCCGATGGGGGGCAGTATCACGCCATCCAGCGCGGGCTCGACATGGCCACCGGCGAGGTCTGCGCCTGGCTGAATGCGGATGACATCTATCTGCCCTGGACCCTGTCGGTGGTCGGCGAGATCTTTGCGACCTTTCCCGAGGTGGACTGGATCATCGGCTCCCCGGCCTATCTGAACCGCCTCGGGCAATGCACCCGTGTTTCCGGCGTGACGGCACCGGCCTATCCCCGGCGCGAGATCGCTGCGGGCTGGTACCGGGAGTCGATGTCCGGTTTCCTGCAGCAGGAGAGCATGTTCTGGCGCCGCAGCCTCTGGCAGCGCGTCGGCGGCATGGACCTGTCGCTGAAGTACGCGGCCGACTTCGACCTGTGGCGACGCTTTGCCGAGCACGCCGATCTGGTTTCGGTGGCCGTGCCGCTGGCTGCCTTCCGTCAGCGCCCGGGCGAGCAGCGTTCGTCGGCGGGTCGTGATCACTATGACGCCGAGGTGGCCCGGGTGATTGCGGGCCAGCCGGCTCCGGCCCTGCCCTGGCGGCTGATGGGGGAGGCGGGAGAGGCTCCCCGCCATCTGATGCGCATGCTGCGCTGGGGGCGCGCGCCGGTGATCGCCTACTCTCAGGCGCAGCAGGCCTGGTGCAAGAGGGTCTGCCGCCGCCCGGTGGCGCGCACCAGCCTGGCGGATGTGCTGCTGGAGCGGACCTTGCGGCGTGCGGGCTGAAAATGAATCAGGCCCTGCGCCCGGGAGGGGCAGCAGGGCCTGGTCGATCCGGATCGCTCGGGGCGATCCGAAGCCTTCAGCTCAGAACAGGCTCTCGCGCAGATAGATCACGTCGCCGTTCTGCAGCGGGTCGTTCATGCCTGGCTGCAGGATCTGGACCTTGCCGTCGGCGCCGCGGCGGTGCAGGCGCAGGCCCTTCTCGGTGCCGCGCTGGGTCAGGCCGCCGCCGGAGGCCAGGCCCTGCAGCACCGTCATGTCGCGCTCCAGGCGCATCGCGCCGGGGCGCTGCACTTCGCCGTAGATGTAGACCATCGGCATGCGCTCGACATACACCGTGTCGCCGTTGGCGATGACCGGATCGTTGACGCCGCCGGACTGCGCGAACAGCAGCGGCACGTCGATGACGACGCGCAGCGGCTTGCGGTCGCGCATGCCGCTCAGCACCACCTGGTCGCTGCCGCCCTGGGCGATGCCGCCGGCGGTGGCCAGCAGCTCGCTCAGGCGCATGCCGGTCTGCTCGATCGGGTAGCGGCCCGGACGGTTGACCATGCCCAGCACTGAAGCCTGGTTGCCCCGCACCTGCGTCACCAGGATGCTGACCTGCGGCTGGCGGACGAAGTTGCCGTTCTTCAGTCCGTCGGCGATGACCTTCTCGGCCTGAGGCACCGACAGGCCGCCCAGACGGACCTGGCCGAGCAGCGGGTAGCTGATCGCGCCGCTCTCGGTGATGCGCGTCTCCAGGGTCAGGTCCTGGTTCTGGTAGACGCTCACCCGCACCACGTCGCCGGGGCCGAGCACATAGTCGCGCTGGGCCTCGGAGAGCTGGGCATGGGCCAGCACCGGTGCCAGCAGCATCAGCACGGACAGGAACAGCCGCTGCAGCAGCTGCGCCAGGAGGTCGGTCGGGAGTCGGTGTGTCATCGGCATGTGGCGTGCATCGAAGGGTTTACTTCAGCCCGAGGCCCTTCTGGAGCGTGGCGGCATCGAGCGCATCCGAGGCCGGCGCGGTCGGAGCCACCGTCGGGGTGACTTCCGCCGCGGCACTGGCGGCCTCGGCCGGCACCGGCGCCGCATTGGCGAAGGTACCGACATACTCGATCTTGGCAGATTCGCGCAGCTTCTTGATGCTGTCGCTGACCAGCTTGCGCTTGCGGTCGGTCAGCAGGAACTGCTCGATGGCCTTCTTGGCGGCTTCTTCGGTCACCGGGGCCGGCTTGGCGCCGGCGACGAAGACGGCGCTCAGCCCGGCCGGGCCGGCCTTGACCAGCCACTGGCCTTCGCCGATCTTGGCCAGCTCGGCCAGCGCGCCCATCGGGATGTTCTCGGGCGCCTGCGTCACCGCGCGGGCACCGAAGCGGATGCCGGCGTTCTTCAGCGCCGAGGCCAGTTCCTCGCCATTGCGCAGGCCCGGGATCTTCGACTGCAGCGCGGCCTTCTGCTCGGCATTGGCCTCGATGTTGAACTCCTGCAGCGCATAGATGCGGCGCTTGGAGAACAGCTCGGGCTTGCTGTCGTAGTAGGCCTTGACTTCCTCGGGCGTCGGTGCGGAGACGCTCTCGGCGATCTTGTCGGCATAGGCGCGGGCGATGATGTCGCGCTTGGCCGCCTCGATGGCGGAGACGACCCGCGGATCGCGGTCGAGCTTCTGCTCGGTAGCCTGCTGGATGGCCAGCTCCTGGTCGACCAGGCCGTCGAGCACCCGGCGGCTCACCGCCTGGACCTGCTCGGGCTTGAGGCCGGGCTGGCGCTGCAGCACCTGGTTGACCTGATGCACCGAGATTTCGCCGGAGTTCACCTTGGCGGCCACCTGGGTGGCCGGCTTCTTGTCGCCGTCACCCCCACCGCAGGCGGCCAGCAGCGCGGCGCAGGCGAGAACGGTCGGGACGAGGACAAGGCGGCTCAGACGGGTGGGGCGGGTGGACAGGGCCGATGTCATGACTTGCATACTCCTGGCGCGAGCGCTGTGTGCGGCGGTGTTCATGGCCGGCTGCGCTCGCAATGAAAGAGGTGATAAACGGAACAAACCGGCGGCAGTTTATCCGGCACCTGTCCGGGCGGCTTCCCCGGATTGCAGGGGCGGTTTTCATTCCGGGAAGCCACGTTAAGTCTGCACGAAGGCCTGTGCGGTGCGGGGTTCAGGTCGTGAGCCAGTGCGCAGAAGATGGGCTGTTCTTGACCGGTGCAGGCGCAAGGTTCGGCCGAACGTCAGCCTGAAACAGCAGAAGTCGCAAGGTCATTCCCGCCGAACGCCGGTCTTCCTGAACTGCGCAATTGCATTGTTTCGTGTTCGGGTGTGGTGTCTGGCCGCTGTCCAGTGGGAATTTCATCTTTTCGGGTGATGCGGCTCCAGTTCAGGGGGGGGCCGTCGATATCGGGCGCAGAGAAGGCCGTTGCTTCATTGCCGCTGCGGCCGCCGACCGATCAGTACACCACCGGACCCGACCCCATGGCTTCGATCTTCACCACGCTCTCCCCCGCAGAAGTTGCCGAGCTGCCGCCGGAGGAGCTGGCGGCCCTGACCACCGAGGACTGGGCCGGCATCAGCTCCGCGCAGGTGGCGGTGCTGTCGGCCGAGCAGATCGCCGCGATCGAGAGCCTGGGGCTGGCGGCCATTTCCACCAGCGCGCTGCGTGGCTTCGATGCCGAGGCGATCACCGCGCTGAGCACGACCCAGGTCGCGGCGCTGACCACCGGCCAGGTGGTGTCGCTCACCGTGGCGCAGATCGGCGGCCTGGCCTCCGAGGATGTGTCGGTCTGGTCGACCCTGCAGACCTCGGCGTTGACGACCACGCAGATCGCCTCGCTCGGCTCCGAGCAGCTCGCCGGGTTGTCCGCGGCGGACATCACCGCCTTCGGCAGCACGCAGATCGGTGCGTTCACCACCGCGCAGGCACCGCTGCTCGATGCAGCGCAGATCGGCGCGATCGAGACGCGTGACCTGGTCGCGCTGAGCACCACCACGCTGCGCGCCTTCTCGGCCGAGCAGATCGCGCTGCTGTCGACCGCGCAGGTGGCCGCCCTGGCCAGCACCCAGGTGGCCGCGCTCGGCACGAACCAGATCGCCGGGCTGACCACCCGCCAGATCGGTGCGCTGGAGACCGCCGACATCGTCGCGCTGTCGAGCGCGCAGTTCGCCGCGCTGACGACCGAGCAGGTGGCCGCGCTGGGCACCAGCCAGATCGGTGCGATCGAGACGCGCGATCTGGTCGGTCTGGGCACCACCGGCCTGGGCGCGCTGACCAGCAGCCAGATCGTCGCGCTGAGCACCGCGCAGGTGGTGGCCCTCGGCACGGCGCAGATCGGAGCGCTGAGCACCGCACAGATCGTCGCGCTCGAGTCGACCGATTTCGCCGCGCTGAACACCGCGCAGATCATCGCGCTCAGCTCCGAGCAGATCGCTGCGATGGCGGTGGCCGACATCCAGGCGCTGTCGACCACGCAGGTCGCTGCGCTGCGGCCCTGGCAGATTCCTGCGCTCACCGCCGCGCAGGTCGCCGCGCTGGGCACGAATGATCTGGCGGTGCTGGGCACCACCCAGATCGCCGCGCTGACCAGCACGCAGGTGCTGGCGCTGGGCACGACCGGCATTGCCGCGCTGTCGCCGGCGCAGGTCCAGGCGCTGGGCGCCGAGAATGCCGCCGCGCTGAGCACGCTGCAGATCGCTGCGCTGACCACGCTGCAGATGCCTTCGCTGTCGCTGGCCCAGGTGGCCGCGCTGACGACCACCCAGATCGGCGCGCTGCAGACCGCGGACCTGGTGGCGATGAGCACCGCGCAGATCGCCGCGCTGGGCACCCATCAGGTGGCCGCGCTGAAGACCGGCCAGATCCTGGCGCTGGAAACCACGGATGTGGTGGCCCTGAGCAGCGCGCAGATGGCGGTGCTGTCGACCGCCCAGATCGTGGCGATGTCGACCGCGCAGATCGCCGCGATCGAGAGCCGCGACATCGGCGCGCTGTCGACTTCCGCGGTGCGTATGCTGTCGACCGGCCAGGTGGCCGCGCTGACCAGCATCCAGGTGGCCGCGCTGGCCACCGAGCAGATCGCTGCGCTGACCACGGCCCAGGTGGCCGCGATCGACACCGCCGACCTGCGTGCGATGAGCACTGTGCAGATCGAGGCGCTCTCCAGCACCCAGGTCGGCGCACTGCGCAGCACCCAGATCGCGGCGCTGAGCACCCGCCAGCTCGGCGCGCTCGACACCTCCGACATGGTGGCGCTGGGCAGCACCCAGATCCAGGCGCTGTCGACCGCGCAGATCGCCGCGCTGTCGGTGGCCCAGATCGCGGCCATCGAGACCCGTGACCTGGCGGCGCTGGGCACCGCCGGCGTGCGGGCGCTGAACACCGCCCAGGTGGCCGCGCTGACCACCGCGCAGGCGCTGGCGCTGGGCACGCTGCAGATCCAGGCGCTGTCGACCACGCAGGTCGCCGCGCTCGAGTCGACCGATCTGGTCGCGATGAACACCGCGCAGATCTCCGCCTTCTCCACCGCGCAGGTGGTCGCGCTGGGCTCGCGGCTGATCAGCGCGCTGGAGACGGCCGACATCGCCGCCTTCTCCAGCCTGCAGATCGGTGCGCTGACCACCGCGCAGGTCGCTGCGCTGGGCAATGCGCAGGTGCTGGCGATCGAGTCGCGCGACTTCGCCGCGCTGACGACCGCACAGCTGCGCGCGCTGTCCACCGCGCAGCTGCAGGCCTTCTCCAGCGCGCAGGTCGCGGCCCTCAACACCGTCCAGCTCACCGCGCTGACCACCGGCCAGATCCAGGCGCTCGAGAGCGCCGACATCATCGCGCTCAGCTCGACCCAGATCGCTGCGCTGACGACCGCGCAGATTGCCGCGCTGACCACCGGACAGCTGGCGGCGCTGCAGACCGTCGACATCGCTGCGCTGGGCAGTGCGCAGATCAATGCGCTGAGCACCACGCAGTTCGCCGCGCTGAGCACCGCGCAGGTGCTGGCGATCGAGTCGCGTGATCTGGTCGCCCTGGGTACCGCCGCGCTGCGCAGCCTGTCGACCCAGCAGATCGTGGCGCTGAACACCCAGCAGACTGCCGCACTGGGCAGCACGCAGGTCGCTGCGCTGACCACCACGCAGGTCGCCGCGCTGGAGACCACCGATCTGGCCGCCTTCTCGAGCCTGCAGGTGGCGGCGCTGACGACCGCGCAGGTGGCCGCGCTCAACAGCCGCCAGGTCGCTGCGATCGAGACCGCCGACATCGCCGCGCTCAGCAGCGCCCAGCTCAATGCGCTGGGCACGGTGCAGCTGGCCGCGCTGACCTCGCTGCAGGTGGGTGCGCTGGAGACGCGTGACATCGCCGCGCTGAAAACCGCCTCGCTGCAGGCGCTGACGACCGCGCAGATCCTGGCGCTGAACACCGCGCAGGTGGCCGCGCTGACCACCGGCCAGATGGCCGCGCTGAGCAGCAGCCAGCTGCGCACGCTGGAGACGACGGACATCCGCGCACTGAGTACGGGTCAGATCGCCGCGCTGACCACCGCGCAGGTGGCTGCGCTGACCACCCGCCAGATCGGTGCGCTGGAGACCGCCGACATCGTCGCGCTGTCGAGCAGCCAGTTCGCCGCGCTGGGCACCGCCCAGCTGGTGACGCTGAATTCGGTGCAGATCGCCGCGATCGAGACCCGCGACCTGGTCGCGCTGTCGACCGACGCGCTGCGTTCGCTGCTGACCACCCAGATCGCCGCGCTCGGATCGGCGCAGGCGGCCGCGCTGACCAGCACCCAGGTCGCGGCGCTGACCACCCGCCAGATCGCCGCGATCGAGACCGCCGACCTGGTGGCGATGAGCAGTGCCCAGATCGCCGCGATGAACACCGCCCAGCTGGTCGCGCTGACCACTGTGCAGGTCGGTGCGCTGCAGACCGTCGATCTGGCCGGTCTGTCGAGCACCCAGCTCGGCGCGCTGAGCACTGCCCAGCTGAGCGTGCTGTCGGCTGCCCAGATCCAGGCGCTGGAGACGCGTGATCTGGGCGCGCTGAGCAGCACCCAGCTGCGCGCGCTGTCGACCAGCCAGATCGTCGCCTTCGGAAGCGCGCAGATCGCGGCGCTGAACACCGCGCAGATCGCCGCGCTGACCACCCGCCAGATCGCCGCGCTGGAAAGCGCCGACGTGATCGGCCTGAGCTCGACCCAGGTGGCCGCGCTGACCACCAGTCAGGTGGCCGCACTGAGCACCACGCAGGTCGCGGTGCTGCAGAGCGTCGACATCGCCGCGATGTCGAGCGCGCAGCTCGCGGCGCTGAACACCACCCAGATCGCCGCGCTGACCACCAGCCAGGTGGCCGCGATCGAGAGCCGTGACCTGGCCGCGCTGAGCACCGGCTTCGTGCGCACGCTGACGAGCGCGCAGATCGTCGCGCTCAGCTCGGTGCAGGTGGCGGCATTGACTTCTGCCCAGGTGGCCGGGCTGTCGACGGTCCAGGTCGCTGCGCTGGAAACCGCGGATCTGGTGGCGCTGACCACGTCGCAGGTCGGCGCGCTGACCAGCAGCCAGGTCGCCGCGCTGACCACCCGCCAGATCGTCGCGCTCCAGGCCGAGGACATCTCGGCGCTGGGCACGCATCAGATCGGCGCGCTGGGCTCTCACCAGCTCGCGGCGCTGACCACCAGCCAGATCCAGGCGCTGGAAACCCGCGACATGGTCGCGCTCAGCTCCCGCGTGATCGGGGCGCTGAGCACCGCGCAGGTGGTGGCGCTGACCTCCGCCCAGGTGGCCGCGCTCAACAGCGTGCAGGTCGCCGCGATGACCAGCCTGCAGGTGGCGGCGCTGGAGACCGTCGATCTGGTGGCGCTGGGCACCACCCAGATCGCCGCGCTGACCAGCACCCAGGTCGCGGCGCTGACCACCCGCCAGATCGTCGCGCTGGAAACCGCCGACATCGCCGCGATGACCAGCGTGCAGTTCGGTGCGATGAGCACGCTCCAGCTGGCCGCGCTCAACACCGTGCAGCTGCAGGCGCTGGAGACGCGTGACCTGGCCGCCCTGGGCACGGGTGCGGTGCGGGCCTTCACCACGCTGCAGATCGGTGCGCTGACCACGCTGCAGGCGGGCGCGCTGACCACTGCTCAGCTCAACGCGCTGAGCACCGCGCAGATGGCGGCGCTGAACACCGCCGACATCGCCGCGCTGTCGTCCAACCAGATCGCCGCGCTCTCGACGGTGCAGATCAGTGCGCTGACCACCCGCCAGATCGCCGCGCTGGAGACCCGCGACATCGCCGCGCTGACCAGCGAGCAGGTCGCGGTGCTGCGTACCCACCAGATCGCCGCGCTGACCGGCGCGCAGGTGGCGGCGCTGGAGACGCGCGACATCGCCGCGCTGTCGACCGCGGCGGTGCGGGCCTTCTCCACCAGCCAGATCGTTGCGCTGGGCACCGCCCAGATCGGCCAGCTCACCAGCACCCAGGTCGCGGCGCTGAGCACCAGCCAGATCCGCGCGCTCGAGACCACCGACATCGCCGCGCTCGGCAATGCCGGCCTGCTGCCCGCACTCTCGAGCAGCCAGATCGCTGCGCTGGAGACCCGTGATCTGACCGCACTCAACACGAACGCGCTGCGCACGCTGACCAGTGCCCAGATCGTCGCGCTCAGCTCCACGCATCTGGCGGCGCTGGGCAGCAGCCAGGTGGCCGCGCTGACAACCGCGCAGGTCGCCGCGCTGGAGACGGCTGACATCGTCGCCTTCAACACGCTGCAGGTGTCCGCGCTGACGACCGCGCAGATGGCAGTGCTCAACACCCGCCAGGTGGCCGCACTGCAGACCGATGACATCGTTGCGCTCTCGAGCGCCCAGGTCGCCGCGCTGGACACCGCGCAGATCGCTGCGCTGACCAGCACGCAGATGGCAGCGCTCGAGGCGCGCGACATCGTCGCGCTGGGCACGGATGGCGCGGCGGCGCTGTCCACCCTGCAGGTGCTGGCGCTGTCGACCGCACAGGTCGCTGCGCTGAGCTCGGCCCAGCTGGCCGCCTTCGGCACCCGCCAGATCGCGGCGCTGGAGACGGGTGACATCGTCGCGCTGAACACCGCGCAGATCGCCGCGCTGAATGCCGAACAGATCGCCGCGCTGACCAGCCGCCAGTTCGCCGCACTCGAGACGACCGACATCGTCGCGCTCTCCAGCAGCCAGGTGGCCGCGCTGAGCGGCGCACAGATCGCCGCGCTGAACACGCTGCAGTTCGCGGCGCTGGAAACCCGTGACCTGGTGGCGCTGTCGACGACCGCGGTGCGGGCGCTGACCACCGCCCAGATCGTCGGCCTGACGGTCTTCCAGGCCGCAGCGCTGACCACCGACCAGATCCAGGCGCTGACCACCACCCAGATCACGGCCTTTCAGACCGGAGATCTGGCCGCGCTCGGAACGCATCAAGTGGCGGCATTGACGACGGTCCAGGTGGCTGCGTTGCGCACCAGTCAGCTGGCGGTGATCGAGACCCGCGACATTGCCGCGCTCGACAGCAGCCAGATCGCCGCGCTGGGCAGCGCACAGGTCGCGGCGCTGAGCACCGCGCAGATCGCCGCGATCGAGACGGCGGACATCGCCGGTCTGGGTTCGGCGTCGCTGCGGGCCCTGTCGACCGCGCAGATCGTGGCGCTGAGCTCGGCGCAGTTCGGCGCGCTGACGACGACCCAGCTCGGGGCGCTGACCACCGTGCAGATCGCCGCGCTCGAGACGGGTGATCTGGCCTCGCTCGGCGCCGACCAGATCGGCGCGCTGGGCACCGCGCAGATCGTGGCGCTGTCGACCCGCCAGATCGCGGCGCTCGGGACCGATGACATCGCGGCGCTGACCGGCACCCAGGCGGCTGCGCTGACCACGACGCAGCTGGCCGCCTTCAGCACCCGCCAGATCGCGGCGCTGGAGACGGGCGACCTGGTGGCGATGAGCAGCGCGCAGATCGCCTCGCTGTCGAGCACCCAGTTCGCCGCGCTGACGACCGAGCAGATCCAGGCGCTGCAGACCACCGACATCGTCGCGATGAGCACGCTGCAGGCGGCCGCACTGACGACCGCGCAGATCGTCGCGCTCACCACCGAGCAGGTGGCCGTATTGGAGACGCGCGACATCGCCGCGATGTCGATGACCCAGGCGGCCGCCTTCGAGCAGACCGACATCGACGCGATGAGCGAGGCGCAGCGCGCCGCGCTGGCCGCGCTGTCGCCGATCGTGCTCGATCTGGATGGCGACGGCGTGCGCACGCTGTCGGCCTCGGCGGGCGTGCGCTTCGATCTGCTGGCCAGCGGCCAGGCCCATGCCACCGGCTGGGTCTCCGCCACCGACGGCCTGCTGGTGCGTGACCTCGACGGCAACGGCCGCATCGACGACGGGCGCGAGCTCTTCGGCGTGGCGACCCGGCTCGACGGCGGTCAGATCGCCGGCAACGGCTATGTCGCGATGCAGGCGCTCGACAGCAACGGCGACGGCCGGCTCGATGCGAAGGACGCCGCCTTCGGCGAACTCCGCGTCTGGGTGGATGCGGACTCCGACGGCCTGTCCTCGGCGGCCGAGTTGCATGGCCTGGTCGATCTGGGCATCGTCTCGCTCGACCTGAACGCGCAGCCGGGCACGGCGGTCGATCAGGGCAATCTGCTGGGTCTGGTCTCGGGCTACACCCGCAGCGACGGCAGCGTGCATGCGATGGCCGATGTCTGGTTCGCCCGCGGCGAGGCGGCGCCCGCCCCGGCGCTGGACGAACTGCTGGTCGAGGCGCCGGCCACGCTGCCCGGTGCGTCCGAGGTGGCGGCGGCGGCGCCGCAGGCCAGCGCGGCAGTGGTCGCCGCGGTGATCGCGCCGAATGCCACCCCGGCGCTGGACGAGCTGCTGCGCCAGCAGCCGCTGCTCTGAGGCCCTGAGCGCAGCGCGGGACGGGGCAGGGGCCCCGTCCCGAACTGCCGAAATGCGCCGGGCTTGCCTTGCGCTTTCTGCGAGTTGAAGCGGGGCATCGCTGCAACCATGGGCGCACCATGGTCCTCACCGCCTCGCCCCCCCAGACCCCGGCCGCAGCGGCCGCCGCGACGGCTGCGCCGCCGGTTGCCGATCGTGCGCTGCTGATCCAGGCCCTCGACCACCAGAACCAGGGTCGCGTCGAGCTGGCCGAGCAGCTCTTCCGCTTCTGTCTCGGCCACTGGCCGGCCGATCCGGTCGCGCTGTACTCGCTGGCGGTCATCCTGCTGCGCCGTGCCGATCCGGTCGAGGCGCTGACGCTGCTCGAGCGCGGCGTGCGCGATGTGCCGGGCTTTGCGCCGCTGTGGTTCGCGCATGCGACCGCGCTGCAGGGTGTGGGCCGCCGCGACGAGGCGCTGACGAGCTATCAGCGCGCGATCGATCTCAAGCCCGACTACACCGAGGCGCTGATCAACAGCGGCGTGCTGCTGCGCGAGCTGCTGCAGCATGCCGCGGCGCTCGAGCGCTTCCAGCGGGTGCTGGCGCTGCAGCCGGCCAACGAGACCGCGCTGGCCAACTGCGCCACGCTGCTGACCGAGTTCCGCCGCACCGAAGAGGCGGTGGCGATGCTGCGCCAGCTGCAGGCGATCAATCCGGCCTATGACTACGGCGTGGGCATGCTGGTCTACGAGCAGCTGCATGCCTGCGACTGGAGCGGCTTCGATGCGCTGTCCCGGCAGGTCATCGAGGGCGTGCGCGCCGGCAGGCGCGCGTGCAAGTCGCTGGCTTTCATGGGCCTGTCGGACTCGGCAGAAGATCATCAGCGCTGCGCACGCACCTTCTCCGCCCACCGCTATCCGCCCGCCAGCACCCGGCTGTGGAACGGCGAGCGCTACCGCCACGACCGCATCCGCCTGGCCTATGTGTCGCCCGACCTGCGCGAGCATCCGGTCGGCCACCTGATGGCGGGCATCTTCGAGCACCATGACCGCCGCCGCTTCGAGACGATCGCCATCTCGCTCGGGCCGGACGACGGCAGCCGGCTGCGCGCGCGCATGGTCGCGGCCTTCGACCATTTCATCGACGCGCGCCGCATGAGCGCGATCGACATCGCCCGCCAGCTGCGCGCGATGGAGGTCGACATCGCCATCGACCTGGCCGGCTACACCGCCGACTCGCGCAGCGACATCTTCAGCTACCGGCCCGCGCCGGTGCAGGTCAACTACCTGGGCTATCCCGGCACGCTGGGCAATGGCTACATGGACTACATCCTGGCCGACCGCCATGTGATCCCGCCCGATCAGCAGCGCTTCTACGACGAGCGGGTGATCTATCTGCCCGACGCCTACCTGCCGCCGGCCGCCGGCCTGCAGATCGCCGAGCGCACGCCCACCCGCACCGAATGCGGCCTGCCCGAAGACGGCGTGGTGTTCTGCTCCTTCAACCACGACTACAAGATCCTGCCCGGCGTCTTCGCGATCTGGATGCGGCTGCTGGCGGCGGTGCCCGGCAGCGTGCTGTGGCTGATGTCGCGCAGCGAGCTGTCGCAAGCCAACCTGCGCGCCACCGCGCAGGCCGCCGGCGTCGATCCGGCGCGGCTGGTGTTCGCGCAGCGCGTGCCGCGGGTCGAGGACCACCTGGCGCGCTACCGCGTCGCCGATCTCTTTCTCGACACCCATCCCTACAACGCCCACACCACCGCAGCCGACGCGCTGCTGGCGGGCCTGCCGGTGCTGACCTGCTCCGGCCAGGCCTTCCCGTCGCGGGTGGCCGGCAGCCTGCTGCAGGCCGCTGGCCTGCCGGAGCTGGTCACCACCAGCCATGCCGACTACGAGGCGCTGGCGCTGGCGCTGGCGCGCGATCCGGCGCGGCGCGCGGCGCTGCGCGCGAAGCTGCAGGCGCAGCGCGCGCACTCGGCCCTGTTCGACACGGCGGGCTTCACCCGCGACGTCGAGGCGGCCTGCATCGCGATGTGGCGCCAGAGCCGCCTGGGCGATGCCCGCGATGCCCTGTGCGCCGTGCCCTGACGCCGCGCATCTTTCGACCCTGCCGAGGCCTGCCATGACCCCCTCGACGATCGTCCTGATCCCGATCTACCAGCCCTTGCTGTCGGTGCTGGAGCAGTTCTCGCTCGACCATTCGCTGCCGCTGCTGGCCGGACGCGACGTGCGCTTCATCGGCCCGCGCGGCCTGGACTACGGCTACTACCAGCTGCGCTATCCGGGCATCCCGTTCGAGGCCTTCGATCCGGCCTATTTCGCGTCGATCGCCGGCTACAACCTGCTGATGCTGTCGCCGGCCTTCTACGAGCGCTACGCGGCGCACGAGTTCATGCTGGTGCTGCAGACCGACGCGATCCTGCTGCGCGACGATCTCGACCACTGGATGGGCCGCCCCTACGACTACATCGGCGCGCCGTGGCCCCAGGGCGTGACTGTCAAGGTCGACCTTGACCCGTTCTGCGGTCCGCATGCCAAGACGGTGCGCGCGCTGGTGGGCAACGGCGGCCTGAGCCTGCGGCGCATCCGCAAGTGCCAGGCGCTGCTGCGCGAGTTCCCGCAGGCGCTGGAGATGTTCCGCCGCACCGGCTCGAGCGAGGACCTGTACTTCGCGATCATGGGCCTGCTGTCGGCCGACTTCGTGCTGCCCAACGAGCGCGAGGCCGCCCGCTTCTCCTGGGAGCTGCAGCCCGAGCACTATCACGCGATCGACTGCCGCCCGCCGATGGGCGGCCACGCCTGGTGGAAGTACAGCCCGAACTTCTGGGCCCGCTTCTTCCGCATGCCGCCGCCGCTGCAGGCCACCACCGCGCCGGCCCGGCTCACCGAACCCGGCCCGCTGGCCGAATCCGCCGCGCCGGCCACGCCCGCCTGAGGGGCCCTGCGCGCGCCCGACTGCCCCCGAGCTCTTCCCTGCCGCTCCTCATTCACGGAACAGGACGACACCAGATGACGACCAAGTCCCTCGACCTCGGCTGCGGCCTGCAGCCCAAGAACCCGTTCAACGCCCAGGAGGTCTACGGCATCGACGTGCGCGACGACGCCGAGGCGCACATCGTCAAGGCCGATCTGGTCATCGAGCCGATCCCGTTCCCGGACGACAGCTTCGACTATGTGACCGCGCACGACTTCCTCGAGCATGTGCCGCGCCTGATCTACCTGCCGCAGCGCCGCAACGCCTTCGTCGAGGTGATGAACGAGATCCACCGGGTGCTCAAGCCCGGCGGCGTGTTCATGTCCTTCACGCCGGCCTTCCCGCACGGGCCGGCCTTCCGGGATCCGACCCACGTCAACATCATCACCGAGGAGACCTTCCCGCTGTACTTCGACGACAAGGTGCGGTGGGCCTCGATGTACGGCTTTCGCGGCAGCTTCCAGATCCTCAGCCAGGAATGGCGCGGCGTGCACCTGATGAGCCTGCTGCGCAAGACCGCATGAACGCCGCCGCACCGTCCGGGCAGGCCGCGGCCGGCAGCGCCGACGCGCTGCTCGGCGCGGTGCACTGGCTCTGCCGCCACCACGGCATCGAGCGCAGCGCCGATTCGCTGCTCGACGGCCTGGGCGTGCCGCGTCCGCTCACGCCCGCCGGCGCCTGCCAGGTGCTCGAGCACGCCGGCCTGCAGGCCGGGCGGGTGAGGCGCGATGCCGGCGAGGTGCTGGCGCTGCTGCTGCCGGTGCTGCTGCCGCTGCGCGACGGCCGCGCCGCGGTGCTGCTGGCGCGCCATGTCGAGGCGGATGGCCGCCGGATCCACGAGCTGCTGGTCTTCGATGCCGGCGGCACGATGCCGGCCCCGCAGCGCCTGGACGATGCGGCGCTGCGCGCGCTGCACGACGGCGACATGCTGCTGGCCGGCCCGGGCGAGTCGCTCGGCGTGCGCGGCTTGTCCTCGCGCTCGGCGGCCGACGCGCCGGCCGAGTCGCTGGACGGCCACTGGTTCTGGCGCACGCTGCGCCGCTATCTGCCCTATTACCGCGGCGCGATGCTGGCCGCCTTGCTCAGCAATGTGCTGATGCTGGCGGGCGGACTGTTCGCGATGGTGGTCTACGACCGGGTCATTCCGCACCAGGCGACCCTCACGCTGTGGTCGCTGGCCATCGGCGCGCTGCTGGCCACCGGCTTCGATCTGGTGGCGCGCCAGCTGCGCAGCCACCTGATCGACCAGGCCGGCCGGCGCGCCGATCTGGCGCTGGGCAGCGTGCTGATGCGCCAGTCGCTCGGGCTGCGGCTGGAGCACCGGCCCGATTCGGCCGGCTCCTTCGCGCACCACATGGCCCAGCTCGAGGTGGTGCGCGAGTTCTCCGCCTCGGCCTCGATGTCGGTGGTCAGCGATCTGCCCTTCATCGCGCTGTTCATCGCCGCGACCTGGCTGCTGGCCGGACCGCTGGCGCTGGTGCTGGTGATCGCGGTGCCGCTGATCCTGCTGATGACGGTGGGCGTGCAGGGCCTGATGCGGCGCAGCATGCTGGCGCAGCAGCACCAGATGGCCGACATGCAGGGCCTGCTGGTCGAGGCGATGGACGGCATCGAGACGATCCGCGCCACCGGCGCGCAGGGCCATGTGCAGCGCCAGTACGAGCAGGCGCATGCGCAGGTCTCGCAGTCGGCGCTGCGGGCGCGGGCGCTGTCGAGCTGGGTCAACAATGTGTCGATGGTGGCGCAGCAGCTGGTCACCATCGTGATGCTGGTCTGGGGCGTGCATCTGATCGGCGCCGGCCAGCTCACCGGCGGCGCGCTGATCTCGGCGGTGATGTTCGCCGGCCGGGCGATCGCGCCGCTGGGCAGCGTGGTGGCGCTGGCCTCGCGCTACCAGGGTGCGCGTGCGGCGCTGCGCATGCTCGACCGCCTGATGGCGCTGCCGGTCGAGCGCGATCCGCACCGCGCCTTCCTGCCCTGTCCGCATCTGGAAGGCCGGCTGGCGCTGCGCGATGCCGGCTTCGCCTATGGCCCGCCCGGCCAGGCGCCGCAGGCGCTCTCGGGGGTCACGCTGCGCATCCAGGCGGGCGAGCGCATCGCGCTGCTCGGGCGCATCGGCAGTGGCAAGTCGACGGTGCTGAGGCTGCTCGCCGGTCTCTACCAGCCGACCGCCGGCGCGGTCGAGATCGACGGGCTGGACCTGCGCCAGCTCGATCCGGCCGATTTCCGCCGCCACATCGGCGTGGTCGAGCAGGAGCCGCGGCTGTTCCGCGGCACGGTGCGGGAGAACCTGCTGCTGGGCCGCGAGGCTGGCGCCGACCGGCTGGCCGAAGTGCTGCGCCTGACCGGGCTGGACCGGGTGGTGGCCGCGCATCCGATGGGCCTGGACATGCCGGTGGGCGAGGGCGGCGCGATGCTCTCGGGCGGGCAGCGACAGCTGGTCGCGCTGGCGCGGGCACTGCTGCTGCGTCCTCAGATCCTGCTGATGGACGAGCCCACCAGCGCGATGGACGCGCAGACCGAGGCCCAGTTCGTCGCCCAGCTGCGCCAGGCGCTGCCGCGCTGCACGCTGGTGGTGGTCACGCACCGGCCGGCGATGCTGGAGCTGGTCGAGCGCATCGCGGTGCTCGAAGGCGGGCGGCTGATCGCCGACGGCCCGCGCCAGGCGGTGCTGCAGGCCCTGAGCGGCACCCGCCCGGCCGCGGCGCCTGCCGCAGCGGCCGCGCCTGCGGCGGCCGCCGTGACCGCTCCCCGCGCCGAGGAGGTCTGCTGACATGGCTCTGCCCCGATTTTCCTTCCCCGCGCCCGGCGGCCGGCGATCTGCGACGCCACCGGCCGCCGGCGTGCTGATGCCCGGCGACGAGCGCTTCCTGCACGGCAGCCGCCAGGCCGAGCTGGTCGAGCCGATGCCGCGTGCGCTGTGGGCGCTCTACCTGCTGTGCGTCATCGTGGTCGTCACCGGCGTGTGGGCGGCGCAGGCGCGGGTCGACATCGTCGCCAAGGCGCCCGGCAAGGTGGCGCCTGGCGGCCATGAGCAGGTCATCGCCAGTCTGGAGGGCGGCCTGCTGGCCGAGCTGCTGGTGCGCGAGGGCGATCTGGTCGAGGCCGGCGCCGAGCTGGCGCGGCTCGATCCGACCCGCTTCGCCGCGCAGCAGAACGAGGGCCGGGCCCGCCAGCTCGCACTGCAGGCCACCGCCGCGCGGCTGGAGGCCGAGGCGGGCGGGCGCAGCCCGGTCTTTCCGGGCGAGGTTCGGGCCCAGGCCGGGCTGGTCGCGGCCGAGACCGAGGCCTTCCAGGCGCGGCGGCGCGGCCTCGACGAGGCGATCGCGGTCAGCCGCGCCAGCCTGGCGCTGCTCGATGCCGAGCTTGCCACCGCGCGCCAGATGGCCGCGCGCGGCCTGATGTCCGAGGTCGAGGTGCTGCGGCTCGACCGCCAGCGCAACGACCTGCAGATGCAGATGGCCGAGCGCATCAACCGCTTCCGCCAGGACGCGGCCACCGATCTGCTGCGGGTGCGCGGCGAGCTGGCGCAGATCGGCGAGCAGCAGGTGGCGCGGCTGGATGCGCTGCAGCGCACCACGCTGAAGGCGCCGGTGCGTGGCATCGTCAAGAACCTGCGCATCACCACGCGCGGTGGCGTCGTCGGCGCGGGCGCCCCGATCCTCGAGCTGGTGCCGGTCGGCGAGACGGTGCGCATCGAGGCGCGGCTGGCCCCTTCGGAGGTCGGCTTCGTGCGGGTGGGCATGCCGGCCACCATCAAGCTCGACAGCTACGACTACTACCGCTACGGCGGCCTGCAGGGCGAGGTCGAATACATCAGCCCCGACACCCTCGAGGCCGGAAATGGCCCGAACGGTCAGCCGCAGACCCACTACCGGGTCCGGGTGGCCACCCGGGTCTCGACGCTGCAGGGCCCCGACGGCCGGCCGCTGCCGGTGCTGCCGGGCATGACCGCCTCGATCGAGATCCGCACCGGCGAGCGCAGCGTGCTCGAGTTCCTGATCTCGCCGATGCTCAAGGGCCGCGAGGCCTTCCGGGAGCGCTGATGAAGCGGCCGGTTCTGATGTCGGTGGTGCTGGCCGGCCTGATGCTGCTGGTGCCGGGCGTGCAGGCCCAGTCTTCCCCGTCATCCGTCTGCGACGAGGACAGCGAGGCTGCATCCGTCACCCGGCCGACCGTGCTGCGCGATGCCCGCGCGGTGCTGGCCGCGCTGGCCGACGAGGCGGTGCGCCGCAGCCCCGAGGTGGCCGGTCAGGTCGCCGGCAGTCGCGCCTGGCGTCAGGACCGTCTGCAGGTCGAGGCGGGCGGCCGGCCGCAGCTCAGCCTGTCCGGCTCGGGCGTCTGGAGCGGTGCACGCGGCAGCGGCCAGACCGGCTCGAGCCTGCAGCATGGCTTGGGACTGACCCTGTCGGCGCCTCTGCTCGACGGTGGCCGGCGCCAGGCCGAGTCCGCCTATTACCAGGGCCTGTCCGAGGCCGGCGCGCTGGGCGCCGAGGCCGCACGCGAACAGGTCGCGCTCGAGGCGGTGGCGGCCGCGCTGGAGCGTCGTCGCCAGCGGCTCCAGCTGCAGGTCTGGGACCGGCAGGTGGCGCGCATGGCCTGTCTGGCGCGGCAGGTCGGCGAGATCGTCGCGCTGGACCGCGGGCGTGGCAGCGAGGGCATCCAGGCCGGCAAGAGCCTGCGCCAGGCCGAGCTGTCGCGCACCGAGGTGCAGACGCAGCTGCGCCAGGCGGAGCTGCGCCTGCGCAGCCTGGCCGGCGACGCGGCGGCCGAGGCGGCCGCCGAGCTGCCGTCCGGTCCGCTGGCGGGTTTCGAGACGCTGCCGCCGCTGGCCGGGCTGATCGAGACCTTGCCCGAGGCGGCCGAGCTGCGCCAGCTGCAGCGCCAGGCCGAGGCGCTCGACCGTCAGGTCGAGGCCGTCCGTGCGGCGAATGCGCCGCAGCTGGCCTGGCAGATCGGCTCCTCGGCCAGCCGGCGCGAGGGCAGCTCGGTCACCGGCTGGAATGCCGGGCTGACGCTGGGCCTGGTGCTGGCCGACGCCGGCGCGGCTGATGCCGGCGTGCAGGCCGCGATCGAGCGGGTCACCGCGGCGCGCATGCAGCGCGAGGCCCGCCTCGAGGAGCGCCGCCGCCAGCTCCAGGTGCTGCACGACGCCGCGCAGGCGGCGCTGCTGCGCCAGCAGCAGATCGGCCAGCTGCTCGCGCAGAGCGACCTGCTGCGCCGCGCCACCCGCGAGCAGTGGGCGCGGCTGGGCCGGCGCTCGCTGTTCGACCTGATCTCGGCCGAGAACGATCATGCCCAGCTGCAGATCGCACGCGCCCAGGCCGAGCATGAGCATCTGATGGCGCTGCTGCAGATGCAGGCCGCCGGGGCGGGGCTGCGCGCCTGGCTGGCGCCGTTCCGGGCCGAGCCGGCGCCGCGCTGAGGCGCCTCGGCTCATTCGCCGTCGACGACCATCCGGTTGCGGCCGGCGGCCTTGGCTGCGTACAGCGCCCGGTCGGCGCGCTCGAGCAGCTCTTCCAGTCCGGCGATGCCGGCCTGCATCAGCGCCAGGCCGATGCTGACGGTGTAGCGGATCACGGTGCCGTCCGCCCGAGTCACCGTGTCGGCGGCCATCGCGCGGCGCAGCCGCTCGGCCACCAGGCGTGCGCCCTCCAGCCCGGTCGAGGGCAGCAGCACCGCGAACTCCTCCCCGCCGATGCGTGCCGGCACATCCACCTGGCGCAGCGAGCGCAGCATCACGCCGGCGAGCTGGCGCAGCACCTCGTCGCCGGCGGCATGGCCGTGCTGGTCGTTGATGCGCTTGAAATGATCGGCATCGAGCACCAGCAGCGCCAGCGGGCGCGGCGCCCGGCGGAAACGCTCGATCTCGCGCCGGCCGGCCTCGAAGAAGACACGCCGGTTGGCCAGCCCGGTCAGATGATCGGTCTCGCTGGCGCGGCGGCGCTGCTCGTGCGCGTCGCGCCGGTCGCTGATGTCGCGCAGCACCAGGCTGAAGCCTGCAGGCGTGTCGCCATCGCCGACCCCGCTGATCGGCACGATCATCGTGCTGCCCCAGTAGCGCTGGCCGTCGGCGCGCAGCAGCCAGCCCTCGTCCATGCTCCAGCCGTCGGCGCGCGCCTCGTGCAGGCGGTCGAGCAGCCGCTCCGGCGTGGTGGCGCCGCCGGGATGAAAGATCGTCGCCGGCCGGCCCAGCACCGTCTCGCGGGCGAAGCCGGTCATTCGTGCGGCCGACTCCGACCAGTGCGCGATGCGGCCCTCGGCATCCAGGCCGACCGCTGCATGGTCGTGAATGCCGGTCAGCGCCGCGTTCAGCCAGGCCTCGCTCTGGCGCAGCCGGCGCTCGCGCTCGACCTGGGCGGTGATGTCCGACAGCACCGCCGCGAGCCGGTGCGCCGCGAGCCGGCGCAGCGTCAGCGACAGCACCAGCGGGCGCTGCCTGCCTTCGGGACCGACACGCAGTGCCAGGGGCTCGCCATCGATCAGCAGCTCGCCGGGGTGACCGCTGCGTGCGCGCAGGGCCAGGTCGGGCATCGCCGGGGCCAGCAGCGCGAACAGGTCGGCCAGCTCGCGGCCAGCCGACAGTGGCAGCAGCATCTGTGCTGCTGCGGCGCTGGCCAGCAGGATGTGTCCCTCGTCATCGATCTGGACCAAGCCTGCCGGTGCCGCATAAAGCAGCTGCAGCAGTTCCTGGTGTTCGGTGTCCGGACCGGTCCCCGCGGACGCCGGGTTCAGGGGTTCCGTCATCGCGCGACTCCGGGCCTGCGGTGCTGGCGGTTCAGGGACGCAGGATCAGCACATAGCGCTGCTCGACACTCGGTGCGGCCAGCAGCCGGAGCTTGACCGGCGTGGGCTTCATCCGCAGCGTCAGCACGAAGTCGACGGTGGCGTCGAGCGGCTGACATGCCTCGGTGGCATCGTCGAAGCGCTGCGCGACCAGGAAATTGTTCATGCACTGCGCCACGACCGAGAACAGCGGCAGGCCGAGCACCCGCGACGGGCTCAGGCCGGCGGCGCGCGACTCGTAGGCGTTGTAGCGGCACACCACGGTGTCGGGCCGAAAGCCGATGACGCCGAAATCGAGCGCGTCGAGCGTCGTGTCGTCCATCGCCTCGAGCGAGGCGAGCAGGTCGGGCTGGTCGAAGCCGGGGAGGGAGGCGTCGTTCACGTCGGTGCTTCCTGACTGACGGCGGAGGCTGCGCCCGAGGCAGCCCGGGGTGGGGGCCTGCTGGCGGAGGCGGTGAGATTCGAACTCACGGAAGGGTTCCCCCTTCGCCGGTTTTCAAGACCGGTGCCTTAAACCGCTCGGCCACACCTCCAGCAGGGTCGCCATTGTAGTCAGAACGGCGCGAGGGCCTGTGCGCAGTCGATGCCGACAAGTTCACGCCGCCCGCCGTCGACGCGCGCGGCGGTGAGCCGGCCGCCCCAGACGCAGCCGGTGTCGAGCGCCAGCAGGTCGGGGCGGTCGAGCGTGCCCAGCGTCGACCAGTGGCCGAACGCGACCGGCGTGCCCGCGGTGCGCCGGCCGGGAATGTCGAACCAGGGGCGCAGGTGCGCGGGCGCCGCATCGGCGCCTTCCTTGAGCTGGAAGTCCATCGTGCCGTCGATCTCGCAGAAGCGGATGCGCGTCAGCACGTTGATGATCAGCCGCAGCCGGTCGTGGCCGGCCAGCGTGTCGTCCCAGCGTGCCGGCGTGTTGCCGTACATCACCTGCAGGAAGCCGGGCAGGTCGGGGCCGCGCAGCAGCGCCTCGGCCTCGGCGGCCAGGGTCAGCGTCTGCGCCGCATCCCACTGCGGCACGACGCCGGCATGCACCATCAGCCAGCCGTGCGCCTGCACCGCCAGGCGCTGCTGGCGCAGCCAGTCCAGCCAGGCCTCGCGGCGCGGGCTGGCGAGAATCTCGCCAAGCGTGTCGGAGCGGTGCGGCGCACGCACCCCGTGCGCCACCGCCAGCAGGTGCAGGTCGTGGTTGCCCAGCAGGCAGGTGGCGGCGTCGCCGAAGCCGGCCAGGCGCTCGAGCACCTTCAGCGAGCACGGGCCCCGGTTCACGAGATCGCCCAGCAGATAGAGACGGTCGCGCGAGGGGGAGAAGTCCAGGGTGGCCAGCAGTCGCTCGAAAGCGTCGCAGCAGCCTTGCAGGTCGCCGATCAGGTAAATCATGGCCCGGATTCTGCTACGCTCGCCGGGCCTCAACTTCCGGCGCGGCGTGCCTTGCCGTGCCTGTCATGGACCTAGCTCTACTTTTCTCGCTGATCCTGCTCAATGGCGTGTTCGCCATGTCCGAGATGTCCCTGGCCGCCAGCCGCAAGGCGCGGCTGCAGGTGATGGCCGAGACCGGCGATGCCGGCGCCCGCGCCGCGCTGGCGCTGCATGACAGTCCGACCCAGTTTCTCTCGACGGTGCAGATCGGCATCACCTCGATCGGCGTGCTCAACGGCATCGTCGGCGAGGCGGCCTTCTCGGGACTGCTTTCGGCCTGGATCATCGAGAACTTCCCGGTGCCCGAGAACATCGCCGCGGTGATCGGCACCGCCTTCGTGGTGGTGATCATCACCTTCGTCACCATCATCTTCGGCGAGCTGGTGCCCAAGCGCGTCGGCCAGATGTATCCGGAAACGGTGGCGCGCCTGGTCGCTCAGCCGATGGCCTGGCTGTCGGTGGCCGCCGGCCCCTTCGTCAAGCTGCTGTCGGGCACGACCCAGGCCATCCTGAAGCTGCTGGGCGTGCGCGACACCGGCAGCCGTGGCGTGACCGAGGAGGAGATCGCCGCCAGCCTGGAAGAAGGACTGGACGCCGGCGTCATCGAGGCCCACGAGCATCTGATGGTGCGCAATGTCTTCCGGCTCGACGACCGCCAGATCGGCTCGATGATGATCCCGCGCGGCGACATCGCCTGGCTGGATGTCGCCGCCCCGCGCGAGGAAATCCTGTCGGTGCTGACCGAGCATGGCCACTCGCGCTATCCGGTCTGCCGCGGCAGCCTCGACGAGGTGCTGGGCGTGGTGACCGCGCACCAGCTGCTGATGCAGCTCGCCGGCAGCCGCGAGTTCGTGCTGCTCGAGTCGATGCAGCCGGCGGTGTTCGTGCCCGAGACGCTCTCGGGCATGGAACTGCTCGAGCATTTCCGCGGCTCGCCGGTGCAGATGGTCTTTGTGGTCGACGAGTATGGCGTCGTGCAGGGCGTGATCACGCTGCGCGATGTGCTCGAGGCGATCACCGGCGAGTTCACGCCGCATCAGGCCGAGGATGCCTGGGCGGTGCAGCGCGCCGACGGCTCCTGGCTGGTCGATGGCCTGATCCCGGTGCCCGAGCTGAAGGACCGCCTGGGCCTGAAGCTGCTGCCCGACGAGGACCGCGGCCGCTACAACACCCTGGCCGGCATGGTGATGCTGCTGCTGGGCCGGCTGCCGCAGACCGCCGACGCGGTCGAATGGGAAGGCTGGCGCTTCGAGGTGGTCGACCTCGACGGCAAACGCGTCGACAAGGTGCTGGCCAGCCGCATCGAGGAACCCGCCGAGGAGCCCACCACATGACATCGTCCGCCGCCGGATCCGGCACGCTCTACCACCATCCGGTGCTGCTGACCCGCGAGCAGCATGCCGACCGCCGGGTCGTGCCGGTCACCGACTGGCGCATCGCCGCCGCGCTGAATGCGGTGCCGGTCACCTTCGCCGAATTCGAGTCGCTGGCACGCGAGCTGCCGCTGGCCTTCGTGCCGGCCGGCCGCGACGGCGAGGGCCGCACCCGCGTCGCACCGGTGGCGCTGCTGGGCCTGAGCGAGGGCGAGAACCTCTGCATCGACGCCGACGGGCGCTGGATCGGCACGACCATTCCCGCCTTCCTGCGCCGCTATCCGTTTGCCTACGCCACCGCCGACGACGGCGCGCCGACGCTGGCCGTCGACGCCGCCTGGCCCGGCTTCAACACGGCGGAGGGCGAGCGCCTGATCGCCGACGACGGCCAGCCGACCGAGTTCCTGAAGCAGACGCTGGCCTTCCTGGAGCGCTACGAGCGCGACACGCTGCGCACCCGCGCGCTGTGCGACCGGCTGGTGGCGCTGGACCTGCTGCGCGGCGGCGAGATCCGCGGCGAGCTTGTCGGGGGGCGCCGGCTCAACGCGACCGGCTTCTTCATGATCGACGAGCAGCGTCTGGCGACGCTGCCCGACGAGGCGGTGCTGGAGTTGCACCGCAGCGGCCTGATGGCGGTCATTCATGCGCACCGGGTCTCGATGGGCCATGTGCAGACGCTCGCCGCCCGGCTGAGCGCCTGAAGTCCCTGAACGCCTGGGCCTGCGTCTTCAGGCTCAGACTCAGGCCCGGGCGCGGCGGCGCACCGCCGCCAGCAGCGCGGTGATCAGCGCCAGTCCGGCCAGCCAGCCCTCGCCCAGCGCGCCGCCGCTGTCTTCCGTGGTGGACGAGGCCGGCGTGCCGGCGCCGTCGCTGCTGTCGGTGCCGCAGGTGGCGCTCGGGGCCGGGCCGGTGCGCAGCACGGCCGAGCTGCTGGCGCTGGCGCCTGCGCTGTCGCCGACGGTCAGCGTGACCGCCACCAGGCCGCTGCCCAGCGCCGAGACCGAGGCGGTCGAGCCGCCGGTCGTGCCGTTGAAGCGTGCCAGCGTGCCGTCGCCCAGCGCCCAGCCGTAGCCGGCGAGGGTGCGCCCGGCCGCCACGCTCGAGCCGCTGCCGTCGAGCAGCGTTGCGCTGCCGAGGTCGATGCGGGTGCTCGTCTCGCCGATGCGCGCGATCGGCAGCGTGCCGGCGGCGGCGCGCACCGCAGCGCCCGCATCCAGCATGCCGGCGCCGCAGGTGCCGGTGGTGCAGTAGCACTCGTCCTGGTCGGTGCTGATGCCGGCCACGCAGCTCGACACGCCGACACCGGCGCCGCTGCTCGGAAAGCCGCGTGCACTCGACTTCAGCAGCGACAGCACCTGGGCGGGCGTCAGCGCCGGGTTGGCCGCCAGCATCAGCGCCGCGGTGCCCGACACCAGCGGGGCTGCAAAGCTGGTGCCGACCGCCGCGTCGCTGCCGCCGGTGGTGTGGGTGGGGCAGGACGGGGTGGTGGTGCCGGCGTTGCTGGTGCTCAGGATCGGATAGAGGCACTCGCCGCTGAGGTTGACGCAGTTGCCGGCCGGCGCGGCGATGCTGACTTCCGGGCCGAGGCTGGAGAAGCCGTTCTTGGTGCCCGCATGACGCAGGCCGGCCACCGAGATGATGCCGGGGCAGTTGGCCGGCTTGTTGACCTTGCGGCCGTCATTGCCGGCCGAGGCCACCACCACCGCGCCGGCCGCATGGACTTCCGCCACCGCGACCGAATACGGGTCCGCAGCGGTGCAGCCGCTGGCGCTGTCGTCCGGGTAGCCCAGGCTCATGCTGATGACCCGCGCCGGATTCGGGTTGGCGGGCACGCCCGGCACCGTCAGGCCGGCGGCCCAGCGCATGCCGGCGATGATGTCGGAGTCATAGCCGCCGCACTTGCCCAGCACCCGCACCGGCAGCACCCGCACATGGCGGCCCAGGCCGGCCATGCCGCTGGCATTGTTGGTGGACGCGCCGATCAGTCCGGCCATCTGGGTGCCGTGCCAGCTGCTGTCGGAAACGCCGCAGCCCTTGAGGGTGGCGTCGCTGCTGTTCTCGGTGCTGCTGATCCAGTCGCCCGGATCGGCCGGATTGCTGTCGCGGCCGTCGCCGTCGTTGGCGATCACCGACTCGGAGATGAAGTCGTAGCCGCCCACCAGCTTGCCGTCGAGATCCGGATGATTCCAGCGCACGCCGGTGTCGAGCACCGCGACGATGACGCCGGCGCTGCCGGTGGTCAGCGACCAGGCCGTCTCGGCATTGATCGCCGACACCAGCGTGCTCGAGGCGCTGCGCAGATACCACTGGCCGCTGGCCGGGCTGAAGCCGCTGCCGCCGGCGTACAGCGGATCGCTGACCGCGGCATGAGTGCGGCGGCGCTGGTCGACATGGACCGACAGCACCTCGCTGTCGGCCGCGAGCCGGCGCGCCAGCGTCGCGCTGCTCATGCCGCTGGCGGTCATGACCTGCATGTCGGGGGCGATGCTGTGGCCGTCCTGCAGCGTCAGGCCGAGGCGGCTGCCCAGCGCCTGGGCCTGGCGCAGCTCCGCCACGGTGGCGCGGGTGCCGGCCGACAGCGTGGAGGCCAGCCGGCTGCTGGTGCGCAGGCGCACGATCACCCGCGCGGTCTCGGCGCTCTGCGCACTCTCGGCGGGCAGGGTGGCGGCCCGCAGCGGCGTGCGCTCCGTGCCGGCCAGGGCCTGCGGGGCCAGGCCGGTCAGGAACAGCGCCGACAGCGCCGACAGGGTCAGGGTGGCCAGCGTGTTCGAGGTGGGGCGGGTCGTCATCATCGTGGGGGCGATCTCGGGGATCGGACGAGTTTAGGCCTGCCTGCTTGTCGGCCTTGTTGCCGGGCAATGAAGCGCCTGGCGGGTGTGTAGCCATTTGTCTCGCGCTGTTCCCGGCCCGGCACCCCCTTGTCACGCGGCGTAAAGACTTGGCGCGGGTGTTGCTGTCGAGTGCTTCCATCCCTTGAATGCGGGGTCAATTGATTCCTCAATCGGAATAAACGGCGACTAACATCAGGCTCATGAGGTGAGCCCGGCGCGTGTGTCCGGCGACTCGCACAAGCAGGACCAACCAGGGGAAGTCCACATGGAACGCACGGAACGCTTCTGCCGGATCGAGCTGCTGATCCGCAGCCGTGGCTGCGTCAGCTTTGCCGACCTGATGACCGAGCTGGGCATCTCGCGTGCCACGCTCAAGCGCGATCTCGACCATCTTCGCACCCGCATGGATGCGGCCATCGTCTACGACCGGGAGCGCAACGGCTATCGCTTTGCCGGCACCGGTCGGCCGCTGCGGCGCGGTGCCGAGCCCGCGGCGCCGGGCGTGTGGTTCAGCGAGCGCGAGATCCATGCGCTGCTGACGATGCACCAGCTGCTCGACAGCCTGGGCGGCTCGAGCAGCATGGGCCGGCATCTGCAGCCGGTGCTCGAGCGGCTGCAGGGCATGCTCGGCACCAGCGAGAGCGAGGCGCGCGAGCTGGTGCGCCGGCTGCGGGTGGTGCCGCCGGTGCGCAAGCCGGTGCGCGGGCGCAGCTTCGAGCGTCTGGCCGGCGCGGTGCTCGAGCGCCGGCGCCTGCGGCTGACGATCGCGCTCGACGATGGCGGCGGCGAGCGCGAGCGCATCGTCTCGCCGCTGCGCATGATCCATGACGGCGGCATCTGGCTGCTGGACGCCTGGTGCCATGAGCGCGAGGCGCTGTGCCGCATTCCGGTGCCCTCGGTGCGCGCGGTGCAGTGGCTGGAGCTGCGGGCCCGCGAGGTGCCGATGCGGGTGATCGAGGCCGAACTCGACGCGATGCCGGTGCGGCGCGCGGCCTGAGCGCAGTTGGCGCAGCGGCGATACTGCGGCCCATGTCGATGCCTGAAGGAATGTCCGTTCACCGTCACGAGCTGACGCCCGGCCTGCTGGTGCTGCACGGCAACCGGCTCGAGCTGCTGCAGCAGGCGGTGTTCGCCTGGCTGGACCGCCAGCCGCTCGATCCGCTCGAGCCCGATGTGCTGCTGGTGCAGAGCAACGGCATCGCCGAGTGGATGAAGATGTCGCTGGCGCGGCGCAGCGGTGTCTGCGCGGCCTCGCGGGTGGAGCTGCCGGCGCGCTTCCTGTGGCGGCTGTACCGGGCGATGCTTGGCCGCGATGGCGCGCCGGCGCGCTCGCCCTTCGACAAGGCGCCGATGACCTGGCGGCTGATGCAGGCGCTGCCCGGCTGGGTCGAGCGGCCCGGCTTCGAGCCGCTGCGCCAGTTCCTGGAGGCGGGTGCCACGCGTGGCGATGCGCGGGACGATCCAGTGCGCCGGCTGCAGCTCGCCGAGCGCCTGGCCGACCTCTACGACCAGTACCAGATCTACCGCGCCGACTGGCTCGACGACTGGGGTCGCGGGCGCGAGGTGCTGCGCCTGGGCGACGGCCGCGAGATGGCGCTGCCCGAGGCGCAGCGCTGGCAGGCGCGGCTGTGGCACGGCCTGCTGGCATTGCTCGACGAGGGCGGCCGGCGTGCGGTGCGCAGCGACGTGCACCGACGCTTCGTCGCGGCGGTCGAGGCGGGCGACGCGCCGCGCCAGCCGCTGCCGCGCCGGGTGGTGCTGTTCGGGCACAGCCATCTGCCGTGGCAGACGCTGGAGGCGCTGGTGGCGCTGTCGCAGCGGGCGCAGGTGCTGCTGGCGGTGCCCAATCCCTGCCGCTTCCACTGGGCCGACATCCTCGACGGCCGCGAGCTGCTGCGCACGCTGCGACGGCGCCAGCCGCTGCGCGGCGGGCTGGACCTGGCCGAGATCCCGCTCGACCGCATGCACGCGCATGCACATCCGCTGCTGGCCGCCTGGGGCCGGCAGGGGCGCGACTTCATCCGCATGCTCGACCGCTTCGACGATGCGGCCGCCGCGCAGTCGCGCTTCCAGCTGCCGCGCATCGACCTGTTCGACGAGGACCTGGACGCGGCCGACGATCCGGTGCGCGGCGTGCCGCTGCTGGTGCGGGTGCAGCGCGCGATCCGCGACGGCCTGCCGCTGCCCGAGATCGTCGAGCGCGAGGCCGCCGCGCCGCCGCTGGCCTCGGACGACCGATCGATCCGCTTCACGATCGCGCACAGCGCGATGCGCGAGATCGAGATCCTGCACGACCGGCTGCTGGACCTGCTGGCCGAGCCGCCGACGGGCCCGGACGGCCGCCCCGGCGCGCCGCTGGCGCCGCGCGACATCGTCGTGATGGTGCCCGACATCGAGCCCTGGGCGCCGCTGATCCATGCGGTCTTCGGCCAGCACGCGCCCGGCGACGCGCGCCGCATTCCCTACGAGATCGCCGACCTGAAGCTGCGCGGGCGCCAGCCGATGCTGGTGGCGCTGGAATGGCTGCTCAAGGTCACGCGCCAGCGCTGCACCGTCGGCGAGCTGCGCGATCTGGTCGACGTGCCGGCGCTGGCGGCGCGCTTCGGGCTGCAGGACGCGGACCGCGCCACCGCCGCGCGCTGGCTCGAGGGCGCCGGCGTGCGCTGGGGGCTGGATGCGGCGCAGCGCGACGGCCTCGGCCTGGGCGCCTGCGGCGAGGTCAACAGCGGCCTGTTCGGGCTGCGCCGCATGCTGCTGGGCTACGCCCACGGCCGCCTCGACGAGGACATGGACGACGAGGGGAGCCCTTCGCCCTGGCTGCACATCGATCCCTACGACGAGGTCGGCGGCCTGGATGCCGGCATCGCCGGCTCGCTGGCAGCGCTGATCGCGGCGCTGCGCCGATGGTGGAGCGAGGCAGCCACACCGGCCACGCCCCCGGTCTGGCAGCAGCGTGCGGTGCGGCTGCTCGAGACCTTCTTCGAGCCGGTCGACGAGACCGACCGGCTGCTGCTGTCCTCGCTGACCGAAGCGCTCGGGCGCTGGCTCGACGACTGCGAGGGCGCCGGCTTTGCGCCGCCGGTGCCGCTGGAGGTGCTGCGCGAGGGCTGGCTGGCCGGCGTCGACGAGCCGAGCCTGAACAGCCGCTTCCTGGGCGGCGGCGTCGTGTTCTGCACCCTGATGCCGATGCGGGCGATTCCGTTCGAGATCGTCTGCCTGCTGGGCATGAATGACGGCGACTACCCGCGCCGCGCACCGCGCAGCGACTTCGATCTGCTGGCGCTGCCCGGCACGCAGCGCCCCGGCGACCGCGCCCGCCGCGACGATGACCGCATGCTGATGCTCGAGGCGCTGCTGGCGGCTCGCCGCGGCCTGTCGATCAGCTGGTCCGGGCGCAGCGTGCGCGACAACAGCGAGCAGCCGCCCTCGGTGCTGGTGGCGCAGCTGCGCGATCACCTGGACGCCGGCTGGGGCGCGGGCCTGTCGAAGCGACTGACGACCGAGCACCCGCTGCAGCCCTTCAGCCGGCGCTACTTCGAGATCGCCGAGACCGGGCGAGCCGGCGACGGCGAGGCGCCGGGCACCTGGGCGCGTGAGTGGCGCCAGGCCCATGCCGATGCGCAGGCCGGCGCGGCGCTGCCCGGGCCGGCGACGGGCGCCGCCACGGCGCCGCCACCGGCCCGCGACGACGAGCCGCTGACGCTGGCGCGGCTGGAGCGCTTCCTGCGCAATCCGGTGCAGCACCATTTCCGCGAGCGCCTCGATGTCGAGTTTCCGCCGCTGGCGGTGCAGGCCGCCGACGACGAGCCGCTGGCGCTGGGTGCGCTCGACGAGACGCTGCTGCTGCGCGAGCTGCTCGACCAGGACCGCGGCCGGGAGACGGGCGCGCCGATGACGCTGGCGGCCTGCCGGGCCGAGCTGCTGCGGCGCACCGCGCGGCTGGCGCGCCGGGGCGAGCTGCCGCTGGCCGGGCTGGGCGAGCTGTGGCGGCTGCGCTTCGCGCGCCAGAGCGCGCCGGTCTGGCGCGAGTGGCAGCGCGCGCGCCACCGGTGGTCCGAGCCGGTGCGGGCGCTGCAGCTGGCGGTGCAGCATCAGGACCTGCGCATCGACGACTGGCTCGATGCGCTGCGGCGCGAGCCCGGCGCGCCGGCCGAGGCGCCGCCGCTGTGGCTGGCGATCGAGGCGCGCCGGCTGTGCCGCCCGATCACCTCCGGGCCGGACAAGGGCGCGCTGGCGCCGCAGGCCGACAAACTGCTGCGGCCGTGGCTGCGCCTGCTGCTGGCCGCCGCCTGCGGCCATGTGGTCGAGGGCCGGCTGATCGGTCGCGACGCGGTGCTGCGGCTGCAGCCGCCGTCGGCGCAGGCCGCCCGCGAGGCGGTCGAGGCGCTGCTGTCGGGCTGGAGCCGGCAGCGCGAGGCGCCGCTGCCGGCGGCGCTGCGCACCTCGCTGGCCTGGCTGAAGGGCCTGGACGAGGAGCGCGCCGACGAGCGCGCCCGCACCGCCTTCGAGGGCGGGCAGGGCGCCCGCGCGCTGCCCGGCGAGGGCGAGGAGCCGGCGCTGGCGCGGGTCTTTCCCGACTGGGAGACGCTGCGCGAGGCGCCGGACTTCGAGGGCTGGACGCTGGCGCTCTACGGTCCGCTGCACGCCTGGGTGCGCGACGGTGGCGTGACGGTCGAGCCGCTGGGCGATGCCGAGGCCGGCGACGAGGACGAAGGCGCCGGCGCGGCCGGTGCGGAGGACGCCCCATGAGCACGCGGCTCGATCCGCTGACCCTGCCGCTGCGCGGCTCGCGCCTGATCGAGGCCAGCGCCGGCACCGGCAAGACCTGGACCATCGCGGCGCTCTACCTGCGCCTGGTGCTCGGCCACGGCGACCACGGCACGCGCGAGCCGCGGGCGCTGCTGCCGGCGCAGATCCTGGTGATGACCTTCACCCGCGCGGCGACGCGCGAGCTGTCCTCGCGCATCCGCGAGCGGCTGATCGATGCGGCGCGGCTGTTCCGCGACCCCGCGGCGCTGGCGGCCAGCGGCGACGCCTTCGTGCAGGCGCTGGCCGCCGACTGCGCCGACGAGGCGGCCCGCTCGCGCGCCGCGCATCGGCTGGCGCTGGCCGCCGAGGGCATGGACGAGGCGGCGGTGCACACCATCGACGCCTGGTGCCAGCGCACGCTGCGCGAGCATGCCTTCGACAGCGGCAGCCTGTTCACCGAGGAGCTGGTCGCCGACGAGGCCGAGCTGCTGCAGCAGGCGGTGCTCGATGTCTGGCGCCGCGAGGTCTATCCGCTGCCGATGGCCGCGCTGGAGCTGCTGCACCGCCAGTGGCCCGATGCCGAGGCGATGGGCCGCCAGGCCCGGCCGCTGCTGATGCACGAGGAGCTGCTGGACACCGCCGACGGCGCGCAGGCGCTGCCCGACTGGCTGCCGGACTGGGTCGAGACGCGCCGCGCGCGGCTGCTGGCGCTCAAGGCCGGCTGGGTCGAGCGGGCCGAGGCGATGTTCACCTGGATCCATCGTCAGCAGAACGGACCGAAGCCGCCGTTCAGCGGCGTCAAGGTCAATCCGAAGTCGCTGGAGAAATGGCACGGCCAGATCGTCGCCTGGGCCGAGGATGCGCTGGCCGAGCGGCTGGTGCTGCAGCCCGACACCGGCGTGCGGCGGCTGACGCCCGACGGCCTGCGCGAGGCGCTGAAGAAGAACCACGACTGCGGCGAGATCCCGGCCGCCTTCGCCGAGTTCGAGGCGCTGCAGGCCGAGCTGGCGGCGCTGGAGCCGCCGGGCCCGCGCCTGCTGCGCCATGCGGCGCGGCGCATCGCGCAGCGGCTCGACCAGCTCAAGCGCGCCTCGGCGCAGTTCGGCTTCGCCGACCTGCAGCGCCGGCTCGAGCAGGCGCTGGCGGGCGAGGCCGGCCCGCGGCTGCGCGAGGGCATCCTGGCGCAGTACCCGGTCGCGCTGATCGACGAGTTCCAGGACACCTCGCCGCTGCAGTACCGGCTGTTCGACCGCCTCTACCGGGTCGCCGACGACGATCCGGCCACCGCGCTGCTGATGATCGGCGACCCGAAGCAGTCGATCTACCGCTTCCGCGGCGCCGACATCTACAGCTACCTGGCGGTGCGCCGTGCCACCGCCGGGCGCCACCACGCGCTGGGCACCAACTACCGCTCGACGAAGGCGCTGGTCGGTGCGGTCAACGCGGTCTTCCTGCAGGCCGAGCAGCGCCGGCCCGGCGAGGCCTTCGGCTTCGGTGGTCCGGCCGAGCCGGGTGCCGGCCGCGAGGCCACGCTGCCTTTCGATCCGGTCGGCGCGAAGGGGCGCGACGAGACGCTGGGCCGTGGCGACACCGCGCTGCCGGCGCTGCAGATCGAGTGGCTGCCGACGCCGCTGCCGGCTGAGGAACTGCGCGAGACGCTGGCGCGCCGCGCCGCCGAGCGCATCGTCGACTGGCTCGACGACGCGAGCCTGGCCTTTCGCCGCCCCGGCGGCGAGGCGCGCCGCCTGGCGCCGGGCGACATCGCGGTGCTGGTGCGCAACCGCCGCGAGGCCGAGGCGGTGCGCCGGGCGCTGCGCCGGGCCGGCGTGGCCTCGGTCTATCTGTCCGACCAGGATCCCGTCTTCGACACCGCCGAGGCGCGCGACCTGCTGCGCTGGCTGCAGGCGGTGGCCGAGCCGCAGGACACCCGGCTGGCGCGTGCGGCCTTCGCCACCGCGACGGTCGGGCTGTCGCTCGACGAGCTGGCGCGGCTGGTGCACGACGATGTGGCCTGGGACGCGCGGCTGGCGCTGCTGGCGCAGCTGCGCCGCGTCTGGCAGCGCCAGGGCGTGCTGACGCTGGTGCGCCAGACGCTGCATCTGCTGGACCTGCCGGCGCGCTGGCTGGCCGGCCAGGAGGTGGCCGACGGCGAGCGGCGCCTGACCAACCTGCTGCACCTGGGCGAGCTGCTGCAGTCGGCCAGCAGCCGGCTCGAGGGCGAGCAGGCGCAGATCCGCTGGCTGGCCGAGCAGATCTCGGGCCTGGGCAGCGGTGGCGGTCAGGCCGGCAGCGACGAGCGGGTGGTGCGGCTGGAGAGTGATGCCGAGCTGGTGCAGGTCGTCACGGTGCACAAGTCCAAGGGCCTGGAATATCCGGTGGTGGTGATGCCCTTCGCGGCGTCGGCGCGGCCGGTGAAGAAGGGCGATGCGCCGTTCGTCGAGCGGGTCGATGCCGAGGGCCGGCGCCGGCTGGACTTCGCGCCCGACGGCGAGGCGCTGGACGAGGCCGAGCGCGAGCGCCTGCGCGAGGATCTGCGGCTGTTCTATGTCGCGCTGACCCGGCCGCGCCATCTGCTGTGGCTGGGCGTCGGCCTGGCGCGCAAGCCGCGTGCACAGAACGAGCATCTGCTGCACCAGAGCGCGCTCGGCCATCTGCTCGGCGGCGGCGCCGCGATGACGGTCGATCAGGTCGGACAGGCCCTGCAGGCGCTGTGCGCGTTCCGGCCGCCCGATCCGTTCGTGGCCGGCGCGATCGAGGTGACGCCGCTGCGGCCGGTGACGCGGCGCCCGCGCCTGCAGCGCCGTGCGCCGGCGCATCCGCTGGCCGAGCCACCGGTCTACCGCGCCGCCTTCGATCGCGACTGGGCGGTCGGCAGCTTCACCGCGCTGGTGCGCGACCTGAAGGAGGCGACGGCTTCGCCGCGGCTCGAGGCGGACGCCGAGAGCGATGCCGATGCCGAGGTCTGGGACCGCTCCGGCCTGCCGGCGCTGTTGGCCGATCCGCGCCGTCAGGAGCAGGTGCGCGAGGAATGGGCGGTGCAGCCGACGGGCGATCCCGCCGTCGAGCCTGCGGCCGAGACCGGGGCCGAGCCGGCCTGGCACCGCTTTCCGAGCGGTCCGCTGCCGGGCAACTTCCTGCACGAGCTGCTGCAGCTGCTGGCGCAGGAGGGCTTCGGCTGTCGCACCGAGCCGGCGGTGCGCTGGATGGCCCAGCGGCGCTGCAAGCGGGCCGGCCACGGCGAGCGCACCGAGGAGGTGCTGGACTGGATGGACGCGGTGCTGGCCGCGCCGCTGCCGCCGCTGGGCGGGACGCCGCTGACGCAGATCGTCACGTTGCTGCCGGAGATGGAGTTCTGGATGCCGAGCCAGCAACTCGACAGCATCGCCTTCGACCGGTTGTGCCGCCAGGCTCTGCTTCCTGGCCGCGATCGTCCTGCACTGGTCTCGCGCCAGCTTGACGGCATGCTGATGGGCTTCATCGACCTGGTCTTCGAGCACGAGGGCCGCTGGTGGGTGATCGACTACAAGTCCAACCGCCTGGGCGAGCGCGACGCTGACTACGACCGCGCCACGCTGGAGCGCGCGGTGCTGGCCCATCGCTACGAGCTGCAGTCCGTGCTCTACCTGCTGGCGCTGCACCGGCTGCTGCGCAGCCGTCTGGGGGCGGACTACGACCCGCAGGCCCACCTGGGCGGCGCCATCTGCCTGTTCCTGCGTGGCATTCACGGCCCGGAGCGGGGCTGCGTGCTGCTGCGCCCGACCGCCGAGATGCTCGATGCGCTTGATCGCACGGTCGGACCGCTCCCGGACAATGGATCTCATGACTCGATCTGACCTGCCCCTGCAGCCTGACCGGTTCGAACCTTCGGACGAGACGCCGGAGCCTTGCGTCTCGGTCGTGGCTGACAGGCCGGACCGTTCCGAGTTGCTCGACCTGCTCACCAGGGACTGGGGTGAAGCGAGCAAGGAGGACAAGAGACTCCAGAAGCCCTGGCTGCGCCGCATCGACGTGGCGCTGGCGAGCTGGCTGGCCGACGAGTGCCCCCAGGCCGGTCCTGAGCTGCTGCTGGCCGCCGCATTGCTGGCGCAGCGCGAGGGCCGTGGCCACACCTGCATCGAACTGACCGAACTGCTGGCGCAGCGTCGCCCCGGCGCGGCCGCGCGTGCCGACGACGAGGGCTGGCTCGACGGTCCGGCCGTGGCGCAGCAGGCGCTGGCGGCGCTGCTGCAGCGCCTGCCGGGCGAGCTGGCCGACTGGATGGCGGCGCTGCGCGACAGCGGCGCGGTCGAGACCGCGCAGGTCCGGCGGCCGGGCGCACCGCTGCGGCTGGAGGACGACGGCCGGCTCTACCTGCGCCGCCACTGGCGCGACGAGCAGGCGGTGGCGCAGGCGGTGCGCGAGCGGGTGCGTCCGGCGGATGCCGTCGAGGCCGCCGGCTGGCCGACGCCCGATCCGGCCGAGGTGCGCCGCTGGCTCGACCGGCTGTTCAGTCCGCGCGATCCGAAGGACGGGCCCGACTGGCAGCGCATCGCCTGCGCGGTGGCGCTGCGCGGCCGGCTGGCGCTGATCACCGGCGGCCCCGGCACCGGCAAGACCTACACCGTCGCGCGGCTGCTGGCGCTGGGCTACGCGCTGCATCCGGCGCCGCGCACGCTGCGCATCGCGCTGGCCGCGCCGACCGGCAAGGCCGCGGCGCGGCTGAAGCAGTCGATCGATCTGGCGCTGCAGCAGCTCGGCCAGGCGCTGCCGGGCGTGCTCGACTGGGCCGACCTGGGCGAGCGCCTGCGCGAGGCCACCACGCTGCACCGGCTGCTGGGCGCGCGGCCCGACACCCGCGTGCTGCGCCATGACGCGCGCCATCCGCTCGAGGTCGACCTGCTGGTGGTCGACGAGGCCTCGATGGTGCATCTGGAGATGATGGCCGCGCTGCTGGCGGCGCTGCCAGCCTCGGCGCGGCTGGTGCTGCTGGGCGACCGCGACCAGCTGGCTTCGGTCGAGGCCGGCGCGGTGCTGGGCGACTTCTGCCGCGGTGCGGTGCATGGCCACTACGACGCCGACAGCGCCCGCTGGATCGCCGACTGCACCGGCCAGGCGCTGCCGCCGGCGATGTGCCTTCCGGCCTCGCGCGACCGGGAGGCGGGCGCGCCGCCGCTGGTGCTGGCGCAGCAGACGGTGATGCTGCGCGAGAGCCGGCGCTTCGGCGGCGCGATCGGCCGGCTGGCGCTGGCGGTCAACGACAACGATGTCGGCCGCGCCGCGCAGGTGCTGCGCGAGCGCGACGACGCGGTCGCGCGGCTGACGCTGCCCGAGGGCGCGACCGAATCGGCCGCGCTGGCGCAGGTGGTGGCACTGGCGCTCGACGGCCGCCCCGGCGCACCGCAAGGCTATGCCGCCTGTCTGGACGCGCTGCGTGCCGGGCCGGACGGGCCGGACGAGGCGGCCCACCAGCGCTGGGTGGTCGGCGTGCTGCGCGCCTTCGACCGCTTCCGGCTGCTGTGCGCGCTGCGCGAGGGCGACTGGGGCGTGGCGGGCCTGAACGCACTGATCGAGGCGCGGGCGCGCGCACGCTGGCGCCTGGCCGCCGGCGAGTGGTATGCCGGCCGGCCGGTGATGGTCACCCGCAACGACCCGGCGCTGGGCGTGCACAACGGCGATGTCGGCATCGCGCTGCCCTCGGCCGACGGGCGCAGCCTGCGGGTCTGGTTCGTCGACGGCGACGACCTGCCGCCGCGCTCGGTGATGGCCAGCCGGCTCTCTCGGGTCGAGACCGCCTTCGCGATGACGGTGCACAAGTCGCAGGGCTCGGAGTTCGCGCATGTGGCGCTGGTGCTGCCGCCGCAGATGAACCCGGTGCTGAGCTGCGAGCTGGTCTACACCGGCATCACCCGCGCCAAGGGCGCCTTCACGCTGGTGGCGCCCGACAGCAGCGTCTGGGCGCGTGCGCTGCAGCGGCGCACCCGGCGCGCCAGCGGGCTGCCGGGGCTGCTGAGCGGCTGAGCGGTCGGATCAGACCGGCGTCACCCGGAACAGCTGGTCGGTGCGCACGCTGGAGCAGGTGCGCTGCTGCGCCTTGCGCCCGAGCAGCAGGTCGAAGCCCATCTCGACGCACTTGTTGCTGTGGCGGTTGCGCAGCATCACCTGGCCGGCGGCGACCTCCTCCAGCCGCCAGTGCAGGTCGCGCTGGCCGTCGTTCAGGCCGATGGTGATGTCCACGCCGTCGAGCGTCGACAGCAGCGAGCCCACCTTCATCACCAGCCCGGTGGCGTGCTGCGGCACCAGGATCTGGCTGCCCTCGGCCTCCGGCACCAGGCGGAAGCGCTGCGCCGAGGCGCTGCCGCAGGCCTGCGCCTGCAGCTTCGTGCCGGCCAGACCCAGGTTGAGGAAGGCACCGACGCAGGCGCCCGAGGCGGTGCGCAGCTGCACCACCGGCTGGCCCGAGAAGCCGGTGTTCAGGAAGTTCGCCGGCGTCGAGCCCTTGGCGTAGCCCGCTGCGCCGACCGCCGGCAGTGTCACCGTTGCGTCGGTGGCGCGGCCGCTGCCGTCGTTCGTGACGCTGGTGGTCGAGCCGGGATGGCCGTTCGGAATGCGCAGCTCGGGGTGATCGAAGGGCGCGGCGTGGAAGCGCACGCGGTCGTCGGTCAGCGCCTTCAGGAACTCCACCAGCGCGGTCTTCTCGTCCTCGGTCAGCCCGAGCGAGGTGATGTCGGCATCCAGGTCGGCCAGGTTCTGGTCGTGGAAGTTGCCGCCGCGGTTGTAGAACTCGATCACCTGGCGCAGCGTGGCCGAGTCGCCGTTGTGGAAGTAGGGCGCGGTCAGCTCGACATTGCGCAGCGTCGGCGTCTTGAACTGGCCGTTGACCGCAATCCGCTCGGTGGCGGAGACCGCCAGATTGGGCGCGATGCCGGTCAGCGCCTGCATCCGGCCGAGCTGCGCCAGCGCCGACAGCGCCAGCGGGTTGCCGAACGGGTCCTTCCCGCCGGCGCCGAGGTCGTCGAGCGTCGGGCGCACGCCGATGTTGTAGAAGCCCTCGTCATAGACGGCGGTTGCGCCGTTGCCCATCGTCATGCGTGCCATCGGGGTGGCCAGCATCTTGCGCACCGAGGCGTTGGTGAACTCCGCGCCGCCGTGGCAGTTGACGCAGCGTCCCTTGCCCATGAACAGGCCGAAGCCCTGCTGCGCCGAGGTCGACATCGCGGTGGTGGTGCCCGCCGCCCAGCGGTCGAAGGGCGCGTCGTCCGACACCAGCGTGGCCTGGTAGAGCTGCAGCGCCAGTCCGAAGAACAGGCTGAAGTTGTGCTGCATCTGGGTGTACTGGTTCGCCGCCGGCGTCGAGGTCAGCGTCACCAGCGTCTTCGAGCCGTCGGCATTCACCTGGATCAGCCGGTCGCCGTTCCACCACTCGGGGCGGAAGGCCTTCTTCACCATCGCGGCGTAGTTCGCCTCGTTCAGGCCCTGGCCGCTGCCGTGGCGACGCGCGCCCAGCACGCTGTCGGTGCTGCTCACCGCCTGGGTCTGCAGCGGGCGCAGATAGAGCATCTTGCGGCCGATGTCGGCGAAGCTGCGGCCCTGCGCGCTCATCTCGAAATGGTTGCCCGGCGGGCCCGAGGCCTGCGAGGCCAGGCTGGCATGGGTCAGCCGCACGGCGGTCGGCTGCATCGACCAGGTGGCGCCGTTCTGCACGTTCCTGAACACGCGTGCATTCGGGTCGCGCAGACCGAAGGGGTTGACGCCGTTGAACACGAACTCGGCGCGGCCATCCCAGAAATTGCGCAGGTTGAAGACCGCGTTGATGACGGTGGGCGTGTTGCGAGGCTCGACCCGGCGGGTGTTGATCCCGGCGATGCGGAAGAGCGGATCGGCCACCAGCGCACGCTGCTCGGTGGTCGAGGCGTACCAGGTGGCGTAGGCGTCCTGCAGCAGCGTGCCGTTGCTCAAGGGCGGCATCGTCGGCACGCCGAACAGCATGCCGGTCACGCCGTTGAACTGCTCCAGGAACACGCCCTGCGAGGCCGCCACGTCGTTGACCGAGCGCTGCACCGTCGAGTTGCGGTTGTTCGGGTCGGCCAGCCTGTGCAGCGGAAAGTCGGCCAGCGTGAACTGATAGTTGAGGCCACCGAGCTGGAAGCTGGTGTCCGGATTCGGCGACGTCAGCGACGCCATGCGGTTCAGGCCCGGCGAGAGCTGGTTCTTGCTCCGGCTGTCGGCGCCGGCCTGGAAGTGGCAGGAGGCGCAGGCGGTCTTGCCGTCGCTGCCGAGCTGCAGGTCCCAGAACAGCGCCTTGCCCAGCGCGATCGCCTCGGTCCTGCTCTGCACGAACTCGCCCAGATTGGGCGGCTCCGGCCGGGCGACGCCCTTCAGCGAGGTGGGCGCATTGACCGGCTCGGCGGTCTGCGCGAAGACGGCCTGGCCGCCCAGCGCCAGGGCGCTCAGCGTGAGCAGCGCGCAGGCGCCCATCAGCGGCAGCGCCCGTGGGTGGCATCGGTCCGGCTCCGAGGACAAGGGGCGCGGCAGGGCAGCGAGGCGAGACGTGCGCATGAGATCTCTCCGATTGATACCTTGAGTTACCAAGAGTAAACAATTGTTTACATCTGGGGGTCGGAGAGCATTCGCCTGGACCGATTTTTAAGCGGATCCTCAGTTTCCTGGACGGATGCGATGTGTTTCCGTCACTTCGGTCAGCGTCTTCAGAAAGGCCACCAGTGCGGCCTTGTCCTCGGCGGACAGGCCCATGCCGGCAGGCGGATGCTTGGCCAGGTTGGGATCGAGATTCGGGGCGCGCTCGACGCCGTGGTCGTAGTGGTCGATGACTTCCTCGAGCGTGCGCAAGCGCCCGTCGTGCATGTAGGGTGCGGTCAGCTCGACATTGCGCAGGCTCGGCACCCGGAAGCGGCCGCGGTCGCTCTCCAGCCCGGTGACGCCGGCGCGGCCGGGATCGTCCGGGCGGCCCTTCAGACGCGGCAGGCCGATGCTGGCGAACTGCTGGCTGGTGAACAGGCTGCCGCCGTGGCAGTGGAAGCAGTCGGCGCCGCGCAGACCCTGGCGCGGGTCGTGCTCGGTCAGGAAGAGCTCGAAGCCGCGCTTCTCGGCCGGGCTGAACTGCGCGCGGCCCTGCATCACCCGGTCGAACTTCGCGTCCTGCGCCACCAGCGTCAGCAGGTACTGCTCCAGCGCCAGGCCCAGGCGCGGTGCGCTGACCGGACCGCCGAAGGCCTGACGGAAGCGCGCCTGCAGCGCCGCATCCCGCCCGAGCCGCTCGACCACCTGCGGCAGCCGGTCGCCCATCTCGTGCATCAGCTCGATCGGACGCAGCGCCTGCTCGCGCAGCGTGCTGCGTCCGCCATCCCAGCCGAAATGGCGGCTCCAGGCCAGATTGCTCAGCGCCGGGGTGTTGCGCCGGCCTTCGCGGCCGTCGATGCCGCGGCTGGTCGCCCGGCCCGGATCGACGAAGGTCCGGTCGGGCACATGACAGGTCGCGCAGCTGATGCGCCCGTCGCGTGACAGGCGCGGATCACCGAAGAGCTGGCGTCCGAGCGCCACGCCCTGCACGGTCAGCGGGTTGTCGGCCGGCAGCGTGACCCGGGGCAGGTGGGCGCCCACGCTCCAGCGGTAAGGCGTGGTGCCGATGGGGGCCGCGCCGGAGGCGGTTGCGTTGCTGCGCGGGTCCGCTGCCGCCTGCGGTGCCAGCGCCTCGACCCGGAAGGCGCGTGCCAGCGCCGCCCTCAGCGCCCGCGAGGGCGGATCGTCGCCGCGCGAGTGGGTCGAGTCGCCGTCCTTCGAGATGTCGACCGCCGCCAGCAGTCGGCCGGCATCGAGCTTCAGGCGCAGCGTGCCGCCGGCGGCCAGCTGCAGCGGGCCCGGCAGCGTCACGGCGATGCGGTTGATGTCGCCGGCCAGGTGATAGGAGAAGCCGCCGGTGCGGCCGGCGCTGGCGCGGTCGAACTGCCACAGGCCCTCGATCGCGGCGAAGACATAGCCGCCGGTCCAGCCCCAGTGCATGTCGTTGACCAGCGGATGCAGCGGGTCGCCGGGCGCGAGCCGGTTCGGGTCGGCATGGTTGGCCTCGGGCGCGACGCCGATCGCGAAGCGCAGCGCGCGGTAGCGGCCCGGCGCCAGGCCCGGCAGGGGCTCGTGCCGCTCGGGCAGGGCGGCGCGGAAATGGCCATGCCAGCCGGCCGGACCCACCCAGCGGCCATCGCCGGTCTGCAGCTGCAGGCCCGAGAGCATCAGGTCGAGCCGGCTGATCGACAGCGCCCGGCCGCGCCGGTCCTGCACCGCGCCAAGCCGGTCGGGCTCCAGTGCCCGGCCGGTCCGGTCGATGACCTGCAGCGTGATCCGTGGCGTGGGTGCCTGTGGTGCGGGTGACGCGGCTGGAGCCGCCGCAGCCGAGGCCGGCAGCAGGCAGACCACGGCAAGGCGGGCGATCCGCCGTGCAGAGAGAAGCGGGATGGATGTCAGAGCAGAGCGCATGCGCGAAGGCATCGGCGAAAAGGAGGGGTGCATCAATGTAAATGCATGTAACATAATTTGTGAATTGATACACAGACACGCCCGACACAAGCCCTGACATGACCCCACTGACAGCACTGACCGCACTCCGACCGGGACCGCTGCTGGCCCGCATCCTCCTGGCTGCCGCGCTGGCGCTGCCTGGACTGACCGTCACCGTGCCCGCTGCGGCCCAGACCGCCTCCGCGCCGCAGGCGCTGGCCAGCGGCACCGCGGTCGGCGGCATTTCCGGCGCCTACGGCAGCCAGCGCCACTACACGATCGAGGTGCCTGCGGGCGCCCGCACGCTGTCGATCTCGATCGCGGGCAGTTCCGGCGACGCCGACCTGTATGTGCGGCGCGGCGCCCAGCCGACGCTGTCGACCTGGGATTACCGCCCCTACCGCAGCGGCTCGAACGAAGCGGTCTCGGTCAGTGCACCGGCGGCCGGCACCTGGCATGTGATGCTGCGCGGCTACAGCGCCTACAGCGGTCTGACGCTCAAGGCCACCCATGACGGCGGCGGCGGCTCGGCGGCGACGGTGGCTGCACCCACCTTCAGCCCGGCGCCGGGCACGCACTCCGGCCGCGTCAGCGTCAGCCTGGCCTCGGCCACGCCCGATGCGGTGATCCGCTACACCCTGGACGGCAGCACCCCGAGCACCGGCTCGGAGGTCTACACCGCACCGATCCTGGTCACCGCGACCACCCAGGTGCGTGCGGCGGCCTTTGCCGGCAGCCAGTCGGTCAGCAGCGTGAGCTCCGGCACCTACACCATCATCAATCCGGTGCAGACGCTGGCGATCGGCGCATCGATGGCCAATCTGGCCGGCGCCCAGGGCAGCGTGGCCAATTTCCGCGTCGCGGTGCCGGCGGGCGTCAGCAGCGTGAGCTTCTCGATCTCGGGCGGCAGCGGCGATGCCGACCTGCATGTGAAGTACGGGCAGCTCGCCACCACTTCGACCTGGGACCAGCGGCCCTACCTGTCGAGCAATGCCGAGACGGTCACGATCGCCACGCCGCGCGCGGGCGACTATTTCCTGATGCTGCACGGCTACCGCGCCTACTCCGGCGTGACGCTCAGGGCCACCCAGTCCGGCACCGCCAGCACCGGCAAGCCTGACATCACCATCGCGATGGACGCCGCCAATCCGCGCATCACCACCGAGACCTTCGCGGCGAATGCCTGCGAGATCGAGGAGGGCACCATCACCGCCGGCACGCACCGGCTGCTGCGCTTCAACACCCAGACGCGCAACATCGGCTCTGCCGATCTGGTGCTGGGCAATCCGGCCTCGAACAGCGCCTTCGAGTGGGGCGGCTGCCACGGCCATTACCACTTCCGCAGCTTCGCGCAGTACCGGCTGCTCGACAGCAGCGGTGCGGTGGTGCGCACCGGCAAGAAGGTGGGCTTCTGCCTGATGGACATCACCCGCATCGACAGCGGCGCCAACCCTTCGGCGCGCTACACCTGCAGCAACCAGGGCATCCAGGCCGGCTGGGCGGATGTCTACAGCTCCAACCTGTCGGGCCAGTGGATCGACATCACCGGCGTGCCGGCGGGCAGCTATGTGCTCGAGATCATCATGGATCCGATGAACCTGATCGACGAGCTCGACGAGAGTAACAACACGGGACGCCTGAATGTCACCATCCCCTGAGCCCTCACGTGCGCCGCGCCGCGTGGGGTCGGCCAGGCTGGTCGTGGCCGGGCTGGCACTGGCGGCGGTGGCCGGCACGGCCGTCTGGCTGACCCGCGATCGCACCGCTTCGGCTTCGCCGCAAGGCGGCGCCACGGCGAAGGCCGGATCGACGGAGGGCGGCCTGGTCGTCCCGGCCGGATCGACCGCCGGCTCGCCGTTCGGCGGCGGGGCATCGGCCGCGATCGTGCTGCCGGCGCTGCCGCCTGCGGCCCGAGCCACCGCCGGCGAGATCGGCCGGCTGGCCGCGCTGCCTCCGGGCGACGACGCGATCGCGCTGGCCCGCCGGCTCGAGGACACGGCCGATGCGGCCAGCCTGCCGGCCTGGCGCGAGGCGCTGCTGCGCAGCCCGCATCCGGCGGTCGAGCGCAGCGCCATCAGCGTGCTGGCCCGGCTGGCCGACGCCGAGACGATCACCGCGCTGGGCGAGGACTATGGCCGGCTGCCGCCTGAATGGCGCGGCCGCATCCTGCAGGTGCTCGAGCAGGCCACGCGGCCGGAGGCGCTCGACGGGCTGGTCCACATCGTCGAGGCCGACACCGGCGAGAAGCGCTCGGCGCTGGCGATGTCGGCCCTGCATGGGCTGGCCCATCTGGGCACGATGGACTCGACCGACTACCTGCTGCAGCAGGTGCGCAGCAGCAACATCGATCATGCGCTGATGGCGCTGGGCCGCGTCTCGAGCCGCCAGGGCGTCGAGATGACTCGCGCGGCAGCCGCCGGATCCCGCGGCTTCGAGGGGCTGGAAGCCGGCGTCCGTCAGGCCCTGCTGCGCAGCGCCGCGGCCGCGGAAGGGCAGCTCGCCCGGCCTTGAGTGGATCTGGCGCTCCAAAAGAAAAGGGGTGATTCCGAAATGGAATCACCCCTTCAAGAGTCTGGTGCCGGAGATAGGAGTCGAACCTACGACCTTCGCATTACGAATGCGCTGCTCTACCAACTGAGCTACACCGGCATCGGTGCAAGACTCACATTATAGGCCGGAAAGATCAGGCCTGGGAAGTCTTTTCGACGTCTTCCAGATGGTATTCGGTCACGCGGCGGACTTCGTTGCGCGAGCCCAGGATCACGCTGACGCGCTCGTGCAGCTTGGTGGGCTGGATGTCCATGATGCGCTGCGTGCCGTTGGTGGCCATGCCGCCGGCCTGCTCGATCAGGAAGGCCATCGGATTGGCCTCGTACATCAGGCGCAGCTTGCCCGGCTTGTTGGGTTCGCGCTTGTCCCACGGGTACATGAAGATGCCGCCGCGGGTCAGGATGCGGTGCACGTCGGCGACCATCGAGGCCACCCAGCGCATGTTGAAGTCCTTGCCTCTGGGGCCTTCCTTGCCGATCAGGCACTCGTCGATGTAGCGCTTCACCGGCGGGGCCCAGTGGCGCATGTTCGACATGTTGATCGCGAATTCCTTGGTGTCCTCGGGAATGGACACGTCCTTCTGCGTCAGCACCCACGAGCCGGTCTCGCGGTCGAGGGTGAACATCGCCACGCCCTGGCCGACGGTCAGCACCAGCGTGGTCTGCGGGCCGTAGACGCAGTAGCCGGCCGCAGCCTGCTGCTTGCCCGGCTGCATGAAGTCGTCCTCGGAGACGCCGCGGGTGTTGTTCACCTTGCGCAGCACCGAGAAGATCGTGCCGATCGAGACATTGACGTCGATGTTGGACGAGCCGTCGAGCGGGTCGAACATCAGCAGGTACTCGCCCTGCGGATAGCGGTTGGGCACCACATGGATGGTGTCCATTTCCTCGGAGGCCATCGCCGCGAGGTGGCCGCCCCATTCGTTGGCCTCGATCAGCACCTCGTTGGAGATGATGTCGAGCTTCTTCTGGACTTCGCCCTGGACGTTCTCGCTGTCGGCCGAGCCGAGCACCTCGCCGAGTTCGCCCTTGTTGACGGCGATCGCGATGCGCTTGCAGGCGCGCGCGACGATCTCGATCAGCAGGCGCAGCTGGGCCGGAATGTGGCCGTGCTCGCGCTGCTGCTCGACCAGGTACTGAGTGAGGCTGATGCGTTTGGGCATGGAATGACAGGGTTACAGGCAGGTTTCAGGATGGGCGCGATCCTACCGTTTCCGGAAGGCGCCGACCTGACGCCTTCCAGCCCGAGCCTCAGTCGGCCAGCGCGCGCGTGACGATTTCGCGGGTATCGGGCGAGAGTTCTGGCTTGGCGGCCACCTGCTCGATGGCGGCGCGCGCCAGCGTGCGGTAGGGCTCGGCCAGCGCGCGCCAGCGGTCCAGCGCCCGCGCCAGGCGCGAGGCCAGCTGCGGGTTGAAGCCGTCGATCTCGCGCACCTTCTCGGCCCAGAAGGCGTAGGCGCTGCCGTCGGCGCGGTGGAAGGCGCCGGGGTTGAGCGCGGTCATCGTCATCAGCAGGCTGCGTGCGCGGTTGGGATTGCGCAGCGAGTAGTCCGGATGCTTCGCCAGCGTGCGGATCCGCGCGAAGACCTCGCCGTCGTGCTCGGGCGCGGCGGCCTGCAGCGCGAACCACTTGTCGATCACCAGCGCCTCGCCGCGGAACATCGCGTGGAAGCGCTCGAGCGCGCCGGCAGCCAGCGGCGAGCGGCCGTGCACCAGCGCGGCCAGCGCGCCGAGGCGGTCGGTCATGTTGCCGGCGTCCTTGAAGCGCTGCAGCGCGCGGCCCGGCCAGACCGTGTCCCCGCGGGCGACCGCGTCGAGCACCAGGTTGGCCAGCGCCAGATTGGCCAGCGCGCGGCGTCCGCACGACACCGGGTCGGGCCGGTAGCCGCCGGTGCTGGCGTGCGCGTCCCACAGCGCCGCCCAGTCCTCGTGCAGCTCGCGGGCGAGCTGCGCGCGCATCGCCTCGCGCGCGGCGTGGATCGCCTGCGGATCGACCGGCTCGCCGGCCTCGGCCAGGCGCTCGGCCAGATAGCCCTCGCTGGGCAGCGTCAGCACCAGCTCCTTGAAGGCGCAGTCGAGCGCGGCGTCACGCAGCACCGCGCGCATCGCGTCGAGGTAGGCGGCATCGAGCACCAGCGGCGCGCCGGCGCGCACCGCGCCGAGCAGGCGGGCCACCGCCAGGCGCTGGCCGGCCTCCCAGCGGTTGAAGGCGTCGGTGTCGTGGCCGAGCAGCGTGAACAGCTCGGCTTCGCTGGCCTCCCATTCCAGGATGACCGGCGCAGAGAAGCCGCGCAGCAGCGAGGCCACCGGCGCGGCGTCCAGCGCGTCGAAGGTCCAGGACTGCTGTGCCGAGTCCAGCACCAGCACCCGCTCCGAGCCGGCCACCGGCGTGCCGTCGGCCTGCAGCAGGCCCATCGCCACCGGGATCACGAAGGGCCACTTGTCGGTCTGGCCGGGCGTGGCGGGCGTGTGCTGCGACAGCGTCAGCGTCCAGCTGCGCGTCTCGGCGTCGAAGCGGCCGGCGGCCTTCAGGCGCGGCGTGCCGGCCTGCGCGTACCAGCGCTTGAAGGCGTCCAGCCGGGTGGTCAGCGCGCTATCGGGATTGGCGTCGGCGATGGCCTGCGCGAAGTCGTCGCAGGTCACGGCCTGGCCGTCATGGCGCGCGAAGTACAGGTCCATGCCGCGGCGGAAGCCCTCGCGGCCGACCAGCGTGGCCATCATGCGCACCACCTCGGCGCCCTTGTCGTAGACGGTGGCGGTGTAGAAGTTGTCGATCGCCTGGTAGCTGTCCGGGCGCACCGGGTGGGCCATCGGGCCGGCGTCCTCGGGGAACTGCGTCTGGCGCAGGCCGCGCACGTCCTCGATGCGCTTGACCGCGCGTGCCGAGGGGCTGCCGGCCATGTCCTGGCTGAACTCCTGGTCGCGGTAGACGGTCAGGCCTTCCTTCAGGCTGAGCTGGAACCAGTCGCGGCAGGTGATGCGGTTGCCGGTCCAGTTGTGGAAGTACTCGTGGCCGACGACGCTCTCGATGTTGCCGAAGTCCACGTCGGTGGCGGTGGCGGGGCTGGCGAGCACGAACTTCGTGTTGAAGATGTTCAGGCCCTTGTTCTCCATCGCGCCCATGTTGAAGTCGCTCACCGCGACGATCATGAAGCGCTCCAGATCGAGCTTCAGGCCGAAGCGCGCCTCGTCCCAGGCGATCGACGCGATCAGCGAGTTCATCGCGTGCTCGGTCTTGTCCAGGTCGCCGGCGCGCACATAGACCTGCAGCGTGTGGTCCTGGCCGGAGCGGGTGCGGATCTTCTGCTCGCGGCAGACCAGGTCGGCCGCCACCAGCGCGAACAGGTAGCTGGGCTTGGGGTGCGGGTCGTGCCAGACCGCGAAGTGGCGACCCTTGTCGAGCGTGCCCGACTCCACCAGATTGCCGTTGGACAGCAGCATCGGAAAGCGCTTCGCGTCGGCCTTGAGCGTGACGCGGAACACCGCCATCACGTCCGGGCGGTCGGGAAAATAGGTGATGCGGCGAAAGCCCTGGGCCTCGCACTGGGTGAAGAAGCCGCCGCCCGAGGTGTAGAGGCCGCTGAGCTGGGTGTTCTTCTCCGGCGCGCAGGTGTTGCGGATCTCGAGCTGGAAGGGCTCGGCCGGCAGCTTGTCGAGCACCAGCTGGCCTTCCTCGAAGTGGAAGGACACGCTCTCGCCGTTGACCAGCACGCGGGTGAGCGTGATGTCCTCGCCGTCCAGGCGCAGCGGCTGGCCGGGGCGGTCGGCATTGGGCTCGACCTGCATGCGGCTGATGACCAGGGTCTTGGCCGGCTCCAGGTCGAAGCTCAGGTCGACCGTGCGGATCCAGTGGCTCGGCGCGACGTAGTCCTCGCGTCGGGTCAGGGTGTCAGTACCTTCACGCATGGCTTGTCTCGGGGTCCAGGCTGTTTGGCCGGTTGTGCGGCAGGCTGTGGGGCAGGGAATAGTCGGAGAAGTCCGCGATCGTCTCGACGACGTTCGGGAATCCGGCGAAGGCGTCGGCCGGCAGCGTGGTCGTCAGCGCGACCGCGGCCATGCCGCCGCGCCGCGCCGCCTCGATGCCGAGCGGCGCGTCCTCGAAGACCAGGCAGCGCGCGGGCTCCACGCCCAGGCGGCGGGCGGCCTCCAGGAAGATGTCGGGGTGCGGCTTGCCGCGCAGGCCGTCGGCCGGGCTGGTGATGGTGTCGACCAGCTCGCCCAGGCCGAAGCGCTCGCAGGCCAGCGCGATGTTGGCCGGCGGCGCGGCGGTGCAGATCGCCAGCTTCAGGCCGCGTTCGCGCGCCTGCGCCAGCACCGCGCGGGTGCCGGCGATCAGCTCGAGCTCGCGCACCGCGATCTCGCGGTAGATCGCCTCCTTGCGATCGGCCAGGCGCTCCAGCTCCGCCTCGTCGCGCGCCGGGAACAGGTCGCGCAGGATCTCGAGGTTGGTGCGTCCGGCGGTGGCGGCGAAGAAGCCGGCGTCGTCGAAGGGCAGGCCGAGCTCGGCATGCCATACCGCCCAGGAGCGGTCGTGCAGCGGCATGCTGTCGATCAGGGTGCCGTCCATGTCGAACAGCAGTGCGGCGGGAATCACGTCAGGGGTCATCGGGTCAGGTCCGGTGAGCGAGGTGAGGGCGCGCGCGAACTGCTGCGCGGTCGACGGCCGGCGGCGGGGTCAGAGACCCTGCTTCAGGCTCGCCTCGATGAAGGCGTCGAGATCGCCGTCGAGGACCTTCTGCGTCGCGGAGATTTCCACGTTGGTGCGCAGGTCCTTGATGCGGCTGTTGTCCAGCACGTAGGAGCGGATCTGGTGGCCCCAGCCGACGTCGGTCTTGGTGTCCTCCAGCTTCTGCTGCTCGGCCAGACGCTTCTTCATCTCGAAGTCGTACAGGCGCGAGCGCAGGCGCTTCCACGCCACGTCGCGGTTGCTGTGCTGGCTGCGGCCGTCCTGGCACTGCACGACGATGCCGGTCGGGATGTGCGTCAGGCGCACCGCCGAGTCGGTCTTGTTGATGTGCTGGCCGCCCGCGCCCGAGGCGCGGAAGGTGTCGGTGCGCACGTCGGACGGGTTGATCTCGATCTCGATCGAGTCGTCGATCTCCGGATAGACGAACAGCGACGCGAACGAGGTGTGGCGCCCGCCCGAGGAGTCGAACGGCGACTTGCGCACCAGGCGGTGCACGCCGGTCTCGGTGCGCAGGTGGCCGAAGGCGTAGTCGCCCTCGACCTTGATGGTCGCGCTCTTGATGCCGGCGGTGTCGCCCTCGGTCACGTCCTCGACCGTGGCGGTGAAGCCCTTGCGCTCGCAGTACTTCAGGTACTGGCGCAGCAGCATCGAGGCCCAGTCGCAGGCCTCGGTGCCGCCGGCGCCGGCCTGGATGTCGACGAAGCAGTTCATCGGATCGGCCGGATTCGAGAACATGCGGCGGAACTCGAGCCGCTCGATGGTCTCGCGCAGCGTGGCGGTCTCGGCCTCGATGGTGGCGAGGGAGTCGACGTCGTTCTCCTCCTTCGTCATCTCGTAGAGCTCGGTGTTGTCGGCCAGCTGGGTCGTCAGGTGGTCGATGGTCTCGACGACGGTCTCCAGCGAGCGCTTTTCCTTGCCGAGTTCCTGCGCGCGCTTCGGGTCGTTCCAGACCTCGGGGTTCTCCAGCGCGGCGTTGACCTCGGCCAGCTTCAGGGCTTTCTGGTCGTAGTCAAAGATACCCCCTTAGCGCGGTGGTGCGCTCGCTGAGGTCGGCCAGGGTGGCGCCGATGGCGTTGATTTGTTCGATGTCCATGATCTTCTCGTCCAGTGACAGAGAGCGATTTTGGCATGGCGGGGAGATGCGGGCGGGTGGCGCCGGCCTCAGCGCCGCGCGGCATGGCGCAGCAGCAGCGCATGGGCCGACTGTTCGGCCTTCAGGCTGTCCTGCACCCGGGCGCGCTGCGCCGGATCGCGCAGCGAGGCGGCGATGCGTTCGGCCACCGCCAGATGGCGCTGCATCAGCCCGAGCCGGGCCGCGAGCTGCTCGCGCACCGGCGCGCTGTCGGGCTGTGGCGGCCGGGCGAGCTGGCTGCGCAGCAGCTGCTGCACATCGACCGGCGCAAAGCCGGATTCGGCCACCTGATGCATGAACAGCCGGCCGGGATCGGGATCCGGCCGGGGGGCCGGCTGCGGACCTGGGCGCAGCAGCTCCAGCGAGGCGCGGATCAGCCCGGCCACCAGCAGACGGTGCTCGCGCAGCGAGGCGAGCGTGGCATGGCGGCGCAGCTCCTCGGCGCTGCGCCGCTGCTCCTGCTCGAGCTGCTCCGACTCGAGCGCCTGGCGCTGCAGATGGCGCTCGATCTCGCGCCGGTTGACCTCGAGCTGGCGCCGGACGCCCTGCAGCTCGCGCAGCTCGCGGTCGGCCTGCTGGCGCAGCGTGTCGAGCTGGCGCTGCTCGTCGTCGAGCAGGCGGCGGGTCTGCTCGATCTGGCGCTGCAGCCGCTCCAGCTCCTGGCGTTGTCGGGCCCGTGCCTGCGTGTCGGTCTCGATGCTCTCGCAGCGTCGTGCCAGCGCGGTGCAGATCGTGGCTGCGTCCGTGGTGTTGTCCGGCGCGGCCTGCCGGGGCGGAGCTGGCGGGCCGGCAGCCGGCGGCGGCAGTGCCTCCAGCAGATCGCCTGACGCCGGCAGGGCCGCGGGCGTGGGGTCCACCGTGACCGGGCTGGACGGCGCTGGCTCGGCCCGGACCGGCCGGGGCAGACTGCCCAGGACAAGCGACAGCAGCAGGAGCAGCACAGGCAGCACAGGCACGGGCTGCGGGAGCAGGGCCCGGGCCGGAGGCGACGACAGAAGGCGGGGCATGGCGGGCGCATTCTCGTGTCCGCTGATTTCCGGTCCGCATGCTGTCGCGGTCATTCACCATGGTTTCATTTTTGCAACCTTGGTTTCCCTGTCCCTCCATGGAGGGATCCGGTCGATCAGGTACCGCGACCAGCATGACTGGAATCGGTGGTGGCGTGATGAAGTTGGCATTGCGCCTGACATTCACCGCAGATCTGCAGGAGGCTCCGATGGCAGACGACACAGGAGACAGGGCAGCGCTCCGGCGCGGACGGCGGCTCGGCCTGCGCTCAGGGCTGGCGCTGCTGGGGGGCTGGTTCGGCGTGGTCTGGAAGGCGCTGGCGGTGCCGCCCTCGCTGACGGATCCGGAGCCGCGGCCCGGCGAGCGCTTCGGCGTCACGCTGGCGCGCATGGCGCCGCCGGACATCGACCCGGCCGGCCATCTGGTCAGCGAGAAGTACGACGGCGTGCGCGCGGTCTGGGATGGCCGCGCGCTGCGCACCCGTCACGGCCAGATCATCCAGGCGCCGGCGGCCTTCCTGGCGCGGCTGCCGGCGCAGGAGCCGCTCGATGGCGAACTCTGGCTCGGGCGCGGGCACGGGCGCTTCGATGCGGTCTCGGCGCTGGTGCGCCGGCGCCGTCCGGTCGAGGCCGACTGGGCGCAGATGGTCTACCTGGTCTTCGAGCTGCCGCGTGGCGGCGGCCGCTTCGACCAGCGTGTCGCGCGCCTGGCCGAGATCGTCGCGCAGCAGGACTGGCCGCAGCTGGTGGCCGTCGAGCAGCGGCGCATCGAGAGCCGCGAGGCACTGCGGGCCTGGCTCGACGAGGTGGTCGCTGCCGGTGGCGAGGGCCTGATGCTGCACCGTGCCGACGCGCCCTTCGTCGCCGGGCGCACCGACTGGCTGCTCAAGCTCAAGCCGGTGCAGGAGGACGAGGCGGTGGTCATCGGCCATACCCCGGGCGAGGGCCGGCTGTCGGGCCTGATGGGCGCGCTGCAGGTGCGCAATGCCGACGGCACCGTCTTCCTGATCGGCACCGGCTTCAGCGATGCGCAGCGCGCCGCGCCGCCGCCTGTGGGCAGCCGCATCGTCTACAGCTGCCGCGGCCAGACCCGCCACGGCCTGCCGCGCTTTCCCAGCTTCCTGCGCATCGGCGTGGAGCCGTGAGTGCGCACCCGGCGGGGCTGGCGGCCGGATCGGTTAAGGTGCCGGGCATGGCCGACGCAGACTTCACCTTCCTCTGGCACGACTACGAGACCTTCGGACGCGATCCCCGCCGTGATCGTCCCGCGCAGTTCGCCGCGATCCGCACCGACGCCGAGCTGCGCGAGATCGGGGCGCCGGTCATGCACTTCTGCCAGCCCGCGCCGGACTACCTGCCGGACCCGGAAAGCTGCCTGCTGACCGGCATCCTGCCGCAGCAGGCGCTGGCGCAAGGCCTGCCCGAGCATGCCTTCGCCGCCGCGATCGAGGCCGAGATGGCCCGGCCCGGCACCGTCGCGCTCGGCTACAACACGCTGCGCTTCGACGACGAGTTCACCCGCCACCTGTTCTGGCGCAACCTGATCGACCCCTACGCGCGCGAGTGGCAGAACGGCTGCGGCCGCTGGGATCTGGTCGATGTGGTGCGCTGCGCCTGGGCGCTGCGGCCGGAAGGCATGAACTGGCCGCGCCATCCGGACGGGCGGCCGTCCTTCCGGCTGGAAGACCTGAGCGTGGCCAACGGCATCGTGCACGAGGACGCGCATGACGCGCTGTCGGACGTGCGCGCCACCATCGGCCTGGCGCGGGCGCTGCGCCAGGCGCAGCCGCGGCTGTTCGACTTCTGCCTGGGCCTGCGCAGGAAGGAGGCGGTGCAGGCCGAGATCACCCGTGCGCAGTCGCAGGGGCGCCCGCTGCTGCACATCTCGGGCATGTACGGCGCCGAGCGCGGCGGGCTGGCACTGGTCTGGCCGCTGGCCACCCACCCGACCAACCGCAACGAGCTGATCGTCTGGGATCTCTCGCACGATCCCTCCGAGCTGCTGGGGCTGGACGCCGAGACGCTGCGCCTGCGCCTGTTCACCCGCGCCGACGCGCTGCCCGAGAGCGTGACGCGGCTGCCGGTCAAGACCATCCACATCAACAAGTGCCCGATCGTCATCTCCAACCTGAAGACGCTGACGCCTGAGCGCGCTGCGCACTGGGGGCTGGACCTGGACGCCTGCGCGCGCCATGCCGAGATCGCCGCGACGCAGGTGCGCACGCTTGGCGGCATCTGGGCCGAGGTCTTCGCGCGGCCCGAGGCGGAAGGCCTGCCCGACGCCGACGCCAGCCTCTACAGCGGCTTCCTGGACCACGAGGACCGGCGCCGGCTCGTGCGGCTGCGTGGCCTGAGCGAGGCGCAGTGGGCGGCCAGCGCAGGCCGCGCCCCGGCCTTCGACGACGAGCGGCTGGACGAGGTGGTCTGGCGCTACCGCGCGCGCAACTTCCCTGGCACGCTGACCGACGAGGAGCGCGCACGCTGGCAGGCGCACTGCGCCGCGCGGCTGATCGAGGGCCAGGCCGGCGCGATGACGCTGCAGCGCTTCCAGGAGCGCATCGACGCGCTGGCGGCCGAGCGCGAGGACGACGAGGCCGCGATGGACCTGCTCGGCGCGCTGGTCGACTACGGCGAGCAGATCGCGCCGGAGGCGGACTGAGGCGCACGGCCCCAGGGCCGGGGCTTCAGCGCTGGCTGCGCGCCTTCTTCTTGTCGAACTCGGAGAGCTGCGCCTTCAGCAGCATCATCAGCGTGCGCGCGTCGGCCTCGCTCATGCTCAGCATGTGCGAGGGCTCCTGGCCCTCGGGCGTGTTGCGGGGAACCAGCAGGGCGTCGAACTTGACATTGACCAGGCCGTGCGTGCTCGCGGCGGCCTTGTAGCGCTGGACTTCGAGGGTATAGGTCTTGATTGCCATGCGCCGATCGTAGCTGCTGCGCGCGCGCAGGCCCGCCGCGGTGGTGGCACACTCCCGCGCCTGCTCACCGCGCCCGCCAGAAAAAGGAGTCTCGACATGGCCATCCAGTGGTTCCCCGGTCACATGCACCTGACGCGTCAGGCCATCCTCGCGCGCGTGAAGGACGGCATCGACGTGGTGATCGAGCTGCTCGATGCGCGTGCGCCCGGCTCCAGCGCCAATCCGCTGATCGCCAGCCTGACCCAGGACCGGGCGACGCTGAAGGTGCTCAACAAGCAGGATCTGGCCGATCCGGCGCGCACCGAGGCCTGGCTGGCGCACTACAACAGCCAGCCCGACACCCGCGCGATCGGGCTGGACGCCAGCGTCACCGCGCCGGCGCAGCGCCTGATCACCGCCTGCCGCGAACTCAAGCCCAACCGAACCGGCCTGGACAAGCCGATGCGGGTGCTGATCTGCGGCATCCCGAACGTCGGCAAGTCGACGCTGATCAACACGCTGACCGGCAAGCGTGCCGCCAAGACCGGCGACGAGCCCGGCATCACCAAGACCGAGCAGCGCATCGCGCTGGCCAAGGACTTCTATCTGTTCGACACGCCCGGCATGCTGTGGCCGAAGATCCTGGTCGAGCAATGCGGCTTCCACCTGGCCGCCACCGGCGCGGTCGGCCGCAACGCGATCGAGGAAGAGGTGGTCGCCGAGGTGCTGATCGGCCGGCTGCGCCGCGACTATCCCGGCGCGCTCGAGGCGCGCTACAAGCTGCAGGCGGCCGACACCGCGGCGATGAACGACGCCGAGATGCTGATCGCCATCGGCAGGAAGCGCGGCGCGGTGCTCTCGGGCGGGCGCATCAATCTGCAGAAGGCCGCCGAGATCGTGCTGCATGAATTCCGCGCCGGCCTGCTCGGGCGCATCACGCTGGAGCTGCCCGAGGAGCACCTGGCGCTGATGGCGGCCGCCGAGCAGGCCGAGGCCGCGCTGCAGGCCGAGCGGCTGGAGAAGAAGCGCAACCGCCGCGGCCGCTCCTCGCGCGATGCGCAGCCCGACGGCGACACCTCCGGCGAGAGCGAAGGCGACAGCGACAGCGAAGGCGGCGGCGGCGAGGCCTGATGCGCCCCGGCGCGCGGGCCGGTGCGGCTGGCGCTCAGCAGCTCGAGCTGCCGCAGCCGCTGTTCTCGGTCACCGGCTCGCCGTCCTCGGCGGTGGCGCCGCCGCGCGGCGGGTTGGTCATCACGCCGCTTCGGACGTCATAGCCGACGTCTTCCATCGAGCCCGCCAGCCCCGCATCGGCGGCCTGGGCGTGGTTCTCGAACCAGGTCATCAGCTCGGGCAGCAGCCGGCCGATCAGGTCGCTCTGGCCTTCGGCATGCTGGCGGCGTACCTCGCGCATCACCGCCAGCACCTGGCCGTGCTGCGAGCTGTGGCAGTTGTCGGCGCTGAAGCCCAGGTCCTTCATCCAGCGGTCTTCCTGCGCGAAGTGCTCGACGGTGTGCTCGAGCATCGCGTCATAGCGCGCCAGCAGCTCGTCCTGCGGGCCCGCGAGCGCGGCCTGCACCTGCGCGAGGTGGTCGACGAACTCGCGGTGCGTCGCATCCATCTCGGGGTGGTGGTTGAGGAGCTGATCGTTCCAGGCGATCGCGGTGGTGATCTCGGACATGGTGGCGGCTTCCTGGCGGGAAGGGGCGGGACGCGAAGCAGGGGACACGGGCGGCACAGGCGTGCAGACCGTCCACCCTAGCAGGCGAGCGGTCCGGCGCGCTTGATGCCGGGCAAGCGGGCGAGGATAACCGGTGCCGCCCGCCGTCATCCCGGCACGCTGGATTCGTGCCGTTTGGCAGTGCTACCATGGCCACATGGCCAACCTCCTGATCGACACCCGCAACGCCGTGCGCCAGGGCCTGCCGTACTCGGTCTTCGAGTCGGTCGCCACGCAGCTCGACATGGCGCCGCAGCAGATCACCCAGGTGCTCGGCATTCCGCTGCGCACGCTGGCCCGCCGCAAGACCGAGCACCGCTTCACACCGCAGGAGTCCGACCGGCTCTACCGACTGTCGCGCACGATCGAGCAGGCCACCGAGGTGCTCGGTTCGGCCGAGAAGGCGCGCCGCTGGCTGAAGTCGCCCAACCGGGCGCTCGGCGGCGAGGTGCCGTTCGACCTGCTCGACACCGACATCGGCGCGCACCAGGTCGCGGAGGTGCTGGTGCGCCTCGATCACGGCATCTTCAGCTGACCCGGGGCGGGCGTTGAAGGTCTGGCGCCTGTGCCGTCAGCCGTTTGCCGCGACGGCGCTGGAAGGGATCGGCGGGCTCCACGCCAGCGGGCGCTGGCACCGGCGGGGGCGGCCGATCGTCTATGCGGCCAGCTCGGCGGCGCTGGCTGCGCTGGAGGTGCTGGTGCATGTCGATCCGCTCGACGCGCCCGACGATCTGCGTCTGCTGACGATCGAGCTGCCGGACGACATCGGCATCGAGCGGGTCGAGGTGGCCGACCTGCCGGCCCGCTGGATCCAGGTGCCGGCGCCCGACGAGCTGGCCGCGCTCGGCACCGACTGGCTGATGTCGCGGCGCAGCGTGGCGCTGAGCGTGCCGTCGGCGGTGATTCCGATCGAGCGCAATCTGCTGCTCAATCCGCGTCATCCCGGCATCGAGCGCGTGCGTGTCGTCGACGACACGCCGTTCACCTTCGACCCGCGGCTGCTTCAGGGGTAGAGCCCGCGCTCCTGGCGCGCCATCAGGATGCGCTCGCAGGCCACCGCGAAGGTGGCGGTGCGCAGCGTGATCTTGTGGCGGTCGGCGGTGTCCCAGATGCGGCGCAGCGCATCCACCATGATCTTGTCCAGGCGCAGGTTGATCTCGTCCTCGGTCCAGAAGAAGGACGAGAAGTCCTGCACCCACTCGAAGTAGGACACCGTGACACCGCCGGCGTTGCAGATCACGTCGGGCACGACCAGGATGCCGCGCTCGGCCAGCGCATCGTCGGCGTCCGGATGGGTCGGGCCGTTGGCACCCTCCAGCACCAGACGCGCCTTCAGGCGGTTGGCGCGCGCCAGCGTGATCTGGCCTTCCAGCGCGGCCGGGATCAGGATGTCGCAGTCGGTGTCCCAGAAGGCCTCGTCGTCGATGCGCTCGGCTTGCGTGAAGGCGCCCGCGCCGCCGTCGCGGCGTACCACCTCCATCAGCGCGCCCATGTCCATGCCGGCCGGATTGGCGATCGTGCCGGTGTGGTCCTGCACCGCGACGATCTTCGCGCCGGCGCCGACGAACATCTCGGCCGCGGCCGAGCCGACATTGCCGAAGCCCTGCACCGCCACGCGGGCGCCGTCCAGGTTCAGATGGATGCGCCGCGCGGCTTCGCGGCCGGTGACGAACACGCCGCGGCCGGTGGCCTTGACCCGACCGAGCGATCCGCCCAGATGCACCGGCTTGCCGGTGACCACGCCGGTGGCGGTGCCGCCGACGTTCATCGAGTAGGTGTCCATCATCCAGGCCATGACCTGCGGGTTCGTGCCCACGTCCGGCGCCGGGATGTCCTGCTGCGGGCCGATGACCAGGCCGATCTCGCTGGTGTAGCGCCGGGTCATGCGCTCGAGTTCCTTGTGCGAGAGCTGGCGCGGATCGACCCGGATGCCGCCCTTGGCGCCGCCGTAGGGCAGGTTGACCGCAGCGTTCTTGACCGTCATCCAGGCCGAGAGCGCCATCACCTCTTCCAGCGTCACCGCCGGGTGGTAGCGCACGCCGCCCTTGCCGGGGCCGCGGCTGAGGTTGTGCTGCACGCGGTAGCCCTCGAAGTGGCGCACCGTGCCGTCGTCCATCTCGATCGGCACGTCGACGATCAGCGCGCGCTTGGGCCGCTTGAGCGTCTCGCCCCAGCGTGCCAGCGGGCCGAGGTAGGGCAGCACCCGGTCGACCTGGGACAGGTAGGTGCCCCAGGCGCTGTGCGGGTCGGGCGTGATGAAGGAAAGCGTGTCGTGCATGAAAAGCCTCGTTGTGGCGAGTTCGATGAAGATCGAGCCGTTTTTGAGCCTGTTGGGCTCGTGCGGCACGTCATCGGCGTCACTGTAGACAAGGAGGCGATCCGGTTTCCGTCGATTCCATGCAAGATGTGCATGGATTCCTCGCCTGGCTGACGAGGTGCTGACATGCACCGTGCGGGTGCATCCATTCGGGGCAACCATGAGGCGGCCCGGTACGAACTCACAGCATGCGCGGAATCTGCGACGAGTGGTGGTGCAGGATCGGCTGCGGGCGGGCGAGGTCGACGACGTAGCTGAAGCGCGCCTCGAAGTTCAGCAGCTCGCCGTCGACCATGAAGCGCCAGTTGTAGATGCCGCCCAGCGTGAAGAGCTGGCCGGGCAGTTCCTGCACCAGCAGCGTCTTCTCGTGCAGCGCGATGCTGAGTTCCTCGCGGCTGCCGAGCTTCTCGAAATAGTCGCGCAGCTTCTCGGGCGTGTTCAGCAGCCGGTTCGAGAAGGTCGGGATCAGCACGGCCTGCGGGTCGTAGAGGCCGAGCAGCGCCTTGACATCGCCGTGGTTGACGGCCTGCATCCAGCGGTCGAGCACGTCGCGGGGGGTGTTCATCGGGGTCTGGGTAGAAGAAGTCATGGCCGCGATGCTAGAAGCGCCTTGACCTCAGTAAAAGTCGATTCTTGTGCGGCACAACATAGACTCGACTCTATGAATACCACCTTCCGCCAGCTCCGTCTCTTTCTCGCGCTGGCCGAGCAGGGCAGCGTCAGCGCCGCGGCGCGCGCGCTGCATGTGACGCAGCCGACCGCGTCGATGCAGCTGCGCGAGATCCAGGAGGCGGCCGGGCTGCCGCTCTACACGCTGGTCGGCCGGCGGGTGCAGCTCACCGAGGCGGGCGAGGCGCTGGCCGCCACCGCCCGGCGCATGCTCGACGACTGGATCGACTGGGAGCAGCAGCTCGCGGCGTGGAAGGGTCTGGCGAGTGGCCGGCTGCGGGTGGCGGTGGTGAGCACTGCGAAGTATTTCGTGCCGCGCCTGCTGGGCAGCTTCTGCGCGCAGTACCCGGACATCGACATCCGGCTGGAGGTGCTCAACCGCGACGGCGTGGTGCAGCGCCTGCGCGAGCAGCGCGACGATCTGGCGATCATGTCGATGCCGCCGGCCGATCTGGCGCTGGACGACGCGGTCTTCCTGTCCAACCCGCTGGTGCTGATCGCGCCGGGCGATCACCCGCTGGCGCAGGCCGAGGCGCTGACGCTCGACGACCTGGCCGGCGAGCGCTTCATCCTGCGCGAGCGCGGCTCCGGCACCCGCATGGCCGCCGACGCGCATTTCCGCGCCGCCGGTTTCCGGCCGCAGCTGCGCCTGGAGCTGGGCAGCAACGAGGCGATCAAGGAAGCGGTGGCCGGCGGCCTGGGCCTGTCGGTGCTCTCGGCCCACACGCTGCACGGTCGCGCACGCGAGCACGGCGTGCAGGTGCTGCCGGTGGCCGGCTTCCCGCTGGTCGGGCACTGGCATGTGGTGCACCGCCAGGGCCGCGCGCTCAGCCCGGTGGCGCGGGTGTTCCGCGAGCATCTGCTGAGTCAGGCGGGGCGGGTGGCGGCGGAGGTGGCTGCTGGGGGGTGAGGTTGGCGCTGCCGTGCTGACGGAGTGTGAAATAAGTCCGTAGACGGAAAATCTGGTAATGGGTATGCTGGTATGCTTTTAATCGGTTCCGGAGAAGTTCTTTACTAACCCGGCAGGGTTATCTTAATGAAATCAATGACTTGGCTGAACTTTTTGGGTAGAGGACTTCTATGAAGCCGCTTGCAAAAATGTGCAACAACCATTAAGTCGCTGCAAATGAATATGTTTATGTTTTGCAGGGAAGTTATTTTATGAGTGATAATTAAATTTATTTTGACATAATACTGAGGTTGAAGATAAATTAATGCGCTTTGTGCGCCCAAGGAAAATTAAGTGGATTTAAGTGGACTGTTGGATAGCATTAATCCTGAAGATAATAAAGCAAATCAGGCAAATGCAAACAAAGGAACAAATGGAACGAATAGGCAATATGATCAAGTCCAAGGGAATCGCGGGAAGCAACTTAATCCGAATAAAAATCCAACGATGCTGCACAAATATGAGATGTGTGAAGATGAAGAGGATATTGATGGTGATGTGTATTGGTGCGATGGCAGCGATTAGCTGATTAAAATATGGAAAGTCTGTGCGAGTTGCTTGGTAATCCTGGCCGCAGCGGCCAGCGTGGCGCGTGCCCGAACAGGCCTCCATGCCGATGGCGCAGGGCGGCAGCCTGGCCACCAGCTCGGCGAGCTGATCGCGCCGGACCTGCGGACGCACCAGGCACGGCTTGCCGGTCGCATCCACGCCGTGCAGCACGAAGACATTCTTAGCCAGATCGATCCCGAGAAACACCTCCGTCATGGTCATCTCCTTGCGGCCCGCAGCCGCGGGTTGAGCTTTTGCCGCCCCATGGTGCGCGCTGGGCAAGCGCTGCGCCTATTGGCAGAATCCTCTGTGCCGGGTTCGGTGCGAGGGGATGGCCCTTTCATTCGTTATGCATGAGGCCAACCGTGATATGCCACCACCGATAGGAGATTGGCTTACTCAGCATCAAAAGGATGCTCACTTCTTTCTTGAAAACCTCCGGGGAGCTGAGTTTCATTGGTTCTTCATCCAAGCGGTCAATGCACTGGAGCATGATCTGTATATTCCCGCCGTTAGCTCACTGTTCAATGGCGTTGAAGCCACTCTTCGAGTGACACTGCAACAGATTGCTGACCCTCACGTCCCGCAAGCACCTTCACCTTATCGAGTTCTTAGCAATAGGCTAATTCTGGACGCACACGCTCACGGCATGCCGGTGGAGAAGTTGGCGTTCGCGGGTGAAAGTAACTTCTTTGAAAAACTGCAATCAGAGAAACCAGCGCGGGTTGATGTTGAAATCGTTCGACTGAGAAACGACATTTGCCACGGCAATGTCTTCGAATTCATCAACCGAGAACTAGGTGAAGGAAATCATTTCTTCACCCCGGAATGCCTCCGGGACTTGGCTGCGTCCCTGTTGGAAATTTCCAAACAATGGGCATTGGCACTCGGAAAATTTAGGCATGAACGATTTCACGAATATTAGGTGGTCAATCGGACCTGTGCGAAAAGCCGCGCAGGCCGGTTAATTCGACTACAAGGGCATCCTCGCAAAATCAACAAACCTCTCTGGTGGGTTTTTCTGAAACCCGCGTGAGTAGCTTCCAAATGACCCGGCCAACGCATACAAAACCAGCGGCTGGCAGGGAAAGCAAGTTGCGGACTGCAAAACTACAACCGGGCTTTGCTGAGACTGTCTGTGCCGCTGACCCTGATGAGAGAAATGTGCGGGAGATGGTTGAGCAGATTGATCCCCAGAAACACCACCGTCATGGTCATCTCCTTGCGGTTTGCGGCCGCATGTTGAGCCTTTGTCGCCCCATGGTGCGCGCTGGGCAAGTGCGGCGCCTGTTGGCAGAATCCTCTGTGCTGGGCTCGGTGCGAGGGGATGGCCCTTTCATTCGTTAGGCTTTTCATATGCGTACCCCATGGTTCGACACGGAGATCGCCATCATTGGTGGTTTAGTCCTAGCGATTGATCAGCAACTATCCGAAATTTGCAAGAAGGCCGTGTCTACTGAAGGCGCAGACGAGTTCGGGTATTACGATGCTGCAGAACACGCCACAGGACTCGGACTTGTGGCATGCCAAACAGTCATCGCTACAGTTTGCGGCAGACTGGGTATTGAGAAATCTACGGCGTTCAAGCTTGGACCGGTGCACGCTGGAGGACTCACTAAAGTCCAGATCATCAATCACGCGGCAAACTATTGGAAACACAACAGTGAGTGGTCGCATGAACGAACAGACAAGCGGCGCGAGGCGATTGCGCGTGCATTCGATTCAGTTGGCTTTCCAGTTGGCATAGACTATCCTCTTTCCGGAGTTCTTACAGAGTTGGCGGCACCAGAATATGCATCGTTGAGTGCGGTGCTTTCTGTTTTGGAAGAGTGGAAATCTACTGTCATAAACTCATTGCCATGAGTGCATCCACGTGGCTCTGTTGCACAAAGCGAGCGTCCGAGCGCTCGTAGACTGACGCGGTGAGCGAAGCCAAGAAGAAGCGGACGAAGTACCGCACGACGAACTGGAAGGCCTACAACGCGGCGCTGAAGGCGCGGGG
>NZ_JACCPY010000121.1 GCF_013426975.1 Sphaerotilus sulfidivorans
GGGGGCTGGCGACGCTGGCACCATCCACACACGCTCGACTGAAATCGAGCTGACCTGCGCCGCGCAGCTCTGCCAGCAACACCAGATGCAGCCGGTGCCACACGCCCGCAGCCTGCCAGGCTCTCAGGGCGATTGCATGAAGAACCTGGTCGGTTCCGTGTTATGAACGCGCCCCGCTGACCCGACCGCCGCAGCTCGAAGCGGCGCCCGCCCCGATGACCACTGCGCCGCTGCCCACCCACTTCATCGAG
>NZ_JACCPY010000122.1 GCF_013426975.1 Sphaerotilus sulfidivorans
TGTCGCCGCATTGAAGCTCAGCCAGCTCGGCAGCGTGCTCGTCGTGTAGCTCAGCGAGTCGCCCGCGTCGACGTCGGCGAAGGTGCCCGAAGGGATCTGGAAGCTGAACGGCTGATCCTCGGTCGCGCTCTGGTCAGTGATCGGAGACGCCACCGTCGGCGCATCGTTGACGTTGGCGATCGTCAGCACGAAGGAATCACTGGCCGCGGCGTTGCTCCCGTCCTTCGCCGTCACCG
>NZ_JACCPY010000123.1 GCF_013426975.1 Sphaerotilus sulfidivorans
GGCGGGCCTTGAACGGCATCCTGTTCGTGCTGCGCACCGGGATTGGGTGGGAACACCTGCCGCAGGAGCTGGGCTACGGCAGCGGCATGACGTGCTGGCGGCGGCTGAGAGCCTGGCAGGCTGCGGGCGTGTGGCACCGGCTGCATCTGGTGTTGCTGGCAGAGCTGCGCGGCGCAGGTCAGCTCGATTTCAGTCGAGCGTGTGTGGATGGTGCCAGCGTCGCCAGCCCCC
>NZ_JACCPY010000124.1 GCF_013426975.1 Sphaerotilus sulfidivorans
AAGTCAGCGCTGCGCTGTGGGAGAAGTTGGAGCCGTTGCTGCCTGAGGCGCCGCCGCGCTCGGCCCAGGGCGGCAGGCCGCGGGTGGACGACCGGCGGGCCTTGAACGGCATCCTGTTCGTGCTGCGCACCGGGATTGGGTGGGAACACCTGCCGCAGGAGCTGGGCTACGGCAGCGGCATGACGTGCTGGCGGCGGCTGAGAGCCTGGCAGGCTGCGGG
>NZ_JACCPY010000125.1 GCF_013426975.1 Sphaerotilus sulfidivorans
TGGCCGAAGGCTCGGAAAGCATCACCATCTCGGTCGGCGAGATCACCGGCGGCGGCTTCGAGGCGATTGCGGCAGATCCGGACAAGGGTTCGGTCACCACCCTCGTTACCGATGATGTCGGAGGCCCGGGCGGCGGCACGCCGGGCGCCGAGGACACCTGTCTGGTCTCGATCGCGGGGCCTGCGTCCGTCGTCGAAGGTCAGACCGCG
>NZ_JACCPY010000126.1 GCF_013426975.1 Sphaerotilus sulfidivorans
TCGTGCCCGCCACATCCGACGACGGCGGCTTCGACGAGTTGCGCGAGTCCAGCTTCACCCGCTCCTGCAGCCACGCCACCTGCTCGCGCAGCTGCGCCAGCTGCTGGCCCAGCGTGTCGATCACTTCATGGCACTGCGCCAGCGTCTGCGGCTTGGCGGGCGGGTCTTCGGGTGTGGGCGATGGGGGCGGGTTCATCGGGC
>NZ_JACCPY010000017.1 GCF_013426975.1 Sphaerotilus sulfidivorans
CGTGCAGCGCGAAGACATTCTTGGCCAGATCGATCCCGAGAAACACCACCGTCATGGTCATCTCCTTGCGGCCCGCAGCCGCGGGTTGAGCTTTTGCCGCCCCATGGTGCGCGCTGGGCAAGCGCTGAGCCTATTGGCAGAATCCTCTGTGCCGGGCGCGGTGCGAGGGGATGGCCCTTTCATTCGTTATGTGTAAAAATCATGGAAGCCGACTTCGATATTCATCCTCCATTTGAAGCCTTCTATATTGAAGCCATGCTTTGGCACACCAATTCCGCGTTGGATGCTGTGAAAGTGGTCGGAGACTGGATTGAGCTTGTCGTATCCGATGACGAAAAGGCACTTGATCTACCCAAAGAAAAACTGTTCGAACAGCTTCAGCTCATCATTCAACACGCAGCTCTATTGTCGAAGTATCTTTGGCCCATCCGGGGTGGCGCGAATAGCTCTCACCAAAGAAGAGGCAAGAAGATCCGAAATGCGCTAAAAACGGGTGAGTCCAGCGCTCTGAAGTGCAGAAGTCTCAGAGATGGAATGGAACATTTCGATGAAAAGCTTGATAAGTATTTGGAAGAAAATCACGTAGGTGAATTTTTGCCGAATGATGTACGGGCCGAAGTCCCGGTAAGCGAGGTTCCTCTTCATATTTTCAAAGGCTTCTATATCAATCCGCGGGTGTTCGTTCTTCTAGGCAACGAATATGAGCTACTGCCTATCGTGGCAGAGGTCGAACGGATTCACGATTTGCTCATGGGCTGCGTGAATGCAGGGTATCGGTTTCCGCATGAATGAACACATAACAAGGCGGTCAAGCCATTCGTCGCTTTGCTCCTCATTCGGACGCTCAGCACTCCGCACTTGATCGGGCATGGCTTCGTCATCGTTGCCCGATCAAGCGCTCCATGCTGAGCGCCGTTTACCTTGGCTACAAGGGCATCCCCGCGAAGTCAACAAAACCTCTCCGGGCAGGTTTTCATGAAACCGCCTGAGCAGAGTTCAAACGATCCAACCAACGCACACGAAACCAGCGACTGACAGGGAGAACAAGGTGCCGACTGCAAAACTACAACCGGTCTTTGCTGCGGCGTTCTGCCTCGCACCCTCCGACAAAAGACGCGCGCGGCGTGGCTCTGTTGCAGAAACAAATTTCCTTGCTGAGAAATTCCATATCAAGAAAGAACCTTGCTCAGCATGAGGCGCACGATTGTTGCGCCAGAGTAGGGGTTTGGAAAGAATGCCGCTTTATGCAACAAAGCCGCGCGGCGTCTTCCTTCGCTGGCCCGGATCGCGCTCTGCCTGCCCCTGCTGCTCTCGCCCCTGCAGTCCCGCGCCCAGGCCACGCCCGAGCCGCAGCAGGGCGTCGCCACCCACTACGACGCCACCGGCCCGGGGAACTGCAGCTTCGATCCCGACCCGCGCGAGCGCCTGATCGCGGCGATGAACGCGGTGCAGTACGGACAGGCCGAATGGTGCGGCGCCTCGGTGCGGGTCGACGGGCCGAAGGGCAGCGTCGTGGTGCGCATCGTCAACCGCTGTCCGGAATGCCCGGCCGGCCACCTCGACCTGAGTCGCGAGGCCTTCGCGCAGATCGCCGATCTGGTGACCGGCATCGTGCCGATCCGCTGGCAGCTCGTCAGCCCGGCGCTGTCGGGGCCGATCGCGTATCACTTCAAGCACGACAGCGACCTCAAGCTCAATCCCCACTGGCTGGCGGTGCAGGTGCGCAACCACCGCAACCCGCTGGTGCGGCTGGAATACGACGTCGGTGGCCAGTGGGTCGAGGTGCCGCGCAAGGACCACAACTACTTCGAGATGACGCTGCCGAAGCAGGGGCCGGGTCATTACCGCTTTCGCGTCACCGACCTGTTCGGGCATCAGCTCGTCGACGAGCGCATTCCCTTCCAGGCGAATGCCACCGTGAAGGGCCGGGCGCAGTTCCCCCCGGCGCCCTGAACGAAGATCCGCTGCCCCGCGGCCCGCCCGGCCCCGCCGGGCTTGCGCCCCGCGTCCGCCCGCCGCACCATGCGCGCCATGACGAACGACGACGATCTCTCCCCGCTGCCGACGATCCGTACCGGCCGCTATCGCCACTACAAGGGCGGCGAGTACCAGGTGCTCGGCGTGGTGCGCCACAGCGAGTCCCTCGAGCCGATGGTGCTCTATCGCCCGCTGGGCCGCGATGTCGGCGACTGGGTGCGGCCGTTCGCGATGTTCCTCGAGACCGTGGAGCACCAGGGGCAGCGCGTGCTGCGCTTCAGCCCGGTGGGCGACGACGCGGCATGAGCGCATCCGGGGCCGCGCGATGATCCTTTCCCCGCACGAGCTGCATTTCACCGCGATCCGCGCCCAGGGGCCGGGCGGGCAGAACGTCAACAAGGTGTCGTGCGCGGTGCACCTGCGCTTCGACATCCGCGCCTCCTCGCTGCCGGAGGCGGTCAAGGAGCGGCTGCTGCAGTCGCCCGACCAGCGCGTCAGCCGTGATGGCGTCATCGTCATCAAGGCGCAGGCCTCGCGCAGCCTGGAGCAGAACAAGCTGGAGGCGGTCGCGCGGCTGCAGGCGCTGGTGGCCGAGGCCGCGCGGGTGCTGCCGCCGCGCAAGGCGACGAAGCCGACGCGCGGCTCGCAGCGCCGCCGGCTCGAGGCCAAGTCGCAGCGCGGCGAGGTCAAGGCCGGGCGCGGCAAGGTCGGCTGGTGAGCTGACAGGCGGGCTGGGCGGGAGACCGGGCCGCGCTCAGGGGCCGGCACAATGCCGCCCATGAGTCCTGATTGTCCGAACCCGGCCCTGCCGGCGACGCTGCCCGCCGACGACCCTTCGCCCGCGCAGGAGGCCGGCGCCGTTCCCGCGCGCCGCGCCAGCGAGGCGCAGCAGCGCCACGACCGCCTGATGCGCGAGATCAAGCAGCTGCGCGAGCGGCTGCAGCAGTGGCAGCAGTGCGAGAGCCGCTATCACGAGCGGGTCGCGCGCGAGCTGCAGCCGGAGCTCAAGCGCTGGTGCGAGCGGCTGCGCGAGCTGGCGCTGCGCATGGAGGGTGCGCTGTTCCTCGATCCGCCGCCGGGCAAGCCGATCGGCCGCGCGGCGCGGCTGAAGGCAGGCCAGTGGATGCTGTCGCTGGCCGCGGCGGTGCTGGCCGAGCGGCCGGACGACGCCGAGATGCTGGCGCTGCGCGCGCGCCATCAGGACGATCTGCCCGCCGAGGATGCCGAGGACGAGCAGGACGCCGAGGAGGCCGCCGCCCCGGCCGAGGATCCCGACGACGGCCTGGAGCCCTGGGAGCGCGAGGCCGCGCGCCGCCGCGCCCAGGCCGAGGCCAGCCGCCAGGCCGCCAAGCAGGGCCGCAAGGCCCAGGCCGAGCGCGAGCGCCGCGAGCGCCACGGCGGGCGCACCGCCAGCGCCGGCGCGGCCTCGCTGCGCGAGGTCTACCGCCGTCTGGCCAGCCGGCTGCACCCGGACCGCGAGCCCGACGAGGCCGAGCGCGCGCGCAAGACCGCGCTGATGCAGCAGGCCAACCAGGCCTACGCCGCCGGCGACCTGCTGGCGCTGCTGGAGCTGCAGCGCCTCCATCTGCCCGAGCCGGTCGCCGCGCCGGTGGTGGCCGCTGCGGCCGCTGCCGCCGCCGGGGGCGACGAGGAGGCGCGGCTGCGCGACCTGATCGCGCTGCTGGGCGCGCAGCGCGAGCGCCTGCAGGCCGAGATCGACGAGATGGTGCGCCGCTTCGCGGTGCTGCGCCCGGACCTGCCCGCGCGCGCCGACACCATCACGCCGCAGCTGGTCGAGACGCTGCTCGGCACCGAGATCCGCGAGCTGCGCGCCCGCGCGACCGCACTGGAACGCGACTTGGGCTACTGCCGCGATCCGGCCAGCCTGGGCGCATGGCTGCGGGCCTTCGCCTGAGGCCGGCGCTCAGGCCGGCGCGACCGCCCGTGCCAGCTCGACCACCGAGCAGGGCGCCGAGCCCTCGGCCTTGTTGTTGACGGTGACCAGCACCGGGTGTCCGGCCGCGGCGGTGCCGCGCATGATGCGCGCCAGCGCCTCGCGGGTGGCCGGATCGGGATCGACCAGCCGGTCGAAGGGCGCGTAGCCGGCCTTGGCGGCCTCGTAGCCGTGCGCGCCGTGGCGCCGGTTGAGGTTCCAGCGGCAGACGAAGGCGCCGGGCCACATCGCGCGCAGCAACGGCAGCTGCGCCTCGATCGGCGGCAGCCGCGGGTGCAGGCCCAGGCAGTAGCGCGCGCCTGCGGCCTTCAGCACATCGCGGAAGGCGGGCACCAGCCATTCCGGATCGCGCACCTCGACCGCGATCACCGCCTCCGGGGCCTGCGGCGCCAGCGCCGGCAGCGCGTCGAGCAGACGCGCCAGCCGCTGCAGCAGCGCCGGCAGGTCGGCCTTCAGCGCGCCGGGCAGCGGCCCGATCTCGATCACCAGCGCGCCGGCCTTCGCGCCCAGGCCCTCGAGCACCGGCTGCACGAACTGCTCGGTGGTCAGCACCGGGTCGAGGAAGGCCGGGTTGAGCCCGACCGGCCGGCCGCCGGCGTCGCGCTGCGCGCCGTCGCTGATCAGCGCCGGGGCCTTGACGACGAAGCGGAAGTCCTCGGGCACCTGCGCGGCCAGCGCGGCGAACTGCGCCGCCGTCATCGGCCGGTAGTAGCTGCGGTCGAGGCTGACGGTGCGCAGCAGCGGGTGGCGCGCGTAGGCGGCCAGGCCTTCGCGGGCCAGCGTCGCCTCGTCATGCCGTCCGGCCCAGACCAGGCCGGTCCAGCCGGGAAAGCTCCAGGACGAGGTGCCCAGGCGCAGGCCGGCGGGCAGCTGCCGGGCCAGCGCGGTCAGCGCGGGGTCGAGGCGGGCCGGCGCGACGGCGGCGGGCTCGGGCGGGTCGAAGAGAAGATCCTGGTGCGGCACGGCCGCGATGATGCACCGGATCGCGGGCCGGCGCGGTGCCAGGGGCCGGCTTCAGCCGCTCCGGCCGGATGGCAGCGGAGTCGCCTCGGCAACGCCCAGACCGGCGCCGGGCGCCAGGCCGCTGTCGTCCTTCAGCGCCACGCCGGTGGCGCCCAGCCGGCGTGCGGCCTCGGCCAGCCACCACAGCTTGCGCGCCGCCTCGGCGTGCACCAGGCCTTCGGCGCGCACATTGGACAGGCAGTTGCGCTCGGCATCGCTGCGGCCGACCTTCGGCGCGCGGGTCAGGTAGACGCCGAGGCTGTCGGGCGAACTCAGGCCCGGGCGCTCGCCGATCAGCACCGCCACCATCGCCGCGCCCAGGCGCTGGCCGATGTCGTCGCCCAGCGCGACCCGCGCCTGCGTGGCCACCACCACCGGGCCGAGTGACCAGCCGGGCGGGCGCTGGCGCCGGATCTCGGCCAGCAGCGGCACCGCCTGGCGCTCGATCGCCGCCGAGGACAGGCCGTCGCCGACGACGATCAGCAGCGCGTCGTCGGCCAGCGGGCCGTGCGCGGCCGTGTGCGCGTCGAGCAGCGCGCCGCCGGTGCCGCCGAGCCGCCGGCCCAGGTCCGGGCGCAGCAGATAGGTCGGGCGGTCGGCGGCGGCGCTGGCCACCTCGAGCGTCTGCAGCCCGAGCGCCTGCAGGCGCGGGCGCAGCGCGGCGACGTCGAGCGGCAGGTGCACCGCGTCGCGCGCCTGCGCATGCGCCGCGCCGAAGGCCAGCAGCTCGCGGGTGGGCAGGCTGGCGCCGGCGCGGCCCAGGCCGATGCGCGCCGGCGTCAGCCTGCGCAGTGCGGCCCAGGTATCGGCGGGTACCAGCGCGCCCTCGTCGTGTCGGCGGTCGGCGTCGTGGTCGGCGTCGCTCATGCGAAATGCTCCAGCAGCGCATGCCGCGACGGGGAGGGCAGCAGCCGGCCCTCGGCGTCGGCCAGGCCCATGCGCTGCAGCCAGGCCTCGAACTCGGGCGCGCGCTTCAGGCCCAGCACCTCGCGCAGCACCAGCGCGTCGTGGAAGGAGGTGCTCTGGTAGTTCAGCATCACATCGTCGGCGCCGGGCACGCCGATCAGGAAGGTGACGCCGGCCGCGCCCAGCAGCAGCATCAGGTTGTCCATGTCGTCCGAGTCGGCCTCGGCATGGTTGGTGTAGCAGACATCGCAGCCGATCGGCAGACCCAGCAGCTTGCCGCAGAAATGGTCCTCCAGCCCGGCGCGCACGATCTGCTTGCCGTCGAAGAGGTATTCCGGGCCGATGAAGCCGACCACCGTGTTGCAGATCATCGGCTCGAAGGCGCGCGCCACCGCGTAGGCGCGCACCTCGCAGGTCTGCTGGTCCAGGCCGTGGTGGGCACCGGCCGACAGCGCCGAGCCCTGGCCGGTCTCGAAGTACATGACGTTGTCGCCCAGCGTGCCGCGCCCGAGCGAGAGCGCCGCCTCGCGCGCCTCGCGCAGCACCGCCAGGTCGATGCCGAAGCTGCGGTTGGCCGCCTCGGTGCCGGCGATCGACTGGAAGACCAGATCGACCGGCGCGCCCTGCTCGATGGCGCGGATCTGGTTCGTCACATGCGTCAGCACGCAGGACTGGGTCGGGATCCCGAAGCGCTGGATCACCTCGTCGGTCAGCCGCATCAGGTCGCCCAGCGCGTCGAGCCCGTCGCCGGCCGGGTTGATGCCGATCACCGCGTCGCCGGCGCCGTACATCAGCCCGTCGAGCATCGACAGCGCGATGCCGCGCGCGTCGTCGGTCGGGTGGTTGGGCTGCAGCCGCATCGCCATGCGCCCGGGCAGGCCGAGCGTGTTGCGGAAGCGCGTGATCACCCGGCACTTGCGCGCCACCCGGATCAGGTCCTGGTTGCGCATCAGCTTGGAGACGGCTGCGGCCATCTCCGGCGTGATGCCGCGGCGCACCCGCGCCAGCGTGGCCTCGTCGGTGGCATCGAGCAGCAGCCAGTCGCGGAAGTCGCCCACCGTCAGGTGCGCGATCTCGGCGAAGGCGGCCGCGTCATGGCTGTCGACGATCAGCCGGGTGACCTCGTCGACTTCATAGGGCACCAGCGCCTCGGACAGGAAGACCTTCAGCGGCAGCTCGGCCAGCGCCATGCGCGCGGCCATGCGCTCGGTCATGGTGCGCGCGGCCACGCCGGCGAGCACGTCGCCCGAGCGCAGCGGGGTGGCTCGGGCCATCAGCGTGGCCAGGTCGGCGAATTGCCAGACCTGGCCGCCCAGCGTGTGGGAATAGGGCATGGGCATCCAGCCTGAGTGAGCGGAGTGGGGGATCAGGTCTGCGGGAGGAGGTCCTCGTCGGCGGCCAGCGTCGCGCGGTGGCCGGCGGTCAGGCGGAAGTAGCCGTAGGCCAGCGCCATCAGCCCGGCGAAGATCGCCGACACCAGCGGATTGAACCAGACCATCGTGATCAGGCACAGCAGCGCCAGACCGAGCGCGATCGCCGGCAGCACCGGATAGCCGATCGCGGGGAAGGGACGCTCGAGCGTCGGCTCCTTGCGGCGCAGCACGAACAGGCTCCACATCGACATGATGTACATGACGATGGCGCCGAGCACCGACATGGTGACGATGTTGGCGGTCAGCGTCTGGCCGCCGATCCTGATCACCTCGTCGCTGAAGATCGCCAGGATGCCGATCACGCCGCCGGCGATGACCGCCAGCCACGGCGTGCCGAAGCGCGGATGCACGCTGGCCAGGCGGGCCGGCAGGTAGCCTGCGCGGGCCAGCGCGAAGATCTGTCGCGAGTAGCCCAGGATGATGCCGTGGAAGCTGGCGATCAGGCCGAACAGGCCGATCCACACCAGCATGTGCAGCCAGCCGCTGTTCTCGCCGACGATCATCTTCATCGCCTGCGGCAGCGGGTCGTTGATGTTGGAGAGCTTCGTCCAGTCGCCGGCACCACCGGCGAAGATCATCACGCCGATCGCCAGCACCAGCAGCGTCAGGATGCCGCCGATGTAGGCGCGCGGAATGGTCACCTTCGGATCCTTGGCCTCCTCGGCGGCCATCGCCACGCCCTCGATCGCCAGGAAGAACCAGATCGCGAACGGCACCGCTGCGGCGATGCCCGCCAGCGTGCCGATCGAGAACTCGTCCGCGCCGGCCCAGCCCTTGGCGGTGAAGTTGTCCCAGGAGAAGCCGGGGGCGACCACGCCCATGAAGATCAGCAGCTCGCCGATCGCCACCACCGTCACGAACAGCTCGAAGGTGGCGGCGGTCTTCACGCCGACGATGTTGAGCGTCATGAACACCAGATAGGCGCCGACGGCCATCAGCTTCGGATCGAGCGCGGGGTACTGCACGTTCAGGTAGGCGCCGATCGCCAGCGCGATGGCGGGCGGCGCGAACACGAATTCCACCAGCGTGGCGAAGCCGGCGACGAAGCCGCCGGTCGGCCCCAGCGCCCGCGAGGCGTAGGCGAAGGGCCCGCCGGCATGCGGAATCGCGGTGGTCAGCTCGGTGAAGCTGAAGATGAAGCTGGTGTACATCAGCGCCACCAGCAGCGCGGTCACCAGAAAGCCCAGCGTGCCGGCGCTGGCCCAGCCGTAGCTCCAGCCGAAGTATTCGCCGGAAATCACCAGGCCGACGGCCAGGCCCCAGAGGTGCCAGGCGTTCAGCGCCGGCTTCAGCTGTGTGGTTGCGGATGTCGTCTCGGGTGTCGTCATGGACGCGGACTCCTTGCAAAGAGGAAGACGTTCGGGAATGGCGCCGATGGTGGCTGCGCCGGCCACGGGCGCGCTATCCAGTTTTGGCAGTGCCGGGTTCCGGAGCGATCCCGATGCGCCGGCATGGCGCTTGCTGGATGCTGGGCGACCGGAGTCCGGCCGCCCAGTGCTGGTGCGTGGCTCCCGCCGCCGTCTTCCGCCTGCCGCCGCCCTTGCCATGACCGCTCTTTCCGCTCCGCCCGATGCCGCCCTGACCGCCTGTCCCGCTGTCGCGGTGCAGCATGTCGACACCCGCGATGTCGATGAGCAGGCCGCGCTGCTGACCGACTGGCATCAGGACTACGCGCAGCTGTCGGCCGGTGGCTTCGAGGGCCGCATCGACGAGGCCTGGCTTGACGGCGTGCATCTCTTCGTCGAGGCCACCAGCCAGCGGCTGCACCAGCGCGGGGAGCTGCGCGCCGACCGGCTCGCGCTCGGGCTGCCGCTGGCGCTGCCGGAGGTGGTGCAGGCCGGGCCGGCGCGCTTCTGCGGCCGCTCCGACTGGCAGGCCACGGGGGATGACGCCGAGGCGCAGGACGGCGCGGGCCATTTCTGCACCTTTTCCGGCCGTGGCGGTTTCGAGTTCTTCACGCCGGCCGGACTGGTGATGGCCGGCATGGAGTTCGACCGTGCCGAGCTGGCACGGCTGGCCACGCCCGAGGAGCAGGCACTGCTCGAGCGCATCGGCCAGGTGGCGACGCTGCACCGCGCGCCCCAGGGCGCGCTGGCGACGCTGCGCGACTTCATGCGCGGCGCCTTCGAGATGCTGGCCGCGCAGCCCCGGCTGCTGGGCAATCCGGCGATGCGCAGCATGCTGCGGCAGGCGGCGCAGTCCAATGCGCTGGAGCTGCTGGTCGGGGCGGCGGCGCTGCCGCCCGATGCCGGCCAGCGCCCGCGCCTGCTGGTCGAGCAGGCCCGCGCGATCGTCGACCGCGATCCGGAAACGCCGGTCACGGTCGCCACGCTCTGCGCCGAGCTGGGGACCAGCCGGCGCACGCTGCAGGCGGCCTTCCAGCAGGTGCTGGGGCTGGCGCCGGCGGCCTATCTGCGCGCGACCCGGCTGGCCGGCGCGCGCCGGGCGCTGCGCCAGGCGCCCTCGGTCACCGAGGCGGCGGCGCAGTGGGGCTTCTGGCACTTCGGCCATTTCGCCCAGGACTACCGGCGCATGTACGGCGAGCTGCTCTCGCAGACCTGGCGGCGGCTGCATCCGGGCGCCGGCGGCGCCGCCCATTGAGCGACCGCGAGGCGGTGCCTGTGCCCATCGGGCCATCCCGCTGACGCCGGCCTGCGCGCCGGGCTATGCTGCCTTCATGAACCGAAACGATTTCCCGCGCACACCGGCCGGCGTGCTGCGCGTGCACCAGTACCTCGGGCTGCAGCCCGGCCCGAAGCTGATCGTGCTCGGTGGCGTGCACGGCGACGAGACCTGCGGCACGGTCGCGCTGGGCCGGCTGATCGAGGCGCTGGATGCCGGCCGGCTGCAGCTGCGCCGCGGCGAGCTGACGCTGGTGCCGGTCTGCAACCCGATGGCGCACCGGGCCGGCCGGCGCGAGGGCGAGCGCAACCTGAACCGCCGGCTGCTGCCGGTGGCGATCCCGCAGGACCATGAGGACCGCATCGCGCGGGTGCTGTGCCCGCTGCTGGCGCGCCACGAGGTGCTGTTGGACCTGCATTCCTTCCACACCGACGGCGAGCCCTTCGTGATGGTCGGCCCGCGCGACAACGACGGCGATCTCGAGCCCTTCCGCCACGAGGCGGCCGAGACCGCGCTGGCGGCGGCGCTGGGCGTGCGCCAGGTGGTCGAGGGCTGGCTGGAGGCCTATGCGAAGGGCGTGGCGCGGCGCGGGGGCGATGCGCAGTACGGCATCGGCACGACCGAGTACATGCGCTCGGCCGGCGGCTGGGGGCTGACGCTGGAGTGCGGCCGCCATGACGATCCGGCCGCGCCCGAGGTGGCCTGGCAGGCGACGCTGCGCACGCTCGAGCACCTGGGCATGATCGACATCGGCGCGTCCGCGCCCTGCGCGCGGCCGGACTTCGAGGTGGTGCGCCTGGTCGACGTGATCGACCGCGAGGCCGACGGCGACCGCCTGGCGCGCGACTGGGCGAGCTTCGACGCGGTGCGCGCCGGCGAGGTGATCGGCTGGCGCGCCGATGGTCGCGAGGTGCTCGCGCCGGCCGACGGGCGGGTGGTGTTCCCGAACCCGCGGGCGCGCACCGGCGCCGAGTGGTTCTATCTGGCCGAGTTCAGCGGGCGCCGGCTCGGCTGAGGCCGCACAAGGCTCAGACGCGGCGGGCCAGCGGGCCCAGCGTCAGGCGCTCCATCGAGCCGACCAACTGCTCGAAGTCGCGCGAGGCCAGCTTCGACGGCCGGATCAGGCCGCCGCGCACCGCGTTGGCGTACTGCGCGCGGGCCATGTCGAAGGGCAGGGCCAGCCAGTTGCGCAGCGCGCGGTCGGCGTCGCGCTGCTGCGAGGGCAGCGCGGCGCGCAGCGGAGAGAGGGCGGTCAGCGGGTTCATCGGGGTGTACAGCATGATGATCTTGTGCAAGTTCTGTCTGGGTCCGGTTTGTACCTGAGGGTAAACCCTTGGTCAAATCGGCCTTGACAATTCCGGCACGGCTGCATCCCCCTTGTTCGATGTCCCCCGAGGTTCAGGCCGCGGGTGCGGCATCCTCACGCGACGCACGTCGCGCGGCCAGGCGGCCGGCACCCAGCACGCCGATGATGCACACCGCGTAGAGCACCCAGCTCAGCGCCGGCTGCGCGGTGAAGAGGTCGCCCAGCAGCTTCTCGCCCAGGATCATCTTGGCGGCGGTGAAGGCCAGCACCGCGGCACCGATCTCGGTGATGACCGGGAAGCGCTCGACCAGACCCAGCACCAGGCGGCTGCCCCAGACGACGATCGGCACGCTGATCAGCAGGCCGATGACCACCAGGTCGAAGGCGCCATGCGCAGCGCCCGCCACGCCCAGCACGTTGTCGACGCCCATCAGCGCGTCGGCGACGATGATGGTGCGCATCGCGCCCCAGAAGGTGCTAGCCACCGGGCCGTGGTCATCGCCGCCGTCCTGCGGCTTGATCAGGCCGTAGGCGACCCACAGCAGGCCCAGGCCGCCGACCAGCATCAGGCCGGGAATCTTCAGCAGCCAGACCACGCCCAGCGTCATCAGCGAGCGCACCGCGATCGCGCCGACGGTGCCCCACATGATCGCCTTCTTCTGCAGATGCGGGGGCAGGTTGCGCGCGGCCAGCGCGATGACGATGGCGTTGTCGCCGGCCAGGACGATGTCGATCAGGATGATGGCCAGCAGGGCCGAGAACCAGGCGGAGGAGAAGAGTTCCATGAGGACGGTGCGGTGTGCGCAGGCAAGAACGGCTGTTCGTTCGATTCAACGCAGCACGCGTGCAGGCATCCGGCAGGCGACCCGGGAGCGGTTCGGCCTTCAACCCGCGCCGCGACTGCAGCGGGTCGAAGGTCTTGTCCATCGTGCCGGGTGGCTCGACGCTCGATCCGGAGGCGGCCGCAAGGCCGCCACGTATTGACGAATCGCGCTCGGCAGGTGATCCGGGACTGGAACCTGCGCGGGACTACTCCCCTTCAGGACCGCGATTGGAACAGCTCGGGTCCGGGCTTGTCATCCCTTGCTGATGCGGATCAAGCCATCTTTGGCGAAATGTCGCTTCGGTGCAACGAGAGGATGTCGCTGCGGGGCCGCGCGGTTTGCCCGCTCATTTCAGCGTGGTCAGCGCCTGCTGCGCACCGGGCAGGCCGCGTTCGGCGGCGAAGCCGAGATAGCGCCGGGCCGCGACCGGATCGCGGCGCAGTCCGTGGCCGGTGGCCAGACGACGGCCCAGGTCCAGGCAGGCCGAAGGGTGGCCCATGTCGGCGGCATGCTGCAGCGCCTCCAGGCCGGCGGCCGTGCCGTGGCGGGCGACAAGCGCCGGGGCCAGCCTCAGCAGCGCGATGGTGTAGGTGGCCTCGGGCACCTGGCTTTCCTGGATCGAGGCCAGATCGTCGGCGGCCGCCTGCAGCGCCGCAGCGGAGCGCGGCTCGAGCAGCAAGGTCGCTCGGGCCAGACCGATGCGCACCGCCGGGTCGACGGTGGGCACTTCCGTCGCCAGGGGCTTGAGCAGGCGGCGCGCCGCGGCGGCATCGACCGGCCGGTCCGCCACGCCCAGCAGCAGCGCCCAGGCCAGCACCTGCTGCGCCTGCCGGTCGCCCGCTTCCATGCGGGTCCGCAGCCAGTCGGCGGGCGGGTAGGTGCGCAGCCGGTAGTCGCGGCCGGTCTGGGCCCAGTGCGCGAGCTGCGCCTGCGCCTGCTGCTCGGCCTGCTGCGCCGCGATGCGGGTGCTGGCCGGCGGCAGCCGGGTGGCTGACCAGGCGAGCAGCGCGCAGGCCAGCAGCGTCATGCCGATGCCCAGGCCCATGCCGCGGCGCCAGACCGGCGCACGCCGCAGCAGGCGCACCAGCGCCGCGCCGGCCTCGCCGCCGAATTCGGCGGCGAGCTGGCGCCGCAGTCGCCAGTCGAGCGCCAGCGCACCGGTCGCCGCCGCCACGCCCCCGCCCAGCGCGCTCAGCATCCAGTCCGGCCGCGGCGCGGTGAGCAGCGCGAAGCCCCCCGAGAGCAGCGCCGCGCCGGCCAGCAGCGCCACGCCCGGGCGCCACAGCCGCTGCTGCCACAGGCGCTCCACCGCCTGCTGCATGCGCTCGCGGGCCTGGGCCGGATAGTCCGGCGCGACCCGGTCGTCGCCGGTGGCCGCCGCAGGGCCGATCACCGCGATGCGTGCGTTCAGCGGCGAGGCCAGGAAGCGCTGCAGGGCCTCGGACACATGCCGGCCACTGCCCAGCGCATTGCGCTCGAGCGTCTGCAGGTCGAGCGCGAGCAGCCGGGAGGCCGCGTGGTGCAGCTCCGGCACCCGCAGCTCGGGCCCGAGCGCGGTGAAGGTCTGCGGCTGTGCGCCGATCTGCAGCGTGACCTGTCGCACCGGCAGGCGCAGCCGGTGGGTGGCCTGGACCGCGAAGGGCGCGGTGGTCCAGCGCACCGCCTCGAGCGTCGCCAGCGGGCCCAGCGCTGCCGGGTCGGCCAGATGGCGGGCGCACAGCGCCGCCACCGTGGCATCCGGATGATGAATGTCGATCTGGTCCTCGACGAGGATCTGCTCGCGCAGCCGGCCGATGCGGTGGCGTCGGCCGCTGGCCTGGCAGTCGGTGCAGTCGATCTCGCCGCGGGCCTGGCAGCGTGCACAGTCCCGGCGGCCTCGGCCGCCGCAGTCGGGGCAGGGCAGCTCGCCTTGGCGCTGGCAGGTGCGGCAGTCGATCCAGCCGCTGGCGCTGCAGGCCTGGCAGCCGGTCGTGCCGCCGGCCGGTGCCGACGCGGTGCGGCCGCTGCCGTGACAGGCGCCGCAGGCGATGCGGCCCAGGCCGCGGCAGTCGGCGCAGCCGATCCGGCCGCTGCCGTGGCAGCCGGCGCAGGGCTGCTGCCCGCCGCTGCAGTCGGGGCAGTCGAGCCGGGCGCGGCCCTCGCAGGCCGGGCAGGTCTCGTCCAGGCCCAGCGGCGCTTCCAGCCCGGAGCTGAACAGCCCGCCGGGCAGCAGCCGACGGTAGCGGCCGCTGTCCTCATGGGCCCAGTGCTGGATCAGGGCCGGCGCGGTGCGCTCGGCTTCGGCCAGCCGGGCCTGCAGTTCGGTCTCGAGCGCCTGGGCGTCGGCGCAGGCGGCGATGCCCTCAGGCAGCGCGCCGGGGTGCGCGGTGACAATCCAGTCCAGCTCGACCCGCTGACGGGTGGTGACGGTGAGGTCGGCCCAGGACTCCTGCTCGGGCCCGAGCTCGCGCAGGTCCTGGGCCCTGAATCGGGTCAGCGGCTCGATCTGCGCCGCCACCACGTCGGCGACCCGCTGTCGTCGCCCTGTCTCCGATCCCCGCCTGCTCGTCATCCCTTGCCTCGATGTGCGGCCCCGATCGCCGCGGGCGTGAGGATGACACAAGCCGCAGCGGACTTGCAGTTCGGGCGTTCAGCGGCCAGTCAGCGCGTGGTGCGCGCGCGCCGGCGGGTCCAGGCGCGATAGATCAGGCGGTGCGCGATGCAGCGCCAGCGCGGATCGGCGGCCGGCGTGCGCACCGCCGCGGCGATGGCGCTGGCCGGCAGCGCCTTGTCATGCACGATGTAGCGGCCGCCGGCATCGGCATGAAAGTCCTCGCCGACCTGTGCATGGCCCTGCAGCGCATACAGCCGCAGCGCCGAGGCATTGGCCTCGTGGCACTGCAGGCCCAGCCGGCCCAGGCCCCACTCGGCGGCCAGACGCTCGCAGTGCGCCAGCAGCTGGCGGGCGATGCCACGGTGGCGGAACTCCTCGGTCACCGCCAGGATGTTGATCCACAGCGTGTCGCTCTCGGGCCGGGCCTGCACATGCACGAAGCCGGCGACGCGCCCGTCCAGACGCGCCACATGCAGCAGCGGACGCTGGTAGCACAGCCACCAGCCCATCATGTCCTCGGTCGCATAGGGAAAGCAGCGGTCGACCAGTTCCAGCATCTCCACCCAGTCGGACGGCTGGCTCAGGCCGATGCTTGCCACGTCGGCCGCCGGGACCGAACGCGCGCGCTCGGGCGCGGACTTCGGAACGGCGCTCAGCGCCGGGGAGGGGGCGGTATCGTGTCGGGCATGAGCCAGCATGTTGTTCTGACCTTGTCTTGGCGTGGGGCTGAAGGCGGGTTCGGAGTGCCTGTGAAGTTCTTGCAGTTCAGGCATCTGCGCGCAGGCTATCCTGAACGCAGTGACTCTTGACCACCGATTCGTGGGGGATGGTTGCGCCAAGACCATGGCGGTTTCAGGAATGATGCATCCCGTCACGCGGCCGCACATCTGCAACCTTTTGCCATGAGCCTGCGATGAGCCTTCCAAGCACCGATCCCGTCGTCCATCTTCTTGTCGTCGGCCATGACGAGGCCGGCCGCGCCGCGCTGGTCGCGGCGCTGGCGGCCGAGGCGTGCCGCGCTGCACTGCGCCCGGCGCTGGCGGTGCAGGGTGCCGCGCCCGGGCAGGCGCTGGCGGCGGTGCGTGCCGATGCGGCGGTGCAGCTGGTGCTGATCGACCTGCATCAGGGCGACGAGGCGGTCGCGCTGGCGCAGGCGCTGGCCCAGTGCCGGCCGGAGCTGTCGATCTACCTGCTGCTCGACGACGACGACACCCGCGGCCTGGTCGAGGCGCTGGCCAGCGAGCGGGTCGACGGCTATTTCTTCCGGAGCGATGCCGATCCGGCCGGCTGGGTGCGCATCCTGGCGGCCGAGGTGGCCGAGACCGCGGCCACGCCCTTCTACGACGCGCTGCGCGCCTATGTGGCGCAGGCCAAGGATTCCTGGCACACGCCGGGCCATGCCGGCGGCGACGCCTACCGCGCCAGCCCCTGGGTCGGCGACTTCCACGACTTCGTGGGCGAGCAGATGCTGCGCGCGGATCTCTCGGTGTCGGTGCCGCAGCTCGACTCGCTGCTGCATCCCACCGGCGTGATCGCGCAGGCGCAGCGCCTGGCCGCGCAGGCCTTCGGCGCGCGGCGCACCTATTTCGCCACCAACGGCACCTCGACCTCGAACAAGGTCATCTTCCAGACCCTGCTGGCGCCGGGCGACACGCTGCTGCTCGACCGCAACTGCCACAAGTCGGTGCACCACGGCGTGATCCTGTCGGGCGCGCGGCCGGTGTACCTGGACTCCTCGGTCAACGAGCGCCACGGCCTGTTCGGGCCGGTGCCGCGCGCGCGGGTGCTGCAGGCGATCCAGGATCACCCCGAGGCGCGCGTGCTGATCCTGACCAGCTGCACCTACGACGGCCTGCGCTACGAGCTGGCGCCGATCATCGAGGCAGCGCACGCCGCCGGCATCAAGGTGATCGTCGACGAGGCCTGGTACGGGCACGCGCGCTTCCACCCCGAGCTGCGCCCGACCGCGCTGGAGGCCGGCGCCGACTATGTCACCCAGAGCACGCACAAGGTGCTGTCGGCCTTCTCGCAGGCCAGCATGATCCATGTGAACGATCCCGGCTTCGACGAGCACCTGTTCCGGGAGAACTTCAACATGCATGCCTCGACCAGCCCGCAGTACGGCCTGATCGCCAGCCTGGACGTGGCGCGCCGGCAGGCGGTGATGGAGGGCTACGGCCTGCTCGAGCGCTCGCTGGGCTTCGCCGCCGAGCTGCGCGAGAAGATCGACGCCACCGGCGTGTTCCGGGTGCTGGGCCTGGACGAGCTGCTGGCCGACGAGGTGCGCAGCGACGGCATCCGGCTCGATCCGACCAAGCTGACGATCGACATCTCGGCCTCCGGCTGGGGCGCCGACGAGCTGCGCGACGAGCTGATCGAGCGCTTCAACATCCAGATCGAGAAGAACACCCACAGCACGCTGACGCTGCTGCTGACCATCGGCACGACGCGCAGCAAGGTCTCGCGGCTGTTCGACGCGATGCTGCGGCTGGCGCGCCAGGCGCAGAAGGAGCGCCGCGAGCCCCGCCCGGCGGCGCGGCTGCCGCGCATTCCGCATTTCACCCGGCTGGCCTGCCTGCCGCGCGATGCCTTCTACGAGGCGGGCGAGCGTCTGGCGCTGCTCGACGACAGCGGCCTGCCCAATCCGGCGCTGGTCGGGCGGGTCTGCTGCGACCAGATCGTGCCCTATCCGCCGGGCATCCCGGTGCTGGTGCCGGGGCAGGTGATCGACGCGGCCATCCTGGGCTACCTGGTGCGGCTGCTGCAGTCGCAGCGCTCCATCGAGCTGCACGGCCTGGCGATGCGCGACGGCGAACCGCACCTGCGGGTGCTGCGCGAGGCGGAGCGGGCGCGGCTGCGACCGCTGGACGGCGGCTGAACTAAGATCGCCGCCCCATGCCCCAGACCCTCGCCGTCCCGGTCCACAGCGATCTGCTGATCAAGAAGAGCCGCTTCATCGGCTGCGTGCAGCCGATGGCCGACCGTGCCGGCGCCCTGGAGGTGGTGGCGCGGCTGAAGGCCGAGCATCCGGGCGCGGCCCATGTCTGCTGGGCGCTGCTGGCGGGCGGGCAGTCGGCCGCCAACGACGACGGCGAGCCCGGCGGCACCGCCGGGCGGCCGATGCTCGACGTGCTGCGCCATCAGGAGCTGGAGGGCGTGCTGGCGACGGTGGTGCGCTACTTCGGCGGCGTGAAGCTGGGCGCCGGCGGCCTGGTGCGTGCCTACACCGATGCGGTCGCGCAGGCGCTGCTGGGCGCCGAGAAGGTGCTGCTGCAGCGCATGACCGCGCTGCGCTGCACCGTGCCCTATGCGCTGGAGGGCCGCATGCGCCGCGAGCTCGAGGCCGCCGGCGCGCTGCTGGGCGAGGTGAGCCACGGCGCGCAGGTCGAGCTGAACTTCCAGCTGCCCGAGACCCGGGCCGCCGCGCTGAAGGCCCGGCTCGACGAGGCCGCGCAGGGGCGGGTGGGCTGGCTCGCGCCGGCCTGAGCCCGCCCGCTGCGTCCGCGGCCGCTGGCGCTCACTGCGGCGTGGCCAGCCGGTACATCGCGTAGAAGGACGCGAACTCGCGGCCGTCGCCGTCGCGTGCCCACAGGTGCAGGCCGTCGGCGGTGGCGGCCGGCACGAAGTCGCCGCCGCTGGTGCAGTGCGCGTCGCTGGCGGTCTGCGCCGAGCAGCCGATCGTGCCGCTGCGGGCGGTCGAGGCCACGTTCTGCTGGTCGTTGAAGCTGCCGCCCGAGGCGCTGGCGCGGCCGAAGAGCTTCAGGTGGGTCGGCGCCAGCGCACCGGCCGGCACCTGCCAGTCCAGCGTGACGCCGCCGCTGTCGGGCAGCGGCAGCCGGCCGTTGCTCGGCAGGGCGGCGGCGGCGAGGGCGCTCTGTCCGGCCTCGGTCAGCGTGGCCAGGCCGCGCTGGCGCAGCTCGGCGATCGACAGCGGCCGCGCGCGGGTCTTGTAGTGCTGCGTCGCCGCGAGCGTGCCGGGCGCCGAGGCCAGGTAGTACTCGAACTTCCAGACCGAGTGCGCCGACAGGCCCGACAGCTCGGTGTCCTCCATGTCGTTCGGTGCGAAGAACAGCGAGGTGTCGCGCTCGGACGGGTGGCCGCTGGCGTCGGCCGCCGCGTAGCGGCTGCGCAGGCGCACGAAGTTCGTGCCGGTCGGCGTGCCGCCGGACTTGACCAGCGCCAGGTAGCTGCTGCCGCTGGTCGGGCGCAGCGTGAGCTGGTGGCCGCGTGGCGAGGTGACGACGACCCGGTCGTAGACGGGGTTGCCGCTGCCGTCGGTGCGGTTGGCCACGCTGAGCGTGTAGCCGACGCTGTGGTAGTCCCAGCCCGACTGCGCCAGCGACAGGAAGCGCCGGTGCTGGTGGAAGGCGGCCACGCCGCCGTCGTGCGCGTACTGGTTGCCGATCACGCGCAGCACCGGCCGCCCGGAGCCGGCCTCGTTGACGCGGCGCACGACCAGCGCGCCGGTGTCGGTGCTGCCGCCGGTCGTGGTGGTGGTGTAGCCGATGACCAGGTCGCCGTTGACGCGGCTGAACTCGTAGCTGCCACGGCTGAAGACCATGCCGGTCGCGCCGGCGCGGAACAGGCCGCCGAAGGCGCCCGACGGGCCCACGCGTGCGCCGTTGTGCAGATAGCCGGCCGGATCGGCGTCGACGAAGAGATCCCGGCAGGCGGCGGCCTGCACGTCGGCCGGGCCGGCCGCGGCGTCGGTGCGGCTGACCCGGCTCTCCAGCGGCAGCGCGTAGCAGGCGGTGGCGCGTGCCAGCAGGTCGGCGATCAGCGCGGAGCTGCCGTCGGGCACCAGGTCGGCGGCCGCGACCGTCGGCAGCGCCGGCGGCGCGGCGGTGCTGGCGCTGTTGAAGCTGATGCTGGCGGGCTCGCTGTCCTCGGCGGTCTGCTGCCGCACGGTGATCTGGATGTTGCTGCTGCCGCTGCTGTCGGGCGTGATGGTGATCTTCAGGCTGTCGAGCAGGCGGGCATGGCCGCGGCCGTCGGTCTGCAGCGCGCCGCGCAGCAGGTCGGTGTCGCGGTTGCCGGTGGCGTCCAGCACCGGCTGCAGCAGCGAGCGGACTTCCTCGACCCGGCTGGCCAGTGCGGCGGCATCGATGCGTGCGCTGCCGCCGGCCACCTCGTCGACCAGCCGTGCCGGATCGCCCGAGGGGCTGAGCCGCGCGGCGATCAGCGTCGTCACCGGGGTCACGTTGACGGTGGCGTCGCTGGCGCTGTCGTGCACGCTGACCAGGCGCAGCTCGTCGCGTGTCGCGGTGATCACGAAGGGCGCCTGCGCGCCGGCTGCCAGCGTCAGCGTGTAGCTGCCGTCGGCGCCGACCGCGTCGATGCGGCCGACTTCCGCGCCGCTGCGGTCGGTGACGACCAGCGTCGCGCCCTCGAAGGCGGCGCCGGTGGCGACGGTGCCCGACAGCGTGACCGCGGCCGGGCGGGCCGCGACGGGCGTGCTGCCGGACTCGTCGCTGCCGCCGCCTCCGCAGCCGCTCAGGCCCAGCAGGGCCGCGCTGGTCAGCGCGGCGCATCCGGCACGCAGGATTCTTGACATCGGGGTCTCCTCGGGTGGGTGTTTCGTCACGATCGGCCGAGAAGATGCCGGCTTGAGCGTCTTCTTCGCCGCGCCGCGCCGAATGTGCCCGCCCGGGCCTGCGGGCGTTCCCGGACCGATAGAATCCCCGGCCTGCAGCCCCGGGCTGCCCCGGATTTTCCAGATCAAGTTCCGATCCAGACCAGACTCGCCCGATGTCGAACCCAGACCGCTCCGCGCCTCCGCCTTCTTTCCTCCGCCGCCTGTCGCTGGCGCTGTCGGTGCTGTTCAGCGGCGAGCTGGCGCGCCGGCTGGTCGAGCCGCCGGTGGTGGTGGCTCCGCCCGCGCCCGCCCCGGCGCCGGCCCCGGTGGCCGCGCCTGCGCCGGTCGAGCCGCCGCCTCCGCCGCCGCCGCAGATCATCACGCTGAAGGAGGCCACGCCGGATGCGGCGCTGCAACTGCTGGGCCTGCTGCAGCGCGACGCGCGCCTGATCGACTTCGTGCAGGAAGACATCACGGCCTATGGCGACGCCGACATCGGCGCCGCCGCGCGGCTGGTGCACGAGGGCTGCCGCAAGGTGCTGAAGGAACACCTGACACTCGCGCCGGTGCGCACCGAGAGCGAGGGCGCGCGCATCACGCTGCCGGCCGGCTTCGATGCCGCGCAGGTGCGGCTGACCGGCAACGTCGTCGGCCAGGCGCCGTTCACCGGCACGCTCAGCCACCGCGGCTGGAAGGTGACCGAGCTGCGCCTGCCGCAGCTCGCCGAAGGACATGACGCGTCGATCGTGGCGCAGGCGGAGGTGGAACTGTGAGCCAGGACAACAAGGACATCCGCTACAGCATCGGCATCGACCTGGGCACCACGCACAGCGCGCTGGCCTATGTCGATCTGGCCGCCAGCGACGGCGAGAAGACGGTGCACGAGGTGCTGGCGGTGCCGCAGGTGACGGCGCCCGGCGCGGTGCAGGCGCTGCCGCTGCTGCCGTCCTTCCTCTATCTGCCGCACCCGGACGAGCTGGCCGCCGGCGACCTGTCGCTGCCCTGGGGGGCCGAAGTCGGCGCCTCGGTCGGCACGATGGCGCGCGCACGCGGCGCCACCACGCCGATCCGGCTGGTGTCGAGCGCCAAGAGCTGGCTGTGCCACCCCGGCGTCGATCGCCGCGGCCCGATCCTGCCGGCCGACGCGCCGGCCGAGGTCGAGCGCGTCTCGCCGCTGGAGGCCTCGCGGCGCTATCTGGCGCACCTGCGCGAGGCCTGGAACCATGCGCACCCGGACGCGCCCTTCGAGCGCCAGTCGGTCACGGTGACGATGCCGGCCTCGTTCGACCCGGCCGCGCGCGAGCTGACCGCCGAGGCCGCGCGCCTGGCCGGCTACGGTCCGGTCACGCTGCTGGAGGAGCCGCAGGCCGCGCTCTACAGCTGGATCCAGAACAGCCAGGGCGGCTGGCGCAAGACGGTCAAGCCGGGCGACGTGATCCTGGTGGTCGACGTGGGCGGCGGCACCAGCGACTTCTCGCTGATCGCGGTGCGCGAGATCGACGGCAACCTCGAGCTGACCCGCATCGCGGTGGGCGACCACATCCTGCTGGGCGGCGACAACATGGACCTGGCGCTGGCGCACACCGTCGCGCGCCGGCTCGCCGCCGAGGGCAAGACGCTCGATGCCTGGCAGATGCGCGCGCTGACCCAGGCCTGCCGCGCCGCCAAGGAGGTGCTGCTGTCGGATGCGGCCGCGCTGGCGCAGCCGCTGGTGGTGCCCAGCCGCGGCTCGAAGCTGATCGGCGGCTCGATCCGCACCGAGCTGAGCCGCGAGGACGTGACCGCGGTCATCCTGGAAGGCTTCTTCCCGAAGGTGGAGGCGGCGGCGCGCCCGGTGCAGCGCCCGCGCATCGGCCTGCAGCAGCTGGGCCTGCCCTATGCGCAGGATGCGGCCGTCACCCGCCATCTGGCCGCCTTCCTGGGCCGGCAGGTCGGGGCGCTGGCCGAGCTGCCGGAGCTGGCCGCGCGCCAGGCCGAGTCGGCCAGCTTCCTGCATCCGACCGCGATCCTGTTCAACGGCGGCGTGTTCCGCGCCGGCGTGCTGGCCGAGCGGCTGCTGGAGACGATCAACGCCTGGCTGGCCAGCGAAGGCGCGCCGGCGGCGAGATCGCTCGAGGGCGCCGATCTGGATCTGGCGGTGGCGCGCGGCGCGGCCTACTACGGCCATGTGCGCCAGGGGCGCGGCGTGCGCATCCGCGGCGGCACCGCGCAGGCCTACTATGTCGCGATCGAGTCCTCGATGCCGGCGGTGCCGGGCTTCGAGGCGCCGATCCAGGCGCTGTGCGTCGCGCCCTTCGGCATGGAGGAGGGCACCGATGTCGCGATCGACGCGCAGTTCGGCCTGGTGGTGGGCGAGCCGGTGCATTTCCGCTTCCTGGGCTCGACGGTGCGCCGCCAGGACACCGCCGGCGTGCTGCTCGACTTCTGGGGTCCGGACGAGCTGATGCCGGCCGGCGAGATCCAGGCCACGCTGCCGGCGCAGGGGCGCACGCCCGGCGAGGTGGTGGCGGTCACGCTGCATGCGGCGGTGACCGAGGCCGGCACGCTGGAGCTGGCCGCGGTGCCGGCGGGTGGCACCGAGCGCTGGAAGGTCGAGTTCGACATGCGCGGCCAGCCGATCGAGGGCTGAGGCGGTGGCGGCGGCCTTCGTCGTCGGCATCGACCTGGGCACGACGCACACCGTCGTCGCCAGCGCGCCGCTGGGTGCGGGCGGCGAGCGCGGCGGCGAGGCCGGCGCGATCACGCTCTTCGGCATCGACCAGTGGGTCGCGCCGGGCGAGCTGGGCCGGCCGGCGCTGCTGCCCAGCGTGCGCTACCACCCGGCGCCGGGCGAGCTGCCCGAGAGCGCCTTGCCCTGGGGCGAGCGCGCCGCAGGCGACACCACCGAGCCGCCGGCGCTGATCGGCGTGCTGGCGCGCCAGCGCGGCGGCGAGGTGCCGGGCCGGCTGGTGGCCAGCGCCAAGAGCTGGCTGTCGCATCCGCAGGCCGACCGGCTGGCCGCCATCCTGCCGTGGGGCGCCGACGACAGCGTGTCGCGTGTCTCGCCGGTCACCGCCAGCGCCAGCTATCTGGCGCAGGTGCGCGCTGCCTGGAACCGCCATCACCCGGACGCGCCGCTGGAGCGCCAGCGCCTGGTGCTGACGCTGCCGGCCTCCTTCGACGAGGCGGCGCGCGCGCTGACGCTGCAGGCCGCGCGCGAGGCCGGCCTGCCCGAGCCGCAGCTGCTCGAGGAGCCGCAGGCGGCCTTCGGCGACTGGGTCTGGCGCCACCGCGATCGCCTGGCCGAGGCGCTGGACGGCGTGCGCCGGGTGCTGGTCTGCGACGTGGGCGGCGGCACCAGCGACTTCACGCTGATCGACGTCGAGCCGCCCGAGTCGGCCGATGCCGGCGCGCCGCCGACGCTGCGCCGTCGCGCGGTCGGCCAGCACCTGATGCTCGGCGGCGACAACATGGACCTGGCGCTGGCGCACCTGGTCGAGCGCCGGCTGGCCGGTGGCGGCGCGGCGCCGCCGCTGTCGGGCGCGCGGCTGTCGCAGCTGGTGGCGCGCTGCCGGGTCGCGAAGGAGACGCTGCTGGCCGACGATGCGCCCGATTCGGTGGCGGTCACGCTGCTGGGCGGCGGCTCGAAGCTGGTGGGCGGTGCGCGCAGCGTCACGCTCGGCCGCGAGGAGGTGAGGGCGCTGCTGGTCGACGGTTTCTTCCCCGCCGTGCCCTTCGAGGCCGAGCCGCAGCGCGCCCGCACCGCGCTGGTCGAGTTCGGCCTGCCCTACGCCAGCGACGCGGCGGTGACCCGCCATCTGGCCGCCTTCCTGCGCCGCAGCCTGCTGCCGGGCGAGGCGCTGCCCGATGCGGTGCTGCTCAACGGCGGCGTCTTCCGCGCCGGACAGCTCGCGGCGCGGCTGGTCGAGGTGCTGGCCGCGTGGCGGGGCGGCGCATTGCCGCGCTTGCTGCACAACGCCGATCCGGACGTGGCGGTGGCGCGCGGCGCGGTGGCGCATGCGCTGGCGCGCCAGGGGCGAGGGCCGCGCATCGGCGGCGGCGCGGCGCGCACCGTGGTGCTGCGGCTGGACGACGGCCGCGCCGTCTGCCTGCTGCCGCGCGGCACCGACGCCGGCCGCGCGCTGGCCCTCGACGGGCGCAGCTTCCGGCTGCGGCTGGGCCAGCCGGTGCGCTTCCAGCTGGCCTCGCTGCGCGGCGAGGCGGGCCCGCCGCCCGAGCCCGGCGCGCTGCTCGACCTGGGCGAGGCGGGCGACGAGGCGCTCAACCCGCTGCCGCCGGTGGCCACCGTGATCGAGGCCGGCGACGGCATCGGCGCGCGCGGCGCCTCGGTCACCGTGCGGCTGGAGGCGCAGCTCAGCGAGATCGGCGTGCTGGCGCTGCAGGCGGTGGCGGTCGACGACCCCGGTCGACGCTGGGCGCTGGACTTCCAGCTGCGCGCCAGCGGCCCGGCCGATCAGGTGCAGCCGGCACAGACGCTGCAGGACGCGCAGATCGCGCCGCGCCTGCCCGAGGCGATCGCGGCGATCGAGCGGCTGTTCGGTGCGCGCTCGGGCGGCGAGCGCCCGGCGCCGAAGGAGATCAAGCAGCTGCGCCAGACGCTGGAGACGCTGCTGGGCCCGAGGGAAAGCTGGGCGCGGCCGCTGGCGCGGCGGCTCTTCGACGTGCTGTGGCAGCGTGCCAAGGGGCGGCGCCGTTCGGCCGACCATGAGCGGGTGTGGCTGAACCTGGCCGGCTGGTGCCTGCGCCCGGGCTTCGGCGACCCGCTCGACGGCTGGCGCCTGGGCCAGCTCTGGACGATCTTCGAGGCGGGCGTCGAGCACCGCAGCGACGCGCAGGTGGCGATCCAGTGGTGGACGCTGTGGCGCCGGGTCGCCGGCGGCCTGGACGAGGCGGCGCAGCTGCGCCTGCTCGACGACTTCGGCTACAACCTGCAGGCGGCCGAGCACCCCGGCGCGCCCTTGCCGCCCAGGCCGCCCGGCCTGGTCAAGGGCGGGCACGACGACATGGTGCGCCTAGGCGCGGCGCTGGAGCGCATCCCGCCCGAGCACAAGGCGGAGGTCGGCGACTGGCTGCTGGCGCCGCTGCAGGGCGAGAAGGTCGCGAAGGCCTCGCCCGAGCGCGACGAGCTGCGGCTGTGGGCGCTGGGCCGGCTGGGCGCGCGCCAGCCTTTCCACGGCAGCGTGCACGGCGTGGTGCCGGCCGAGGTGGCGGCGCGCTGGATCGACGCGCTGCTGGCGCTGGACTGGCGCCGCCGGCGCATGGCGGCGTTTGCGGCCGCGCAGCTCGCGCGCCTGACCGGCGACCGGGTGCGCGACCTGGATCCGGACCGGCGTGCGCAGGTGCTCGAGCGCCTGGCCGCCTCGGGCGCGGCGCCGAGCTGGGCGCGCATGGTGAGCGAGGTGGTGCAGCTCGACGCTGCCGACGAGCAGGCGCTCTTCGGCGAGTCGCTGCCGCCGGGGCTGGTGTTGGTGGGCTGAGGCGGAGGCGGCGCCGCATGGGGCGCCGCGTCGGCGCTCACTGCGTCAGCACGATGGCCTTCTCGTTGATGTAGCGGCGGAACTCCGACTGCGGCAGCGCGGCGTTCTGGTGGGTGTCGCCGGACTCCCAGCTGATCGTCACGTCCTGCGGTGTCTGCTGGATCTCGACCGGACCACGGGGAATGCGGCACTTTGGACCGTCGCCCAGGCGGTATTCGACCTGACCGGTGATGCGTGCGTTCGAGGTGTTCATGGGCAGGCTCCTTCGGTGGTTGGTGACAGGCCGCATGGTCGCCGCCAAAGTGTTCGGGGTCTGCCGGAGGAGGGGGCGTGGTGGCGTGGGCGATGTCCGACAGACCGGTCGCTAGAATCGCCGGTTCCCTGTTCTGTCCACCGCACCGTCCGCCATGAACGATCGCCTTGCCGTCCTGCCCCAGTACCTCCTGCCCAAGCAGGCGCTGACCGAGCTGGCCGGCCGGCAGGCGAACCGGGCCGCCGGCGCGCGCACCACCGCGGTGATCCGCTGGTTCATCCGCCGCTACGGCGTGAACATGGCCGAGGCGCTGAATCCGGATCCTGCCGCCTATCCCACCTTCAACGAGTTCTTCACCCGGCCGCTGAAGCCGGGCGCGCGCCCGCTGGCGCAGGCCGAGCTGATCTGTCCGGTCGACGGCGCGATCAGCCAGTTCGGCCCGATCGAGCGCGATCAGGTCTTCCAGGCCAAGGGCCACCGCTACTCGACCACCACGCTGGTCGGCGGCGACGCGCAGCTGGCGGCGAAGTTCGACGACGGCCTGTTCGCGACGCTGTATCTGAGCCCGCGCGACTACCACCGCATCCACATGCCCTGCGCCGGGCGGCTGCTGCGCATGATCCATGTGCCGGGCGAGCTGTTCTCGGTCAACCCGACGACGGCGCGCGGCGTTCCCGGCCTGTTCGCCCGCAACGAGCGGGTGGTCTGCGTCTTCGACCGCGGCGCCGGCCTGGGCGAGTTCGTGCTGGTGCTGGTGGGCGCGACCATCGTCGGCAGCATGGCCACCGTCTGGCACGGCATCGTCAACCCGCCGCGCTCCGGCGCGCTGCGCGACTGGCGCTACGACGCGCCGGGCCAGGCACCGATCCTGCTGAAGCAGGGCGAGGAAATGGGCCGCTTCCTGCTCGGCTCGACCGTGGTGATGCTGTTCCCGAAGGCGGCCGCCGGCCAGGCGCCGCTGCGCTTCCACCCCGACTGGCGCCCGACCCGGGCGATCCGCCTGGGCGAGGCGATGGCCGCGCGCTGATCCGGGTCATCCCCCTCAATCCCGGCGGAGGCGGGCCGACAAAGGGGGACGATGAATGCGGTCTCCTATCTTGATGTCGGCTGGCACCCCGGCACCGTGCTGCTGTCGGTGCTGGTGGCGACCTTCGCGTCCTATGTGTCGCTCGAGCTCTCGCGCCGGGTGCGCGACCTCGACGGGGCGGTGGCGCATGCCTGGTGGCTGGCGGGCTCGCTCACCATGGGCACCGGCGTCTGGTCGATGCACTTCGTCGGCATGCTGGCCTTCGACGCGCCGCTGGCGCTGGGCTATCGCCATGACCTGACCGCGCTGTCCTGGCTGGCAGCGCTGGTGGCTGCCGGCATGGCGATGGCGGTGGCCGGTCACCGGCAGGTGGACCGGCGTCTGCATCTGGTGGCCTCGCTGGTGATGACCGCAGGCATCGTCTCGATGCACTACCTGGGCATGGCCGCGATCGATCTGCAGCCGGGCATCGACTGGGACTGGCCGCTGGTGGGGGCCTCGGTGCTGATCGCGCTGATCGCCTCGGCGGCGGCGCTGGCGCTGTTCCTGCGGCTGCGTGCGCTGCGCGGGCGGGCGCGTCTGCTGGCGCAGGTCCGCTCGGCGCTGGTGATGGCCGCGGCGATCTGCGGCATGCACTACACCGCGATGGCCGCCGCGCGGCTGCCCGAGGGCGTGGTCTGCCTGAGCGCGGATGCGCTGAGCGGGCGGGGCCTGCTGCTGGTGGTGCTGCTGTTCACCGTGCTGATCCTGTGCGCGGCGCTGGGCACCGCGATCTTCGATGCCCGGATGCAGCGCCGCGAGCGCCTGATGTCGCAATCCCTGGCCGAGGCCAATGCCGAGCTGCAGAGCGCCAACGAGGAACTGCGCCGCCGCACCCTGACCGATCCGCTGACCGGCCTGGCCAATCGCCTGGGTCTGGAGGATCGGCTGGCGCGGCTGTCGGCCGAGGCCGGCTCCGAGGGCGGGCAGGCGGCGCTGATCTTCATCGATCTGGACGGCTTCAAGGCGATCAACGATTCGCTCGGCCATGCGGCAGGCGACCGCCTGCTGGGCAAGACCGCCCGGCGCATTCGCCGGCGGCTGCGACCGGTGGACATGGCGGTGCGCCTTGGAGGCGACGAGTTCGTGCTGCTGCTTGAAGGGGGGGATGCCGAGGCGCGGGCGATGCGCATCGCGCGCCAGCTGCTGTCCGACCTGCAGCATCCCTTCCTGCTTCCGGCGCAGCAGGTCACGCTGTCGTGCTCGATCGGCATGGCCTTTGCACCCCGGCATGGCGCCGGCGACACGCTGCTGGGCTGTGCCGATGCCGCCATGTATGCCGCCAAGCGCAGCGGTGGCAGCTGCGCGCTGTGCTACGACACCCACATGGCCTCGGCCGATTCCGCCGATCAGCTGCAGCTCCAGCAGGGGCTGCGCGAGGCGCTGCAGCGCGGTCAGCTGGCGCTGCACTTCCAGCCCAAGCTGTCGGCCGCTGACGGCGCCCTGCATGGGGTCGAGGCGCTGCTGCGCTGGCGCCATCCCGAGCGCGGCATGATCAGCCCGGCGGTCTTCATCCCGGTGGCCGAGCGCTTCGGCCTGATCGGACGCATCGGCGACTGGGTCATCGAGCAGGCCTGCGAGCAGCTGGCGCGCTGGCAGGCGCAGGGTCTGGTCTGCCGAGTGGCGATCAATCTGTCGGCGCACCAGCTGCGCCAGCCCGATCTGGCCCGGCGCATCCTGTCGACGCTCGAGCGGCATGGCCTGAATCCCTCGCTGCTGGTCTGCGAGCTGACCGAGACCGCGATGATGGAGTCGATCAAGGACGGCTGCAGCGTGCTCGACGAGCTGGATGCGGCGGGCGTGCGGGTGTCGATCGACGACTTCGGCACCGGCTATTCCAGCCTGTCCTACCTGCGGCGACTGCCTGCCTCGCAGCTGAAGATCGACCGCAGCATGGTCACCGGCATCGATGTGGATCGCCAGGCACGCACGGTGCTGGAGTCGGTGATCAAGCTGGCCCATGCGCTGGACATGGAAGTGGTCGCCGAAGGGGTCGAGACCGAGGCCCAGCGCCAGGTGCTGGTCGAGGCGGACTGCGATGTGCTGCAGGGCTATCTGTTCGCCCGGCCGATGGATGCCGAAGCTCTGCAGGACTGGGTGCGGGAGCGCGCGCCGAGGGGCGCGGTGCTGCCGCTGTCGGCATCGTCCGACAGCGCGGCGGGCCTGCGGACGGCGGCGCCGGCCTGAGCGGTCCGGCAGCATGGGGGCATCCATCGATGCCGCCATGCTCCGCCCGCCATGTACAACCGCCGAACCCTGCAGCAGAAGACCTTCCTGATCCTGCTGATCCTCGCCAGCATCGCCTTTGCGCTGGTGCTGCTGCCGCTTTGGGTGCCTGTCTTCTGGGGGGCGGTGCTGGCCATGATGGCCGTGCCGATGCGTCGGCAGATGATGCAGCGCGTGTCCTGGTTGCAGGCTCAGCCGGGCACCGCCTCGGCCTTGACGGTGCTGATGGTGCTGCTGGGTGGCATCGTGCCTGTGGGGCTGTTCGCGCTGGCCCTGTCGGCCGAGGTGCTGGCCTTCTATCAGCAGCATGCCAGCGATCCACAGCAGCTGGCCCGGCATGTCGACACGCTGATCGGACGGCTGCCGCCGACCTTGACCGGCATGCTGCAGCAGTTCGGTCTGTCCGATGCCGCGGCGCTGCGCGACCGCCTGCTGGCCGCACTGGCGCGGGGCAGCCAGGCGATTGCCGCCCAGGTGCTGTCTCTGGGGCAGAACCTGTTCGAGTCTCTGCTGTCGCTGGCGCTCACGCTCTATCTGATGTTCTTCCTGCTGCGTGATGGCGCCCATCTCAGCCGGCGCGTGCGTCAGGCCATGCCGCTGGCGGCCGAACACAAGACCAGATTGATCGGCAAGTTCGCCACGGTCGTGAAGGCCACCGTCAAGGGCAGCATCGTGGTCGCGCTGGTCCAGGGGCTGCTGGGCGGCCTGGCCTTCATGGTGCTGGATCTGCGTGCGCCCCTGCTGTGGGGCGCACTGATGGCACTGCTGTCGCTGCTGCCGGCGGTGGGAGCTGGGTTGGTCTGGGTGCCGGCGGTGCTGTGGCTGGCGGCGGACGGCCGCATCGGTGCGGCGGCGGCGCTGGTGGCCTGGGGGGTACTGGTGATCGGTCTGGCCGACAACCTGCTGCGACCGCTCCTGGTCGGCAAGGACACCCGTCTGCCCGACTATCTGGTGCTGATCTCCACGCTGGGCGGGCTGTCGCTGTTCGGGGTGCACGGCATCGTGCTGGGGCCGGCCATCGCGGCGCTGTTCATCGCGGCCTGGGATCTTCTGGCGGCCGACACCGTCGGGCCGGCCGCCGCTTCGGCTGCGGGCCTGCCGGTTGCGCCGGTCATCGCCGCACCTTCAGCCACCCCGGCCGTGCCAACAGATCACATGGTGACCAGCACCAGCGCCAGCAGCCCGACGACCGTCACGCCGAGGCCCGCCAGCGCGACATGGATGATCTTCAGCCGCGACTGACCCTCTTCGCGCTGCGACGACATGTCGTCGCGCAGCCGGCCCAGCCGGTTGTCGATGTCGCGTGACTGCATGTCGAGCAGCTCGCGCTGCTTGGCGATCGCGGCTTCCATCTGTTCCAGATCTGCCTTGCGCGCGCTGATCTCGCGGTCGATCGCGAAGGCGATCTCGGCGACATCGGCGGCGGTCTTCTGCTGGTCGGTCTGCTGCTGCGCGAACTTGGTGTCGACATAGCGCGCCAGCGAGCGGCGGGTGTTGCCCAGCTCGGTCATCACCCCGTCGTTGCGCTCGCCCAGCGCGGTGAGCTGGTCGCCCAGCGCGCTGACCTTGCTGGTCAGCGTGGCGATCTGCTCGGTCATCTGCGTCTTCAGTCGCGCAGCCTCCTCGCCGGACTGCAGCAGCCGGGCATCGACGCTGGCCGAGCCGGAGGCCAGGGCCTCCTCGACCTGGCGCATCAGCGTCTCGCGCAGGCCCTGGATTTCCTTGTTCAGCGCCACCACGCGGCGGTGGCCGTCCTGGCTCTGCTCGCGCAGCTGGTAGTAGTCGTTGACCAGATGCTCCAGGCCGGCCTGCTGCTCGGCCAGGGTGTCCTGGTGCTTGAGCAGCTCCTGGGTGTTCAGGTCGAGACGGACCGTCTGTTCGCCCACCTTGCGGGCGATCATCGCCAGCGTGTCGTCGAAGGCGGCGGGCCCCATCGGCATGTCGGGCTTGCGGCCCGAGGGAGAGATGTGGTGGATCCGCTCGTTCATCGCAGCATGTCCTCGGTTGGCAGTCATGGGTCTTGTTTTGATGTCTTGTGCGCGTGTCGGCGCGTATCGTCACGGCCGATTCTGTTCGCGCGACCCGGGCTCGATCGCCGGATATGGCGGCACTTTTCGCACTTCGAATCCGCACAAACCGAACCCGTACCACGCATCCTGCCGATGCTGGCCGCCCCGGTCCGGTCCGAACTCGTCGGCATCGACCGAGGTCGCTACACCTTCGTGCAGCTGTTCACAAGCGGGTCTGTCCCTGTTCAAGACAGGGCTTTGCCGACCGATGAGCAGGTTCTCATTCCCGACCCGAGGAGGTCCGCCCATGAATGCTGTCGTCACGTCCCGCACCGATCGCTTCGTCCAGCAAGCCTGTGCGCTGCCGGCCATGCCCGAGGTGGCCAACAAGCTGCTGCGGTCCTTCGACCGCGATGACCTGTCGCTGAACGAGCTCGCCGGCCTGATCGGTCGTGACCAGACGCTGTCGGCCCGGGTGCTGCGGCTGGCGAACTCGGCCCGCTACAGCCCGTCGCGCTCGGTGACCTCGCTCAACGAGGCGGCGATGACGCTGGGCACGCGCACGCTGCGCGATCTGGCGCTGTCGGCCTGCATGGTGGGCATGTTCCCGTCGATTCCCGGCTTCGATCGTCTGGCCTTCTGGCGCACCACGCTGGCCACTGCGGCCTACGCGCAGCCTCTGGCGCGCTTCCTCGAGGAGGACGAGGACGCCGCCTATCTGGGCGGCCTGATGCTGCGCACCGGCCAGCTGCTGATGCTGATGGTCGACCCCGACATGACGCAGCGCATCGGCCGCCTGTCGCTGGAGATCGACAGCCGCATCAGCTTCGAGAACTCGCTGCTGGGCTGCTCGCATCCGGAGATCACCGCCGAGCTGGCGCGCCACTGGCGCTTTCCCAACACGCTGGTGACCGCCTTCGGCGCGGCCTCGCACCCGATGGAGATCCGGCCGTTCTCGCGCATGGGCGCGGCGCTGCGGCTGGCCGGCGTCATCGCCGAGGCCCGCGAGCGCGAGCTCGATCCGATCGAGGCGCTGCAGTCCACCCATCCGGACCTGATCCAGCATCTGAAGCTCGATCTGGACTGGCTGCAGGCGCATCTGCCCGACCATCGCCTCGCGGTGGCCTCGGTCGATGATCTGATGCACTGAGACCGGCCTTGCTTGACCCCGGACAAGCTCCGGGCGTGTCGGCTTCGGCACCATCTGGCCTCCCAGATTGCCTGTGCCGAGACCCGACATGAATCCGAACGAAGCTGCCGAGCAGGTCGATGTGCTGATCGCCGGTGCCGGCCCGACCGGGCTGTCGACCGCGCTGGCGCTGGCGCCGCTGGGCCTGCGCGTCGTGCTGGCCGATCCCCAGGATGCCGCCCGGCTGGCCGATCCCCCGCCCGACGGCCGCGAGCTGGCGCTGACGCACCGCACCGAGGCACTGCTGCGCCAGTGGAGGCTGTGGGATCGGCTGCCCGCGCAGGCGCGTGCGCCGCTGCAGGCCGCCTCGGTCAGCACCGGCGGCGCGCAGGCCGCGCTGCGGCTGGACGCCTCGCATGCGCGTGTCGGCCTGCCGCCGCTGCCCGCCTTGCCGCGGCCGGGCTGGCTGCCGCAGGCGCTGCCCTGGCTGCCCGATCTGGCCGTGCGTGCGCTGGGCCGGGCGGGCCAGGCGCCGATCGACGCCGACACGCACCTGGGCACGCTGGTGTCGCAGAACGCGCTGCGCCGCGTGCTGTGGGAGGGCTGCGCTGCGCTGCCCGGCATCCAGGTGCTGGCCGGCCACCGGCTGGAGTCGATGCAGCGCGACGACGACGGCGTGACGGTGCGCCTGGTCGGTCCGCAGGGCCAGGCCCTGGTGCTGCGTGCCTCGCTGCTGGTGGCGGCCGACGGGCGGCTGTCGGCGGTGCGGCGCATGGCCGGACTGGTCGCCGAGCTGCACGACTTCGGCCGCAGTGCCATCGTCTGCCGCATGCGCCACGAGCAGCCGCACCGGCAGGTCGCGCACGAGGCCTTCCATCATGGCCACACGCTGGCGGTGCTGCCGCTGGCCGATGCGCCTGACCTTGGCGGGGGCGGGCAGGCCGGCGCGCTGCCGCCTCACTGCTCGTCCTTCGTCGTGACCGCGCCGAGCGAGCTGGCGCAGCGCTGGATGGCGCTGCCGGCGGCCGACTATGCCGCCACCATCGAGCCCTGGCTGGACGGCCAGCTCGGCCGCATCCAGCCCGGACCCGGCGAGGAATCACGCCGGCATCTGTACCCGCTGGTGGCGACCTGGGCACCGCGGCTGGTGTCGCAGCGTGTCGTGCTGGTGGGCGACGCCGCGGTCGGCATGCATCCGGTGACCGCGCATGGCTTCAACCTCGGGCTCTACAGCGCCGAGACGCTGGCGCGCCAGATCGCGCGCCGGGCCCGCGGCGGCCAGGTTGATCCGGCCGACGCCCGTGCGCTCGAGGCCTATGACCGCGAGCATCGCCACACCGCACGCTGGATCTTCCGCGGCACCAACGCCATCGTGCGCCTGTTCACCGACGACCGCCCGGCCGCGCGGCTTGCCCGCCAGGCCACGCTGCATCTGGCCGAGCGCCTGCCGCCGGTCAAGGCGCTGGTCGTGCGGCAGCTGGTCGATGCCTGAAACGCAAAATAATTCACGCTTGGGATAGGATGTGGACCGTTCCGCGTCCTTGCCCGGACCTCCCGTCCGGACCCATGCCGATGAGCCGCTCCGATCCTGCCCTTTCCGCTGATGTCGAGCCCGCCGCGCTGACCGCCCGGATCCATGCCACGCTGAACGACGCGCGCCGGCTGCAGGCCGTGCACGACAGCCGCCTGCTCGACTCGCCGCCCGAGGCCGTCTTCGATTCGCTGACCGCGCTGGCCGCCTCGCTGCTGGGCGTGCCGGCCGCCTTCGTGTCGGTCATGGCCGCCGACCGCGACTTCTACAAGAGCCAGCACGGCTTCTGCGGCGAGCTGGCCGAGACCCGCGAGCTGAGCGGGCGCACCTTCTGCCACCACACGCTGCTGCGCGATGCGCCGCTGGTGATCGAGGACACGCTGCTCGATCCGGTGTTCGCCGCGGTGCCGACGGTGCAGACGCTGGGCGTGCGCGCCTATGCGGGCGTGCCGCTGCGCCGCCAGGGGAGGGTGATCGGCAGCCTGTGCGCGATCGACATGAAGCCGCGCTTCTGGGGGGCCAACGAGGTCGAGGTGCTGGTGCAGCTGGCTGCCTCGCTGCAGCGCGAGCTGGACCTGCGCGAGGCGCTGGAGCGCACGCGCGTGCTGGCACGGGAGCGCGAGGAGCTGGTCGCGACGGTCGCGCACGACCTGCGCGCACCGCTGCAGGTGCTGTCGATGGGTGTCCAGATGATCGGCCGGGCCGGCGCCGGCGAGGAGCCGCCGCGGCGCACGCTCGAGCGCATGCGCCATTCGCTCGACGCGATGCAGCGCCTGGCCGACGAGCTGGTCAGCGCCGCGCGCACCGGCGGGGCGGCCTCGCTGCGGCTGGAGCGCCTGTGCGCGGCGCAGCTGGCACGCGATGCGGTGCTGATGATGCAGCCGATCGCCGAGCGGCGCCGGCACGACCTGTCGGTGGGAGCGCTGGAGGTGATGGCGGTGCAGGTCGACTACGGCCGCATGCTGCGGGTGCTGACCAACCTGATCGGCAACGCGGTCAAGTACTGCCCGGAAGGCAGCCGCATCCGGGTCGAGGTGGCCGGCTCGCCGGGCCGGGCCTCGGGCGACGCCGAGGCGTTGCACATCGACGTCAGCGACAACGGCCCCGGCATCGACCCGGCGCACCGCGCGCGCCTGTTCGAGCGCGGCTGGCAGGGCGGCGAGGGCCAGTGCCGCGAGGACGGCGCCGGCCTCGGTCTGGCCATCGTGCGCGACATCGTCGAGGCCCACGGCGGCCGGGTCGACCTGCTCGACGCGCCGGGGCGGGGGACCTGCGTGCGGGTCCGGCTGCCGGTGCGCGGGGGTTGAGGCGCACTGGCACAATCGCGCCCTTCGCGGCCCCTGGCGGTCGCGCCTCGCTGCCCGAACCCCGCCGGTGCCATGACCTCTGCCGCTGATCCCGCGCCGCTGCGCGTGCTGTCCGTCATCCCGCCGATGACGCAGCTCAACACCCCGTACCCGTCCACCGCCTACCTGACCGGCTTCCTGCGCTCGCGCGGCTTCGATGCGGTGCAGGAGGATCTGGCGCTGGCGCTGGTGCTGCGCCTGCTCAGCCGCGAGGGCCTGCGCGAGATCCGCCGCCGCATCGAGGCGGCGCCGGCGCCGAAGCGCGGCCACACGCCGCAGGTTGCGCACTTCCTGGCGGCCTTCGACGCCTACGAGGCGACGATCGAGCGGGTCATCGCCTTTCTGCAGGGGCGCGATCCCACGCTGGCGCACCGCATCAACAGCCGCATGTTCCTGCCCGAGGGCGCGCGCTTCGCGCCGATCGACGCCTATGGCGACGACGACGGCGGCGATCCGCTGGCCTGGGCCTTCGGCGCTCTGGGCCTGCAGGACAAGGCGCGCCACCTGGCCACGCTCTACCTGAACGATCTGGCCGACGTGCTGAAGGAGGCGGTCGACCCGCGCTTCGAGTTCGTGCGCTACGCCGAGAAGCTCGCCACCAGCCAGCCCAGCTTCGACCCGCTGGCCGAGGCGCTGGCCGCGCCGCCCAACCTGATCGACGAGCTGCTGGCCGATCTGACCCGCGCCGCGCTGGCCCGCCACCAGCCGCGCCTGCTGCTGCTGTCGGTGCCGTTTCCGGGCGCGGTCTACGCGGCGCTGCGCATCGCCGAGGCCGCGCGGGCCTGGGCGGCCGAGCGGGTCGCGGCCGGCGGCGACTCGCTGTGCATCGCGCTGGGCGGCGGCTTCGTCAACACCGAGCTGCGCGAGCTGGCCGAGCCGCGCCTGTTCGACTACGTCGACGTCATCACGCTCGATGCCGGCGAGCGCCCGCTGCTGGCGCTGATCGATCACCTGCAGGGCCGGCGCTCGCGCGAGCGGCTGGTGCGCGCCTTCGTGCGCGAAGGCGAGGGCGACGCCGCGCGGGTGCGCTTCATCAGCTTTCCCGAGCCCGACATCGCCTTCGCCGAGGTCGGCACGCCGACCTGGGACGGGCTGCCGCTGCAGAAGTATCTGTCGCTGCTCGACATGCTCAACCCGATGAACCGGCTCTGGAGCGACGGGCGCTGGAACAAGCTCACCGTGGCGCATGGCTGCTACTGGAAGAAGTGTTCGTTCTGCGACGTCTCGCTGGACTACATCTCGCGCTATGAAGGGGCTTCGGCCACCGAGCTGGTCGACCGCATCGAGCGCATCGTCAATGAGACCGGCCAGACCGGCTTCCACTTCGTCGACGAGGCCGCGCCGCCGAAGGCGCTCAAGGCGCTGGCGCTGGAGCTGATCAAGCGCGGCGTGCAGATCTCGTGGTGGGGCAACATCCGCTTCGAGAAGACCTTCACGCCGGAGCTGGCCGAGCTGCTGGCCGAGAGCGGCTGCATCGCGATGTCGGGCGGGCTGGAGGTGGCCTCCGACCGGCTGCTGGCGCTGATGAAGAAGGGCGTGTCGGTCGAGCAGGTCGCGCGGGTGACCAAGGGCTTCAGCGACGCCGGCATCCTGGTGCACGCCTACCTGATGTACGGCTTCCCGACCCAGACGGTGCAGGACACGGTCGACGCGCTGGAATACGTGCGCCAGCTCTTCGAGCAGGGCTGCATCCAGAGCGGCTTCTTCCACCGCTTCGCCTGCACGGTGCATTCGCCGGTCGGCCTGAATCCCGAGGAATACGGCATCACGCTGCTGCCGCTGCCCGCCGGCGGCTTCGCGAAGAACGATGTGGGCTTTCATGACCCGACCGGCACCGACCACGACGCGCTGGGCCAGGGTCTCAAGAAGGCGCTCTACAACTACATGCACGGCATCGGCCTGGAGCAGGACGTGCGCGCCTGGTTCGAGCACCCGAAGCTGCGCGGCCGGGTGCCGAAGCCGACGGTGTCGCGGCAGCGCATCGCCAAGGCGCTGGCCACGCGAGGCGGGTGACTCCGGGCCGCGGCCTTGTAGGACAACGCCGTTTCCGGATGCGACGCCGCCAGACTCGGGTCGAGAATGCGAAAACTCATGAATTTTTCCGCATGCTGCCTGATCTGTCCCCACCGTCTTCTGCCGTGATTCCCGTCCGTCGTGTGCTGGTGGTCGACGACCATGTCGATGCGGCCGAGCTGCTCGGCGAATGGCTGTTGCTCGAGGGTTTCGAGGTGCAGTGCACGCACGACGGTGCGCAGGCGCTGCAGTGCTGGGCGAGCTGGCCGGCCGATGCGGTGCTGATCGACTCGCGCCTGCCGGATCTGGCGGGCGGCGAGCTGGCACGGCGGCTGCGTGCGCTGCCGGGCGGTGCGCGGGCCCGGCTGATCGCGCTGTCGGGCGATGACCCGGAGCAGGTGGCGCGCACCGGGCCGTTCGATGCGTGTCTGGCCAAGCCGGCCGATCTGGCGCATCTGCTGGACCTGCTGCAAAGGACGCCTTCCCGATGAACCGCACTGCCACTTCCCCTGCGATCGCCGCCGACTGGATGGCTGCCGGCGTGCGCCACGAGATCCTGATGCGGGTGCTGCCGACGCTACGCCATGACCTGCTCGGGCCGATCTCGGTGGCGCGCATGGAGCTGGCGGTGATGCGCCGGCGCCTGGAGCGGGCCGATCTGGTGCCTCAGGACGGGCTGCGCCGGGTCCAGCAGCTCGATGCCCATCTGGTCGATCTGACCCGAGGGCTGCGCGAGCTGCGCCGCTGGGATCCGCTGGACACCGAGCTCATGCCGGCCGGCTCGATCGTGCGGCTGGCGCTGGCGCTGATGGAGCAGCCGCTGCGACTGGCCGGCCTGGAGGTGGGCATGGAGGCCGGCTGCGAGGCCGGGCAGGGACCGGAGCTGCCGCTGGCGCCGCTGCTGCTGGGCACGCTGGCGCTGCTCTGCCATGCGCAGGACGGCCTCTCTCCGGGACAGCGGCTACGCCTGCATCTGGCGGCCGGCCCCGAGGGCGAGGCGCCGGTGCTGACCGTGCGCACCGAGCGCCAGTCCGAGACCGGGCCGGCCCCTGCCGCCACGCTGATGCCCGGTCTGCCGGACCTGCCCGTGCCGGTGCGCGCCCGCCTCGATGCCGAGGCGGTGCGCCATCTGGCCGCATCGCTCGGGCTGCATGCGGTGCTTGACGACGAGCCCTGGCGGCTGCGCGTCGGTGACCTTGTCCCCGCAGCCCCTGGGCTGCCATGATCCGGCCGCACAATCGGTCATTCCGTCTCGCATCTGTCCATGATGAAACCGATGAACCTGATGAATCCGATCCTGTCGACCCGTCCGGCGCGCTCCGCCCCCCGTCGTCCCTGGCTGCGGGCCTGCTCGGTGGCCGCTGGCGCGCTGCTGCTGGCGACCTCCGCCCGCGCCGAACTGCTCGGCGAGGTGTCCACCGTCTTCAAGCTGATCGGGCCGAACCACAAGATCATCGTCGAGGCCTATGACGACCCCAAGGTCGAGGGCGTGACCTGCTTCGTCTCGCGTGCCAAGACCGGCGGCATCACCGGCGCGGTTGGCCTGGCCACTGACAAGTCGGACGCCTCGATTGCCTGCCGCCAGGTCGGCGAGATCCGCATCAAGGAGGCGCTGCCCAAGCAGGAAGAGGTCTTCAGCGCCCGCCTGTCCATCCTGTTCAAGAGCCTGCAGATCGTGCGCATCGTCGACCCGAAGCGCCAGTCGCTGGTCTACATGACCTATTCCGACAAGCTGATCGAGGGTTCGCCGAAGAACAGCATCACCGCGGTGCCGGTGGGCAAGGCGATTCCGGTGAAGTGATCTGCGCGGCATCGGGCAGCAGCCGCCCGCCCGCATAGGGCACGATGCCCGCCGGCACATGCCCGGAGGCCGGGCGCACATGGCTGTCCTGGTCGTCGAAGAACATCTGCGCGCCGAAGGCGGCCAGCACCGTCTCCTTCGGCGCGCCGCCCAGGAAGAAGGCCTCGTCGACATTCACGCCCCAGTCGCGCAGCGTGTGGATCACCCGGGCGTGCGCCGGGCTGCTGCGCGCGGTCACGATGGCGATGCGCACCGGGCAGGTGCCGGCGGCGAACTCGCGCTGCAGCGCCGACAGCCGCATCAGCAGCTTGGCGAAGGGCCCTTCGGCCATCGCGTCATGGCGGTGCAGCCGCTCGTGCGCGATGAAGGCCTCCAGCCCCTGCGTCTTGTAGATGCGCTCGGACTCGGGCGAGAACAGCACCGCGTCGCCGTCGAAGGCGATGCGGATCTGGCCGGCCGGCGCGCGGAAGTCCGCCGGCGGGTCGTAGAGCAGCGCCGCGGCCACGCCGTGGTCGATCGCCTCCTGCACGTCGCCGGGATTGCGCGACAGGAAAAGGTCGACATCGAAGGCCTTCAGGTAGCCCACCAGCGAGCGTGCGCCGCCGGTGAAGGCCGCGCGCTCGATCGCCAGGCCGTGCGCCTCGATCGCGTTGAAGGCGCGCAGGCCGGTGTCGGGCGAGTTGCGCGAGATCACCACCACCTCGATGCGCCGCGCCGGCAGCAGCGCGTTGAGCCCCAGCAGCGCCTGCACCAGCGGGAAGGCGGTGCCGGGGCGCAGCGGCTCGTCCTCATGCTCGCGCTGGTAGCAGGAGAAGGCCTCGACGCCCTGGGCGTCGAAGAGCCGGTTCTCGTGCTCCAGGTCGAAGAGGGCCCGCGAGGAGATGCCGATGACGAGCTTGTCGGTGAGCGAGTAAGGCATGGTGACGCGCATGATGCCATTGCACCTTCTTCGTGTAGGGTTCGATCCTGATTCTTGTGCAGTGCAACATCAGGGAGGTGCCATGAGGCTGGAATCGAACATCGCGGCCGGACTGCTGGGCGTGATCGGCCTGGCGGGCCTGGGCAGCGCAACAACCGCTGTCGCGCAGGTCGTCGAGCCGGTGCAGGCGTCGCAGGCGCTGCAGAACTTGCCGAAGCTGCGCATCGACCTGAAGGAAACCACCGTCTCGGGCATTTCATCGGGCGCCTACATGGCGGTGCAGATGGGCGTTGCCCGTTCCGGCGATGTGCGCGGCGTGGCCGCCACCGCCGGCGGGCCCTACATGTGCGCGACCGATGGCGATGTCGGCTCGGCGCTTGCGGCGGTGAGCCGCTGCATGCAGGGCGATCCGCTGGCCCAGCCTGCCGCGACCGAGCGCCTGGTCGATCCGTCCGATGGCCGCTTCACCTACGGCTTCCAGGGCAAGGCCCGGCGTGATGTCGAGCGCATGGCCAAGGCCGGCCGCATCGATCCGATCGCCAGCCTGCCACGCCAGGCGATCTGGATCTTTCATGGCTACAACGACGGCATCGTCAAGCTGCCGGTGTCGCAGGCGCTGGAGGGCTGGTACACCGGCCGCCATCCGGACGGCAGCCCCGCCTCGGGCATGGCGGCCAGGCTGCCCGCCAGCCAGGTCTTCCACAAGGATGATCTGAGTGCCGGGCACGCGCAGATCAGCTCGGCCTGCACCGGGGCGCTGTGCAATCCCTGCGAGCAGCAGGGCGGCTCCTTCATCAACAGCTGCCCGCTGCCCGAGGGACCGTATGACGCGGCCGGCTCGGCGCTGCAGATGTTCTACGGGCCGCTCGAGCGGGTCGAGCCGGCGCGGCTGACCGGGCGGCTGTTCAGCGTGCGCCAGACACCGTTCCTGAAGCTGATCGACGGCCGCACCGCAGTGGGGGCGGCCGCCGACATCGCGATGGACGACGAGGCCTTTGTCTACCTGCCCCGCGACTGCGAGGCCGGCGGCACCGCCACCTGCCGGCTGCACATCGCCTTTCACGGCTGCATGCAGAGCGCGGTCGACATCGCGAAGGTCACCGGTCAGCGCGACTACTTCGCCCGCCATGCCGGCCTGAACGAATGGGCCGACCGCAACCGCATCGTGGTGCTGTATCCGCAGGCCACGCCGACCCGGACGCTGCCCTACAACCCGATGGGCTGCTGGGACTGGTGGGGCTACAACGACGATGTGCCGGCGCGTGCGCTCTCCGGGAAGTGGCCCAGCGGCAGCTTCGCGTCCCGCCAGGGGGTGCAGATCGCCGCGGTCTGGCGCATGGCCGAGCAGCTGGCCGATGCGCGGCTGGGCGGCAGTCTGGCCCGTGCGGGCGAGATCGCCGCCAGCGAGCGGCCGGCGCCGATGCTGCTGGACCGCAGCGCCACGCAGGTGCTGCTGCGCTGGGCCCCGGTGGCGGGCGCCCAGGCCTACAAGGTCAGCCGCAGCAGCGGCAGCAACGCCGGCGGCAGCGTGACGGTGCAGCAGAGCACGCAGCCCTTCTTCGTCGACCGGGGCCTGACACCGCAGAAGATCTATCGCTACACCGTCAGCGCGGTGCTGGCGGGCCGGGACGGCCCGGTCTCCGCGCCGGTGCAGGCGGTCACCGGGCCGCTGCCACCGCCCTGCGATCCCTATTTCTCGCTGACGCAGAACCGGGTGGTCGACCGCAGCAACCGGTCGACCGATCGCACCTGCCGCTGAGCGGCGCGGGCCTCAGCGGCGGCGGCCGCCACCGCCGGGGCCGCCGCGCTTCTGCCACAGCGGCCGCTTGGCCTTGAGCGCGCGCTCGATGCCGTCGTTCAGGCGCGAGCGCAGGTCCATCACCTCGTCGACCTCGCCGTAGACGCCGGGGAAGCGCAGGTCCAGCCACAGCCACAGCGTGCAGGTGCGCAGCGCCTGCTCCATGCGCTCGAGGCGGCTGTTCTCGTCGGTGTCGTTCAGGAACCAGGCCGGGCCGGCCTGGCCGCTGCGGGCGTGGTGCGCGACCCATTCCAGGAACTGCGCCACCTGGCCGGCGGTGCGGGTGTCGACCGGTGCCTGCGCGTAGGTGAAGCGCTGGCGCAGCGGCAGCTTGGCCGCGACGCGGTCGATCTCGCCGGCCAGCTCCAGCATCTGCTCCAGCTCGGCTACCGCGAAATGCGAGTTGTCGAGCTGCAGCTGCTCGACGAACACCCTCAGCACCTCGGCCAGGCTGTTCTTGCCCAGGCGCTCGGCGATGGTCTCGATGTGCCACCAGTTCGGCGCCACCGGCGCCTTGAAGTGGCGCGGCGCCTTGGGCGCGCGCGGCATCAGCAGGCGCAGCTGCTTGAGCGCGCTCGGCTCGGCCTCCTTGAGCACGCCGGCGAAGCCTTCCTCGTGGATGCCGAAGCGCCCGGCACGGCCGGCGATCTGGTGCACCTCGGACTCGGTCAGCGAGCGGTCGCCCTGGCCGTCGAACTTGGTCAGCGTGCTGAACAGCACCCGGCGCACCGGCAGGTTCAGGCCCATGCCGATCGCGTCGGTGGCGATCAGGATGTGCGACTCGCCCTGTGCGAAGCGCTCGGCCTCGCGCCGGCGCACCTCAGGCGGCAGCGCGCCATAGATCACCGACACCGGCGTGCCGTCGGCCGAGGCCTGGTCGCGCAGCATCAGCACGTCGCGGCGGCTGAAGGCCACCACCGCATCGCCCTTCTTCAGCGCATGCAGCGACACCGGCGCGGGCAGCAGCTCGACATGCTGCTTGCGCTCGAAGCGGCGCACCGTGACCTGCTCGCCGCACAGGCCCAGCAGGTTGCGCAGCGCCTCCACCGCATAGTCCGAGCAGATGATCAGCAGCTCCTTGGCCGGCACGCCGACGATGGCCTGCGTCCAGGCCCAGCCGCGGCTGGGGTCGAAGATCATCTGCGCCTCGTCGATCACCGCCACCTCGATCGGCGTGTTGGTGTCGACCATCTCGATGGTGCTGGAAATGACGCGCGCGTCCGGCGCCGGCACGTTCTCCTCGCCGGTGCGCAGCGAGCAGGGCACGCCGCGCCCGGCCAGCCGGTCGCGGCCCTCCAGCGCGAGCAGGCGCAGCGGCGCCAGATAGGCGCCCTTTTCGGCCTGCGCCAGGCGCTCGAAGGCCTGGTAGGTCTTGCCGCTGTTGGGCGGGCCGACGAAGAGCGTGACCTGGCGCTGCAGGCGCCGCGCCGCGCCGAAGCTGTCGGGATAGCCCTGGAAGGCCAGCTCGTCGTTCAGGTCCTCGAGCGTGTCCTGCTCGTGCACGCGGTGCACCCAGCGCTCGAAGGCGCGCTGGCAGGCGGCGATCAGCGTCTCGGCGGCCTGCGGCTGCGCGCACTCGGCCTGCAGCGCCGGCTCCAGCGAGCCGAGCTGGTCGTCGGCGAAGGCCTGCGCGCGCTCGACCAGCGCATCGAGCTGCGCGGTCAGCTCGGCCGCCTGCGGGTGGCCGGGCAGCGCGGAGAGCGCACGCACCAGCGCCGGGCGGTCGCCGGTGCGGAAGAAGTCCCAGACCGCTGCAGCCGGCACCGCCTGGCCGTAGGCGACCGTCAGCCGCATGTCGGCCGAGGGCAGCTCCAGGCCCTGGCGCGCCTCGCGCTCCCAGGCGCCGAGCCGGCGGTTCACGCCCAGGCCGTCGAGCACCGCGGCGCGCTCGGTCATCAGCGGACGGATCGTCTGGCCGCTGCCCACCGCGTCGAGGTGGCGCAGCGCCTCCTCGATCAGCGCCGGATCGATCCAGCGGCTCGGGCGCTGGCCGGCGGCGCCGCGCTGCAGCAGGATCAGGCCGAGGCGGTCCATCTCCGCCTCGGGCTCGGGCGTGCCTTCTTCCAGCATGTCGGCCGGGCGCACCACCTGCGGCAGCACATAGCCGGCCAGGCGGATGCGGTCGAGGGCCAGCGGGTCGATGTGGGCGGGAATGCGCGCGGCATGGCGCGGATGGGGCAGCGGGCGAGGTGTTGTTGTTGTCGTGGCCATGAGGATTCCGGAACGGTCAGGGCCCGAACTCTAACCGCTTGCCCCGGGCTCGATAATCCGATTCATGCCCGTCCGTCCTGCCACCCCTCCTGCCACCCTTCCTGTCGCTTGTCCCGCCTCCTGCCCGGCGGCCTGCGCGCAGCCGCTGCTGCACCTCGACGCGCTGTGCTGGTCCGCGCCGTTTCCGGGCGCGCTGATCCTGTTCGACCGACTGACGCTGCAGGCCGGCGCCGGCGTGCTCGGCGTGATCGGCGACGAGGGCCGCGGCAAGAGCGCGCTGCTGCGGCTGATCGCCGGCGAGCTGCGCCCGGACGCGGGCAGCATCCTGATCGGCGCCCCGGCCGATCCGGTGGCGCCGCGCCAGCGGCTGTTCTGGTGCGATCCGCAGTCCGATCGCCATGACGGGCTTGTCGCGCGCGACTATCTGGCGATGCAGCGCCAGGGCCGACCCGGCTGGAGCGAGGCGGCGCTGGCCGCGCAGCTCGAGGGCTTCGCGCTGCACGAGCATCTGGACAAGCGCCTGGAGATGCTCTCCACCGGCACCCGGCGCAAGCTGCGGCTGGCCGCCGCGCTGGCCTCGGGCGCGACGCTGGTGCTGCTCGACGATCCTGGCGCGGCACTGGACGCGCGCTCGCAGCGCCATCTCGCCGAGGCGCTGCGCCAGCACCACGACGCGCCGGCCGGGCGGCTGATCGTCGTCACCGGCCATGACGACCGGCTGATGCCGGCCGTGGCGCCCCGACTGTCGCTGGACTGACATCCGACCCGCTCCCGACCTCTGTCGACCTCAATCTCGTCCCGGGCCCGCCGATACAGGATGAGTTTTGCGCATTCCGTTCTCATCTGTCGCGGGGGGCGGCAGAGAGCGACGGACGGCATGGGGCCGTCGTGGCCCGGGGAGTCTTGCCAGTGCATGAAGATCGAGACACGAAATGGGGAGCGCAGCCGATCGCGGCCGACACTGACACTGGCGCCGATGCCCGTGCCGATGCCGAGGTCGGCGCCGCCTTCGACGCCTCGCCGCTGGACGTGCTGCTCTCGGGCATCGGCGAATGCGTGGTGCGTGTCGATGCGCACTGGGTGGTCAGGCACTGCAACCCGGCCTATCTGCACGGGCTCGGACTGCCCGCTGCACGCGTGATCGGCCAGACGCCCTTTGCGGTCCGGCCGGACTTCGAGGGCTCGCTGTTCCACCGGGTGATCGAGGCCTGCCGCCGCGAGCGCCGGCCGCGTCTGGGCATCGGCTTCTCGAAGGCGGTCGGGCGCTGGCTGATGGTGCGGGCCTTTCCGTTCGGCGACGACATCGTCGCGCTGGCCAATGATGCCGACGAGCACACCGTCGGCCAGTTCGAGCTGGCGCGCGAGGCGCTGCGCGATCCGCTGACCGGCATCGACAACAAGCGCGCGCTGCTGGCCGAGCTCGAGGCGCGGCTGGTGCAGGGCCGCCAGGGCGGTCTGGGGCTGATCGGGCTGCGCCGCTTCAATGCGATCAACGACACGCTGGGCCATGGCCTGGGCGATCTGGCGCTGATGGAAGTGGTCTCGCGCATGCAGGCCACGCTGCTCGAGGGCGAGGTGCTCTACCGGCTCACCGGCGTCGAGTTCGTGCTGCTCAGCCCGGCCTGCGACGAGGCGACGCTGCGCGAGCGGGTGATGGGGATGGCCTCGCGCATCGCCCAGCCGATCCTGCTGCGCGACCAGATCTTCGTGCTGGGCAGCCTGGCCGGTGGCGTGCTGTTTCCCTCGCATGGCGACGAGGCGCCGCTGCTGCTGCGCCGCGCCGCGCTGGCGCTGCGCCAGGCCAAGCGCGACGGCACGGCGCTGGCGCTGTTCGACGACGAGCTGGAGGCGGCCGGGCGGCTGCGCGCCGAGCTGGAGCAGGATTTCCGCGCGGTGCTGCGCGGCACCGCGCCGGGCAGCGCCGGCTGGCTGAGCCTGGCGCTGCAGCCCAAGGGCCGGCTGCGCGACCGCGCGGTCATCGGCGCGGAGGCGCTGATCCGCTGGCAGCATCCGGTGCGCGGCGCGCTGACGCCGGCCAGCTTCCTGCCGATCGCGCAGGAATGCCAGCTGATGGTCGAGCTCGACCGCTGGGTGATCGACGAGGTGCTGCGGCTGCAGCGCCTGCTGATCGATGGCGGCCACCGGCTGCCGATCAGCATCAACCTGTCGGTCGAGTCGCTGGCCGACCTGCTGCTGGTGGAGAACGTGCAGCACGCGATCGAGCGCCACGGCGTGCCGCCGGAGCTGCTCGAGATCGAGATCCCGGAGAACGCGCTGATGCGCGATGTCGAGGTCAGCACCCGGGTGCTGTCGGCGCTGTCGGCGCTGGGCGTGCGGCTGTCGATCGACGACTTCGGCACCGGCTACTCGTCCTTCGCCTATCTGGCGCGCTTTCCGGTCCACACCCTGAAGATCGACCGCTCCTTCGTGCATGACATGGTCGGCCAGACCAGCAGCCGCACCATCGTGCACAGCCTGGTGCGGCTGTCGCACGCGCTGCAGCTGCAGGTGGTCGCCGAAGGCGCGGAGACCGACGAGGAAATGGAGATGCTGCGCCGCATGCAGTGCGACGCGGTGCAGGGCTTCGGCTACGGCCGCCCGCAGCCCTTCACCCAGTTCCTCGACTTCGTGCACCAGCGCTGCGGCTGCGGCGGCGCCCAGGTCGTGCCCTCATCGCGGCCGCCGGTGCACTGAGCCGCTCGGACTGACCGGCTCAGGCCGCGGCCGCGGGCTGCAGCCGCACCGTCAGCGGCGCCAGACGGCCGGCCTCGATGTCGATCAGCCGGTCGATGTTCGGATGCTTGCCGGGGAAGGCGCGGGCATCGGCGGTGTGCTCGGCATAGAGCGCCAGGCCCTCGCGGGCGGCCTCGGGCGTGATCGCGCCGTGGCGTGCGGCCAGCGCGTGATAGACGGCGGCCGAGCCGGCGGTGCCGGGGCGGTTGACCAGCGTGGCCACCACCGTGCCGGCGGCATCGAGCAGCTCGACGGCGGCGAGGTGGGCGATCGGGGGCAGCAGCGCGAGCTGCTCGGCGAAGGTCGGGGTGCTCATCGGGGGCGGATTCCAGGTGCTGGCCTGCAGGCCGGGGGTCGCGAGTCTAGCGCCGCCGGCCGGCCGTGCGGGCCTGCTGCCGGGACTGTGGTTGAATGGAATCTCGAATGGAATCTCGAATCCACGCACCACGAACGGAGACCTGTCCCATGCCCGGCCTGCTGCCCCACGTCGACCCTGACGGCCTGCTCGAATACTCGGTGGTCTACACCGACCGTGCGCTCAACCACATGTCGCAGCGCTTCCAGCGCGTGATGCGCGGCGTCTCCTCGGTGCTGAAGGAGGCCTACGCGGCCCGCTCGGCCATCGTCGTGCCGGGCAGCGGCTCCTTCGGCATGGAGGCGGTGGCGCGCCAGTTCGCCGGCCAGCAGCAGGTGCTGGTGCTGCGCAACGGCTGGTTCAGCTTCCGCTGGTCGCAGATCCTCGAGATGGGCGGCATCGCCGCGGGCGTGCAGGTGCTCAAGGCCCGCCAGGTCGAGCCGGGCGCGGCGCAGTCGGCCTGGACGCCGGCGCCGCTGCACGAGGTGCTGGCCGCGATCGAGGCGCAGCGCCCCGGCGTGGTCTTCGCGCCGCATGTCGAGACCGCCAGCGGCATGATGCTGCCCGACGCCTACCTGAAGGCGGTGGCCGACGCGGTGCACGCGGTCGGCGGTCTGTTCGTGCTCGACTGCATCGCCTCTGGCGCGATGTGGGTCGACATGGCCGCCACCGGCGTCGACGTGCTGATCAGCGCGCCGCAGAAGGGCTGGAGCGGCTCGCCCTGCTGCGCCTTCGTGATGCTGGGCGAGGCCGCACGCGCTCGCATCGACCAGACCACCAGCTCCAGCTTCGCCTGCGACCTGAAGAAGTGGCTGCAGATCATGGAGACCTACGAGTCGGGCGGCCATCTCTACCACGCCACCATGCCCACCGACGCGCTGGCGCGCTGCCTGGAGGCGATGGAGGAGACGCGCGCACAGGGCTTCGGTGCGCTGCGCGAGCGTCAGCTCGAGCTGGGCCGGCGGGTGAGGGCGCTGCTGCAGGCGCGCGGCTTTCCCAGCGTCGCCGCCGAGGGCTTCCAGGCGCCGGGCGTGGTGGTGAGCCACACGCTCGACCCGGAGATCCAGTCGGCGCGCGCCTTTCTCGCGCAGGGTCTGCAGACCGCCACCGGCGTGCCGCTGCAGTGCGACGAGCCGGCGGACTTCCGCAGCTTCCGCATCGGCCTGTTCGGCCTCGACAAGCTCGCCGACATCGACGGCACGGTGGCGCGGCTCGAGCAGGCGCTCGATCGCATCGGCGGCTGAGCCTCGGCGCAGGCCTCAGCGCGGGCGGTCGAGCAGCGCGTGCAGCGCCATGCCGCCCAGCATCGCGGCGACGAAGATCGCCGCCTCGCCCCAGCCGCTGCCCAGCGCCACCAGCGCCGGCCCCGGGCACAGCCCGGCCAGGCCCCAGCCGATGCCGAACAGCACGCCGCCGCCGATCAGCCGGGCATCGATCGCGTTCGACTGCGGCCACTCGATCGGCGCGCCGCTCCAGCTGCGCCCGCGTCGGCGCGCGATCAGGGCGGCTGGCAGGCCGACCGCGATCGCCGCGCCCATCACCAGCGCCAGGCTCGGATCCCAGGCCCCGGCCAGGTCCAGGAAGGCGCGCACCTTCATCGGATCGGTCATGCCGGCGGCGATCAGCCCCAGGCCGAACACCAGCCCGGCCAGCAGGCTCGACAGCGCGGCCTTCAGGCCGCAGTTCTTGTCCTTGCAGTCCATCGCGACCTCTCAGCCACCGAGCAGATGGCGCATGACGAACACCGTCACGAAGCCGCTGCCCATGAAGCACAGCACATTGACCAGCGAGCGCAGCGACAGCCGGCTCAGTCCGCAGACACCGTGGCCGCTGGTGCAGCCGTTGCCCAGCCGCGAGCCGAAGCCCACCAGCAGCCCGGCGACGATCAGCACCGGCGTGCCGACATCCAGCCGCATCGGTGGCAGCGGCGCGGCCAGCCGCCACAGCCACGGCGCGATCAGCAGGCCGGCCACGAACAGCAGCCGCAGCCGGTGCCGGGCCAGCCAGCCGCCAGCCTGCCCCTGCAGCAGATCGCGCAGAGGCTGGCCCACCAGACCGGCAATGCCGGCGATGCGTCCGCTGCCCAGCAGCAGCATCGCCGCGGCCAGACCGATCAGTGCGCCGCCTGCCAGCGCGCTCCAGGGGGTGAATGCAGCCCAGTCGGGGACCAGTCCGAGGCTCAATCGAAACTCCTTGTGAATGGCGAAATGGAGCCGGAATATACCCTTTAGGGCATGGGTGGCGCAGGAAAGACGTCTTGGCGCAGCCCTGCATCGAATCGGTACCCCGGAGATTCGGGGGTCCCAGGCCATACGCTTCTTGTTGCGCATTTCGTGCGGTTTTGCACGACGATATCCTGCCATTTCGGGGGCTGGCCCCTCAAGGTTTCCTGCATCATCGCCCCGATCCATCCCCCCGAGCGTTCCATGGCCGCCTCCATTTCCGTTCTTCATGTGGGTTCCGCCGCACCGGCGCTGGCGTCCGACACCGATTTCGGGCGCTGCATCTGGCGCCACTGCGACACGCTCGATCAGGCGCAGGCGGCGATCGCCGAGGCGGCGCCCGAGGCCATCCTGTTCAGCTGCGACAGCGATGCCCAGGCCGAGGCGCTGCCGCACTGGTCCTGCTGGACGCAGGCGGTGCTGGGCTCGGCGGTGGTGGTCGGCACGCCCACGCCGAACCGCGACCTGATGGTGCGGCTGCTGCGCGCCGGTGCGCAGGACGTGCTGCCGCTGTCGCCCCATGCGCTGCATCCGGGCGGAGTCGACGACGGCGATCAGATCGCCCGCAGCCTGTGCATGGCCATCGAGCGCAAGCGCCAGGAGCAGGAGCTGCGCCGGGCCTGGTCGATCGACCTGGCCACCGGGCTGCCGAACCGGGTCCAGCTGATGGAGCTGCTGCACCAGCTCTGCGCGCTGCGCGAGCGCGAGCCCGCGCCGATGGCGCTGCTGGTGCTGCGCATCGAGGGGCTGGCGACCACCGAGGCGCGGCTGGGCGTGGCTGCCTCGCAGGCGCTGCGGCGCAAGCTGGCGGTGCGGCTGCGCAGCGTGCTGCGCGCCAGCGATGTGGTCTCGGCGCTGGCGCCCGATGCCTTCGGCGTGGTACTGACCCGGCTCGACACGCCGGCCGATGGCGAGCGGGTCGCCGCCAAGCTGGCGCAGGGGCTGCGCGAGCCCTTCATGGTCAGCGGCCAGACCACCGTGGTGACCGTCTCGACCGGGGTGGCGCTCTATCCGGAGCATGGCCGCCAGCCCGACGAGCTGCTCAAGCTGGCGCTGGGCGCGGCGGCGGCGCGGCGCGGCCTGGGCCGCCAGGGCTTTGCCGACCGCCGCGAGCGCGGCCAGGTGGCTGCCGCCAACGACGACTGATGCGACGGATCAGCCGCCGGGCCGCCTGCCGGCCAGCGCGCTGACGGTCGCCGTGCCCAGCCAGTCGGTCAGCCGTGCCAGCGGCAGCGGCCGGCAGATGCCGTAGCCCTGGCCGATGTCGCAGCCGAAGCCGCGCAGCATCGCCATCGCGGCATCGTTCTCGACGCCCTCGGCGACCACATGGATGTCCAGCTGGTGGCACAGCTCGATGGTCGAGCGCACGATCGCCGCATCGGCCCGGCTGGTCTCCAGCGACATCACGAAGTCCTTGTCGATCTTCAGCGTGTGCAGCGGCAGGCGCTTGAGGCGCTGCAGCGAGGAGAAGCCGGTGCCGTAGTCGTCCAGCGCGATGCGGATGCCGCGGCTGGCCAGGTCATGCAGCGTGGCGATCGCGCCTTCCTCGTCCTCGACGACGATCTGCTCGGTGATCTCCAGCTCGAGCCGGTCGGCGGGAAAGCCGATCTCGTCGAGGATGCGCATCAGCCGCTCGCCCAGGCGCGGATGCTGGAACTGTCGCGGCGACACATTGACCGCCAGCGACAGCGGCAGGTGGCGCACCGCCGCGCAGGCCTCGCGCAGCACCCAGTCGCCGGCGTCCATGATCAGGCCGGTCTGCTCGAGGATGTCGATGAAGCGGTCGGGCATCTGCAGCCCGCAGCCCGGACGGTTCCAGCGCAGCAGCGCCTCGACCCCGCTGACCCGGCCGCTGGCGAGGTCGACCTTGGGCTGGTAGTGCAGCTCGAACTCGCCGCGCTCCAGGCCGCGGTACAGCGCCACCTCGGTGTTGAGGCGGTCGATGACCCGGTTGTGCATGTCGGCGGTGTAGAAGTGGCAGCTCGAGCCGATCGCCTCGCGGGCGCGCGATCGGGCGGCGCCGGAATGCAGCAGCAGCGTGTCGACCTCCTGGCCGTCGCCGGGCCAGATCGCCACGCCGACATGCACGCTGGCCAGCAGCTCCCAGTCGTCGACCTGCAGCGGCACCGCGAAGGCCTCCACCAGGCGCCGGGTGGCGCCGGCGATCTGCGCCTCGGCCTCGATGTCGGTCAGCAGCATCGCGAAGGTGTCGCCCTCGAGCCGGCACAGCGAGTCGGGCTCGCGCATGACCGACTCGAGCCGGCGGGCCACCGCGCGCAGGATGCGCTCGCTGGCATCGGCCGCGACCGAGGCCTGGGTGCGCTGCAGCACGTCGACATCGATGTTGAGCACCGCGAAGCGCTGCTGGCGCTGCTGCGCCGCCGCCGCCGCGGTGGCGACCCGGTCGCGGAACAGCACCCGGTTGGGCAGGCCGGTGAGCGGGTCGAAATGGGCGCGGTAGCTGCGCTCGGCCTCGGCATGGCGGCGCTCGGACACATCCTGGGCGACGCCGAAGATCGCGCAGGTGCGCCCGCCCTCGTCGAGCATCGCGTCGCCCGACAGGAAGAGATGGCGCGAGGGCTGCTGGCTGCCGTCCAGGCGGATCTCGACCTCGGACTCGCTGCGGCCGTCGCGCACCCGGCGCACGAAGGCCAGCAGCGCGCCGCGGTCCTCGAAGGCGACCTGGCGCAGCAGCCGGCGCATCGCCACCGGCTCGTTGCCGGGCAGGCCGAGCATGTCGCGCAGCTCGCGCGAGCAGTGCAGCCGGCCGTCGTCGAGCTCGAGCCGCCACGGCGCCAGCCGCGCGATCTTCTGCGCCCGTGCGAGCGCCAGCTGGCTCTCGCGCAGCTCGCGCTCGGTGCGGGCGGTGCGCAGCGCATAGCGCACCCGCTGCGACAGCAGCGCCCAGTTGATCGGCTTGGTGATGAAGTCGGTGGCGCCGGCCTCGAAGGCCAGCCGCACCGCCATCACGTCGTCGAGCGCGGTCAGCATCAGCACCGGGGTGTGACGGCTGCGCAGCGAGCGGCGGATCGCGCGGCAGGCGTCGAAGCCGTTCATCACCGGCATGCGCACATCCATCAGCACCAGGTCGGGCTGCTCGGCATCGCACAGCCGGGTGGCGGTCTGGCCGTCCTGCGCCTCGAGCACCCGGTAGCCGGAGTCCTCGAGCACCCGGCGGATCATCATCCGGGTCAGGCCTTCGTCGTCGACGATCAGCACCCGGGCGCCGGGGTCGGCCTCGTTGCTGCCGGGCAGCAGGCCCGGCGGGTTCATGTTCAAGCCCATCTCGATCGCCTCTTCAATGGCTGCGTCAATCGCTTCGTCCTGTGTTCCGCTGCCGGTCGTCGCGCAGCGCGTGCAGCGCCTGGCCGACCCGGCCGGTGGCCTGCTCCAGCGCTGCCAGATCCTGCGGCGCCGGCAGCCGGCCGTGCGGCGCCGCGGCACTGCCGGCCCCTTCCTTCTCGAGCCGCGCCGCCAGCGCGTGCAGCCGCATCGCGCCGATGTCGCCGGCGGTGTTCTTCAGCCGGTGCAGCAGCTCGCCGGCGGCCTGCGCGTCGTCGTGCGCGCAGGCCTGGCGCAGCAGCGCGATCTCGTCGGCCAGCGATTCCAGCGCCTTGTCGAGCAGCGCGTCGAAGGCCTCGCCCATCAGCGCGCGCACCTCAGCCAGCCGGCCGGCATCCAGCTCGGCCTCGCCCTCGGCCGGCAGGGTCGCCGGCGCCAGGCCCTCGCGGCTGGACGCCGGCCGCAGCCTGCGCGCGATCGCCGCCGCCAGCGTGTCGGCGCTGTAGGGCTTGACCACATGGTCGTCCATGCCGGCGGCCAGGCACTTGTCGCGGTCGGCCGGGAGCGCGTGCGCGGTCAGCGCGATGATCGGCAGCCGTGGCCGGTCCTGCCGCAGCTCCCACTGGCGCACCGCCCGGGTGGCGTCATGGCCGTCCATGCCGGGCATCTGGATGTCCATCAGCACGATGTCCCAGTCCCCGGTCATGATGGCCTCGACCGCCTTGAGGCCGTCTTCGGCCAGACCGACCTCCAGGCCGCGCTTGCGCAGCATCTGCGCGCCGACCTCGCGGGTGATCTCGTTGTCCTCGACCAGCAGCACCCGCTCGCCGGCGAACTGCACCGGCTCACGGCGGCCCGCGCGTCGGCTGCCCGGCGCCGGCAGCGGCCGGCGCTGCAGCACGGTGGCGATCGCGTCATGCAGGTCGGACTGGCGCACCGGCTTGTCCAGCCAGATGTCGACCCGCAGGCCCTCGAGCCGCTGCGGATCCTGGATCGACGAGCTCAGCATGATCAGCGGCATCGGCGCGAGCAGCGGATCGGCCTGGATGGCGCGCACCAGGGTGTAGCCGTCCATCTCGGGCATGTTCAGGTCCAGCAGCGCGACCTCGTAGGGGCGGCCGGAGGCGGCCGCGTCCTGCAGCTTGGCCAGCGCCTCCTCGCCGCTGGAGGCGCTGCCGGACTGGCTGCTCCAGGCGGTGAGGTAGCGGTGCAGGATGACCCGGTTGGTGGCGTTGTCGTCGACCACCAGGATGCGCGTGCCGCTGAAGTCGCGCCCGCGCAGCCCGCCGCCGCCCGCGCCCTGCGGGGCCGCCTGCAGCGGCAGCGTGAACCAGAAGCGCGCGCCCTGGCCCTCGCCGCGGCTGTCCAGGCCGATCGCGCCCTGCATCAGCTCGACCAGCCGGCGCGCGATGCTCAGGCCCAGGCCGCTGCCGCCGAAGCGCCGGCTGGTCGAGCTGTCGGCCTGGGTGAAGGGCTGGAAGAGCTGTGCCTGCTTGTCCGGCGCGATGCCGATGCCGGTGTCGCGCACCTCCAGCCGCAGCCGCGCGCCGTCCTCCAGCGCGACGCTGACCACCACCTCGCCGCGCTCGGTGAACTTGATCGCGTTGCCGACCAGGTTGACCAGCACCTGGCGCAGCCGGATCGGGTCGCCGCGCACCGTCTCGGGCACCTCCGGCGCGATGAAGCAGGCCAGCTCCAGCTTCTTGGCGTGCGCGCGCTGCGCCAGCATCGCGGTCACGTCCTCGACGGTGCGGCGCAGGTCGAAGTCGATCGACTCGATGCGCAGCTTGCCGGCCTCCAGCCGCGAGAAGTCGAGAATCTCGTCGATGACGCCCAGCAGGATCGAGGCCGAGGTGCGCGCGGTGTCGAGGTAGCGCTCCTGGCGGCCCGACAGCGGCGTGTCCTGCAGCATCTCGATGGCGCCGAGCACGCCGTGCATCGGCGTGCGGATCTCGTGGCTCATGTTGGCCAGGAACTCGCTCTTGGCGCTGGCGGCGTCCTCGGCGGCCTCCTTGGCGTGGCGCAGCTCCTGCTCGGTGCGCTTGCGCCCGGAAATGTCGTGGATCACGCCGAGGTAGTGCAGCTCGTCCGGGTCGGGACGATCGTGGTCGTCGAGGCGGCTCCAGCGCAGCGCGATCCAGCGCCCGGTGCCGTCGCGGTGGCGGGCCTCGAACTCGCGCTCGGCCGGCTCGAGCCCGGCCTCGGCGAAGGCACCCGGCACCAGCATGTCGAAGCCGTGGCCGAGCAGCTCCGGCTCGGGGTAGCCGAACATGCGCGAGGCGCCGGCGTTGATCGACTCGATGCGCCCGGCCGCATCCACCACCACCATGCCGTCATGGCTGGCGTCCTGGACCCGGCGCAGGCGGGCCTCGCTGCGCTCGATCGCCTGCTGCGAGGCGATGCGGGCGCTGACGTCGGTCTGCAGCGCGACGAAGTGCGTCGGCAGTCCGGCGCCGTCATGGATCGGCATCACCCGCAGCTCGTTCCAGAAGGGACGTCCCTCGCGGGTGTAGTTCAGCAGCAGCACCTCGATGTCGCTGCCGGTGCGCACCGCCTCGCGCAGTCGCGCCACTTGCTGCGCGTCGGTGCCCGGGCCCTGCAGCAGCCGGCAGTTGCGCCCGACCACCTCGGCGAAGCGCCAGCCGGTCATGCGCTCGAAGGCGACATTGGTGTAGACGATCGGCTGGTCGGGCTGGCGGGCGTCGGCGATGACGATGCCGACCCCGATCGCGTCGATGATGCGCCCGCGCAGCCGCAGCGCCTCCTGCGCGGCGAGCTGCTCGCTCATGTCGCGCATCACCAGCAGATGGCGGTCCGCGCCGGTCTGCCTGCCGGCGCCGTCGAGTCGCGCCAGGCGCAGCTCCAGCGGCACGCTGCCGCGCCCCTCGGGCAGCAGCGCCTCGACGATCATCGGCTCGGCCAGCGCCATCGGATCGTCCTGCCGCAGCAGGTCCTCGATCAGCTCGCGGGCCGGCTCGGCGAACAGATCGCCCAGCCACAGGCCGCCGAGCGCCTCGGGCTCGCGGTGCAGGATGCGGCCGGCCGCCGGGCTGACCAGGCGGATGCGCTGGTGCGCGTCCAGCGTCAGGATGCCGTCCAGAATGTGCTCGAGGATGTGGCGCTGGCGCTGCTCGGCCTGCCGCAGCGTCTCGAGTTCGGCGGGTGCGGGCGGCTGGGTCGGCTCGGCCGGCGCCGCCTCGGCATGGGCCCGGCGCCGCCGCGCCAGCAGCAGCGCCCCGAGCAGCAGCGATTCCAGCAGCACCAGCCCCAGGCCCTGCCAGGCCAGCCGGGTCTGCGCGGCGCGGTCGCGCTGGGCGCTCATGCCGATCTCCAGCCGCAGCTCGGCGCGCGGCCCCGGCTGGGCGCCTGCCTGGCGCCGCTCCAGCCGGATCAGGCCGTCGGCCGCATCATGGCCGGGCGAGGTGGGCAGCAGCACACGCGCGTCGCCCGCCTGCGCCAGCACCCGGCCGTTGCCGCTGCTGACCCGCGCATAGCGCACGTCGGGCGCGGCCATGGCCAGGCGCACGAAGCGGTCGGGATCGCTGCCGGCCGGATCGGCCAGTCCGTGCAGCAGGGCCTGGCCGCGCAGCGTCAGCGCCTCCTGCCGGACCTTCCCCAGATGCCACCAGCCCGCACCGATCGGCACCGCCAGCAGCAGGGCCTGGATCAGCACCAGCGCGCCGAGGGCGCGCGGGCCGGAGGGAAGGGGCAGGGACCGTGGAGAAGACTGCATCTCGTCGGGAGCGTGAACCGGAATCGCGGTGGGGCCGAGACGGCCGATGCCGGGATTGGACACGGAATCGCTCGACTCGGCTGCCGGGGATGGTCCGCATCCCCGGTGTACTTTTGCGTCTCCCGATGGGGCTGGCAGCGCCCCGAAATGATAGAGCCTGCCGTGTTGCACCGCCCCCGACCCGGGTCGAGGGTCGGCGCGGGGCAGGGGTCAGCGCAGGATGTCGCTGATGCAGAGGTACTTGACCTCGACATAGTCGTCGATGCCGTGGTGCGAGCCCTCGCGGCCCAGGCCCGACTGCTTGACGCCGCCGAAGGGCACCTCGGCCACCGAGATCAGGCCGGTGTTGATGCCGACCATGCCGTATTCCAGCGCTTCGCCGACGCGGAAGATGCGGCCGATGTCGCGGCTGTAGAAGTAGCTCGCCAGACCGAACTCGGTCGCGTTGGCCGCGGCCACCACCTCGGCCTCGGTCGAGAAGCGGAAGATCGGCGCGACCGGGCCGAAGGTCTCCTCGGTGGCGCAGAGCATGTCGGCGGTGACGTCGGCCAGCACGGTGGGCGTGTAGAAGCGCTCGCCGATGCGCTGGCCGCCGGTGACCAGGCGCGCGCCCTTGGCCAGCGCGTCGGCCACATGGCTCTCGACCTTGGCGAAGGCGCCCTCGTCGATCAGCGGGCCCTGGTTGATGCCGGCCTCGAAGCCGTTGCCGACCCGGATCGCCGCGACCTTGGCCGCGAGCTTCTCGACGAACTGCTCGTAGACCTTGTCCTGCACGTACAGGCGGTTGGCGCAGACGCAGGTCTGGCCGGCGTTGCGGTACTTGGAGATCATCGCGCCCTCGACCGCCGAGTCGATGTCGGCGTCGTCGAAGACGATGAAGGGCGCGTTGCCGCCCAGCTCCAGCGACATCTTCTTGATCGTCGGCGCGCACTGCTTCATCAGGATGCGGCCGACCTCGGTCGAGCCGGTGAAGCTGAGGTGGCGCACGGTGTCGGAGGCGCACAGCACGCCGCCGATCTCGATCGAGCTGTCGGCGTCGCCGGTGACGATGTTGAGCACGCCAGCGGGCAGGCCCGCGCGCTGGGCCAGCTCGGCGCAGGCCAGCGCCGACAGCGGCGTCTGCTCGGCCGGCTTGATGACGACCGGGCAGCCCGCGGCCAGCGCCGGCGCGACCTTGCGGGTGATCATCGCGACGGGGAAGTTCCACGGCGTGATCGCCGCGCACACGCCGATGGCCTGCTTCAGGATGACGAAGCGCTTGTTCGGGTCGGTGGTCGGGATGGTCTCGCCGTAGACGCGCTTGGCCTCCTCGGCGAACCACTCGATGAAGCTGGCGCCGTAGACCACCTCGCCGCGGGCTTCCGCCAGGGGCTTGCCCTGCTCGGCGGTCATGATGCGCGCCAGGTCGTCGGCGTTCTCGATCATCAGCGCGTGCCACTTCATCAGGATGGCGGCGCGCTCCTTGGCGGTCTTGGCGCGCCAGGCCGGCCAGGCGGCGTTGGCGGCGGCGATGGCGGCCTCGGTCTCGGCGGCGCCCAGGCGCGGCACGCTGGCCAGCGTCGCGCCGGTGGCCGGGTCGGTCACGTCGAAGCGGCTGCTGCCGGCGACCCATTCGCCGTTGATCAGCGCGTCGAGCTTCAGCAGCGAGGGATCCTTGAGGGCGGCGAGAGGAGAGGACGACTGCGTCATGGGTGCGGACTCCGGGGAGGGGTGAGGGGTCGATGAGGGTCGATCCCGCACTTTAGGCCAGCGCCTCGGGGCCCGCACAGACACAGCCGGCCCGTCCGCGCGCGCACTGTGCTGGGGGCGGGGCCGGTACAGCGGGGGAGGGGGCAAGTGTGAAATTGTTCCGTAGATGGAAAAATCTGCGGTTGCTATGCTGGTTTGCTGTCGCAAAGACGGCGTGAACGTCAAACCCTACTGTAGGGTTTTAAGTCGCGGTTGTCACAGACGACCACAATCAAACCATAGACAATCCAACATGCCCAAAGAACCTCTATCTCCCGCACGAGCCTGGGAAAAGGCTACATTTTTCTCGATTGACACTAATCTCATTCAGGCGGCAGGCTACAACTTCACCCAAGGTGCGCTGCACCAACTCCCAAAGCAGTTGCCAGAGTCAATCGGGCTTCAGTTGCCGGAGATCGTGGTCAGCGAGATAGTCAAGCATCGCATGAATTCAGTGCACAAGGCACACTCGCAGCTAAGAAACTCGGCTGATGAATTGAAACGTCTAACGGCAATCGATACTTTAATGGTGCGCGACTCTATAGACCAGTTGAACACGATCGAGGTGGCAACCCAGCGATTCACCGAAGAAGTTCACGACTATGCGTTGCAGTGCCGAGGGGCAGTCTTACCCACGGCGGGTGCAGATGCAGCAGCAAGTCTGTTCGCCGACTACTTTGCTGAGAGACCTCCATTCGGGCTGAGTCAGAAGAAGAAGTGCGAGTTCCCCGACGCAATGTGCCTATGGCTTCTCGAGCAGTACGCCAAGGAAAACGACACTATCGGCATCATCGCCTCGGACGACAAGGGATGGAAGCAGTACGCTGAAAGATCGGATAGGCTGTACTGCGTAGAATCCATCGATGAGTTAGCCCGTCTGTTCGCTGCAACCAACGAGCACGCGAAAGCAATCAAAGAAAAGATCGCTGCCGCGATAGCAGACGCTGGATCACCGCTGGGCTCCGCTCTCATCGAGAAAATCAATCGACACGTCGCCAACTCACAGTGGGATACCTCGGATATCTACACCAGTTCGTCGTACCGGGTCGAATCAGAATTTTATGACGCAGACGTTGCCGCGTACAGCATCGAGGGGGATGTCAATGTTTGGTCCGTGAAGGGCGAACCCACCACTTGGGTTGTCGAGCTAAAAGTTTCTATTACTGTAGACGTCCACATTTCTGTGGAGTTCTTTGCGTGGGATTGGATCGACAAGGAAGAGTTGAGCCTCGGATCACAAAGCTTCACCACTCAAAATGGCGTCGACGTTGACGTCTACCTGACCTGTTCGGATGTGTACTTAGAGACACCGCTGCGCGATTGGATTACTGAAATCGAGATTGCTGATGGCAACTACTCTATCGAAAGATTTGAGGTTGAAATTGACTATGGTGACTCGGAATAATGGTCGGTTGGAGGTGCACGGTTTTGTTGCATAAACCTGTATTCTTTCCGGAACTCTACTCTAGCGCAACAATCTTGCACTATATGCTAAGCATTTTTTTCTTCATCTGGGCCTTCTCAGCAAGAAAATTTGTTTATGCAACAGGGTCCTTTCATTCGATAGACCTTTTTATATACCATGAGTAACTTATTTGTTCGCCAAGGCGTAGCATTTAAAAACGATCTGAATCGATCGCTTGGTGCGCTCGTCGGAATAGCCCAGGGGCTCGTTTGCGATGCACATCTAAATGACAGTGAGATAACTTTTCTTAATAGTTGGTTGAACGAAAACGAAAATATATCAATGTCGTGGCCAGGTGACGTTGTTCACGCACGAGTAAAAAATGTTCTTGCGGATGGTGTAGTGAGCGATGACGAAAGAAAGTACTTGCTGGAGACTTTGCAAAAATTGATCGGTGGTACGCTTGAAGAATTACAACAGACAACACACGTCTCTGAGTTGATGTTGGATGATGTTCCCTCAGTAAATTTTTCTGGGCATACATTCTGCTTAACAGGTGAATTTGTATTCGCGCCGCGGTCGCTCTGCGCAGAAGCCATTGAGCGTCGCGGTGGCAAGGTGGCAACGGCAGTGAGCAAAAAGTTAAATTACCTTGTGGTTGGCGGACTTGGCAGCCCCGAATGGAAGCACGGCAGCTTCGGGACGAAAGTCGAAAAGGCAATGGCCTTAAAGCGCGCGGGCGCGTCTTTGCTCGTCGTTCACGAAGATCGCTGGGCAAACTCGTTGTCTTCCAATCCTGCGTGACTACACCATGCGAATCAAAATAGTCGAAGTGGACCCCACTCACGCGTCTCTGACCTGGCAGGAAAGATGGGAAGGTCCTGATGGCGGCCTAATTTCGTGCTGGCAACGTGGGCGAGAGAAGGCCTGCGAAGATCCCAGTCTTGCCGCAGCGGCGATCAATGGAGAATTGATTGTCCTCCCTTGGAAGGGTGGTATCGAGCGCGCTACAAAGCAAGCGCAGAAATACGGATCACTGCTTTACTTGGCAATGTGGCAAGGGTTGCGTGGTGACCCGCTTGATATCGATGCTGAACATGAGGTAACACTCACTTGCTCCCGCACGGGAATGAAGGTTACCTATACGCCCGAATTAGCGAAATATTCTCAACAAATGTGATTTCCGTCAAAAAGCTCAGCACGAAAGAAGTCTAACAATTCGCTCAATCGGACCCTGCTCAGCGATTCAGAATTTGACCTGTCATTTCATTATTCTGGGCTGGCCCGCTCAAAATAAAAAAGACATCCTCACAAAGCCAAAAAACCTCTTCGGGCGAGTTTTTCTGAAACCCGCCTGATTAGTGTCCAAGCGATCCAGTCAATGCACACGAAACCAGCGACTGACAGGGAGAACAAGGTGCGGACTGCAAAACTACAACCGGTCTTTGCTGCTGCTGTCTGTGCCGCTGACCCTGATGAAATACATGCGCGGGTGATGGTTGGCCAGATCGATCCCGAGAAACTGATGCAATCCTCTGCGCAGCGCATGGGCCTGTCATTCGTTGGAGAAAAAGTTCCGACAAGATGATGCCTTCAATTTTGAATTAATTTCTTACTCTAAATAAAAATGATAAAAGTAGATGTTGCAATTAAAAATTTCAATACAGCCTTTAGCAGCGCAATTAACCTTTTGTCTGCCGTTTACCCTTATGTTGATTATTCGTGCGATGGATTTTCGGTAAATCCATTGCATCCTAATCAAGCGCATCAAATTGTTGGGCTTTCTTTTTTAAAAATTGTCGCGGCGTGGGAAGATTTTTTAGAAGAGTCATTTGTGCGGTATTTGTGTGGGGCAAAAACATCTAATGGATATGCTCCAAAACTAAACATCACTGGGTGCAAAAATATCCAAACAGCGTACAATTTATTAAACGGATCCAGTGACTTTAAAATAGGCAGAGATTATCTGTCGTGGAGTAATTTAAAACATTTGGAAAATCGTGCCGCATTGTTCTTTGTTGACGGTAAACCATATTCTGAGTTGGTGGATCATAATAAAAATTTAATCCGAGAGGCAACTTTAATAAGAAATAGAGTTGCTCACTCGTCGGAAAAATGTGTTCAGGATTTTAATCGCTTGGCGAAAGCGAAAAAGTCAATCGCCAAACTCCCGCCGGGTTTCACTGTTGGTCGGTTTCTTATGGAGCCAACCCCCAAAAAACCACGCAGAATAGAAGAGTATTGTGATGCATTTGTTGAATCAACAGAACAAATTATAAAATAGTTGGAGTGTGCAGAATTCAAGCTCAGATAGATTTTGTTGCGGGGGCCTGGTAGGCTCAAGCGCGCATTATAATACCCGGGTGTCAATAAACGTTCGAACTCAAACCTGAATTTCGCGCGATATTCTATCATTGCGCGTGGCGATGACCGAGTGCGGGCGTCAACGCCCACTGCATAGACCTTCACAAATGACCAGCAATTTCATACTTGTCGACTTCGAGAATGTGCAGCCAGGCATGCTGGCTTCGGTTGCGCAGGCCAAGTTTGGCGTCATCGTGTTCGTTGGTGCCAGCCAGACCAAAGTGCCATTCGAGATGGCTGCGGCGCTTCAACCAATGGGATCGGACGCGGCCTACGTCAAGATCTCAGGAAACGGCAAGAACGCCTTGGACTTCCACATCGCGTTCTGGATCGGGCAGTTGTCGGCACGATATCCGTCTGCAGCATTCCACATCATTTCAAAAGACAACGGCTTCGACCCGCTCATCGCTCACCTCAAGGAGCGGGGAATTTCCGCCGCTCGCTGGCCCGGCATCTCGGAAATTCCGCAGTTGAAAGCCCCTGCGCCATCGAAAAAAGCGCCCAAGCCTTCGGCCGCGCCCGAGAGCGCCCCCGCCGCTCCAATTGCTCCAATTCCAAGCCAGCAACCCGCGCCCTCGAAGGTCGTCACATGCCCGACCTGCCGTCATTCGCTGACCGCTGCCGCCGACGCCATCGACTTCGTCTGTCCAGCCTGCAAAGGTGTGTTCAGGTACTGACGACGACGCGATTTGCCCCATGAAAAAAGCCGGCTCCCGCCGGCTTTTGAATTCACGGTCGCAGCCGAATCAGCTCGCCAGCCTCACCAGCACGCGGCCGGCCTCGACCCGCGCCGCGTGCGCGCGCACCGACAGCTCGGGCTGCTCCAGGCAGGCGCCGGTGCTCAGGTCGTAGTGCTGCTTGTACAGCGGCGAGGCCACGACGATCTGCTCGCCCAGGCTGCCGACCAGGCCGCGCGACAGCACGCTGGCGCCGGACTTCGGGTCGATGTTGTCGATGGCGAAGAAACGATCGGGGCCGACGCGGAAGACCGCGACATGGCGGCCCTCGACCAGGGCGCACACGCCGGTGTTGGGCAGGATCTCGTCGACCGCGCAGACGGCGGTCCAGTTCAGGGTGTCAAGGCTCATCTCGGGCTTCCGGGCTCAGGCGGTGGTGCGGTCGGTGGCGTCGGCGGCCGTCAGGGCGGCGGTCTCGCGCTCCTCGGGGCGGGCCGGACGGATCTGGCCGCGCTCCTCGACGAAGACGATGCGCTCGTCGGCCTTGTCGCTGTTGACGAAGCTCCTGAAGCGCGCCCGCACCGCCGGCGTGGTCACCGCGGTCTTCCATTCGCACTGGTAGGTGTCGACCACGCTCTGCATCTGCGCCTCCAGCTCGGCCGCCAGGCCCAGCCGGTCGTCGATCAGCACGCTCTTGAGGTAGTCCAGGCCGCCTTCCATGTTGTCGCGCCAGGTGCTGGTGCGCTGCAGGCGGTCGGCGGTGCGCACGTAGAACATCAGGAAGCGGTCGATCAGGCGGATCAGCTCGGCCTTGCTCAGGTCCGAGGCGATCAGCTCGGCGTGGCGGGGCTTCATGCCGCCGTTGCCGCACACATACAGGTTCCAGCCCTTGTCGGTGGCGATCACGCCCACGTCCTTGCCCTGGGCCTCGGCGCATTCCCGGGTGCAGCCCGAGACGCCGAACTTGATCTTGTGCGGCGCGCGCAGGCCCTTGTAGCGGTTCTCCAGCTCGACGGCCAGACCGACCGAATCGTCGACGCCATAGCGGCACCAGGTCGAGCCGACGCAGCTCTTCACCGTGCGCAGCGACTTGCCGTAGGCGTGGCCCGATTCGAACCCGGCGGCGATCAGCTCCTCCCAGATCAGCGGCAGCTGCTCCAGCCGCGCGCCGAACATGTCGACCCGCGCGCCGCCGGTCACCTTGGTGTAGAGGCCGTACTTCTTGGCCACCGTGCCGACCGCGATCAGGCCGTCGGGCGTGACCTCGCCGCCCGGCATGCGCGGCACCACCGAATAGGTGCCGTCCTTCTGGATGTTGCCGAGGAAGTAGTCGTTGGAATCCTGCAGCGCGGCCAGCTCGGGCTTCAGCACGAAGTCGTTCCAGACCGAGGCCAGCACGCTGGCGGCGGCCGGCTTGCAGATGTCGCAGCCCAGGCCCTTGCCGTGCTTCTCGAGCAGTTCCTCGAAGCTCCTGATCTGGCCGACGCGCACCAGGTGATACAGCTCCTGGCGCGAATAGGCGAAGTGCTCGCAGAGGTGGTTGTTGACCGCCATGCCGCGCTTGGCCATCTCCGACTTCATCACCTGCGTGACCAGCGGCACGCAGCCGCCGCAGGTGGCGCCGGCCTTGCAGCCGGCCTTCAGCAGCGCGATGGTGGTGGCGCCGTTGCCGACGGCCTCGCAGATCTGGCCCTTGGTGACGTTGTTGCACGAGCAGATCTGCGCCGAGTCCGGCAGCGCGTCCGGGCCCAGGCCCGGCTTTTCCTTGCCTTCGCCCGAGGGCAGGATCAGGAACTCGGGGTCGGCCGGCAGCGCGATGCCGTTGAGCGCCATCTGCAGCAGCGTGCCGTATTCGGCCGCGTCGCCGATCAGCACCGCGCCCAGCAGCTGTTTGCCATCGGCGCTGACCACGATCTTCTTGTAGATCTGGCGGATCTCGTCGGTGTAGCTGAAGGTCTTGCAGTGCGGTGTCCTGGCGTGCGCATCGCCGATCGAGGCCACGTCCACGCCCATCAGCTTGAGCTTGGTGCTCATGTCGGCGCCGGTGAAGGCGGCCGAGGCATCGCCGGCGATCTGCCTGGCCACCACGCGGGCCATGTCGTAGCCGGGCGCGACCAGGCCGAAGGTCTGGTCGTTCCAGGCGGCGCATTCGCCGATCGCGTAGACCGCGGGGTCGGCGGTGCGGCACTGGCTGTCGATGGCGACGCCGCCGCGTGCGCCCACCGGCAGCAGGCTCTGGCGCGCCAGCTCGTCGCGCGGGCGGATGCCGGCGGAGAACACGATCATGTCGGTCTCCAGCCAGGTGCCGTCGGCGAAGACCATGCGGTGGCGCGCGGTGGCGCCGTCGACGATCTCGACGGTGTTGCGCCCGGTGTGCACCTGCACGCCGAGTTCCTCGATCTTGGTGCGCAGCACCCGGCCGCCGGCCTCGTCGACCTGCACCGCCATCAGCCGCGGCGCGAACTCGACCACATGCGTCTGCAGCCCCAGGTCGCGCAGCGCCTTGGCGCATTCCAGCCCCAGCAGGCCGCCGCCGACCACCACGCCGCTCTTCGAGCGCGCGCCGCAGGCCTTCATGCCTTCCAGATCCTCGATCGTGCGGTAGACGAAGATGTCGGCGCGGTCGCGCCCCGGCACGCCCGGAACGAAGGGATAGGAGCCGGTGGCCAGCACCAGGCGGTCGTAGGGCAGCACCTCGCCGTCGGCGGTGGTGACGGTGTTGTCGCGGCGCTCGATCTTCACCGCCTGCGACTTCAGCCGCAGCGTGTAGCCGCTCTGCTCGAAGAAGCCGGGCGCCACCAGCGACAGGTCCTCGGCGCTCTTGCCGGAGAAGAACTCCGACAGGTGCACGCGGTCATAGGCGGCGCGCGGCTCCTCGCACAGCACCGTGACTTCGGCATCCTTCACACCGGCCTCGTGGAGGCTTTCCAGAAACTTGTGGCCCACCATGCCGTGGCCGACGACGACGATCTTCATGCGGTCTCCGTGATGACGGACCGGAAGAACCCGGCCGTCGAAGGTTCCGTCCGGGAGGCCGGCTCGGCTCGAGGGACGAGCGCAGGCGCACCGGGAAACGGAGAGAGAGGGAAAGAAAGGGAAGAAGGCGCGGACGACGGGGCAGCGATCGATGAACGATCAGGCCCGGTCCGTGCGGCGCGTGCGCGCCCTGCCGTCGTTGGCAGAGGCTGGGGGTAGCGGATGCCGGAGCTACCTTGCTTGCGTCAAACGGTGACAAGCAGGATGCGTGCCTGTCTGCATGGCTCGTGTTCAGGCCGGAAACACGTCTGGTGAACCCCGGAATGCACTATTGCAGTGCATCTGCGCCGCTTGAATCGGGCGTCGCCTGCGATGCGTGCGCCACGATGGGGACAGGTCAAGGCATGAATGCCGGATGGGCGGCGGTGTCAGCGCCTCATCAGGTGCCGGGGCAGTTGAACTCGAACTCCAGTTCACCGCGGCTGTTGACGGTCAGGCTGACCCGGCGCAGTCGATAGCCCACATCGTTGAGCGTGGCGATGGCATCGTCGCCGCCCCAGATCAGCCCGGGCACACCCGGCTCCTGGATCGTTTCCGCGAACAGATACAACGGCTGGCCGACGATCTGTCTCAGCACGACATCATTGGCCTGGAGGCGCTTCTCCTCCCAGGGTCTGAAGTGGTACCAGGCATGGGGATGGTGCGGGTTGTCGCTGTCCTTGTGGTGGATCAGGAAGCGGATCGGGTATTTGCACTTGCTGTTGGCGAACAGGATGCGGGTGTCGACCAGTTGGGCGCTGGCCGCTTGCATCCCGCTGGCGGCAAACATCAGCGCGGCCAGAACAGCGGACACAGCCAGGCGTGCGCGTGCGCGTGCGGATCGCGGGGAGGCCATCGTGACTCCTTGTGACGAGGTGAATTTCATGGCTGGCGGACCTTTCCCGCCGAATCTGAGGCCACCGCGTGCCGATGGCCAGTCACCAAAGTCATCTGTGACCAAAGTCATGCGTTGTTTGCCTGTCCTTGATCTTTGCCCGAGCGCTGGATATGGTTTGCCATCGGGATGGAAAAGAAACAGGGATCACCATGCATCAAAACGTGAACACGGCAGGGCTCACGGCGGGCATTATCGCCATCATACTGTCTGGCTGCTGGATGACGGCTCAGGCCCAGAATTCACCCAGCCCCCGCAATCTGCCGAACGTGCCGAATGTGTCGCCGAACCCGGTTGCACCCGCACCGGTGACGGAGGGGCGTGTCGCGCCGGAGCCCTCAGGCAGTTCCGTGTATGCGCGCAGCGTGCGCTCGGTGGTCTATATCGAATGCCAGAAATCCGGGAAGTCCGCGGGTGGTTTTTTGGGTGCGGGGTCTATCATCGCTGAGAGTGGATTGATCCTGACCAATGCCCATGTGATCGAGGGCAGCGACAGATGTTTTGCCGTTCTCAAGCCTGAAGGAAAAGTCAGTATCGGCAAGGACACGCCCATTCTGGCGCTGCATGTCCGTGCGGTTGATCCGACCAAGGATCTGGCGCTGGTCTCGCTCGTGTCACCGCCCGCCGGGCTGAAGCCCTTGCCGATCGGCAGCCTGAAGGATGTCGAGGTCGGTCAGACAGTCCATGCCATCGGACATCCCCGAGGCATTCTCTGGTCCTACACCAATGGCGTGGTAAGCCAGATCCGTGAAAAAGAACAGCTTGCTCCGTCGTTCGTGGCGGATGTCGTCCAGACCCAGGCTCCGATCAGTCAAGGCAATTCAGGCGGTCCCTTGATTTCCAGTACAGGTGCCTTGGTGGGGGTCAACACCTTCTCTCGTAGAGACGCACAGAACCTCAACTTCGCTGTGGCGGTCAACGAGGTGCAGGCTTTCCTGCAGCGGGCCTCGCGCGGCGAGCATCAGGTGACAGCGCCGTCCCGTTCCGCGAAGGCCGAGAATGGACAGGCCCAGGAGTCGGAAGAGAAATGTGAACCCCGCACCCTCGAGGAGCGCCCATCGAAGAAAGTGCCAGGCAAGATCGTGGTCATGGACATCGGTTGCACGGGGCGGGCCAATGCCGCCTTGCTGACGCCGGACGATCCTGAAAAAGATCGCATCCTGTATGTCAGCACCCGGGCGCCAGAGCGCGGGGCCGAGCCTTATTACGATGTCCGGTATTACATCAACCCCCGCAGCGACAAGGTGTCCCGGTCATGGCATGACGTGGACAGCGATGGTCGCCCCGATTTTCTCGGCATTCACAAGGATGGCGGCAGGCGACCGGTTTCATTCGTGGCGTTCACGACGGCGATCGGTGACTGACTGAATCGGGTCGACGAATTCCTGTCGATGTCGATCCCTCATTTCGACATGTGCTGAATCCTGAGTCCTGCGGAGACAGAAGGGCGATGACCACCATGCGTTTCATGACTTCCTTTTGCGGCGCTGCCTTGCTGGCGCTGTCGTGCCTGCATGCGGCGCCGGCCCAGGCGCAATCCCGCATCTACTGCGGCGTCGAGGTCGGCTCCAAGGGGGTCAAGGCGAGAATCTTCGAGTTCGGTGTCAAGGATTCGGAGTCCTCGCTGCGCGTGTCCTTCTCGAAGGACATCAACACCACGATCATCGCCAGCATGAAGGACGGCGAGCTGGGCGCGGCGGCGATCGCCGAGACGGCCGATGCGGTCGCCGCCGTGATCAAGGAGATGCGCGGGCTCAGCGAGGGCTGCAAGGCCTTTGCCGTGGGCAGCAGCGGTGTGGCGCTCGCCAAGAACACCGCCAGTCTGGCCGAGGCGGTGGCCCAGCGCATCGACATCGGTGCGATGGATTTCATCACCGCCGAGCAGGAAGCCGAGTTCGGCTTCATTTCCTCGATTCCGAAGAAGGACTGGCCGCAGGCGGTGCTGGTCGACATCGGCAGTTCCAACACCAAGATCGGCTATCGGGGAGAAGGGCGTTTCCGTGCCGCCGATCTGCCTTACGGCAGCGTGTCGCTGACGAAGAAGGCGGCAGACGGCGGGGCCGACTTCTCCCGTGCACTGGGCTCGACCGTCGATTCCGCGGTGCGGCCCGCCCTGCGGGACATCTCCTCGCGGCTGCCGGGGGTCATGAACCGCAAGAAGGTCTTCTGGATCGGTGGCGCGGGCTGGAGCCTGGCCACCTTCATGCGGCCCGACCAGGGCGCTCGCGACTTCGTCAGGCTCGAGCGCAGCGATGTGCGCCGTTTTCTTGGCGCGCTCAATGACCGAAGCTGGGCCAACTACCGTCCGTCCGCGAAGGCCAGCGCCAAGGCCCGGGCTGTCTTCGAGAAGGATTCCGCCCGGGTGGTCGAGGTCTTCTCGCGCGACAACCTGCTGGCCGGCGTCAGTCTCTTTGATGCCTTCCTGAATGACCGTGGCGTGGATGGCCCGATCTATTTCGTGCGCAGCGGCCAGTGGATCATGGGCTATGCCGCAGCGAAGTTCGCCGACGAGATCTGGTCGGAGGATGCGCTCGAATAGTCAGTCAGTCGTTCTGCGGTGCGCGCAGGCGGGAATCCACGCCTGCCGCAGCGCTCAGAGCAGCAGGAAGGCGCCCATCGCCACCAGCGTCGGTGCCAGTGCACCGGCCAGCAGGCCGAGCGCGCCGATCGACTCGTCCAGGAAGCCACGGCGCAGCAGCGCCGCACCCGCCGGGTTCGGCGCGTTGGCGATCACCGTCAGGCCGCCGCCGGCCACCGCACCGGCCACTAGCATGTATTTCGCGGCCTCGCTGATGCCGGAGATCTGCGCGCCCAGGTAGGTGAGCGCGGCGTTGTCGGTGATCGCCGTCAGGCTGACCGCGCCGAAGAAGAGCGCCATCGGCTCCAGCCCCGACACCAGCGGCTGCAGCCACCAGCGCTGCAGGCCGCCAAGCACCACCAGCCCGGCCAGGAAGAAGCCCACCAGCAGCGCCTCCTTGATCAGCAGCGGATCCTGATGGCGTGCATAGGCCTGGGTGAAGCCCAGGAAGAGCAGGAAGAGGCCGAGGAAGGCGACCGGATGGTGGGCGGTCAGCACCACGCCGGCCAGCAGCGCGGCATGCACCGCGGTGACCGTCCACGGCACCGGGCGCCGGGCGGGTGGCTCGTCCGCGGGCAGGCCGGGCCGTGCGATCAGGTGCCGGCGCAGCATCCAGACCGCTGCGCTGGCGTTGATCAGCACCGCCACCGCCGCCTTCCAGCCGAAGGTCGACAGCATGAAGGCGCTGTCCCAGCCCCAGGGACCGGCGACCATCAGCACCGGCGGCGCGGCATAGGCGGTCAGCGTGCCGCCGATCGAGATGTTGACGAACAGCACGCCCAGGGCCAGATACTTCAGCCGCTCCGGCACGTCCGGCCGGAAGACGCGCGGGGCCAGCAGCAGCGCGGCGATGGTCATCGCCGCCGGCTCGGTGATCAGCGAGCCCAGCAGCGGCACCGCCGCCAGCCCGAGCCAGGCGCCCGCCAGTGGGGCCGCGTCCCGGCCGGCCCGCGCCGACAGCACCGCCACCGTGCGCATCACCGCCTCCAGGATCGGCCGCGAGCCGGCGATCACCATCACGACGAAGACGAACAGCGGTTCGGTGTAGTTGCGCGACTCGGCGTACTGCAGCGCGGTGTCGCCGCCGGCACTGAGGGCCATCGTCAGCACCAGCACGATGGCCCAGAAGCCGAAGACGACCTCGACCTCGCCGAGCAGATGGAAGACGCCTTCGTGGCGGGGGTGGCGGTGGGCCAGGCGCTCGAACTGCTTGGCCGCAAAGGTGTGCAGCAGCGCGATGGCGAACAGGGTGGTGGCAAGCAGCTCGACGGGGGTGGCTGGCGCGGACAGGGTCATGCGCGGACGCTCCAAGGGCAGGGCCCGCGAGGCGGCCCGACCTTCGCGTGATACCTGCCTGACGGCTCCTGCGGCCCGGCACCCGGCGCCAGTCTAGCCCAGCCGTGCCTGGCACCTGGCCATGGGGGCATGCGCGCCGCGTGCGACGGCGCTTTCGATCCGGGCCCCAAGTTTGCGACAATCGTGGATTCATCCCGTTCTTCGTCGTCGCGGCCGTCGCGACCGTCAACAGCGCCATGTCTGCCACCATCCTGCAAAACCTCCCCGCCGGCCAGAAGGTCGGCATCGCCTTCTCGGGCGGTCTCGACACCTCGGCCGCCGTGCACTGGATGCGCGCCAAGGGCGCCGTCCCTTGCGCCTACACCGCCAACCTCGGCCAGCCCGACGAGAGCGACTACGAGGACATCCCGCGCAAGGCCCTGGCCTACGGCGCCGAGATCGCCCGCCTGATCGACTGCCGCGCCGCGCTGGTGGCCGAGGGCATCGCCGCGATCCAGTCCGGTGCCTTCCACATCACCACCGGCGGCGCCACCTACTTCAACACCACCCCGCTGGGCCGCGCCGTGACCGGCACGATGCTGGTGGCCGCGATGAAGCAGGATGGCGTCAACCTCTGGGGCGACGGCTCGACCTACAAGGGCAACGACATCGAGCGCTTCTACCGCTACGGCCTGCTGGTCAACCCGGCGCTGAAGATCTACAAGCCCTGGCTGGACCAGACCTTCATCGACGAGCTGGGCGGCCGCAAAGAGATGAGCGAATACCTCATCAAGAACGGCTTCGACTACAAGATGTCGGTCGAGAAGGCGTATTCCACCGACTCGAACATGCTGGGCGCGACCCATGAGGCCAAGGACCTGGAGTTCCTGAACGCCGGCATGCACATCGTCAAACCCATCATGGGCGTGGCCTTCTGGCGCGACGACGTCGAGGTCAAGCGGGAGACCGTGACGGTGCGCTTCGAGGAAGGCGTGCCGGTGGCGCTCAACGGCCAGACCTTCCCCGACCTGGTCGCGCTGTTCGAGGAAGCCAACCGCATCGGCGGTCGCCACGGCCTGGGCATGTGCGACCAGATCGAGAACCGCATCATCGAGGCCAAGAGCCGCGGCATCTACGAAGCCCCGGGCATGGCGCTGCTGCACATCTGCTACGAGCGCCTGGCCACCGGCATCCACAACGAGGACACGCTGGCGCAGTACCGCGCCAACGGCCGCGTGCTGGGCAAGCTGCTCTACCACGGCCGCTGGTTCGACTCGCAGGCCATGATGCTGCGCGAGACCGCGCAGCGCTGGGTCGCCAGCGCGATCACCGGCGAGGTGACGCTGGAGCTGCGCCGCGGCAACGACTACACCATCATGAACACCGACAGCCCGAACCTGACCTACGCGCCGGAGCGCCTGTCGATGGAGAAGGTGGAGGACGCCGCGTTCACGCCGCTGGACCGCATCGGCCAGCTGACCATGCGTAACCTCGACATCAGCGACACCCGCGCCAAGCTGGGCCTGTACGGCAAGGCCGGCCTGCTGGGCGGCTCGGCCGGCGGCGCGCTGCCGCTGCTGACCGGCGGCGAGGACGCCTGAGTCTGGGGCGAGCGCGGGCCGCCTGGCCCGCGCTCAGACCGACGGCGGCAAGGGCGGCCGGTCGCGCCGCGCCTTGTCGGCGTACATCAGCAGGTCGCTGCGCTGCATCAGCGTGGCCAGACTGTCCTCGGCGCGTGCGCCGGCCAGCCCCAGGCTGGCGCTGACCGCCAGGCCGGGCGCGATCGCGCTCCAGTCGTGGCGGCAGATCTCGCCGCGCAGCCGCTCGATCACCTGCCGGGCGAGGTTCTCGTCGGTGTCGGGCAGGATCAGCACGAACTCGTCGCCGGCCAGCCGGGCAGCCAGATCGTGCTGGCGCAGCACATGGCGCAGCAGTCGCGCCATCGCGCGCAGCACCTCGTCGCCGATCACATGCGAATGCTGGTTGTTGATCTGCTTGAAGCGGTCGATGTCGATCATCACCAGGCACCAGGGCGCGGCCTGCTCGCGCTCGTCGCGCAGGCGCTGCAGCAGCGTGGCGGCCACGCGCTCGACCTGGCGGCGGTTGGCCAGACCGGTCAGCGGATCTTCCAGCGAGAGCCGCTCGAACTGGCGCGAGCTGGTTCGCAGCTCGGCGAGTGCGCGCGACTGCTGGCGCCAGGCCATGCGCAGCGTGGCGGTGCGTTCGCGCGAGGCCATGTTCTCGCGGTCCTGCAGCAGCTGATCGGCGCGCAGCCGGCGAAAGGCCGCCAGCGCCTCGTCATGCCGCCCCTGCTGCTCGAGCAGGGTGATGTGCAGGTGGTGTGCGGTCTGCACCAGACGCTGATCGGCGCGCGGCAGGGCCGGGTCGAGCAGCTCGGCGATGCACGCCTGCGCCTGCGCGAGCTGGCCGCGCTCGAGCGCCCGGCGCGCGAAGATCCAGGCCGCCAGTCCGCGCAGGCTCTCCGGCCGGAGAGGGTCAGGCGGCGTGCGGGTGGCGTCCTGCAGCGGTGCCAGTCCGGCGGGCAGCGTCTCGTCCGATGCCAGGAAAGAGCCGATTCCGGTCTCGATCAGCGGCAGCAGCGCGGCCAGCTGGGCTCCGCCCGGCTGGGGCGTCAGCGCCGGGGCCTCGGTGCCGCTGGCCAGGATCTGGCGCAGCGCCTGCAGCATGTCGAACGCGATCGGGTCGATGCGCGCCGGCTGGCCCGACTGGCGGCACTGCTCCAACCGGTAGAGCTCGCCCAGCAGCAGCTGCAGGCGCGGCTGGGCGGTGGCGGCTTCACCGCCGCAGTGCTGCTGTGCCAGCGCGATGCTGCGCAGCAGGGCCCGGCGGGCATAGTCGCTGTCGCGGGCATGGGTGGCCAGGCCGAGATGGTGGTAGGCGACTGCGGTGTGCGCGCCGTCCGGCAGGCTCTCGGCCAGCCGGACCGCCAGCGTCGCGTTCTCGATCGCTTCCTCGAAGCGGCCCAGCCGGGTCAGCAGCAGCGCCGCCAGCGCCAGGGCATCCGACTCCTGCCGCGCATCGCCGACCAGATGGAAGAGATGCCCGGCCTGCCGGGCCTGGGCCAGGGCCAGCTCGGGCGAGGGCGGCTCGCGGTGAAGTTCGGCGCGAGCCAGGATCAGGAAGGCGTCCGCCTGCCGGGGCAGCATGCCGCCCAGCTTGGCGCTGGCCAGCATCTCGTGAGCCAGGGCTGCGGCCTGATCGCAATGGCCGGCGATCAGCGCAAGATGCGCCGAAGCCGCCGACGGGTCATCATGACCGGATGGCATGTGTGGTGATGTGCTCGAAACGGCATCATCCGTCCTCGGCCGCTCTTGCGAGCCCCCCCTCAGCCGGATCACGCCTTGTTGCTGTTATGGACTATGGCGATGGTTGATCACTTCGAATGGTAAACATTTTCGTACCTGATCACGCCACCCACGGCCTGTTTCTTTCATGCTGACACCGGCTGCAGGCCCCCGGCAGTGATCGATCTCACACTCGCTTAGGTGCTGCACGCTGGCGTGTCTTGGGTTCATGTCGGTTTCATGTGTGCGAAAGCTCACGAATCGACCAAGAGTCGACCATAAAAAAGGGAGGTGCATCGCACCTCCCTTGCGGGGTGATGGCAGGCTCGTCGGCCGAGCCTGCAGACCGGTCAGAGCACCTCGGAGGCGAAGTCCGCCAGCCGCGAGCGCTCGCCGCGTGCCAGCGTGATGTGGCCCGCGTGCGGCCAGCCCTTGAAGCGGTCGACCGCGAAGGTCAGGCCGGACGAGCCCTCGGTGAGGTAGGGCGTGTCGATCTGCGCCAGGTTGCCCAGGCAGATGATCTTGGTGCCGGGGCCGGCGCGGGTGATCAGCGTCTTCATCTGCTTCGGCGTCAGGTTCTGCGCCTCGTCGATGATGACGATCTTGTTCAGGAAGGTGCGCCCGCGCATGAAGTTCAGGCTCTTGATCTTGATCTTGCTGCGCACGAGATCGTTGGTCGCCGCGCGGCCCCATTCGCCGGCGCTGGTGTCGCCGCGCGCCAGGACCTCCAGGTTGTCGTCGAGCGCGCCCATCCACGGGCTCATCTTCTCCTCCTCGTTGCCGGGCAGGAAGCCGATGTCCTCGCCGACCGGCACCGTCACCCGGGTGACGATGATCTCGGTGTAGCGGCGCTCGTCCAGCACCTGGCTGAGCGCGGCGGCCAGCGTCATCAGGGTCTTGCCGGTGCCGGCGGTGCCGGTCAGCGTGATGAAGTCGCAGTCCGGGTCGGTCAGCAGGTTCAGCGCGAAGTTCTGCTCGCGGTTGCGCGCGGTCACGCCCCAGACGGAATTCTTCGCGTGGGTGAAGTCCTTGAGCGTGCGGATGACGGCGGTCTTGCCGGTGATCTCGGTGACGCGCGCGTAGAGCGGCGCGTTGCCCGGGCTCTCCAGATAGACGAACTGGTTGATCATCAGCGAGGGCACCAGCGGCCCGCTGATCCGGTAGAAGGTCGAGCCGGCCTGCTGCCAGCTCTCCATCGTCTTGCCGTGGCGCTCCCAGAAGTCGCCCGGCAGCTGCAGCACGCCGGTGTAGAGCAGGTCGGCGTCTTCGAGCGTCTTGTCGTTGAGGTAGTCCTCGGCAGCCAGGCCCAGCGCGCGGGCCTTGATGCGCATGTTGATGTCCTTCGACACCAGCACGACCTCGCGCTCGGGCTGCTGCGTGCGCAGCGCCTGCACCACGCCGAGGATCTGGTTGTCGGCCTTGCCCTGCGGCAGGCCGTCGGGCAGCTTGAAGTCGACGAAGGTGGTCTGGAAGAACAGCTTGCCGCCGGCCTCGCGGTGGCCGGTGCGCGCCAGCGCGATGCCGGCGCCCGGGTCGAAGTCCTTGGCATCGCCCTGGCTGGCGGCCAGCGCGTCGAGCTCGCGGCTGACCTGGCGCACGTTGCGCGAGACCTCGCTCATGCCCTTCTTGTGGCCGTCCAGCTCCTCGAGCGTGATCATCGGCAGGTAGACGTCATGCTCCTCGAAGCGGAACAGCGACATCGGGTCGTGCATCAGCACATTGGTGTCGAGCACGAAGAGCTTGGCCGGGCCGCCGGTGCTGGCGCGGTTGCGACGGGGCCGGGTCGCCGGGGTCGGTGCAGCGGCTGCAGCTGCGGCCGCTGCCTTGGCGCGGGGCGCACGTGCCGGCTTGACCGGCGTGGCCGCTGAAGCTGGCGCCTTGGCCTCGACCGGCACCGGAAGAGCGATCGCCGCGGTGATCGGCGGCGCGGCCACCGGCTGCTGTGGCGGCTGGAGTTCGAGTGCGCTGCTGTCCTCGACGGCGGCTGGCTTGGGCAGCGAGCGTCGTGACGGTTTCGGCGCCGACTGGGCGTCGAAGGCGGAAGGGTCGAGGACGGAGCCGCGCTTGGCAGGGGGTTTGGGCAGAGGCATGAGCGAAAGCGTCAACGTGAAAAGAAAAAGCCGCACAGCAAGCTGGGCGGCTTCTCGATCGGGGAATGCGGTTCAGGGCTTACGCGCATGAACCCATTATGCACAGGACGCTGCAGGCGCCAAGGCCCGCTGTCACGGTACCAATCCGACTCAATCCGGCTCAAGCCGGCTTCTTCAGCTCCTGAACAGCCTTCAGGACGTCCTCGACATGACCGGCGACCTTGATGCCGCGCCATTCGGTGCGCAGCAGGCCTTCGGGGTCGATCAGGAAGGTCGAGCGCTCGATGCCCTTGACCTTCTTGCCGTACATGATCTTGTTCTTCACGACGCCGAACATGTGGCAAAGCTTCTCTTCGGTGTCGGCGATCAGCTCGAAGGGCAGCTCGAGGTTCTGCTTGAACTTGTCGTGCGAGGCCATGTTGTCGCGCGACACGCCAAAGACCACCGCGCCCGCGTTGGCGAAGTCCTTGTGGTGGTCGCGGAACTGCATCGCTTCGGTGGTGCAGCCGGGCGTGCTGTCCTTCGGGTAGAAATACAGCACCACCGTCTTGCCGAGGAAAGCCTGGGGGGTGAACTTCACGCCACCGGTTGCATTCGCTTCAAATTCCGGCAGAGGTTTGTTGAGAGCGGGCGTCATGCAAGTTCTGTAGTCTTGTGGATCCCTGATGGGGATAAGCCCATCATTATACTGCCAGTTCAAGGCTCGTTCTGACGTGCCCGGCTTCGTCCGGGCGGGGGATTTCAGCCGATGATCAGCGCCGCCACGGCACGCCGGCCTTCGCTGACCAGCACGTTGTAGGTGCGGCAGGCGGCGGCGGTGTCCATGCACTCGATGCCGATGCGCGCCTCGATCAGGCCGCGGGTGATCGACGGATGAACGAAGCGCAGCGTGCGGCCGCTGCCGAAGATCACCAGCTCCGGCTTCAGCGCCAGCAGCGCGTCGAAGTCCTCGCGCTGCAGCTCCTCGACGCGGCTGCGCGGCCAGGCGACCACCTCGCCGCGCCAAGGCACGATGACGCTGCTGCGCCACTGCACCAGCGCGCTCTGGTTGTTGATCGAGACGGCGTCGGTGGCGGTGCTGAAGATGGCGTTGACGCCATCGAGTCGGTCGGGCTGGAGTTTCACGGCAGGGCGGCAGGGGCAGGATGCGCTAAATTCTAGCCTTTGGCCGACAATGGCCGCCCCGGCTGTCCCCCTGCGTCCCGTACCGTTTCTCCGGCGCTTTCCTCCTCTACATCGCGAACAGGATCCCTCGTGCTCAAGACCGTCGCCAAGTCCGGCAAGCTCGCCAACGTGTGCTACGACATCCGTGGCCCGGTGCTGGAAAAGGCCCGCCAGATGGAGGAGGAGGGCCACAAGATCATCAAGCTCAACATCGGCAACCTGGCGGTGTTCGGGCTGGAGCCGCCCGACGAGATCGTGCAGGACATGATCCGCAACCTGCCGCACGCGGCCGGCTACACCGACTCCAAGGGCCTGTTCGCGCCGCGCAAGTCGGTCGTGCACTACACCCAGGAGAAGGGCATCCGCGGCGTGACCGTCGACGACGTCTACCTGGGCAACGGCGCCTCCGAGCTGATCTCGATGGCGATGAACGCGCTGCTCGACGACGGCGACGAGGTGCTGATCCCCTCGCCCGACTATCCGCTCTACACCGCGGTGGTGGCGCTGTCGGGCGGCCGCCCGGTGCACTACCTCTGCGACGAGTCGTCGGAGTGGATGCCCGACCTCGACGACATCCGCGCCAAGATCACCCCGCGCACCAAGGCGCTGGTGATCATCAACCCGAACAATCCGACCGGCGCGCTCTATCCGGAGCCGGTGCTGCAGGGGCTGATCGAGATCGCCCGCCAGCACCAGCTGATCGTCTTCGCCGACGAGATCTACGACAAGACGCTGTTCGACGGCCACAGCCACACCAGCATCGCCTCGCTGGCCGACGATGTGCTGATCCTGACCTTCAACGGCCTGTCGAAGAACTACCGCTCCTGCGGCTACCGCGCCGGCTGGATGGTGGTCTCGGGCGACAAGCGCCATGCGCGCGACTACATCGAGGGCCTGAACATGCTGGCCTCGATGCGGCTGTGCGCCAACACGCCGGGCCAGCTGGCGATCCAGACCGCCTTGGGCGGCTACCAGAGCATCAAGGACCTGGTCGCGCCGGGCGGTCGGCTGTGCCGCCAGCGCGATCTGGCGCACCGGCTGCTGACCGAGATCCCGGGCGTGTCCTGCGTCAAGCCCAAGGCGGCGCTCTACATGTTCCCGCGCCTGGACCCGAAGATGTACCCGATCCAGGACGACCAGCAGTTCGCCTACGAGCTGCTGGCCGAGGAGAAGGTGCTGATCGTGCAGGGCACCGGCTTCAACTGGCCGACGCCGGACCATTTCCGCCTCGTCTTCCTGCCGAACTCCGACGACCTGACCGACGCGATCGGGCGCATCGCCCGCTTCCTCGACGGCTATCGCCGGCGGCATGGCGCCTGAGCCTGCGCGCTCAGCCGCCTCCTGTCTCGTTTCTCTCGCTCCTCTCTCGCCTGCACCGTCGGAACTCCGGTGCAGTTTCTCACCCAAGAGACGGCGCAGTCACAAGCGCCACCCGTTCGCATGAAACCCATCCAAGTCGGCCTGCTGGGCATCGGTACTGTCGGTAGCGGCACCTTCAACGTGCTCACTCGCAACCAGGAAGAGATCCGCCGTCGCGCGGGCCGCGGCATCGAGATCACGATGGTGGCGGACCTGAACGTCGAGCGCGCCCGCGAGATCGTCGGCGACCGCGCCCGCGTCGTGGCCGATGCGCGCGAGATCATCGCCAATCCCGAGATCGACATCGTCATCGAGCTGATCGGCGGCTATGGCATCGCCCGCGCGCTGGTGCTCGAAGCCATCAACGCCGGCAAGCATGTGGTCACCGCCAACAAGGCGCTGCTGGCGGTGCACGGCACCGAGATCTTCGCAGCGGCCAGCGCCAAGGGCGTGATGGTGGCCTTCGAGGCCGCGGTGGCCGGGGGCATCCCGATCATCAAGGCGCTGCGCGAGGGCCTGACCGCCAACCAGGTGCAGTGGGTCGCCGGCATCATCAACGGCACGACCAACTTCATCCTGTCGGAGATGCGCGACAAGGGCCTGGACTTCGACGTGGTGCTGAAGGAAGCGCAGCGCCTGGGCTATGCCGAGGCCGACCCGACCTTCGACATCGAGGGCGTCGACGCCGCGCACAAGGCGACGCTGATGAGCGCGCTGGCCTTCGGCATTCCGGTGCAGTTCGACAAGGCGCATGTCGAGGGCATCACGAAGCTGGCCGCGGCCGACATCCGCTATGCAGAGCAGCTCGGCTACCGCATCAAGCTGCTGGGCATCGCCAAGCGCCGCGACGACGTCGGCGGCATCGAGCTGCGCGTGCACCCGACGCTGGTGCCGGCCAAGCGCCTGATCGCCAATGTCGAGGGCGCGATGAACGCGGTGATGGTGCAGGGCGACGCGGTGGGCACGACGCTCTACTACGGCAAGGGCGCCGGCTCCGAGCCGACCGCCTCGGCGGTGATCGCCGACCTGGTCGACATCACCCGCCTGCACACCGCCGACCCCGACCACCGCGTGCCGCATCTGGCCTTCCAGGCCGACGAGCTGCGCGACACGCCGGTGCTGTCGATCGATCAGGTGCGCACCGCCTTCTACCTGCGCCTGCGCGTGGCCGACCAGAAGGGCGTGCTGTCGTCGATCACCTCGATCCTGGCTGCCTCCGACATCTCGATCGATGCGGTGCTGCAGCGCGAGTCCAACGAGGGCGAGCACCAGACCGACGTCATCATCCTGACGCACGAGACCCAGGAAGGCGCGATGCGCGCCGCGCTGGCGCAGATGCAGGCGCTGCCGACGGTGCTGGCGCCGATCGTGAGTCTGCGCAAGGAAGAGCTGGCCTGAGCCAGCGGAGGCGTTCGATGGCCCAGCTCTCCGATGTCAAGACTCTCTACCGCGCGCTGGATTTCGAGCGGGAGCTGAATCTGGACGACCCTGCAGATGCCGCGCTCTATGTCGCCAATCTGCATTGCGACGGCGGGATCTCGCCGGTGGACGAGCTGCGGGCCAACATCGAGCTGTCGGATCGCCCTGGCACCTGGCTGTTCACCGGTCACCGCGGGGTCGGCAAATCGACGGAGCTGCGCCGCATGGCGCATGACCTGCGCCAGACCGGCGACTACTACGTGGTCGTCGCCGACATGGAGAAGCGGCTCAACCTGGGCGAGGCGGTCAAGCTCGAATCGCTGCTGGTGTCGCTGGCCGCCGCCCTGGCGGATCAGGCCGATCGGGATCTGGGCAGCACGGCCGGGCAGCACACCTATGCCCGCCGCCTGTGGGACTGGCTGACGCGCACCGAGATCAACCTGACCGGCCTGGGTGGCAAGCTGTCGGCCAGGGCCAGTGAGCAACTCGGCGGCGAGGTGAGCTTCACGGCGCAGCTGCGCGACAACCCGAGCTTCCGGGCGGAGGTGCAGCGGGCGCTGGAGTCGTCGCGAGGGGCTTGGTTCGAGGAGGTCAAGCGCTTCATCGCCTCGGTGGTCGACGACATCAAGCGCCTGCGTGGCGTGCAGATGGAGGTGGTGCTGATCCTCGACTCGCTGGAACGCCTGCGCGTGTCCGGGCCGAATGCCAAGGAGTGCTACGAGGCCATCATCCAGGTCTTCGACGTGAGCGGCCAGTACCTCAAGCTGGAGCATGTCCACACCGTCTACAGCGTGCCGCCCTTCCTGCCGTTCCTGGTGCCGCGCATCGGCGGGTATCTCGGGGTGGATGTGTGCAAGCTGCCCCATGTGAAGGTGTTCACGACACCGGATCTGACCAAGGGCGCCCAGCCCGTCACGCCGCATGCACCGGGCATTGCCGGGATGGTGCAGAGCGTGCAGCGACGTTTCCCGCGGATCGAGGAGATCATTCCGCTGCCGATGCTGGAGCGGCTGGCGCTGGCGTCCAGCGGCAGCGTGCGCGACTATTTCCGGCTCATCAAGTCCGTCTGTGCCAAGGCGACGGTGATCCGGCCGGCCTTGCCCCTGCCGGATGACAGCTTGCCCGCCACTGCCGAGCGCACGCTGCGCGACGAGATGCCGCTGGCCGAGGACGACCTGAAGCACCTGGCGCAGGTGCGCGTGCGCCACGGGGTCGCGCTCGACAGCATGGACAACCTGCACAAGGTGGCACGGCTGTTCGATGGCGGGCTGATCCTGTCGTACCGCAACGGCATCGGCGACTGGTGCGAGGTGCAGTACCTGCTGCACGACCAGGTGGCGCCCTATCTGCCCCAGCCTGCCTGAGCGCGGCGGTGGATGCCGACCAGGTCTGGCAGGAGATGCGGCTCCACATCGAGTGGGCCGAGGGTTTCTGTCTGTGTGTCGTCTTCACCGACCAGACACGCGAATTGCTGCGATTGCAGCAGCGACTCGCCGACGCCTGGCAGTGGCGCACGGCCGCCATCACCGTCATCCGCCCGCCTGACGCCGAATCGGCGGTCGAGCATGTCTTTTCGGAGCTGGAGCAGCACCGTGCCCGCCTGCCGGACGTTCAGGTGCCCGTATGGCTGGACCTCTGCACCGCGCCAGACGCTGAAAATGCCCTGGCGCCTTGGGAACGGGCCCGTCACCACAGCGTGGCGCGCCTCAACGAAGCCCGCTCTTGGCTGATGCGCGACCTGGCGCGGCCGCTGGTGCTGTGCCTGCCCTTGCACTGGTCGAGCCGGCTGGCCACCGAGGCGCCGGATCTGTGGCATGTCCGCGCCTATTCGGCCCGCATGCAATCCGTGGTGCCGGTCGACCCCGTGCCGGCGCAGCCCGTATCGTCGGCGCCCGCCGACGGTGAGGCGATCCATTGGGCGCAGTGGTCTGCCCATGTCGCGACGATGGCCGAGGAGGTGCTTCGATTCCGTCGATTGCGCGAGACGCTGGGAGACAGCCCGCAGCTGCTGAGGGATCTGTCGATCTCGCTGGACAAGCTGGGAGATGCGCAGCGCAAGGCAGGGCAAGGCGGACAGGCGCTGGAGGCGTACCGGGAGAGCCTGGGCCTGAGGCAGCAGTTGCGAGAGGTGCT
>NZ_JACCPY010000018.1 GCF_013426975.1 Sphaerotilus sulfidivorans
CCTGGATCTGCAGGGCAGCCACCAGCTCCGGGATCGCCGTGATCTCGTTGCTCTTGGCTGCCGTCTTGACCTGACCCAGCACGAGACCGCGCGCGTGGTGCCAGGCCGAGACCAGATGCGTCATGCGTGTGCCCCCGTCATGCGAGCCGCGCAGGCTCTTGCCGTCGATGGCGATCAGCTCGCCCGTCAGCGCGGGGCACAGGTGCTGCATCCAGCGCGCGAAGAAGCGCTCGAACTGATGCGGGTCGAGCAGGCTGAAGACGCGCCCGAAGGTGTCGTGCGAGGCGATGCCGTTGGCGTACGGCAGATGCTGGCGCAGCCAGTCGATCTGCAGCTCTGCCCAGTCGGTGACCGAGACCCAGCTGTCGGCGCCACTGCTGACGCTGCACAGCGCCGCGAACATCAGCTCGTCCAGCGGAAACGGACACGACCGCGAGCGCGGATCGTCCAGTTCGGCCAGCGCCTCGATGAAGTGGGTGGACAGCGGCGCAGTGGTCATCGGGGCGGGCGCCGCTTCGAGCTGCGGCGGTCGGGTCAGCGGGGCGCGTTCATAACACGGAACCGACCAGGTTCTTCATGCAATCGCCCTGCTCAGGTGCTGGCCAGCTTGCACTTCGTCGTCTTCGCCATCCTCATGCTCCCCAAGGCCGCAGCGGTGATGGCTGCGGCGGGAAGTTCATAACACGCTCTAGCCAGTTGACAGCCAGTCGAATTTCACAACAGCACCACAATCGGTCAAATTTTATTTTGAACGGAAAACAAAAAATATTTATAAAATAATAGACGAGATATGCGAAATGGCATCAGAAACATTTCCAGCCACAGCATCAAGGGAATCAAGAAGATCGTCTGCACAAATTTCCGCAGAGAAACAAAACTCCCTTCTATCCTTTCTAAACGAAACATTTAAACAGCCACTACCAAGCAAATCAGAAATCCTTTGATTTTTCTTACTGAGAGCACTCTCAATATTAACCCAATCCTGCATACCATTACTAACCCACCCCATTGATATTCTCACAAATCTTGTCCCCTCAACTCTCGAAAAAATCACATATACGCCGCTAGGGGAATTATAAGATGCAGACGATTTGGCCGAATCCCAATGGTAATCATTAATATATTTAACTCGACAAACAAGCTCCTCAAGAACAACATCTACAAGCGGCACAGGCCCACTTGACATCATAGCTATTTTCAATGACTCCAATTCACCCTCTATTTGACTCATCATTATTCTACTAGACTGATCATCCAGCGTTGCAGATATTATTAATCTAGAAATTCTTTTTGGCAAACTCCTCTACGAAATATTCTTTCTCGAAGAAACAGCCTTTTTAACAGATTCCATCCATGATGGCGTGGTGTGCTGATCAGGAAAAGGATCCTTCCCACCGCAGACATAATAAAGCGTCATCCCAAAACCGTATGAATCAACAGCAGAATTTCTCCTAGAAAACGCAGAACCGCCTCTCTGTTCAGGCGCAAGATAACCAAATGCAGGACTATGCATTATAGAATGGTCATCAGAATCGCGATAACAAGAAAGATCAAAATCAAGAACCACAACTCTCCATTCATCGATAGATTCAAAACAACCCTCAATCATTATATTTGCAGGCCGCAAATCCCTATGAAGAACACGCTCAGGCAATAGATGACATTTTCTTAATACGATCGCCAACTGAGAAAAAACCTCAATTATTTCATCCCACTCCCGAACAAAATTTGCCGGCACCAACGTTGAAAGGCTCTGCCCATCACACCAGTTCATTATAATTGTTGGAGGTATTTCAGCGGCATCGATATAATTAATAACACCTTCAATGCCGCGGTCCGTCACTATCCGCAAAGAATTCGCGCCACGCCTAAAACCTTTATAAAAATCAGTCCTGCCAAAATTATCGTTTTTTAGAATTTTAACAGCAACAGTGCTACCGTTTTCAGAAATCGCTTTATATACATTTCCAAAAGCACCCTCATCAACCTTGGATATTATTCTATAACCAATAAACTCATTATCATCAGGATCAGAAGACACATACCAAGAATCATGAATTGCCCGCTGGTATTTTGCTAAAAATGCCGCATATTCTGAATTTTTTGCATTCAAGTCTCTATTTTGTAGTATTCTTTTTGCCTCCGAATTCAGATAAATTCTTTTTTCCTCATCAGACAACCTCTGAAGGTCCTTAGGGGAAATGGGCTCCTTAAATTCACCATTCAAATTTCTTAAGTATACGGGACGCTCCTTCTCGTAATCCTCACTTTTTACAACAGCCTTCAATGAAGAAAGAACATGTAGCAGCTCGGCATGAGACCCATTGTTTACAGAGTAATGAACAATATTAACCCCACTCTGCTCCGCCCACTCAGATGCTTCCAAATCACCTCTGGGCGTAATCCAATAATGGCCGGTTAACGGTATATTTTTTGCAACAATTTTCTCTATAGGGCCGCCTATCGCCACATCACTAGCAGTAACACCAACAAATACAACAGTACACACCCTGAATATTATCTTCAACCACTCTATATAACTTGCATCAGTAAGCCTCCTATCCAAATCTTTTTTTGTAAAAGTCCACGAATTCGGCTCATCAATATGACCGTGAGGATACGCGACAAACGGACGTTTTTCTTTCAAAACATTAAAATGCTCGGCAAATTTTGTCGCCTGTATTTGTATTGGAATTGCTCCGCTAGGCATATTGGCACTAGCCCTCTGAGTGAATAAATCAATATTAAGAGTAATAACCCCCGATGGGTCAAGACCCCATATGATCTCATGAGCCCTTGGTATAGGCATAGTCTCACTAGCGGAGAAAATATCCTTAATCTTTCTTACATAAGAATCACGGCCAAGAAGATCATGCACCCGATCAAACTGAACCCATATGTCCTGTATTTTGGCAATAGCAGCCAACTCAGCATTTTTTTTCTTCTGAACCGCCCCATCCAATCTACTATTTGCGATCCTCGCTTCAGAAAACAGTTGATCCCTTAAAGAAATCCAGCTAGGCATTGCGGGGGAACTCAGACCAGCCCCAGTCCAAAAAACTATTTGCCGAGCCCGATCAGAAAACTCAACCTTTAAATTATCAATCGCAGACATAACGACCTTTCCAGAAAATTAGGCGAACTTACTTCCACTGTTAACCGGAAAATTCATTGCAACACAACGAATTACCCGAATATCCCTGACGCCTGACATTATCCCGACGCCAACCTACTAAGCGACCAAGCCCGTCCACCAGCACGATGCCCTCGACGGATTGCGCGAACTGCAGCGCCTGCGCGGTGTAGCCCGACGTGGTGATGAAGACGCCTTTCTTGGCGCGCTGGCCCGCCAGGGCGCCGTAGAACGCCTGGATCTCGGGCCGCCCGACCGTGCCCTGCCAACGCTTGGCCTGCACGTAGACCTTTTCCAGACCGAGCCGGTCCAGCGAGATGATTCCGTCGATGCCCGCGTCGCCCGAGCCGCCGACGCGCTGCAGGTCGGCGCGGTTGGCCCCATAGCCCATGCGGTGCAGCAGGTCGAGCACCAGCGTCTCGAAGAACGCCGGCGTCACGGTGGCCAGCGTGTCCAGCAGCTCGGCCACGACCGCGCGGCGGATTTCCTCCAGCGCCAGGCCCAGCCGCTCTTCCGGGCTGGCGATCGGCTGCGGCGGCACGCCGGCCGCTTCGTCCGGGCCGGCATCGGGTGCCACCGGTCGCAGGCGCTGCACGTCCAGGTGCACCATCGCCAGCGTGCCGAGCTGCTCGGGCGTCAGCGGCGCCGGATGCTCGGCCACGAAGCGTCGGCCGGCCTCGGTCAGTTGCCACCAGCCGCGCCGCGGGCTGTCCGACAGCCCGGCGCGCTTGAGCCGGTCATGCGCCCAGCCGGCGCGGTTCTTGTAGATGAGCTGCGCGCCGCTCGACAGCGGCTGCTGGCGCGCCGCGGCGTCCAGCCCGAGCGCGTCGGCCGCTGCCTCGTGGGCCTCGCGGGCGGGCGCGCCCTCCGGTCGGCCGGCGAGAAAGCGCAGCAGCGGCTCGATGAATCGGTCGTAGGTCGGCAGCGTGGCCGGTGTTGTCGTCGTCAAGCCGCATCTCTCCCTGCTGGTGCGGTCGCGTCCATTCCCACGGCGTCTTTGTGCGTCAGCCGCAGCGCATCCAGGGCGCGGGCTGCGGGATTCTTCGATCCCGGTGAAGGATCCAGTCTAGGCAGCGGGAACGTGCGCGGGAGCACGTGTGACGGCCTGAAGTGAGAAATAAGCCGGTATTTCCGGGGCTGTTTTCCCGGGGATGGGGGTGGGCGTGGGTGCCCGCCTGCGCGGGCATGACGGGGTGGGGGCTCCGCGCCTCACTTCTCCGTCAGCTTGATGGTCACGATCTCCGCACCGCCCAGACTAAGCACTGTCGGGTTGGTGATGGTGAGCTGGCCCTTGCTGCTCATCGTGCAGGTCTGCACGTAGGTCTTGATGTTGCTGACCGTACTGCAGTTGCCGCCGACCCACTGGATGTTCACGCCGTTGTTCGACGCGGTGATCTCGGCCTGGTAGGTGCCGGCCTCCAGTGCGTAAGAGACAGAGGCACCATCGGCAAGCGTCCGACTGGTGTCGAGCACGACATCGTTGTCGCCACCGCCACAGGCACTGAGCGTCGCAACCAGCGCGAAGCTGCCCAGCAGACGGAAGGAAGAAAGGCGGGGGAAAGTGGAAAAGCTCATGATCGTCGGTCCCTGTGAGTGCATCTCTCCGCGGCATCAGACCGATCCGGCGCCGCGGAGCTCAGGCGACGGACCTCGCAAGATCGGTCAAGCTCCGTCGGGAACGACGCATGCACACACGGCCGCCTGCGCTGGACACGCACTCGACCCGCGCACCGTGCTCTGGTCACGAATGCGCTTCCCCCTGGATTGGCTTGCTAGCTCTTGTAAATCTGCTATTGAGCTTAGCGAACCAATAACCAAAAGTGAACAAATTGAGCATCAATCACCCCCGAAACAAGGGGCGAGGTACATCGTCAGTTCACGCGAACCATCTTGTCGCGCAGCGCCGCCGGTACGTCCTGCAGCAGCACGATCGAGATGCTGCCGTCGGTGGCGCGGTTGTTGTGGTTCTGCGCGGTGCTGGTGCTCATCTGCGCGGAGATGGCGTCCGGCGACAGGGTGTACATGTTGCCGCTCAGCGGATCGACGATGAACCAGCCGATCACGCCGCCGAACAGGAAGTTGCCGGCCAGATACCAGCCGTTGGGCGCGGCCGTGACCGGGATGGTCTGGGCCTGGTAGCCGTCCTTCGTGATCACGACCTTGAAGCTCTTGCCGCCCCAGTAGCGGCCGGTGCTCTTGGGCAGCGTCACCGAGGTCGGGGTGCGACCACGGAAGACCTCGAGGCCGGCTTCGTCGGTGATCGAGATCGACGCGTCGCTGGGCGTGCTGGCGATCGGGACGAGCTGGGTCGGCTGACCCATGATGGTGGCGCAGGCCGACAGCGACAGGGCCAGAGCGATGGCAGAAAGAGTGCGCAGGGAAGAAGAGATCATGTTGTAGGGGCTGTGTGAGACGTGTTTCTCCGCGAGTGATTCGCAGCTCGTCGACACCCGCCACCGCGGAGCCCTGCGGCGGACATCGCAAGCCCGCCAGGATCGTCTCGACGCGCAGGCACGCAGCACGTCCACACCGTCCGGCTGACGCCGCAACGGCAACGCCCATGCCGGCGGGATGCCGGCATGTCCTCCCTGATGAACTCGTTTTTTCTGGAATCAGCGATCGAGCTTAGTCACTCGATAGCAATACGTAAACAATCGTGAAGAGCCGCCCCCCATGAACATGGGGGAGCGCGGCTCACCCCTCCAGCTGCACCGCCCGCCCGATGTACAGGATCGGCCCGGTCGGGCGGTCGATCGGCGAGCCGCCCTCGGGCTCGAGGGTGATCTCGAAGAGCTGTTCGGGGCGCAGGTCGGGCAGGCGCTCGAGCGGCAGCTCGATGGCGCCGCCGGCATCCGTGGTGCGCACCAGGCCCAGGGAGCTGGGGCCGGCGGCGCCGGGGGCCTTGGTCCAGAACTGCAGCGTGCGGCCCGGCGGCGGCGCCTGGGGCGGCACGACCGGGCGCAGCCGCAGCCGGCCCTGCCCCGCCGCGTCGACCCGCACCTCGACCACCCAGCCGTTGCCGCCGCCCTGCGGCGCCTGCAGCACCGCGACGAACTGCTGCTGCGCGGCCGGCGGCGCCATCAGCCGCGGCACCAGCCCCGAGCCCAGCAGCACGCAGCCGGTCAGCGCCAGCCCGCTGAGCGACTGCCACAGGCCCAGGCGCTGCCACCAGGGCGGCGTCGCGGCCGGGGCACGCGCGGCGGCAGCCCCCGGCGACAGGCGCGCCTCGATGCGCCGCCACAGCCCGGCGGAGGGCTCGGCCGGCGCCACCCGGGCGCTCAGCGCCAGGAAGCGGTCCTGCCAGTGCGCGACCTCGGCGCGCAGCGCGGCGTCACCGCCGAGCGCCCGCTCGAAGGCCTCGCGCTCGTCCGGCGCCAGCGTGCCCAGCACATATTCGCCAGCGGCGGCGCTGCGATCCTCGGGGGTCTGCAGATTCAGCATGTGGACAGGCACTCCCTCAGCGCCAGCAGGCTGCGGCGGATCCACGACTTGACCGAACCCAGCGGCGAACCCAGCCGGGTGGCGATCTGCTCGTGGGTGTAGCCATCGACATAGGCGTGCACGACACAGGCGCGCGGGCGATCCTCCAGCCGGTCGAGACAGCGCTCGAGGCCGGCGGTGTCGAGGCCGCGATCGTCGCCGTCGGGCGCGGTGGCGGACTGCAGGCGGTCCGACAGGCCGGCCAGATCCTCCGGATCGACCGCGACCGTCTCGACGCCACGACCGCCGCGCACCGCGCGCAGCGCCTGGTGGCGCACCACGGTGTAGATCCAGCCCCGGCCGGAGCCCAGCGCCGCATCGAAGGTGGCGGCGCGCTGCCAGACCTGCAGGAAGGCGTCCTGCAGCACATCCTCGGCCAGCGCGTCGTCGCGCACGATGCGCCGCACCACGCCGAGCAGCCAGCGGCCCTCGTGCTCGTAGAGCATGCGCAGCGCGAAGCGCTCGCCGCGGGCGCAGGCCTGCAGCGCGGCATCATGGTCGAGGGTCAGGGCGGCGGCAGCGGAGGCGGCGGCAGGGGGCAAGGGCGGTCCTTTCGGTCTCGGCAGCGGCGTTTTGCCATTCTGCGAGAAGGGACTACCCAGAACCAAGGCACCGGCCGCCAGCCGTCAGCCGCCAGGGGGCATTCGCCCGGCTCAGGCGCCCGGCTTCCAGAAGATGTAGTCGGCCTGGTACTGCACCACCTGGCGCTGGCCGGTCTGGCCCTCGCCGCAGGCCATCGCCGGCGCCACGCCGCCGCGGGTGGCCACGCGCTGGATGTAGCTCACGCCCTCGAGCACGCCGCGGCCGGTGGCGGGATTGGCCTTGACCAGCTGCAGCGGGATGTTGCCGGCCGCGGCGGGCACCAGCCCGACCTGCGTGCCGGTCAGCGCCGAGCCGTCGTCGGCCGCCCAGGTCGCCGGGGGGCCGAAGTAGCGGCCCAGCTTCATGCCGCTGCGGCTGCGCAGCTCGGCGTCCGGGCCGACGAAGACCCACTCGAACGCGCCCGGCGTGCCGGCCTTGGCGCGGCATTCATAGGTGATCTGGCCGACGCCGACGGTTTCCCAGGCGACGCGGTGGCCGGCGGGCACCTGCACCGGCGTCGGCAGCGCGGTCTGCGAGGTGGCGGTCATCGAGGTGGTCGCGCCCATCGGCGCGGAGGTCGACGAGCAGGCGGCCAGGCCGGCGCTCAGCAGCACGGCGGCGGCAAAGGCGAGGCGGCGGGGGGTGGCGGCGGCGAAGGACGAGCGAACGGTCATGGCAATGCTCCCGGAGGTGAATGAATCGGAGGAGCCGTCGACGCCGGGCTGGCGACGATCGTCTCAACCTTCACTAGCCGGGCCGATGCCGGACGGATGCAGCCGGAGACGACGCAGATGCAACAACATGTATCAATCCTGCGATCCGACCTCAGGGGAACCCGATGGTGCCCGGCCGCACATCGTCCTAGCATCGACACACGCACCGCCGGCTCGCACGGGGCGGCCGGTCGGTCTGTCGTCCGAAGGAGGTCTGCACCATGGATCATGTCGCACAGGTCACCGGTCACCTTCCGCGCCGCGCCCGCCAGGCTGCCGACGCGCCCGAGGTCCGCCAGGTCACGGTCACCCAGCCGCTGCGATGGCTGAAACGCGGCTGGGAGGATCTGTCGCATCACCCGGCCGCCAGCCTGGGCGGCGGCCTGGCGGTCGCCGCGATGGGCGCGGCGCTGATCGTCGCCGGCCGGCATCTGCCGCACCTGGCGCCGACGCTGGTCGGCGGCTTCCTGCTGCTGGCGCCGCTGGTGGCGCTGCCCTTTCATGCACTGTCGCGCCAGCGGCTGGCCGGCGCGCGGCCCGACCTGGGCGAGGCGCTGGCCGATGGCTGGCGCAACGCCGGCTCGCTCGGACTGTTCGGGCTGGTGCTGGCGATCGCCTTCCTGCTCTGGGAGCGGGTCGGCGCGGTGAGCTTCGCGCTGCTGTACGGCGGCCTGGTGCCGGACCTGTCGAACCTGCTGTTCGACGTGCTGCTGTCGGGCCGCTACAGCGCGCTGGCCATCGCCTTCGTCGGCATCGGTGCGCTGTTCGCGGCGGCGGTCTTCGTCATCGGGGTGGTCTCGGTGCCGATGCTGCTCGACCGCGAGGACGGCGACCTGATCGCCGCGATCGCCACCAGCGTGCGCGCCTGCCACGCCAGCCCGGCAGCGATGCTGCTGTGGGCGGGGCTGATCGTCACGCTGATGGCGGTCGGCTACGCGACCGCGCTGCTCGGGCTGATCGTGATCTTCCCGCTGCTTGGCCACGCGAGCTGGCACGCCTACCGCGACATGGTCGAGTAGGCGGGCCGCGCCGGGCTCAGGCCGGCGCCGTGCGCGAGTAGCGCAGCAGCCGCCCGCGATAGGGCAGGCCGTCGGCCTCGGGCGTGCGCAGCGTGGTCTCGTGCAGCACGAAGCCCAGGCCGCTCATCCGGCGGGTGAAGGCCGGCCGGTTGCCCCGATCGGGATCGACGATCAGCACCTCGGCGTCCGGCTCGGCATGGCGCTCGACGAAGCGGGCCAGATGGCCCTGCGCGTCGCGCTCATACAGCACGTCGCTGCCCATGATGACGTCGAAGCGTCCCTGCACCGGTGCGGCATCGGCCGGATGGGCCGCTGCCGGCACGCCCGCCCGGCCTGCCCAGTCGCCGCGCCGGTAGACCAGCGGGGCGAGTGCGTTCAGGCTCAGGTTGTCGTGCAGGAAATCCGGGGCCAGCGGATGGGCATCGGAGGCGGTCACGTCGATGCCACGCCGGTGGCAGACCAGGCTGGCCAGCGCCAGCCCGCAGCCGACCTCGAGAATGCGCTCACCCGCCTTGAGCGGCCGGGCCGCCATGTGGGCCGCCAGCTGCAGGCCCGAGGGCCAGAGCATGCCGAACAGCGGCCAGGTGGCGGAGGAGAATCCCGCGGCCTCGGCCCGGCCGTCGGGATCGGCGTACTGCTGGCGATCCAGCAGCGACCGGATCAGCAGGCTGTCGGCGCCACGGATGGCGACCTGCTGCTGCCGGGTCTGGTAGCCGGGCATCCGGAGCGCTTTCGCGCCGCCGGATCAGTAGCTGCGACGGTTGCCGCCGCCGAAGCCGCCACCACCGTAGCCGCCGCCAGCCGGGCGATCCTCGCGGGGACGGGCGGCATTGACCACCAGGGCGCGGCCGCCGAAGGACTGGCCGTGCATGCCGGAGATGGCGCTGCGCGCATCTTCACCGGAAGCCATCTCGACAAAGGCGAAGCCCTTGGACCGACCGGTTTCGCGGTCGGTCATGACCTTGGCGGAGGCGACTTCGCCGAAGCGGGCGAAATGCTCGCGCAGATCTTCGTCGCGCATCGTGTAGGGCAGATTGCCGACGTAGAGCTTGTTGTCCATGATGGACCTTTCCAGAAATGCCGCGGAATGTGACGTGCCTGCCGCAGGCGCCAGGCGATCCGGGCCCGCCACCGGCGCCAGCCGGCGGTCAGCCCCGTGAATCAGAAGCGCCGACGCGGAGCGGACGGCGCGCCACCCGAGCGGGGCTCGAGGTGACGGAAGGTGATGCGACCCTTGTTCAGGTCGTAGGGCGACAGCTCGAGCGAGACCTTGTCACCCGCCAGGATGCGGATGTGGTGCTTGCGCATCTTGCCGCCGGTGTAGGCGATGAGGCTGTGCCCGTTCTCGAGCTTCACGCGGAAACGCGAGTCGGGCAGCACTTCCTCGACCTCGCCGCGCATTTCGATGAGTTCTTCCTTGGCCATGAGCAGAATTCCTGTGCAGTGGCGCCCCGTCCTGAAACGATCAGGCCGGCAGCGCGGGTTGGTGGAGGTACCCCAGGCCCTGATCCAGCGCGTACTGCGCGGCGGCCTCGGATGAAGGGAACAGCGGGATGAAGCGGTAGACCCGATCATGGGTCCCCTCGCCACGGCCGCTGCGAATGGAGAGCGACGCGGCATACCGACCGCAGTCGGTGCGTCGGGTGGTGGAGGACAGGATGAACCTGCCCACGGTGCGAATGTCAGGAGAAGAAGGAATCAAGGAACCGGCGCCGCAGCAGGGGCTGCCAGCGCGAGACTGCCTGGAACGGTCGGCAGGACTGCCCGACGAGGGCAGATCAATGTCCCGAGTCACGCCACCCCTGCCGCAACAGCCACAGGAGTCGGGATCGATGTACCAGACGGAGCTTGCCTGGAATGGCGGGCCAGTCACGAACCGGACCGACCTTGCCGAGGACGCGATGCCCCGAGAGGCATGGAGTGCGACGAAATGCTGCTGAGGTAAGCGAAACGGCAGCAATTCCGCCGCACTATAGCACGACTCATGCCGCCCTTGGCGGTCAGCCGATGATCAGACGTTGAACAGGAAGTTCATCACGTCGCCGTCCTTGACGACGTACTCCTTGCCTTCGGCGCGCATCTTGCCGGCGTCCTTGGCGCCCTGCTCGCCGCCGAACTGGATGTAGTCCTCGTAGGCGATGGTCTGGGCGCGGATGAAGCCGCGCTCGAAGTCGCCGTGGATGACGCCGGCAGCCTGCGGCGCGGTGTCGCCGACGCGGATGGTCCAGGCGCGCACTTCCTTCACGCCCGCGGTGAAGTAGGTCTGCAGGCCCAGCAGCCGGAAACCTGCGCGGATCAGGCGGTTCAGGCCCGGCTCGTCCTGGCCCATCTCGGCCAGGAACATCGCGCGGTCCTCGTCGTCCATCTCCGACAGATCGGCCTCGGTCTTGGCGCAGATCGCCACCACCGGCGCCTTCTGCGCCTCGGCGTAGGCCTTCAGGCGGTCGAGCAGCGGGTTGTTCTCGAAGCCGTCTTCCGACACGTTGCCGACGAACATCGCCGGCTTGGCGGTGATCAGGCACAGCGGCTTGAGGATGAGACGCTCTTCCTTGCTGAAGTCGATCGAGCGCACCGGCTGCGCCTGATCCAGCGCGGCCTGGCACTTCTCGAGCACCTTCACCAGCGCGGCGGCTTCCTTGTCGTTGCCCGAACGCGCGGCCTTGAGCGAGCGCTGCAGCGTCTTCTCGACCGTGCCCAGGTCGGCCAGGCACAGCTCGGTCTGGATGACCTCGATGTCGGCGATCGGATCGACGCGGCCGGCGACGTGAATGACGTTGTCGTCCTCGAAGCAGCGCACCACGTTCACGATCGCGTCGGTCTCGCGGATGTGGCTCAGGAACTGGTTGCCCAGGCCTTCGCCCTTGCTCGCGCCCGCCACCAGACCGGCGATGTCGACGAACTCGACGATGGCCGGCAGGATGCGCTCGGGCTTGACGATCTCGGCCAGGCCGTTCAGACGCGGATCAGGCACCTCGACCACGCCGACATTGGGCTCGATGGTGCAGAACGGATAGTTCTCGGCAGCGATGCCGGCCTTGGTCAGGGCATTGAAGAGGGTGGACTTGCCGACGTTGGGCAGGCCGACGATGCCGCACTTGAGGCTCATGATGACAATCTCTTGGAGGGGGCACGGCCGGGCCGCGCGAAAGGATGGCGCGATTGTAGGGGCGCGGTCCGCTCAGAAACGCACCGTGCCGCGCCCGTCCTGCCCCACCGCCAGCCGCCGCCCGACGCCCTCGACGATGACCGCGTTCATGCCGAAGCTGATCGCGCCGCCGACGCGCGGATCGGCCCGGTAGCCCGCCAGCGTGTCGCCGGGCTCGTGGCCGGGCACGGCGGTGTCGGGGTCGATGTTCGGGATCGGGCAGCGCGGGCAGGGCTTGACCAGGCGCAGCACCACCGGGCCGTCCGGCGTGGCGATGTGCAGCTCGTCGAGGTGGTCCTCGGCATGCGCGTCCAGGCCGGCCAGCACCAGATTGGGCCGGAAGCGCTGCATCGTCACCGCCGGCTGCCCGCGTGCGGCCAGGCGGCGGTTGAGCTCGTCGAGCGCCGCCTGCGACACCACCAGGATGGGATAACCGTCGGAGAAGGCGTTCTCGGCCTCGATCTCGCCGGTCCACTTGCGGCTGGAGAGCCGGCGCTGGCCGGCCTCGAAGCGCACCGCCCGCACCGGCTCGCCCAGGCATTCGCTGAACCAGCGCGCGGCGCCCGGACCGGCGGAGCGGGCGGCGACCTCGTCATCCCAGACCCGCACCCGCAGCCGCTCGCCCAGCGGCTCGGCCGGCAGCTGGAGCGGCGCGAGGCCCGGCGCCTGCAGCTGCAGGCTGCCGTCGGCCGCGATCGCCGGGCGGATCAGCGCCATGCGCGGATGTTCGCGCTGCGAGACGAACTCGCCCGCCGCATCGACCAGCATCCACTCGCGGTCGCCGGCCAGGCCGGTGGCGGCCAGCCGGGCCTCGGGCACGCTCAGGCCCGCGCAGGACTTGACCGGATGCAGGTGCAGCGCGGCCACGGTGAAGGCGCTGCTGCCGTCGTCAGCGTCGAAGGGGGCGGAGGTGTCGGGGAAAGGCATTGTCGGGATCTCGGTCGGGCTGTTCCTACAATCTTGCCCCATCATGCTCGTGCCTCCCTTCGCCTCCAGTCCGGCCGGCTCCGGACACTCCTCCGCCTCGACGCTCGATGTGCTGATCCGCGGCGGCGGCCCGGTCGGCACCAGCCTGGCGCTGGCGCTGTCGCGCGAGGGCCTGAAGGTCGGCCTGCTGGCCGCCCCGCCCCGGCGCGATGCGGCGCCCGATGTGCGCACCTATGCGCTCAATGCCGGCGCGGTGGCGCTGCTGCGCGAGCTGCGGGTCTGGGACGCGCTGCCCGAGGACGCGCGCACCGCGGTGAGCGACATGCAGATCCGCGGCGATGACGGCGGCGCGCTGGAATTCAGCGCCTGGCAGCAGGGCGTGGCCGAACTGGCCTGGATCGTCGACGCCGCCGCGCTCGAGCAGGTGCTCGGCGAGGCGCTGCGCTTCGCGCCGCATGTGCAGCGGCTGACGCAGCCCGCGCCGGCGGCGCTGACCGCCATCTGCGAGGGCCGCGACTCCGCCACCCGCGAGGCGCTGGGCGCCGGCTTCGAGGCCTTCGCCTACGGCCACCTGGGCGTGGCGGCGCGGCTGCTCAGCGACCGGCCGCACCACGGCGTGGCGCGGCAGTGGTTCCGCCAGCCGGACATCCTGGCGCTGCTGCCCTTCGACCGGCCGCAGGCCGGCCACGGCTACGGCCTGGTCTGGTCGCTGCCGCAGGACGAGGCCGAGCAGGTGATGGCGCTGTCCGACGCCGAATTCGCCGCACGGCTGCAGGAGGCCACCGGCGGCGCTGCCGGCCGGCTCGAGCCGGTGTCGCCGCGCGCGGCCTGGCCGCTGCGGGTCGGTCAGGCCTCGCGCTGGTGCGGCCCCGGCTGGGTGCTGCTGGGCGATGCGGCGCATGCGGTGCATCCGCTGGCCGGCCAGGGCCTGAACCTGGGCCTGGCCGATGTGCGGGTGCTGGCGCAGGTGCTGGTCGAGGCGCGGCGCACCGCACCGTGGCGCCCGCTCGGCGACGAGCGCCTGCTGCGCCGCTACGCCCGCGAGCGCAGCGTGCCGACGCTGGCGATGAGCCGGCTGACCGACGGCCTGCTGCACCTGTTCGCGCAGCCCGCACCGCCGCTCAGGGAACTGCGCAACCACGGAATGACTCTGGTCCAGCAGCTCGGCCCGCTCAAGCGCTGGCTGACCGCCCGGGCGCTCGACGCCTGATCTCCCGGCCCTGTGCCCTCTCCCCGCACCGATCCCACCAAGGACACTCCATGAAGCTGCCGCGCCCCGCTCTCCCCGCCTTCGCCACCGGCCTCGGCGCCCTGGCGCTGGCCCTGCTCGCGGCCGCGCCGGCCGCACGGGCCGACGAGAACATCATCCGCAAGACCCTGGCCGAACGCTTCCAGAACCTGCCGAAGATCGACGAGGTGCGCCCGGCACCGGTGGCCGGCCTGTGGGAGCTGCGCATCGGCACCGAGGTGATGTACACCGATGCCAAGGGCGCCTACCTGATCCAGGGCTCGATCATCGACACCGCCACCCGCAAGGACCTGACGCAGGAGCGCATCGACAAGCTGACCGCGATCGACTTCGCCTCGCTGCCGCTGAAGGACGCCATCGTCTGGAAGAACGGCAACGGCAAGCGCCGCATCGCCGTCTTCGGCGACCCGAACTGCGGCTACTGCAAGCGGCTGGAAAAGGACCTGATCAACGTGAAGGACGTGACGGTCTACAACTTCGTCATCCCGATCCTGGGCGGCGACTCGGCCGACAAGGCCCGCTCGATCTGGTGCGCCAAGGACAGCACCGCCGCCTGGCGCGGCTGGATGGTCGACGGCGTCGCCCCGCCGCGGGTGATGGGCCAGTGCGACGCCTCGGCGATCGAGCGCAACGCGGCGCTGGCGCGCAAGCACAAGGTCAACGGCACACCGGCGATCGTCTTCGAGGACGGCACCCGCGCGCCCGGCGCGATTCCCGCCGCCGAGATCGAGAAACGGCTGGCGGCGCTGGCCAGGTCCTGAAGCCGGCTCAGCCGAGCCGGTACTGGCAGATCCAGACCTGATCGAGCGCCGGGCAGACCAGCCGCGCGCAGCCGACCTCGCGCGCCGACGGCGCGACCAGCTGCTGGTAATGGCTGCAGACCCGGCCCGGCCGGCACTGGCGCGTCTCGGGATCCAGATCGGCGCCCTGCTGCGCCCACTGGTCGACGACATAGGCCGGGTCCAGCGGCTGCAGCGCGGTGCGGCCATCCTTCCAGCGGTAGGCGCTGGACCAGTACATGTTCTCGCCGATGTGCAGGTCCGGACTGGGCTGGGCCTCGCAGGGCTGGCCGCGGCCGCGCTCGAGCTGCAGCGCCCACTGCCCGGCCGCACGCGCCATCTCGTCCGACCAAGTCAGCGGCCGAACCCCGGCATGCAGGCGCCACTCGTTGTGGCGCTGCAGCATCGCCTGGCGGGCCTCGGACGGCAGCACGGCGCGTTCGCCGGCAGAAGGTGCCGCCACGACCGGCAAGCACGAAGCGGACAGCAGGACCAGGGCAGGAAGAAAGCGCGACAGCACGGCAGACCTCGGCGAGGCCGATCGCACCTCCGGCGGATCGGCAGGACAAAAGCCGTCACTATAGTGACGGATTTATCATTTCGATCGCCGAAAAAGCGCCGCACCGTGCCGTACCACGGCGCGCCGCGTCGAACCGCCGGTTCAGCGGTGGGTGAAGCCCGGTGCGCGCTTCTCGAGGAAGGCGCCCATGCCCTCCTTCTGGTCGGCGCTGGAGAACAGCGCGTGGAACAGCCGGCGCTCGAACAGCAGGCCTTCCGACAGCGGCGACTCGAAGGCGCGATCGACGCTTTCCTTGGTCGCCATCAGCGCCAGCAGCGAGTAGCCGCACATCGCCTCGGCGGCCTTCGCGGCCTCGGCATGCAGCTCGGCCAGCGGCACGACCCGCGAGACCAGGCCGGCGCGCTCGGCCTCGGCCGCGTCCATCATGCGGCCGGTCAGCGCCAAGTCCATCGCCTTGCTCTTGCCCACCGCACGCGGCAGGCGCTGCGTGCCGCCGGCGCCGGGAATGATGCCCAGCTTGATTTCAGGCTGGCCGAACTTGGCGTTGTCCGCCGCGATGATGAAGTCGCAGGCCATCGCCACCTCGCAGCCGCCGCCCAGCGCGAAGCCCGAGACCGCCGCGATGATCGGCTTGCGCACCTGGCGGATGGTGTCCCAGTTGCGCGAGATCAGGCCCTTGCGGAAGGCGTTCGGGAAGTCGAACGGATGCATGACCGAGATGTCGGCGCCGGCGGCAAAGGCCTTCTCGCTGCCGGTGACCACCACGCAGGCGATCGAGTCGTCGGCATCGAAGGCCAGCAGCGCCTCGCCCAGCTCATCCATCAGGCCATCGTTGAGCGCGTTGAGCGCCTTGGGCCGGTTCAGCGTGATCCAGCCGTAGGACAGCGCCTGGGCGCCGCTGCCCGGGCGGGTCTCGACAAGAATGTTCTCGTAGGTGCGTTCGGTCATGGCGGGAGATCCTGAGCGAGGGGGACGGGGAACGGTACAGCACCATGCTGCACCGCAGCAGGCGAGACTATAGAACGACCGTTCTATTTTGTCGCTGCGGGCGAACCCGCCTGCCGCGGCACCTCCGACAGCTGCAGATCGAGCCAGGTGCTGGCGTCCTGCTCGATGCGGATGCGCACCGGCAGCATCTGCAGCGTCGGCGCATACCAGATCTGCGCGCTGAGCAGGCTGCCGCCACGGCGCACCGCCTCGGCCGCGGCCTCGGGCAGCGCGGTGGTGATCGGCACCGGCCGCACATGCAGCGTCTCGAGCGGGCCCAGCGGCGTGTTCACCGGCACCCGGGCGCCGACCTCGTAGACCCAGCGCCGCACCCGGTGCGGCAGCGCCAGGTCGAACTCGATCCGCTGGCCGGGCTGGCGCAGCTCGGGCCGGGTCGAGAACAGCCAGACCATCTGGATGAACTGGCTGGCGCTGTCCTGCACGTCGGCGCGTGCCGGCATGCGCCGGCCGTCGGCCAGCTGCACGCCCTCGCCGTCCAGGCTCATCAGCACCCGCCGGTCGCGGCCGACGATCTGGCGCGTCTCCTGCTCGTAGCGCTGCGGGCGCAGGCCCTCGGGCGTGATGCGGCCCTCGCTGCTCATGCGCCGCGACATCAGCGGCGCCAGGCTCGGCCCGACCGAGACCTCGAGATGGACCTGGTAGCGCTCGCCCGAGCGCAGCCACTCGACCTGGGCCTCGCCGTGCACCTCGCCCTGGTACCAGCCGGTCAGCGTGTAGCGCAGCCGGGTCGAGGCCGGCCACTCGAAGGCCGGGCCGGACGCCGCCGCGGCCGGCGCGCTCGCTCCAGCCGCAGTCGCACTCGCCGCCGCGACCACGGCCCCCGGCGGAGCCGCCGCGACGCTGCCCGGCGCGGCCAGCGGATCGAAGTCGGGCGGCTGCGGTCCGGCCGAGGCCGGCGGGGGCTCGGCGGACACGCTGATCTCGGCGGCATCGGCCAGCAGCGGCGCGGAGGCCGGTGCTTCGGGCGGCTCCAGCGGCTCAGGCCGATCAGGCTGCGGCGCAGGTGCGGCTGGCGCGCCCGGCGCCGCCTGCGGGCGGGCGGCCGACCGGGGTGCGGCGGCGGCAGCAGCCACCGGCGGCAGGCTCTGGGCGATCTCGCGGGTGTAGACCGCCGACAGGCGCTCGATCGCCGGATCCGGCGCGGTCGACGCCCGCAGGCGCTCGCCGAACCAGACCAGCAGCAGCGCATGCAGGCCCAGCACCGCCGCGCCCAGCGCCGCCAGCAGCCTCAGCCTGCGCATGGGTGCGCGCGGATCAGGCGCCGGCGCGCGTCAGCCACGCCTCGCGGCGGCGACGCACCGCGGCCGCCGGCTTGCCCTGCAGCGACAGCGCCACCGCACCCTCGACCTCGCGCCCCTGCGGCAGCGTCAGGTGCAGCAGCCGGCGGTCACGTGCCACCAGCAGCGGCAGCGGCTGCTCGAAGGCGCCGTAGAGCGTGAGATCTTCCGGCTTGACGACACGCCAGTCGCCCAGCGCCAGGATCTCGTCGCCGGCCGACAGGCCGGCGGCCTCGGCGAGCCCGCCCGCCAGCACCGACTGCACTTTCAGCCCGGCGGTCGCCTCGTTGAGCCGCGCGCCCAGGCGCTGCTGCAGCAGCGGGCGCTCGCGGCGCAGGTCGACGCCCAGCGCGGGCAGCAGCTCGGCCAGCGGCAGCTCGTCCGTGCCGTGCACCCAGGCGGCGATCTCGGGCGCGAAGTCGCGCCGGCCCACCCGGCGCAGCGCGGCCAGGATGTCGTCCTCGCCGATGGGGCCGCCGCCGCTGGCGCGCCACAGCTCGCGCATCACCTCGTCGAGCGAGCCGCGCCCGGCCGCGCGCAGCGTCAGGTCCAGGCACAGCGCGATCTGCGCGCCCTTGGTGTAGTAGCTGACGGTGGCGTTGGCGCTGTTCTCGTCCGGGCGGTAGTACTTGACCCAGGCGTCGAAGCTGGCGGCCGCGGCGCTCTGCACCCGCCGGCCCGGCGTGCCCAGCACCTGGTTGGCGGTGCGCGCGACCAGGCGCAGATAGCGCGCCTCGTCGATCAGGCCGGTGCGCACCAGGAACAGGTCGTCGTAGTAGCTGGTGAAGCCCTCGAAGAACCACAGCAGCCGCGTGTAGTTCTCGCGCTGCAGCTCGTAGGCGGCGAACTCGCGCGGCTTCAGGCGCTTGACGTTCCAGGTGTGGAAATACTCGTGGCTGATCAGGCCCAGCAGCGTGACATAGCCGTCGGCGCTGCTGGCGTCGCCGCGGCGCGGCAGGTCGCGGCGGGTGCAGATCAGCGCGGTGCTGTTGCGGTGCTCCAGGCCGCCGTAGCCGTCGTCGGTGGCGTTGAGCATGAAGACATAGCGCTCGAAGGGCGGCGGGTCGCAGCCGTCGTCGCGGCCGTGCCAGAAGCGGATCTGCGCCTCGCAGATCTTCTTGGTGTCGGCCAGCAGGCGCTCGCCGTCGAAGCCCGGCGGCGCACCGGCAACGACGAACTCGTGCTCGGTGCCGCAGGCGGTGAAGCGGCCGCGCCAGAAGGCGCCCAGCTCGAAGGGATGGTCGATCAGCGCGTCGTAGTCGGGCGCCGACCACTCGCCCGGCGCCGCCTCGGGCAGGCCGGTGGCGACCTGCCAGCCTTCGGGCAGGGGGCCGAGCGTGACCCGGTGCTCGTCGGTCTCGCGGCCTTCGGCGCGCAGGAAGACGCCGGTGCCGTTGAAGAAGCCGCGCTGCGCGTCCAGCCAGGCGCAGCGCACCGAGTTGTCGAAGGCGTAGACCCGCCAGCTCAGCGTCAGCGCGCCGCGGCCGCTGCAGTCGGCCTCCCAGGTGTGCTTGTCGATCTGCGTCAGCGCCACCTCGCGGCGGCCCTGGCTGGCCTTCAGCCCGCTCAGGTGACGGGCGAACTCGCGCACCAGATAGCTGCCCGGAATCCACGCCGGCAGCGACAGGCGCTGGCGCGGGGCCGGATGCGGCAGCGTCATCGTGACGCGGTAATGGTGGCTGCGGAGATCGTCGATCTCCAGATGAAGTCGGATCATGCGGGCGCGGTCGGTTCGGAGATCAGGCCTGGGCCGCGGCCAGGAAGCAGCTCAGCGCAGCCACCGCGGTGAGCCGGAAACGCAGCGTCAGCCATTTCGACAGGCCGGCGGCGGGATAGACCCGCCGGTCGATCAGATAGCAGGCGATCAGCAGCACCGCCTGGATCACCAGCCCGGAGGCCGGCGGCATCACCACCGACACCCAGGCCAGCAGCGACAGCGTGACGCCGGTCCACAGCCGGCGGTGCGGCACCGCCAGCACCAGCATCGCCAGCGCCCAGTGAATGCCGCCCAGGAAGGACACGATGATGCCGGCATAGACCGCCAGCGACAGCAGCACATAGGGCTGCACATCGGCACGCACCACCATCGACAGCAGCGCCCCGAAGCCGAAGGGCAGCAGCCCGGCATAGCCCAGGCGCAGCGCCAGCTCGTCAGGCGCGGCAGGCAGCCGCGCGGGCAGCGGCGGCGGAGGATCGACAGGCAGCAGGGGCGAGGCGGACACGGTGGATCTCGGCAAGGCAAGGGCGCCGCAGGGCGCGATGCCGGATTGTCACCGCAGCAGCGCGGACGCGCACGCCGCCGGGCTGATCCTCAGGGCGCGCACCAGCGTCCGGACAGTGCGGCGTCGCGCGCATCGAACACCGCACGGCGATGCCCCTGCGGATCCAGGGCCAGCCAGTCCATGCGCTCGACCTGCAGGCGCATCACCGCGAAGTGCGCGCGCTGGCCGCGCGAGCGGTCGGGCGACGCTTCGGTCTGGCCCTCGCCCTCGACATCGCCATCGGTCTTCGCGCCGGTGTCGTCGCAGGGCTGGCCCGGGCTCAGCGGCGAGAGATAGTCCTGCGCGGCGCGGGTATGGCGCAGCAGCGCCCAGCGCGAGGTCACGTCCAGCCCTTCGGTGCTGACCAGGATGCGCCCGCCCAGCCGCAGCTGCCAGCCCAGCGTCCGCGACCAGCACAGCAGCTGCGCACGCGGATCGGCCTGCAGCTGCGCCACCTTGGGCGAGCGGGCGTCGGTGTAGAGCAGCAGCGTGCGCGAGGCGACATCGACCTCGCGCAGCACCACGGTGCGCGCCTGCGGCCCGAACTCCGGACAGACGGTGGCCAGCACCGGCTGGCGCCATTCATGGGCGCGGTCCTGAGCGGCGCCAGCCAGCTCGCGCCACAGCGTGGCACCCAGCTGCTCCAGCGTCGGTCCGGACAGGGATGTGGCATTCATCGATCGACTCCAGGCAGCGCCGCCGCGGGATACGGCATCCACGGCCCCCCGACGCTGCCAACAGCAATGGACAGTGTCCGGCAAGCGCCGGACGCATGGCTCAAGGAATTCCAGAAATTCCCGGCTCAATTGTTTATTTATCAGGAATGTTTCATTGAATATTTAGCGATTTCTAAACGTATTTCATCTCAATACAGTCACGGACATGGACAGCACTCACGAAGGAAGACCCACCATGACCCCCACCAAGACCACCAAGACCCTGCCCGCCCTGATCGCCCTGCTGGCCGCCGCGACGCTGTCGGGCGCCGCCCTGGCCGACGAGAGCCCGCGCAGTTTCGAGCATGAACGTGTCGGAACGCCGAAGACCCGCGCCGAAGTGATCGCCGAGCTGCAGCAGGCGCAGCAGGCCGGCCTGAACTTCATCTGGGACGACAACCACGCACCGGTGCTGACGGTGGCCGCCACCCCGCGCACCCGTGCCGAGGTGATCGCCGAGCTGCGCGAGGCCCAGGCCAGCGGCGAGTTCGAGCGTCTGCATGCCGACGAGCCCGCCGCGGTGCGGGTGCGGCCGGCCGCCAAGGCGCGCAGCACCGCCGGCAGCACGCCGACGCTGCGCTGATTCCAGCCAGGCCGAGCGACGGCGGCGTCGCTCAGCCGCCCGGCGCGGCCAGCTGCCGACGCCGGAACAGCTCCAGCACCGCCCCGTCGTCATGCTCGGCCAGACCGGTCGAGCAGGCGGTGCGAAAGGCCGCCAGCGCCGCCTCGCCGAAGGGCGAACGCTCGCCGGCGGCCTGCAGCATCTGCAGCGCCAGCGTCAGGTCCTTCGTCAGGATCTGCATGTGCGCGCGCGGCGCATGGTCGCCGTCGAGCGCTCGCGGCATCCGGTCGTCGGTGATCCAGGATTGCCCCGAGCTGGCCGAGATCACCTGCTGCAGCAGGCGCGGGTCCAGCCCCATGCGCTCGCCGGTGGCCAGCGCCGCGGCGCCCGCCACCAGATGCACGCCGGCCAGCAGGTTGTTGATCAGCTTGACCCGGGCCGCGTCGCCCGGCTTGTCGCTGACCAGGAAAGTGCAGCCAGCCAGATCGGCCAGCACCGCGGAGTGCCGCAGCCGCGCCGCCTCGGCGCAGGCCAGCATCAGGCTGAGCGTGCCGTTGCGCGCCTTGAGCGGCCCGCCGGAGACCGGCGCGTCCAGCAGCTCGGCGCCGCGCGCGCGCACCAGCCGCGCGAAGCGCTCGACCTCGGCCGGCGCGATGGTGCTGCAGATCATCACGTCGACCGGCGGCGCCGACAGCACGCCGCCCGGGCCGCACAGCACCTCGTCGACCTGCGCCGCGTCGACCACCGCGACGATCAGCAGCTCGCAGGACTCGGCCACCGCCGCCGGCGTCGGCAGCACCCGCGCGCCCGACTTCGCGGCGATGCGCTCGGGCACCTTGCGCAGGTCGCGCACGTTGACGCCGTGGCCGCGGTCGATCAGGCGCTGCGCCAGCCCCAGACCGATGTTGCCGATGCCGATGACGCCGATGTCCACGCGACTCAGCCCTCGCGGCGCAGCGCCGGGAACAGGATCACGTCGCGGATGCTGGGCGAGTCGGTCAGCAGCATGATCAGGCGGTCGATGCCGATGCCGCAGCCGCCGGCCGGCGGCATGCCGTATTCCAGCGCACGGATGAAGTCGGCATCAAAGAACATGGCCTCGTCGTCGCCGGCCTCCTTGTTGGCGACCTGGGACTGGAAGCGCGCGGCCTGGTCCTCGGCGTCGTTCAGCTCGGAGAAGCCGTTGCCGTACTCGCGGCCGGTGATGAACAGCTCGAAGCGCTCGGTGATCGTCGGGTTGGTGTCCGACGCCCGTGCCAGCGGCGAGACCTCGACCGGATAGTCGATGATGAAGGTCGGCTGCCAGAGCTTCTCCTCGACCGCCGCCTCGAACAGGCCGAACTGCAGCTGCGCCAGGCCCCAGTGCTTCGGCGGCTCCTCGCCGAGCGACTTCAGCCTGGCGTGGATCGCGTCGGCGTCGTCGGCCTCGGTCTCGGTCAGGCCGGCGTGCTTCACCAGCGAGTCGCGCACCGACAGGCGCGCGAAGGGCTCGTCGAGGTGGACCTCCTTGCCGGCGTAGGTCACGCGGGCCGCGCCGGTGGCGGCGATCGCGGCCTGGCGCAGCAGGTTCTCGGTGAAGTCCATCAGGTCATGATGGTTCCAGTACGCCGCATAGAACTCCATCATCGTGAATTCCGGGTTGTGCCGGACCGAGATGCCTTCGTTGCGGAAGTTGCGGTTGATCTCGAACACACGCTCGAAGCCGCCGACCAGCAGGCGCTTCAGATACAGCTCCGGCGCGATGCGCAGGAACATCTCCTGGTCGAGCGCGTTGTGGTGCGTGATGAAGGGCTTGGCGTTGGCGCCGCCCGGGATCGGATGCAGCATCGGCGTCTCGACCTCGAGGAAGCCGTTGTCGATCATGAACTCGCGGATGCTCGACACCGCCTTGGAGCGGGCGCGGAAGCGCGCGCGCGCGGCGTCGTCGGTGATCAGGTCGACATAGCGCTGGCGGTACTTCTGTTCCTGGTCGGTCATGCCGTGGAACTTGTCGGGCAGCGGACGCAGCGCCTTGGTCAGCAGGCGGATCGAGGTGACCTTGATCGACAGCTCGCCGGTCTTGGTGCGGAAGAGCGTGCCTTCGGCGCCGAGGATGTCGCCCAGATCCCAGCGCTTGAAGTCGGCCAGCTTCTCGGGGCCGACATTGTCCTGGGTGATGTAGAGCTGGATGCGGCCGGTGCCGTCCTGCAGCGTGGCGAAGCAGGCCTTGCCCATGACGCGCTTGAGCATCATGCGGCCGCCGATGCAGGCGCTGATCGGCGTGGCCTCCAGCGCCTCGTTGTCACGGCCTTCGGCCGAGGCCAGCAGGTCGGCGGCGTGGTCACGCGGCTTGAAGTCGTTCGGGAAGGCGACGCCCTGGGCGCGGATCTGGCTGAGTTTCTCGCGGCGTTCGGCGATCAGCTGGTTGTCGTCGGCGGGAACGGGAGTGGGGGCGGCGTGGCTCATCGTCGGCTCGGCTCGGCCCGGCCGCGGCGGGCGCGGCAGGCGGGTGTCGTGTGGAGGGAAGGATTTCGCGGCGATTCTAGGCCCGCCCGGGCCGCCGCCTAAAATCGATCGACCGCCCCGCCGCCCCTTCGCGGCGCCTCTGCCGCCTGTTTTGCCACCATGACCGTCGCCTTCCCCATCACCGACCGCAAGATCCGCTTCGCCCTGGTGGGCTGCGGCCGCATCGCGAAGAACCATTTCGGCGCGCTGGCGCAGCATGCCGACCGCGCCGAGCTGGTGGCCGTCTGCGACAAGCTGCCCGAGCGCGCCGCGGCCGCCGCCGCGCAGACCGGCGCACGCGCCTTCACCTCGCTGGAGGCGATGCTGGCTGAAGTCGATGCCGACATCGTCGTGCTGACCACGCCCAGCGGCCTGCATCCGCAGCAGGCGATCCGCGCCGCGCGCGCCGGCCGCCATGTGCTCTCCGAGAAGCCGATGGCCACCAAGTGGGACGAGGGCATGGCGATGGTGCGCGAGTGCCGCGACGCCGGCGTGAAGCTCTTCGTCGTCAAGCAGAACCGCCTGAACGCGACGATGCAGCTGCTCAAGAAGGCGATCGACGAGAAGCGCTTCGGCCGCATCCACATGGTCACGGTCAACGTCTTCTGGACCCGGCCGCAGAGCTACTACGACGAGGCGCCGTGGCGCGGCCGCTGGGACATGGACGGCGGCGCCTTCATGAACCAGGCCAGCCACTATGTCGACATGGTCGACTGGCTGGTCGGCCCGGTCGACAACGTGCATGCCTACACCGCGACGCAGGGCCGCGACATCGAGGCCGAGGACTCGGGCGTGATGAGCCTGCGCCTGCGCGCCGGCGGGCTGGCGAGCATCAACGTGACGATGCTGACGTATCCGAAGAACCTCGAAGGCTCGATCACGGTGCTGGGCGAGCGCGGCACGGTGCGCATCGGCGGCGTGGCGGTGAACGACATCCAGCACTGGGAATTCGACGCGCCCCGCCCCGAAGACGAGCAGATCAAAGCCGCCAGCTACGCCACAACCTCGGTCTACGGCTTCGGTCATCCGCTCTACTACGCCAACGTCATCGACACGCTGCGCGGCGAGGCGCACGCCGAGGTCGACGGCTACAGCGGCCTGCGCTCGCTGGAAGTGCTGATCGCCGGCTACCGCTCGGCGCGCGACGGCGTGCGCGTCGGCCTGCCGCTGGTGTTCTGATCCCCCCTCGATCCGGAGAACCGACATGGACGCACCCGCCTGGCACCACGACACCGCGATCATCGACGACGGCGCCCGGCTCGGGCCCGGCACCCGGGTCTGGCACTTCAGCCACGTCTGCGCCGGCGCGCGCATCGGCGCGGGCTGCTCGCTCGGCCAGAACGTCTTCGTCGGCAACGACGTGGTCATCGGCTCGGGCGTGAAGATCCAGAACAACGTGTCGGTCTACGACGCGGTGACGCTGGAGGACGACGTCTTCTGCGGCCCCAGCGTCGTCTTCACCAACGTCTACAACCCGCGCGCGGCGGTGTCGCGCAAGAGCGAATACCTGCGCACCGTGGTGAAGCGCGGCGCCACGCTGGGCGCCAACTGCACCCTCGTCTGCGGCACCACGGTGGGCGAACACGCCTTCGTCGGCGCCGGCAGCGTGATCACCCGCGACGTGCCGGCCTTCGCGCTGATGGTGGGCGTGCCGGCCAGGCGCATCGGCTGGATGAGCCGCCACGGCGAACGCCTGGGCCTGCCGGTGCGCGGCGAGGGCGAGGCCAGCTGCCCGGCGACGGGGGAGCGGTATCGGCTCGTCGGCGACGTGGTGATCATGGTGGAGTGACGGATGACGAACGACTCCCTAAACCCACAAGCAGCGCCTGCCATCACGAGCAAGCGGGCTCGCGTCACCAGACCGGCGGCCGCTCCTCGCCTGCAAATCGAGCATCTTGGGCCGATCCTGTCGGCCGATGTGACCTTCGGCGACCTGACCGTGATCGTCGGCCCGCAGGCTACTGGCAAAAGCATCTTTCTACAAACACTCAAGCTGCTGATCGACCGCGATCACATTCACGATACCTTCCGCCATCACAACGTCAATGTGGCAGGAAGGGCCGAAGCCTTCTTGGAAGGCTATTTTGGCGGCGGCATGGCCGGGGCCTGGAACGCGGAAACCTCCGCGCTGACCTGGAACGGCAAGAAGATCAACCTGCCGGACTATGCCTCGCCCGGAAAGGCGCCCAAGAGTCGCATCAAGCACGAACGGCTTTTTTATATTCCTGCGCAGCGCGTCATGAGTCTGCCAGGCGGCGTGTCTCAGAATTTCGGGCAGTTCAATTACGGCGATCCCTACACCCTTCGCGTTTTTAGCGATGCCGTGCATGACCTGATCCAGAACGAATTCGGTGCCCAGGGAGAACTGTTCCCCTCCCCGCGGAAGCTCAACAAGAGTCTGCGCACCCCGATCCACCAGCATCTTTTTGGTGGTGGCAAGCTACTGATCGACGAGTCGAACTTCACGAAGCGTCTGGCGCTGCAGCTGGATGGCCAGTCCAAAGCGCTAGGCTTCTTGTCTTGGTCTGCCGGTCAGCGCGAATTCACGCCGCTGCTGATGGGCCTATACTGGCTGTGCCAAGTCCCCAACCCTCAGCGCATGTCAGGCGCAACCCAGGACGAGGTGATCGAATGGGTGGTGCTCGAAGAGCCGGAAATGGGCCTGCACCCCCAAGGCATCTCCGCCGTGCTGCTGCTGGTTCTGGAATTGATGCGGCGAGGCTATCGGGTCGTCATTTCGACCCATTCGCCGGTCGTGCTGGAAATGATCTGGGCTATACAGGAGTTCAAGCAGCTTGGAGCCACGGAAAAAGACATCCGCGACCTGTTCAGCCTGAAGGCAGAGGACTCCGCCAAGAAACTGGCTCAAGCCGCCCTGTCGAAGGATTACCGTGTCTACTTCTTCGACCGCCAGAGCCCAGTCCGGGACATCTCGGCGCTGGACCCGGGAGCGCTGGAACAGGCCGAATCCGAATGGGGCGGCATCACCGGCTTCTCATCGCGAGTGAACGCCACCATCGCAGCCGCCGTGAACCGCGCAGCAGTCCGCACCGGAACCTCGATCTGATGGCCACCCGTCGCCAAGCCAACGCTCGATCCGAGCAAGCCCCGTCCGACTTCGAGCACGCCTGCCGCCATGCGGAACTGGAGCCGCAACACGGGCTGAGCGCCGTCAAGGGCGAATACCGTCCGGGCGTGGCGCTGAAGCCAGGTCATCGCCACACGGCCAGCATCGATCTGGATGCCTGCCTTCTGGCCAGCGAGCCCACGGCAGCTCGGTGGGACTACGGCATCGGCGTGCGCGGTGAGTCGGGCCAGGAAAGTCTGGTCTGGCTGGAAGCCCACCCGGCATCCAGCACAGGAGAAGTGCAGAAGATGCTCGACAAGCTGGCCTGGCTGAAAGACAAGCTGAACCAGCCCGCCTTCGAGCCTTTGCGCCGTCTCGAACACGAGGTCTCGGCCTACCGCTGGCTGGCCATGACCGGGGCCATCCGCATCCTGCCCCACAGCGCGGAAGCCCGGCGACTCGCCAAGGCCGGCCTGTCGTCTCCTCAGCGACGAGTCGAGCTGCCCTGACGCCATGCCCCTTGCCACCGTGTTCCGCCCATGGCGCCGGCTCCTGATCCTGGCCGCCGCCCTGGCGCTGGCCTTCTGGACCCAGGCCCAGCTCGCGCTGGCCGGGCAGCGCTGGCACCGCGAGCGGCTTCACCAGTTCGTCGGCAGCCCCTTTCCCTCGGCAGACGAGCTGCAGGCGATGGACTGGGGCACGCCGCTGCTGCTGGCGCTGCTGCCCTGGGTCGTGGCGCTGCTCGGGCTCGGGGTGCGCCGCTGGCGGCGCCGGCGAGCCGCCTGAGCCAGTCGGATCGGGGCGCTCTGCAACAATCGTCGGGCGCCTGCTGCACGCGCCTTTTTCCTCCGCCTTCCTCCGCTCATCCACTGCGCCATGTACATCGACACGATCCGGCTGGAGAACATCCGCGGCTTCCGGGAGCTGGAGTTCAGCTTCGACCGCGGCCAGGGACAGTACGCCGGCTGGACGGTGCTGACCGGGGACAACGGGTCGGGCAAGAGCACGGTGCTGCGGGCGATGGCGCTGGTCCTCGCAGAAAATATCCGGGCTGCACTACAACCCAGTTTTCGCGGCTGGGTTCGCTCAGGAGCGGGCAACGGCAAAATTGAGCTACACGCCATCGCAAATGGCAGCACAGATCATCGGGCACACATCGAGATCGTCGAGCACCCTGCAAGAGTGGGCGGTGTTCTCATGCCAGACGCCATGGGTGTATTCGACTCGCACCCAATAGATGGGTTTTCCTGCGGGTACGGGCCATTTCGCAGAATCTCCCGGGCAGCACCGGACATTTCCGACCTGATGACCGCTCCGGTCGTCGAACGGTTTGTCACCTTGTTCCAGGAAACGGCATCGCTCGTAGAAGTTGATCGCTGGCTCCGCAACCTGAACTACAAGCGTCTGGAACAGAAGCCCGAGGCCGCAGCCACGCTCGCCGTCGTTCTCGAACTGCTCAACGACGATTTCCTGCCCAATCAGATCACCGTCGATCGGGTCGATTCCGACGGGCTGTGGCTGAAGGACCGCGATGGAAATGCGCTGTCCTGGGCCGACATGAGCGACGGCTACCGCGCTGCGCTGGCCCTGCTCGCCGACATCCTGCGTCACATGGTCAACGCCTGCGGCACGGACGACCTGACCGGACGGGATGACGAGGGGCGGCTGTTCCTGAAACCGGCCGGCGTCGTGCTGATCGACGAGATCGACGCCCATCTGCATCCCGAGTGGCAGCGGGAGATCGGTTTCTGGCTGAAGCGCCATTTCCCGAACATCCAGTTCATCGTCACCAGCCACAGCCCGCTGATCTGCCAGGCGGCCGATCCGAACGGCCTGTTCGTGCTGCCCGAGCCCGGCAGCGACGAGCCGGCCCGGGCGCTGACGGCGGAGGAATATCAGGAGGTGATCTCGTCGCGGCCGGACACGATCCTGCGCTCCGCAGCATTCGGCTTGCAGAACACCCGCTCGCCCGTGGCCGTCGAAGCCCGGTCGGCCTTTGCGGACCTGCGCACCAAGCAGCGCGCAGGCGGCAAGTTGACCCAGGCTGAACTGGTGGAGCTGGAACGACTGCGCCAGTACATCAACCCGGACGAAGAGCCCTGAGCGATGCGCCGCCTCACGCGCCCGCCTCTGCCCGCCCGGACCAGCGCCTTCCTGGCCCGCTGCCAGTCACGCGCCGACACCTTGCAGGAACAAGGCACCCTCGACATCGAACGCGAGTGGCGCAATGCCCGCCAGCGCAAGGCATTGACCGGCGTTCTTGATGCCCTGCGCAACATGAGCGGCCCGCACTGGCGCTGCATGTACTGCACCGATTCGCACGGCTGCGACATCGAGCATTTCCGCCCCAAGAAGCCTTACCCGACCCATGCGTTCCACTGGCTGAACCTGCTGCTGTGCTGCACGACATGCAACCGCAAGAAGGGCGACCAGTTTCCGACGCTGAATGGCGCCCCTCTGCTGATCGACCCGACCGTGGACGATCCATGGGAACACCTGGACTTCGAGCCGGAGTCTGGCCTGATCAAGGCACGCTACGATGCCCAATCGGATCAGCGCTCTCCGAAAGGGCTGGAAACCGTACGCCTGCTGGCACTGGACCGCCGGGAAGTGACGATCGGACACAGCAAGACGTTTCGGCGCCTGAAAAGGACGGTCGAGCGCGCACTGGATGCCGGCGGATCCGCACCGGCACTCATCGCCGAACTGCTGGAGGAGGACGACCACGGCCTGCTGCCCTGGTGTTTCGGCGAGATCGGCCGAACCGTCGAGCCTTTCTCCGACTTGCGTCTCCAACAACCTGACACCTGGATGGCCTGCGAAGCGGCCTTTCGTTGAGCACACTGCCCATGCAATTCATCGACCTCAAGACCCCCTACGCCGCGCTGAAGACCGACATCGACGCGGCGATCCATCGCGTGCTCGATCACGGCCAGTACATCATGGGGCCGGAGGTGCAGGCGCTCGAGGCCGCGCTGGCGACGTTTGCCGGCACGAAGCACTGCGTGACCGTCTCCAGCGGCACCGAGGCGCTGCTGATCGCGCTGATGGCGCTGGGCGTGAAGGCGGGCGACGAGGTCATCACCACGCCCTTCACCTTCGCGGCGACCGCCGAGGTGATCGCGCTGCTGGGCGCGCGGCCGGTCTTCGTCGACATCGAACCCGACACCTGCAACATCGATCCTCGCCTGATCGAGGCGGCGATCACGCCGAGGACGCGCGCGATCATGCCGGTGAGCCTGTACGGCCAGGTCGCCGACATGACGGACATCAACGCGATCGCCGCGCGCCACGGCCTGCCGGTGGTGGAGGACGCGGCGCAGAGCTTCGGCGCGACCTACCAGGGCCGGCGCAGCGGCGCGACCAGCACCATCGGCTGCACCAGCTTCTTCCCGAGCAAGCCGCTGGGCTGCTATGGCGACGGCGGCGCGCTCTTCACCGACGACGAGGCAATAGCGCAGGCCGCGCGCGAGATCCGGGTGCACGGCCAGAGCGCGCGCTACACGCACACCCGCGTCGGCGTGGGCGGACGCATGGACACGATCCAGTGCGCGGTCGTGCTGGCCAAGCTGCCGCGCTTCGAGTGGGAACTGCAGCGCCGGCGCGAGCTGGGCGCGCGCTACCACGCGCTGCTGGCGCCGCTGGCCGCGCAGCATCCCGGCTTCGGCCTGCTGACCGTGCGGCCGGACCGCGACTGCGTCTGGGGCCAGTACACCGTGTTCGTGCCGGAGCGGGCCAAGGTGCAGGCGGCGCTGCAGGCCGCCGGCATCCCGACCGCCGTGCACTACCCGAAGCCGCTGCACCACCAGGCGGCCTATGCCGCCGGCTGCTGCCCGGACTGCTGCCCCGGCAGCCTGGACGCCGCCGCCCGCGTGATGAGTCTGCCGATGAGCCCGGACCTGACCGAGGCCGACCAGGACCGCGTCGTCGCGGCGCTGGCCGAAGCGCTGGCCGGGCTGGCCGCGGACGCCTGAGCCGGTCCGAGATGAGCGAGTCTTCCGCGCCGCCGGCCGGTCGGGTCCCGGCCGGACTGCTGCGCGCCAGCCTGCTGCTGCTGCTGGGCAGCGCCGCGGCCCAGGCCATCCCGCTGCTGCTGGGCCCGCTGCTGACGCGGCTCTACAGCCCGGAGGAGTTCGGCCGCTTCCAGCTCTTTGCCTCGGTGGCGACCAATCTGGCGGTGCTGGGCTGCGGCCGCTACGAATTCGCGCTGCCGCTGGCCCGTGACGAGGCCGAGGCCCAGGCGCTGCGCCGGCTGTGCTTGCGCCTGCTGATGGCGCTGACGCTGCTGTGCGTGCCCGGCGGCGCGCTGGCCGCCTGGCATCAGGCCGAGCTGGGCTGGCTGGCGCTGCCGGCGGCGGTGGCCAGCGCCAGCCTGGCCTCGCTGGCCACGCTCTGGGCGACGCGCGAGCAGCGCTTCGCCGACATGGCCGCGGCGCGCTTCAGCCAGCACACCGGCACGACGCTGGTGCAGCTGCTGCTGGGCTGGCTGCACTGGGGCGTGGGCGGGCTGATCACCGGCAGCATCGCCGCGGTGGCGGGCGCGATCGCGCTGCTGCGGCTGCCGCTGGGCGGACTGCGCCACACCCCGGCGCCCGAGCGCGCACTGGAGCGCGAGATGGCGCGCCGGCACCGCGAGTTCCCGCTGCTCAACACCCCGCATGCCTTCGCCGGCGCGCTGCAGGACACGCTGGCGGTGGCGCTGATCGCCGCCCAGCTCGGGCCGGCGGCGGCCGGCTTCTGGGCGCTGTCGCTGCGCTATCTGAAGGCGCCGGCCACGCTGGTGGGCGGCGCGGTGTCGCAGGCGCTCTATCCGAAGCTGGTCGCCGCCGGCGGCAGCACGCCGGCGGCCCGCACGATGGTGCGCCGGGTGATGGCGGTGCTGCTGGCCGGTGGCGCCGCGCTGGCGCTGGCGCTGCATCTGCTCGCACCGGCGCTGTTCGGCTGGTTCTTCGGCGCGCAATGGCGTCCGGCCGGCGAGCTGGCGGCGGTGCTGGCGCCCTACATCGGCGTGCACTTCGTCGCCGCGCCGCTGGCGGTGGTGACCATGGCCTGGCAGGCCCAGGGCTGGGCGCTGCGCCTGGCGCTGGTCGGGCAGATCGCCTTCGTCGGCGCGCTGGCGCTCGGGCTGCATCTGGGCGGGCTGCAGGGCGCCGGCCAGGCGGTGTCGCTGGCGATGCTGCTCTACTTCGGCTTCTACTTCTGGCGGCTGGCCACCTGGCCGGTTGCGGAGACCCCGCGATGAACACCCTGGCGCTGCGCGCTGCCCTCAACCGCTGGCGCCGCCGCCTGCTGTGGCCGCTGCGGTTCCGCATGCTGTTCGGCGAACGCTCGCACGGGCGCGACCTGCCGCACACCCGCATCGCGCCGTCGACCTGCATCGAGCACGAGCACGGTCTGCGCCTGGGCGACCATGTCTTCATCGGCCACTTCAACCTGATCGAGGCCGGCGCCGGCGTGACGATCGGCGACGGGGTGCAGATCACCAGCCACTGCGCCATCGTCACCCACAGCTCGCACCGCAGCCTGCGCCTGCTCGGGCCCGCCTTCGCGACCTGGGCCGGACCGGGCGAGCGCCCGGGCTGGATCGCCGCGCCGGTGGAGATCGGCGCCTGGAGCTACATCGGTCCGCACTGCGTCATCGAGGCAGGCAGCCGGATCGGCCGCGGCAGCGTGGTGCGCGCCGGCACCCGGGTGAGGGGTTCGTTTCCGGATTTCGCGGTCCTGGAGGGCAGCCCGGCGCAAGTGGTCGGCGACAGCCGCGACGGGGATGAGACACTGCTGCAACGACATCCGCAATGCAGGGAGCATCACGCCGCCTGGACCGCCGCACCGGCGCCCGGCCCGGCTGACGACGACACACACCGCCGCTGACATGGCCCGACGACTGATCCGCGACCTTCCCGAAGCCCTGCCAGAGACCGACCCGCCTGCCTACGGCCGCTGGCGCCATGTGCTGATCGGCGACGCCGAGAGCCCGCACCTGCTGAAATGGGCGCGCGCGCTGGCGCCGCAGGTCGACCTGTGGGTGGCCTCCAGCCGCGGCTTCGCGCCGGGCTTCGACGCGCTGGTGCCCGAGCGCTGCCGCTTCGCGCTCGGCGAGGACACCCGCCACGGCGGCGGCAACGTCGGCGTGCTGCGCCGGCTGCCCGAGCTGGGCCGCTGGCTGCAGCAGGTCGACGCCGACTGGCTGCACCCGCACTACCTGACCTCGCACGGCACGCTGACGGTGGCGGCGAAGAAGGGCTGGAAGCTGCGCGGGCAGATCTGCGCCTCGGCCTGGGGCAGCGACATCCTGGTGACGCCGCAGCGCGGGCCGCACTACCGCTGGATCACCTCGCAGGTGCTGCGCGCCAGCACGCTGACCACCAGCGACTCCGAGCACATGGCCGCGCAGATGCGCCAGCTCGGCGCCGCCGAGGTGCAGGTCTTTCCCTTCGGCCTGGAGCGCATGCCGCCGGTGCCGGTGCGCAAGGCGCCGTGGACCTTCTTCGCCAACCGCGGCCTGGAGCCGATCTACCGCCCGGAGCGGGTGATCTCCGCCTTCGCGACCCTGGCCAGCGCCTTCCCCGAGGCGCGGCTGACGGTGGCCAACGACGGCTCGCTGCGCGGCGCGCTCGAGGCGCGCGTGGCCGAGCTGGGCCTGTCGCGCCATGTGGCGTTCGTCGGCCGGCTGGATGCGGCGACGCAGCAGCGCCACTACGAGCAGGCGCAGTGGTACCTCAGCCTGCCCTCGAGCGACTCGGTGGCGGTGTCGGTGCTGGAGGCGATGGCCAGCGGCTGCATTCCGATCCTGTCGGACCTGCCGGCCAACCACGAGCTGGTGCGCTCCGGCCACAACGGCCTGATCCTGACCGACACCCCGATCGAGCTGATGAACCTGCCGATGCAGCTCGCGCCGCTGCTGCCGCAGGCGCTGGAGATCGGCCGCGACAATCACGAGTGGGTGCGGCTGCACGGCCAGTTCGCGCCGGCGGTGGTCGGCCTGCTCGACCGCATGGCCGAGCTGATGTGAGCCGCCGTCCCCGGAGCCCGATGAATCTTCTCTACCTGAACCACTATGCCGGCGCGCCCGCGCTCGGCATGGAATTCCGTCCCTACTATCTCGCACGCGAATGGGTGCGCCTGGGCCACCGGGTGCAGATGGTGGCCTGCGCGACCTCGCATGTGCGCGCCACCGCGCCCACGCCCCGAGGCCGCCCGGTCGAGCAGCCCGAGCACCAGGACATCGACGGCATCGACTACCTGTGGTTTCCCGGCCCGCCCTACCAGGGCAACGGCCTGGGCCGGGTCAAGAACATCTGGGCCTTCCTGAGCCAGGTCTGGCGCGCCGCGCCGGGCATCGCCCGGCATTTCCGCCCCGACGTGGTGATCGCCTCGAGCACCTATCCGATGGACATCTGGGTGGCGCGCCGCCTGGCCCGGCTGGCCGGCGCGAAGCTGGTCTTCGAGGTACACGACCTCTGGCCGCTGTCGCCGATCGAGCTGGGCGGCATGTCGCCGCGCCATCCCTTCATCCTGATGTGCCAGAAGGCCGAGGACGATGCCTACCGCGACGCCGACGTGGTCGTGTCGATGCTGCCGAAGGTGCACGAGCACATGGCCGGGCGCGGCCTGGACCTGCGCAAGCTGCACATCGTGCCCAACGGCATCACGCTCGACGAGTGGGACGGCGAGCCCGAGCCGCTGCGCGAGGATGTCGCCGGCGCGGTCGCGGCGGCGCGGGCCGCCGGGCGCACGGTGGTGGGCTACGCCGGCTCGATGGGCCTGCCCAACGCGCTCGACACGCTGCTGGACGCGGCCAAGCGGCTGCGCGACGCCGGTGCCGCGATCGCCTTCGTGATGGTCGGCGGCGGCCACGAGCGCGATCGCCTGGCCGAGCGGGTGCGCACCGAGGGCCTGGAGGCCAGCGTCACGATGCTCGCGCCGATCCCCAAGCGCCAGATCCCGAGCTTCCTGGCCGGCATCGACATCGCCTACATCGGCTGGCAGCGCGTGCCCATCTACCGCTTCGGCATCGCGCCGAACAAGCTGATGGACTACATGATGGCCGGCTGCGCGGTGCTGCATTCGGTCGAGGCCGGCAACGACCCGGTCGCGGAGGCCGGCTGCGGCCTGACGGTGGCGCCGGAGTCACCGGACGCGGTGGCCGAGGGACTGCGCCGGCTCGCCGCGCTGCCCGCGGCCGAGCGCCGCGCCATGGGCGAGCGCGGCCGCGCCTTCGTGATGGCGAACCACACCTATCCGGTGCTGGCCCGGCGCTTCATCGACGCGGTTTCAGCTTTGCCATCTTCGAGGAACTGAGCGGAATCAGTGAACTGAACCGGCTTCAGATCCGGTCCTGGCGGGCGGGCATGCCGTCCTAGCATCATCCCTGCAGAAGACAACACAACCGTTGACGGTCCAGGGTGGCGGCCGGCTCGCAAGAGCCAGGCCGGAATGATGATGGCGAGTCTCTTCGCGACGATGTCGGTCGCGCAGGCGGGCATGAGCCGCCTGTCGCAGCCGGACGGCATGGCGGCACGCGCAGTCGCGCGGCTGTCTTCGGGCCTGCGCGTGCAGCAGGCCGCCGACGATCCGGCCGGTCTGGCGATCTCCGAGCGCATGAGCGCGACGATCCGCGCGCACGGCGTGATCGGCCGCGGCCTGAACGATGCCATCGGCCAGGTCCAGCAGGCCGACCTCGGTCTGGAGCGCATCAGCGAGACGCTGCAGCGCGCCCGCGAGCTCGCGCTCGAGTCCGGCAACGGAACGCTCGGCGATGCGGACCGCGCGAACCTGCAGCAGGAATACCAGGCCCTGCTGGCGCAGGTCGACGCGATCGCCGATGGCGCGCGGCTGTTCGGCACCAGCCTGCTGCAGTCGCAGCGCGCATCGGGACACACGCCCTACCTCAGCGAAGCCTTCTCCGCGCTGGATCAGGGCGTGGCGATGAGCTCGGGCATCCGCCCGATCGCCTACATTCCGGCCGGCATGCGCAACGTGCGCCTGGAGATCGATGCCCTGGGCGCCGACGACGACATTCAGGTCTTCACGACACAAGGCCAGCAGCTGCTGGGGACCGGCCCCGGAGACAGCGGCTGGCGAGCCAACGGCATCGAGGATGCGCAGACGCTGACCCGGGCGGTGATGCAGCCGGACCTCGGCTTCGCGGACGGCGCCACCTACGACGACAGCGTGCTGCTCGACGGGCGCACCGGCTTTGCCGATCCGCTGCTGGTCACGTCCAACGCGCTGCCGCTGGTCAGCCAGTTCGCCGGCATGACCCTCAGCTACAGCGGTGACGGCGATCAGCACGACGGCGGCGTCAACGACGGCAGGGTCAACGACAGCTACCGCTACGAGGCCATGACGATCGACGAGACCACCCAGCCGCTGCTGGTGATGGTGGTCGGCTCCGGCAGCTTCATCGCGCAGGCCTCGTGGATCGAGGCCGAGGACGGCAGCACCCTGGTGTCGAGCGGTGCCCGTGGCTCGGAGGTGGTCCTGCAGGCCGACTCGGGCAGCGCTCCGACGATGCTGTCGCTGGATCATCTCCCCTCGGACAGTGCTGCGCTCGGCCTGACCGGCAGCGGCATCGGCACGCAGGACGGAGCGCAGGCCAGCCTGGCCCTGATCGACCGGGCGATCGACCGGGTCGGCGGCCACCGCGGCCGGCTGGGCGCCAGCGCCAGCCGGCTCGAGCGCACCCTCGAGCAGCTCGGCGACGCCGACGAGGCGGCCCGGTCCGCGCGGAGCCGCATCGTCGACGCCGACATCGCCGCCGAGCTGTCCGACCGGATGCGCCATCAGGTGCAGACCGAAGCCGCCCGGACCCTGCTCGGACAGGCCCAGCTGATGCCCAGGATGGTGCTGGGCCTGCTGCTGCCGGATCGCTGAGCCCGGGGACATCCGGGTCTGCGGGCTGGTCGAGCGCCCCCTGGCCGTGGCAGCATCTCCGCCCATGGCCCACCCTCCTTCCAGCGACGACGAGACCGCCCGCATCGAGCAGCGCTACGCCCGCCGGGCCGCCGCCGGGCTGGCCGACCGCTACAGCCTGCTGCAGCCCGATGTCTGGCAGACGGTGCAGGAGCGCCAGCGCGCGATGCTCGGCCTGTTCTCCCGCCATGGCTGGCATGACCTGGCGCAGCGGCGGGTGGTGGAGGTCGGCTGCGGTGCCGGCGGCAATCTGCTGGAGCTGCTGCGCGCCGGCTTCCGCCCCGAGCATCTGTGCGGCATCGAGCTGCTGGCCGAGCGTCATGCCGAGGCCCGCGCGGTGCTGCCCGCCGGCGTGACGCTGCATCTGGGCGACGCCTGCGCCGCGCCGCTGCCCGAGGCCGGCGCCGACCTGGTGCTGCAGTCGACCGTCTTCTCCTCGCTGCTGGACGATGCCTTCCAGCAGCGCCTGGCCGACACGATGTGGCGCTGGGTGCGGCCCGGCGGCGCGGTGCTCTGGTACGACTTCACCTGGAACAACCCGCGCAACCGCGATGTGCGCGGCGTGCCGCTGGCGCGGATGCGGGCGCTCTTTCCGCACGGCCGCATCGAGGCGCAACGCCTGACGCTGGCTCCGCCGCTGGCACGCGCGGCCTGCCGCCTGTCGCCGTCGCTCTATCCGCTGCTGAACATGCTGCCGCCGCTGCGCACGCATGTGCTGGCGTGGATCGGCAAGCCGGTCAGCACACCCGTCAGCGCGCCCGTCAACGCACGGTGACGGCGCCGGCCGGCGCCTCCACCTGCTGCATCACCCCGGCCGCGGCCAGCAGCCGCAGCCGTGCCGCATGCCAGCCGGCCAGCGCGCGCACCTGCTCGAGCCGGGCCTCGGCCAGCAGCGACTGGCTGGAGAGCAGCTCGGAAATGTCGGCCACGCCCTTGTCGTAGCGGCGCGCGGCGCTGGCGCTGGCGGCCTCGGCGGCCTGCGCCAGCTCAGCGGCGGCCGGCAGGGTGCGCCGGGCGGAGAGCGCGTCGGCATGGGCGCGCAGCACCTCGAGCGCGACCTGCTGGCGCGCCTGCTCGAGCTGGGCCTCGCTCTGCGCGAGCTGCGCCTGTGCGCCGCGGATGCGGTAGGTGTGGCCGAAGCCGTCGAACAGCGGCAGCGTCAGCCGCAGGCCGTAGGTGGTCACGCGGCTGCCGCTGGCATAGAGCCCCTGGTCGGGCTGACCGTCGACATGGCGGGCGGCACTGGCGTCCAGCGTCGGCAGCCCTTCGGCGCGCACGCTGCCGACCCGCAGCCGGGCGATCTGCAGCCGCGCCTGCGCCGCCAGGATCGACGGATGGCGCGCCCGCGCCTCGTCGAGCCAGCGCGACAGGTCCTCGGTCTCCTCGTCCTGAGCGGGGTCGAGCTGTGCGGGCAGGCGCAGCGGCGTGCCGTCGGCCAGCCCCATCAGGCTGGAGAGCGTGAGCTGCGCGCGCTGCGCCTCGCCGCTCGCGCGCTCCAGCGCGAGCTGCGCCCGGGCCAGCTGGGCGCGGGCCTGCAGCACATCGCTGCCGGCCACCAGGCCGTGGCGTTCGCGCCGCTGCGCGGTGTCGAGCGCCTCTCGCGCCTGCGCTCTGGCCTGCTCGCGCATCGTCACCATCGCCTGCGCGGTGATCGCCTCGAAATAGGCCGAGACCAGCGCCGCCATCAGCCGCTGCACCAGCGCATCGCGGGCCGCACCGGCGGCGGCCAGCAGCCGCTGCGCCCCGTCGCGGGCACCGGCGCGGGTGCCGAAGTCGAACAGCCGCCAGTTCAGCGCCAGGCTGCGTGCGGTGCTGGCCTGGTCGACCGACTGGCCGCTGCGGGTGGACAGCGTGGTGGTCGACTGCCGCGACACGCTCGCCTGCAGCCGCGGCCAGAAGGCGGCATGGGCCTCGCCCAACGCGGCCGCCTGGGCCTCGATCTCGGCCTGGGCCTGGGCCAGCTGGGGATGCCGGCACAGCGCCAGCGCCAGCGCATCGGCCAGCGACAGCGGCGGCGCGCCCTCGAACGGCTCGGCGCAGACCGGCGGCGGCACGGCCATCGGCCCGGCAAGCATCGGCACCTGCAGCGGATCGTGCAGCAGATCGGGCACCGAGGGTCCGGGCGCGACGCGCAGCAGGTCGGGCGGCTCGAGGGAGGCGGCAGACCACGCGGCGCCCGGCAGCACCGCCAGAGCGCCCTGCAGCAGGGCGGCGGCCACGAGCGGGGCCCGATGACGGGGCCGGCGGATCGGCTCAGCGCTCACGCAGGCTCTCCCGACCCTGCTGCAGCAGCGGCGACAGCACATATTCGATCAGGCGCCGGTCGCCGGTGCGGATCTCGGCGCTGCCGCTCAGGCCGGGCGTCAGCGGCACCGCCCGGCCGTCGACCTGCAGCACCGGCTGCGCCAGCGTGATGCGCACCGCATAGACCGGGCCGCGCTTCTCGTCCTGCACCGCATCGCGCGAGACCTGCGCGACCACCGCCGGCACGGTGCCGTACTTGGTGTACGGGAAGGCGTCGATCTTGACCTGCGCCGGCTGGCCCTCGCGCACGAAGCCGATGTCGCGGTTCTCGACGCGCACCTCCATCTCGACCTGGGCCTGGGTCGGCACGATCTGCATCAGCGGCTGCGCCGCCGGCACCGCACTGCCGACGGTGTGCACCGCCAGCTGCTGCACCGTGCCGTCGACCGGCGCCACCAGACGCAGCAGCTCGCCCTGGGTGCGCGCCCGGTCCAGCTCGGAGCGCGCGGCGTCGACCTGGCGCTGGCCCTCGACCCGGCTGTCCTGCGCGGCGCGGCGCATCTCGGCGGTCAGCGCATGCTGCTGCGCGCGGATGACCGCCAGCTGGCCGGCGATCTCCACCCGGGCCTGCTCGCGCTCCATCCAGGCATGGCGCGAGACATCGCCGCTGTGCAGCAGCTCGGCATGGTCGCGGGCACGCTGCTCGGCCAGCGGCAGCGCCTGGGCCAGGCGGCCGGCATCGGCCTCGAGCCGCGCCAGCCGGCTGCGGTACTCGCGCCACTGGTCCTGCAGATGCTGCTCGGCCAGGCGGTGCTGCACGGCATCGACATCCGGCAGCGCGGCCAGCCGAGGCGCCGCGTCGCCCCGGCCGTCGAGCGCCGCCAGCAGCGCGCCGGCCCGCTCGACCTGCAGCAGCGCCTGGGCCAGCGCCTGCGCGGCGCGCCGGCCCTCGCTGTCGCTCAGGCGGGTGTCGAGCTCGACCAGCAGATCGCCGGCCTTCACCACCCGGCCCTCCTCGACGTGCAGCGCATGCACGCGCGCGGTCTCGACCGCCGCCAGCGTCTTGGTCTGGCCACGCGGCACGATCCGGCCCTGGGCATTGACGACGATGTCGATGCGCCCGATCACCGACCAGGCCAGCAGCGCCAGCACCAGCAGCATCAGCAGCCGCGCGGTCCAGCGCCCGGAGGGCGAGACCGGCCGCGCCTGCAGCGACAGCGCCGCGGGCAGGAATTCGGCCTCCTCGGCGGTGTGCGCCGGCGGCGTGAGCTCGCGGCGGTGCGACCAGGCGTGCGACCAGGCGCGGCGGTAGCGGCCGAGCAGCTCGCCCCAGGCCTGCAGACGGTGGCGCAGGTTCATGCCGCACCTCCGTGCTGCAAGCCGTGCAGATGGGTGTAGATGCCGCGCGGATTGCGCAGCAGTTCCTCATGGCTGCCGACCTCGGCGATCTGGCCGCGCTCCATCACCACGATGCGGTTGGCGCCACGCACCGCCGAGAGCCGGTGCGCGATGATCAGCACGGTGCGGCCCTGGCAGATCAGGCGCATGTTGTCGTGAATGATCTTCTCGCTCTCGTAGTCGAGCGCGCTGGTGGCCTCGTCGAAGATCAGGATGCGCGGGTTGGTGATCAGCGCGCGTGCGATGGCGATGCGCTGGCGCTGCCCGCCCGACAGGCCGGTGCCATGCTCGCCGACGACCGTGTCGTAGCCCTCGGGCAGCTCGCAGATGAACTCGTGCGCGCCGGCCAGCTTCGCCGCCTGCATCACCAGCTCGATCGGCGCGGCCGGGTGGCTCAAGGCGATGTTGTCGCGCACCGAGCGGTTGAACAGCGTGTTCTCCTGCAGCACCACGCCGATCTGCTGGCGCAGGCTGGGCGTGTCGATGACCGCCAGGTCCTGGCCGTCGACCAGCACCCGGCCGCGGTCGGGCACATAGAGGCGCTGCACCAGCCGGGTCAGCGTGCTCTTGCCCGAGCCGGAACGCCCGACGATGCCGATCACCTCGCCCGGGCGCACCCGCAGCGACACCTGACGCAGCACGTCGGCGGCGTCGGGGCGGTAGCGGAAGGAGACCTGGTCGAACTCGATCGCACCCTGCAGCCGCGGCAGCCGGGTCTTCTGGCCGGCGACCTCGGGGTGCGTGTTGAGGATGTCGCCCAGCCGGCTCATCGAGATGCCGACCTGCTGGAAGTCGTTCCAGAGCTGCGCCAGCCGCAGGATCGGGCTCGACACCTGGCCGGCGAGCATGTTGAAGGCCACCAGCTCGCCCACCGTGAGCTGCTTGTCGATCACCAGCGTGGCGCCGATCCACATGATCGCCGCGGTCACCAGCTTGCTGGTCAGCGCGACGCCGCCGCCGGCCACCGTGGTCACATTGGTCACCGCCAGACCCGACGAGACATAGGCGGCGAGCTGCTGGTCCCACTTCTGGATCCAGCGCGGCTCCACCGCCATCGACTTGACGGTGTCGATGCCGCTGATCGTCTCGACCAGGAAGGACTGGTTTTCCGCGCCCTTGTTGAACTTGTCCTCCAGGCGGCGGCGGATGACCGGCGTGAACACCAGCGACAGCAGCACGTAGACCGGGATCGAGGCCAGCACCACCAGCGTCAGCGTCACGCTGTACCCGAGCATCACGCCCAGGAAGACGAAGGAGAACAGCAGGTCCAGCACCAGCGTCATGACATTGCCGGTCAGGAAGCTGCGGATGCTCTCGAGCTCGCGGATGCGCGCCACCGAGTCGCCGACACGGCGCGACTGGAAATACGCCAGCGGCAGGTTCAGCAGATGGCGAAACAGCCGCGCGCCCAGCTCGACGTCGATCTTGCTGCTGGTGTGCGCGAACACCCAGGTGCGGATGCCCGACAGCAGCGCCTCGAACACCATCGCGCAGATCAGGCCGATGGCGATGACGTTGAGCGTCTGCATCGCATGGTTGACCAGCACCTTGTCCATCACCACCTGGAAGAACAGCGGCGTGGCCAGGCCGATGAGCTGCAGCACCAGCGAGATCAGCAGGATTTCCGCCAGCAGCCGGCGGTACTTGACCACCGCCGGAATGAACCAGGTGAAGTCGAACTTCGCCATCGCGCCGGAAAAGCTCGCCTTGCTGGTGAACAGGATCAGCTCGCCAGTCCAGAGGCGCAGCAGCTCCTCGAGCGCGATGACCGCCGGCGGCTCGCCCGCGCGCTGGATCAGCACCCGGGTGCTGCCCGGCAGCTCGGCGCCGGCCGGCAGCGCGGCCGCGCCCTCGATGCGCGCGACGACGAAGAAGCGCCCGGCCGCATCGCGCGCCACCGCCGGCAGCGGCGCGCGCGCCAGCCGACGCGGATCCTGACGCACCGAGCGCGCGTTCAGCCCGAGCTGCTGCGCCGCCAGCAGCAGGCGCTGCAGGTCGAAGGGCTCGCGGCCATGCTGGTGACGCAGCTGCGCCTCGTCGGCGGCGATGCCGTGCAGCGCCGCCATCGCCAGCAGCGCCCACAGGCCGGAGTCGGGGGCAGGCGCGGCATGGGCTGCAGGGGCAGCAGAGGCGTCAGGAAGCGGGACGGAGGCGGCGGAAGTCATCACGGAGCAGGCGCGGGGCGGAGCGAGCAGCGCGGATCATGCCGCGCCTCGGCGGAAATGGAAAAGCCGCCAGGTGCGCCTGCGTACCCGGCCCGCGCGACGTGGCGCTCACGCGTCAGGTCAAGGACATCTTCCCGGAAAGCGCCGGCAGCCCGTGCGCCGCACGCGCCCTCAGGCAGCGCTCCTCGCCGGGCTGCAGCTCGTGGCAGGGCGAGGGTCTCTGCGGGTAGATGGTGCAGCCGACCTCGCGCCCGATCTCGCCGGCCAGCGCGACGCAGCGCACGCCGGCGCGCTGGCCGGTGCCCTTCATGCAGCTCATCCAGGGATTGATCGCTTCGGTCAGTGCCTCGGGCAGGCCGAGGGACTCGGCCTCGGCCCAGTAGAAGGACACGCGAAAATGGGCGCAGCAGGCGCCGCAGCTCTGGCAGGGATTGAAGTCGGCCATGGACCGCGAACTTATCACCGTTCGGAACTGCATTAGCATCGGCGGTTCCCGCCGCATCCCCCGAAACCCTGCCGCCGATGTCCTCGCCCACCGCCCCGTCCGATCCGACCCCACTGCCCTTCCTGCCCTTCGCGCTGCCCGAGATCGGCGAGGACGAGATCGCCGAGGTGGTCGACACGCTGCGCCACGGCTGGGTGACCACCGGCCCGAAGGCGCGCCGCTTCGAGCAGGACTTCGCCGCCTTCCTGGGCGGTGACGCCCCGGTGCCGGGCCTGGAGGCGATCGCGGTCAACTCGGCCACCGCCGGGCTGCACCTGGCGCTCGAGGCTGTCGGCGTCGGCCCCGGCGACGAGGTCATCACCACCACGCACACCTTCACCGCCAGCGCGGAGGTGGCGCGCTATCTGGGCGCCGACGTGCGCCTGGTCGACATCGACCCGGCCACGCTGTGCATCGACCCGGCCGCCATCGAAGCCGCCATCACCCCGCGCACCCGGGCGATCGTGCCGGTGCACTTCGCCGGCCGCGCCGCCGAGATGGGCGAGATCCTGGCGATCGCGCGCCGCCACGGCCTGAAGGTGGTCGAGGACGCCGCGCACGCGCTGCCCACCACGCACGCCGGCCAGATGATCGGCACGCTGGCCAGCGATGTCACCGTCTTCAGCTTCTACGCCAACAAGACCATCACCACCGGCGAGGGCGGCATGGCGGTCACGCGCGATGCGCAGCTTGCCGCGCGCATGAAGGTGATGCGTCTGCACGGCATCAACCGCGACGCCTTCGACCGCTTCACCGCCAAGGTGCCGAGCTGGTACTACGAGATCGTCGCGCCCGGCTTCAAGTACAACCTGACCGACATCGCCGCGGCGCTGGGCATCCATCAGCTCAGGCGGGCACGCGAGTTCCGCGACGCACGCGCCCGCATCGCCGCGCACTACGACGCGCTGCTGGCCGACCTGCCGCTCGTCCTGCCGCCGCAGCCCGCTGGCGGCGACCTGCATTCCTGGCACATCTACGTGCTGCGCCTGCGCGAGGACGCGCCGGTCGGGCGCGACGCGGTGATCGAGGCGCTGTTCGCCGCCGGCATCGGCAGCAGCGTGCACTACATCCCGCTGCACCAGCAGCCCTACTGGCGCGAGCGCTACGACCTGCGCGCCGAGGACTTCCCGCACAGCCAGAAGGCCTACCTGGCCACCTTCAGCCTGCCGCTGTATTCGCGCATGACGCTGGCCGACGCCGAGCGGGTCGCCGCGGTGCTGCGCGGCGTGCTGGCGCGCTGAGCGCCGGGCGGTCTGCGCACGACATGGCCAAGCGCCTGCTCGACCTGCTGCTGGCCGGCTGCGGCCTGATCGTGCTCTCGCCGGTGCTGCTGGCGATCGCGCTGGCGATCCGGCTGGACTCGCCCGGGCCGGTCTTCTTCCGCCAGGTGCGGGTCGGCCGCCACGGGCGCGAGTTCCGCATCCACAAGTTCCGCACGATGACGCACGCGCCGCAGGACCGCGGCCCGCAGCTCACCGTGGGCCAGGATGCGCGCATCACCCGCGTCGGCGCGCTGCTGCGCCGCACCAAGCTCGACGAGCTGGCGCAGCTGATCGATGTGCTCGAGGGCACGATGAGCCTGGTCGGCCCGCGGCCCGAGGTGCCGCGCTATGTGGCGCTCTATCCGGCCGGGCTGCGCGAGAAGGTGCTGTCGGTGCGCCCCGGCATCACCGACTTCGCCTCGATCGAGTACCGCGACGAGAGCACGCTGCTGGCACGCAGCACCGACCCGGAGCGCACCTACCGCGAGGTGGTCCTGCCGGCCAAGCTGGCATTGCAGGCACGCTACGTCGACGAGGCGGGCGTGCTGACCGACCTGAGGCTGATCCTGCGCACGCTGCGCGCGATCCTCGAACGATGAGCTGGCACACCCTCGACACCCTGCTGACCCGCATCCGGCCGCACCGCGAGCCGCTGGCCCTGGCCATCGACGCCGCGGTCATCGCCGCATGCTGGAACATCACCTACCTGTTCCGCCTCGGCTTCGAGCGCGGGTGGAGCGCGCGGCCCTCCTACGACGGCTGGGTGCTGGCCGGGCTGCTGACGCTGTACGTGGCGGTGTTCGCGGCGCTGAAGGTGCCCAAGGGCATGTGGCGCTTCTCCGGCTTCGGCGAGGTGCAGCGGCTGACCTTCGCCTGCGCGATCGCCGGGCTGCTCGGCGCGGTGGGCGTGCTGATGGCGCAGCTGGTGCAGGTGCCGCGCGCGGTGCTGGCGCTGCATCCGGTCGTCAGCCTGATGGGGCTGGCGATGGTGCGCATCGGCTACCGCATGCTCTACGAGCACATGCGCGGGCGCCTGTCCGGCTCGATGCACGAGACGCGCCGCGCCCTCGTGCTGGGCGCCGGCGACGCCGCCAAGCTGCTGATCGCCGGCATCCAGCACCACGGCTGGGTGGTGGTCGGCCTGCTCGACGACAACCCGCGCAAGCTGGGCGCACGCATCGGCGGCGTGCCGGTGCTGGGCGAGCTGGCGAGCGCGCCGCGCTGGGCCGAGGTGCACGGCATCACCCACCTGATCGTGGCGATGCCTTCGGCCTCGGCGGCGCAGCGCCGCCGCGCGCTCGATCTGGCCGCCGCGACCGGCCTGCCGGTGGTGACGGTGCCCACCGCCGCCGAGCTGCGCGAGGGCCAGGCCGTGGCGCAGGTGCGCGACATCGAGCCCGACGACCTGCTCGGCCGCGCGCCGGTGCAGCTCGACGAGGGCGGCATCAGCGAATGCCTGTCGGGCAAGGTGGTGCTGATCACCGGCGCGGGCGGCTCGATCGGCTCGGAGCTGTGCCGGCAGGTGGCGCGCTACGGGCCGCTCAAGCTGGTGCTCTACGAGCTGAGCGAGTTCGCGCTCTACCGCATCGAGCAGGAGCTGGGCGAGCACTTCCCGCACATCCCGCTGGTGCGGCTGGTCGGCGACGTGCGCGACCCCGAGCACCTGGGCGCCACCTTCGCGCGCCTGCGCCCGCAGGTGGTCTTCCACGCCGCGGCCTACAAGCACGTGCCGCTGATGGAGGAGGACAACGCCTTCTCCGCGCTGCGCAACAACACGCTGGGCACCTGGCGCGCGGCCAGCGCGGCGGCGGCCGCCGGCGTCGAGCGCTTCGTGCTGATCTCGACCGACAAGGCGGTCAACCCGACCAACGTGATGGGCGCGACCAAGCGCGCCGCCGAGATGGTGATCTCGCGGCTGGCCGCGCAGATGGCCGCCGGCGGCGGGCGCACGCGCTTCATGGCGGTGCGCTTCGGCAACGTGCTGGGCTCGTCGGGCAGCGTGATCCCGAAGTTCAAGGAGCAGATCGCCCGCGGCGGCCCGGTCACGGTGACGCACCCGGACATCACCCGCTTCTTCATGACGATTCCCGAGGCGGCGCGGCTGGTGGTGCAGGCCGGCGCCATCGGCGAGGGCGGCCAGGTCTTCGTGCTCGACATGGGCGAGCCGGTGAAGATCGTCGATCTGGCGCGCGACCTGATCCGCCTGAGCGGTCACACGCTGGCCGAGATCCCGATCGCCTTCAGCGGCCTGCGCCCGGGCGAGAAGCTGTTCGAGGAGCTGCTGGCCGACGCCGACGCGACGCTGCCCACCCGCTTCGATCGGCTGCGCATCGCGCGGCTGGATGCCTCGGCCACCTCGCTCGACGAGGTGCAGACCCTGCTCGACTGGGCGGCCGCCCGCTCGAGCGCGCCCGACGACGAGGTGCGCGAGCGCCTGGCACGGCTGGTGCCCGAGTACCGCCCGGCGCGGATCAGGTCGGCAGACTGAGCGGCGCGGCGCTCGAACTCAGGCGCATGCGCTCGCGCAGCAGGCCGGACTCGAGCGGCCGGCCCAGCAGATAGCCCTGCAGTCGCTCGCAGCCGCACAGCCGCAGCGCCTCGCGCTGCGCGGGCGTTTCCACGCCTTCGGCCAGCGTGGCCATGCCGGTGGCCTGACCGAGCTGCACGATCAGCCGCACGATCGCCTCGGCCTGCTGCGCCCGGGGTCCGGCCTCGCCCAGCGCCGCCACGAAGCTGCGATCGATCTTGAGCAGATCGACCGGCAGCTCGGCCAGCTGCGCCAGCGAGGAATAGCCCGTGCCGAAGTCGTCGAGCGCGATCGACACGCCCAGCAGACGCAGCGCGTGCAGCTGCTCGCGTGCGCGGCGGGCATCCTGCATCAGCACCGTCTCGGTCACCTCGAGCTCGAGGCGCTCGGCGGGCAGGCCGGCGCCGGCCAGCGCCGAACGCACGCTGTCGATCAGCCCATCGCCGCGCAGCTGCAGCGCCGAGAGGTTGACCGCCAGCCGCAGCGGCTCGGGCCAGCCGGCGGCCTCCTGGCAGGCCCGGTGCAGCACCCATTCGCCCAGCGGGACGATCAGGCCATGCTCCTCGGCCAGCGGCACGAACTCGGCCGGCGAGATCCAGCCCCGTACCGGATGGCGCCAGCGCAGCAGGGCCTCGGCCCCGCTGAGCCGGCCGTCGGCCAGATCGAACTGCGGCTGGTAATGCAGCATCAGCCGGCCGGCCTCGGCCTGCTCGCCGGTGGGTGCATGCAGCAGCAGGCCCAGATCGCGGACCAGGCCGCGGCGGCGCATCAGCTCGGCCCGCATCGGCGCGTCGAAGGTGCGCGCGACATCGCGACCGGCCGCCTTGGCGGCATACAGCGCCAGATCGGCATCCTGGAACAGGCGATCGGCATCGGGATGAAGCACATCCCAGGAGGCCACGCCCAGACTGGCACGCACATCGACGGCGGCCTGCTCGTCCTGCCAGACCGGGCGCAGCGCCTGCAGCAGGGCCTGCGCCATCGCCTCGCGCTCGGCCACCGGGTGGGGGCGGTCGATCAGCAAGGCGAACTCGTCGCCGCCCAGCCGGGCCAGCACATGCGCGGCCGGATCGCCGAAGCACGCCACGCAGGCTGACAGTCGGCCCGCGACCTCGCGCAGCAGGCGATCGCCGACCGCATGGCCCAGGGTGTCGTTGACCTCCTTGAAGTTGTCGAGATCGAGCAGGCAGAGCGTCAGCATCGGCGATGGCGGCAGTGCTGACGCCTCGGCCGGACGGCCGGCCACCGCCACATGGCAGCGCGCCACCGCCTCGGCGCAGCGGCGCTGCATCACATGGCGATTGGCCAGGCCGGTCAGCACATCGGTGTGGGCCAGACGCTGCAGCTCGCGCGACTGCTCGCGCAGCAGCGTGACATCGCGCACCACGCCGCGCCAGCTGACGATGCGCGCCTCGGCATCGAGCAGCGGCACGCCGCTGACCGTCCAGTGCTGCCAGGCGGTCTGCAGCAGCTGGCGCGAGGGCAGACGCAGCGCCAGCGCCCGGAAGGGTTCGGGCTCCGACAGATGCCGGGCCAGCTGATCGCTGCCCTCGGCATCGCGCAGCAGCTCGATCAGGACACGGCCGATCAGCAGATGGGCATCGCTCACGCCCAGCGCCTGCGCCATGCGCGAGGAGATGCGTCTCAGCCGGCCGCGGGCATCGGTCTCCCAGAGCCAGTCATCGGCGTGATGCTCGAAGTCGCGCAGCAGCAGGTCGAGCGCATGGCGCTCGCGCCGGGCGGTGGCCTCGGCCTGCAGCCGGTGGCGCACGCTGCGCCCGATCGCGTTCAGCGACACCATCACCAGCACAGCCATCAGCAGCGTCAGCGGCACCGAGACATCGCGCACCAGGCCGTCGATCTGCAATACGCCCAACAGCACGCCGGCCGAGGTCACCAGCGTCCAGCCCATGCCGCCCCAGCGCAGCGGCGCCCCGGCCATCGCGCCGATCGGGATCGCGGCGCAGGCGATCATGCCCAGCAGATAGCGCCGCTCCGCATCGACCTGCGGATAGATGAAGACCGAGATGCCGGCAAACATCAGCCCGGTCAGCATGCTGTGGCCGATCAGGCGCCAGCGCACCGCCGGCTGCGCCAGCCGAGCCAGCGGCCAGCCCAGGCTGCGCAGCACATCGAGCAGCTGCAGCAGCCCGGCCGCCGCCAGGCCGACCGGCCACAGCAGCATCCAGCGCTGCGCCCCGCTCATCACCGGATGCACCAGCCACAGCACCAGCAGCCCGATGCCGATCGAGCTGCCGGCCGCCATCACCGCCATGCGCAGCACCGCCTGCATCAGCCGCCCCTGCTCGAGCCCCAGCCCGTCGGCGTCAGCCCAGCCGGACCGGTCGCCGATCAGCGTGGAGCGGGATTCGGCAGCAGGCATGGAGCAGGTGAGCAGCGAATGAAAAATGACAAATGACAGGAGACAAAACAGGAACGGAGCCGGGCAAGGCGGCGCGGATTATCGCGATTCCGGCACGGAAACGACCGAGGACCACTCCCCGGTCGGTCGCGTCGCGGCCACACGGCGTGTGGCTTCCTTCACATCCAGTGCCGCAGCGAACAGATAGCCCTGCACCTGGTCGCAGCCATGACGGCGCAGCACCTCCAGCTGTGCCGGGGTCTCGACGCCCTCGGCCAGCGTCTTCATGCCCAGCGCCTGGCCGAGCTGCACGATGGTGCGCAGGATCTGGTCGGCCTGCGGCCCGCCCCCGTCCAGCGCGACGACAAAGCTGCGGTCGATCTTCAGCGTCGTGATCGGATAGGTGCGCAGCGACGACAGCGAGGAATGCCCGGTGCCGAAGTCGTCCAGCCCGAGCCGGATGCCCAGCGTGCGCAGCGCCTGCATCCGGGTGCGCGCGCTGGCCGGATCGGCCAGCACCGCGGTCTCGGTGATCTCCAGCTCCAGGCGCCGCGGCGCCAGCCCGGTCTCGGCCAGCACCTCGGAAACGGTGCGCACCAGATGACGTCCGGCGAACTGCACGCCCGACACATTCACCGCGATCTTGGTGTCGCCGCCCCAGCGGGCCGCGTCATGGCAGGCCTGGCGCAGCACCCACTCGCCCAGCGCGACCACCAGCCCGGTCTCCTCGGCCACCGGCACGAAATCCGCCGGCGAGATCCAGCCGCGCTGCGGATGGCGCCAGCGCAGCAGCGCCTCGAAGCCGGTCAGCCGGCCGTCGGCGACATCATGCTGAGGCTGGTAATGCACGCTCAGCCAGCCGCAGGACGGCTCGGGCTGGCGCTCGCCGCCGCGTGCGAGCCGGCGCCGCGCCGCCTCCAGGGCCTGACCCAGCTCCTGGATGACCAGATGCCGGCCGGCCATGCGCTCGCCCATCGCCGCATCGAAGAGCCGCACCATGTCGCGCCCGGCCGCCTTGGCCTCGTACAGCGCGATGTCGGCCTGCTGCAGCAGCCGTGCCGCGCGGGTGCCCGGCCCGTCCCAGGCCGCGGCGCCCAGGCTGGCGCGGATCTCCACCCACAGCGTCTCGTGCTGCCAGGGCTCGCGCAGCGCCGCCAGCAGCGCCAGCGCCAGATCCTCGCGCTCGACCGTCAGCATCGGCCGCTCGACCAGCAGCGCGAACTCGTCGCCGCCCAGCCGGGCCAGCACTCCCTCGGGCCCCAGCACATCCAGACCGCGCTCCTCGAGCACCGCACGCAGCCGCCGCGCCACCTCCTGCAGCAGCAGATCGCCCACCAGATGGCCGAAGTGATCGTTGACCGTCTTGAAGTTGTCCAGATCCAGCAGCAGCAGCGACAGCGGGCTGTCATCGTCCGCACCGGGCACCGGCGGCGCCCGGCGGGCCAGCGCCTGCACCGCGGCCTCGGCGCGCTGCTGCAGCACATGGCGGTTGGCCAGACCGGTCAGGGTGTCGGTGCGCGCCAGCCGCTCGAGCTCGCCGGACTGCTGGCGCAGCAGCGTCACATCGCGCACGATGCCGCGCCAGCCGGTCTGCAGCCCGAGCGCGTCGAGCACCGGCACGCCGCTGATCGACCACCAGCTCGGCGGGCGGCCGGGCCGGCTCACCGCCACCTCGATGCCGCGAAAGGGCTGGCCCGACTGCAGCGCCGCCATCAGCGCCATCAGCTCGGCCGGCATGCGGGCATCGATGCGGCCGCGAAAGCCCTGGCGCATCGCCAGCGAGGCGCCGCCCTCGCCGCTGCGCAGCACCTGCACCAGATCCTGCCCGACCAGCACCTGCGGCGCCTTCAGGCCCAGCTCGGCGGCCATGCGTGGCGCCACCTGCCACAGCCGGCCGGCCCGGTCGCCGCTCCAGGTCCAGGCGTCGGACTGGGTCTCGAAGTCGCGCAGCAGCATCGAGATGGTGTGCTCGCCGCGGGCCGCCTCGCTCTGGGCCTGCAGCCGCGCCAGCAGCGTGCGCGACACCCCGCGCACAGAGACGCTGACCAGCAGCCCGATCAGCACCAGCAGCGCGAAGGCCACCGAGAACACCGGCGTGCCCACCACCAGCAGCGCCAGCAGCGCGCCCACACCGAGCGTGCCGGCCCACAGCGCCGAGAGCACCGGCAGCGCCGCCAGCTCGATGGCGCCGGCGCACAGCGCCCCGCCCAGCATCACGCCGACCAGGAACTGGCCCTCGCGGGCCATTTCGGGAAAGGCCTGCACCGCCAGCATCGCCAGCAGCAGACTGAACAGGCTCACCGGCCAGCCCAGGCGCAGCAGCGCCAGCGTCGAGCGCAGCGCCTCGTCGTCACGGCGATCGAGGCGGCGCATGTCCAGATGCCAGACCAGCGCCAGCAGCGTCTGCAGCGCCGCCCAGGGCAGGATCAGCGCCGGTCCGAGCGCCTCGGCGCACAGCCAGGCCGCCACCGCCGTCAGCAGCAGCAGCGAGGCCGTCATCCGGGGCACGATCTGCAGCACCCCGCGCACCTGCTGCGCGCGCCAGGGCGCCTGCGGCAGTTCGTCAGGCCGGGAGCGGCTCATTTTCGGTTCGACAGCTTCGACAGGTTCGACATTCATCGGACGAAAATTCTCGAGCTCCGCGCGCGAGCCACCCAGGTCGGAATGCTCGGGCAGCGTCACGCACCGATCCCGGCCCTCCAGACGCGGGGGCCACGGAACCGGATCGATGATCGCCGGGAAAAGTAACGCTTTTCCGCCTCGGCCGCCCTGATTCCGGCTGAAATCGCCCGCACCGCACGCCGATGACCCCGGGACATCACGTCCGGATGGCGAGAGGCGCCAAGACCATGAAGAACACCGAGAACGTCGAGCGTGCGGCGGACATCGTCCGCGACGCACTGAACCTCATGCGCAAGCACAGCGTGCCGATGCATCCGGTCAACTACGCGGTCTGGCATGCCTACGCCAGCGGCGAGAACCTCGATCTGCGCAACGCGATCGACCGCTACATGCTGCAGCACCTGCATCTCGACGATGCGGTGACCGAGGCGCTCTACCGCCGGCATGTGATCGGCAGCAGCGCCGATCCGGCCCTGCTGCAGCGCATGAGCGAGCGCATGAGCAGCGCGCTGGGCCAGGCGGCCGAATCCGCCGCCCGCGCCGGCGACCAGACCGCCGCCTACGGCAGCTCGCTGTCACGCTTCCAGGACGGTCTGGCCGGCCAGGCGCTGCCGGGCCTGGAAGAGATTCTCGCCACCACCCGCCAGATGCAGGCGGCCATCCAGGCCCTGCAGCGCCAGCTCGGCGACAGCCGCCAGGAGATCGGCCAGCTGCGCGACGAACTCGAGCGGGTGCGCCAGGAGAACCTGACCGACACGCTGACCGGCCTGCCCAACCGCCGCGCCTTCGAGCAGCGCCTGGCCGCCTGCATGACGCTGGCCGCCAGCGCCGGCATGAACAGCCACGCGCCCTGCCTGCTGATGCTCGACATCGACCACTTCAAGCGGGTCAACGACAGCTACGGCCACGGCACCGGCGACCAGGTGCTGTGCACGGTCGCCGCGGCGCTGCAGGCCGGCACGCCGGACAACGCGCTGGCCGCACGCATCGGCGGCGAGGAATTCGTGATGCTGCTGCCGGCCATGCAGCTGCAGAGCGCCCGGCTGGTGGCCGAGCAGCTGCGCCAGAAGGTCGCCACGCTGCGCACCCCGGCGCGCAGCAAGACCGGCGCCGAGCTGCAGGTGCAGGTCACCATCTCGATCGGACTGACCTCGCTGCAGCGCGGCGAGACCGGCCGCCAGTTCATCGAGCGCGCCGACCAGGCGCTCTACCAGTCCAAGCACGGCGGCCGCGACCGCATCACCGTGCGGATGGGCTGAGCAGCGGCCGCAGGAAGCGCCCGGTGTGGCTGCCCGCGCACGCGGCGATGTCCTCGGGCGTGCCGGCCGCCAGCAGCGTGCCGCCGCCCGAGCCGCCCTCCGGGCCCATGTCGAGCAGCCAGTCGGCGGTCTTGATGACGTCCAGGTTGTGCTCGATCACCACCACCGTGTTGCCGGCCTCGCAGAGCTGGTGCAGCACCCGCAGCAGCAGCTCGATGTCGGCGAAGTGCAGACCGGTGGTCGGCTCGTCGAGGATGTAGAGCGTGCGGCCGGTGTCGCGCTTGGACAGCTCCAGCGCCAGCTTCACCCGCTGCGCCTCGCCGCCTGACAGCGTGGTCGCCGACTGGCCCAGGCGGATGTAGCCCAGGCCGACGTCCATCAGCGTCTGCAGCTTGCGCGCGATCGAGGGCACCGCCGAGAAGAACTCGCGCGCATCCTCCACCGTCAGCTCCAGCACCTCGGTGATGTTCCTGCCCTTGTAGAGCACCTCCAGCGTCTCGCGGTTGTAGCGCTTGCCCAGGCAGGTCTCGCAGGGCACGTAGACATCGGGCAGGAAGTGCATCTCCACCTTGATGACGCCGTCGCCCTGGCAGGCCTCGCAGCGCCCGCCCGCGACGTTGAAGCTGAAGCGCCCGGCGCCGTAGCCGCGCTCGCGTGCGGTCGGCACCTCGGCAAAGAGTTCGCGGATCGGGGTGAAGAGGCCGGTGTAGGTCGCCGGATTGGAGCGCGGCGTGCGCCCGATCGGGCTCTGGTCGACGTTGATGACCTTGTCGAAGTGGCCCAGGCCCTCGATCTCGTCATGCGCCTCGGGCTCCTGGTGGCTCTGGTAGAGCTGGCGCGAGACGGCGGCGTAGAGGGTGTCGTTGATCAGCGTGCTCTTGCCCGAGCCGGACACGCCGGTCACGCAGGTCATCAGCCCGACCGGGATCTCGGCGGTCACGCCCTTGAGGTTGTTGCCGCGGGCGTTGCGGATGCGCAGCACGCGCGGCGCGCCGTCCTCGTCCTTCAGGAAGGGCCGGCGCTGCCGGGGCACCTCGATGCGCAGCACCTGCGCCAGATAGCGGCCGGTGGGCGAGTCCGGCGAGGCGGCGACCTGCTCCGGCGTGCCCTGCGCCATCACCTGCCCGCCGTGCACGCCGGCGCCCGGCCCCATGTCGACCACATGGTCGGCGGCGCGGATCATGTCCTCGTCATGCTCGACCACCAGCACCGAGTTGCCCAGGTCGCGCAGGTGCTTCAGCGTGCCGATCAGGCGCTCGTTGTCGCGCTGGTGCAGGCCGATGGACGGCTCGTCGAGCACGTACATCACGCCCGTGAGCCCTGAGCCGATCTGGCTGGCCAGGCGGATGCGCTGCGCCTCGCCGCCGGAGAGCGTGTCGGCGCTGCGGTCCAGGCTCAGGTAGTTCAGGCCGACATCGTTGAGGAAGCGCAGCCGCGCGCGGATCTCGCGCACCACCTTGTCGGCGATCTCGGCCTTGGCGCCCTGCAGCCGCAGCGCGTCGAAATAGCGCTGGCACTCGGCCAGCGTCGCATGCTCGACCTGGTAGATGGCCCGCGCGGGCTGGCCGTCGGCATCGACCAGCAGCACATGGCGCGCCTCGCGCCGCAGCCGCGAGCCGCCGCAGTCCGGGCAGGACTTGTTCGACATGAAGCGCGCCAGCTCCTCGCGCACCGCCGACGAGTCGGTCTCGCGGTAGCGGCGCTGCAGATTGGGCAGGATGCCCTCGAAGGGATGCGCGCGCCTGACGCTGCGCTTCTTGCCGCCCGCGCCCTCGGCGGCGTAGGTGAAGCTGATCTCCTCGTCGCCGGAGCCATGCAGCACCACCTGGCGATGCTCGGGCGCCAGATCCTCGAAGGCGTCCTCCAGGTCGAAGCCATAGTGGGCCGCGACGCTCTCCAGCATCGAGAAGGTGTAGGCGTTGCGGCGGTCCCAGCCCTTGATCGCGCCGCTGGCCAGGCTGAGCGACGGGAAGGCCACCACCCGCTCGGGGTCGAACACATCGACATGGCCCAGGCCGCCGCAGCTCGGGCAGGCGCCCACCGGCGAGTTGAACGAGAACAGCCGCGGCTCCAGCTCGGCCAGCGAGTAGCTGCAGACCGGGCAGGCGAACCTGGCCGAGAACAGATGCTCGGCGCCGGTGTCCATCTCCAGCGCCAGCGCGCGGCCGTCGGCGATGCGCAGCGCCGCCTCGAAGCTCTCGGCCAGGCGCTGCTGGGCGTCGGGGCGCACCTTCAGGCGGTCGAGCACCACGTCGATGTCGTGCTTCTCGGTCTTCTTCAGCGCCAGCGCCGGCACGTCGGCCGCCTCGACGATGCGCCCGTCGATGCGGAATCGCACATAGCCCTGCGCCTGCATCGACTCGAACAGCTCGACGAACTCGCCCTTGCGGTCGCGCACCACCGGCGCGAGCACCATCAGCTTCGTCTCCTCGGGCAGCGCCAGCACCGCGTCGACCATCTGGCTGACGCTCTGCGCCTGCAGCGGCAGGCCGTGGTCCGGGCAGTGCGGCGTGCCGGCGCGGGCGAAGAGCAGGCGCAGGTAGTCGTGGATCTCGGTGATCGTGCCCACCGTCGAGCGCGGGTTGTGGCTGGTGGCCTTCTGCTCGATCGAGATCGCCGGCGACAGGCCCTCGATCACGTCGACATCGGGCTTGTCCATCAGCTGCAGGAACTGGCGCGCGTAGGCCGAGAGGCTCTCGACATAGCGGCGCTGCCCTTCCGCGTAGAGCGTGTCGAAGGCCAGGCTGGACTTGCCCGAGCCCGACAGCCCGGTGATGACGACCAGCGCGTTCTTCGGCAGATCGAGGTCGATGTTCTTCAGGTTGTGGGTGCGGGCGCCCCGCACCGAGATCAGCGACGACAGGCGCGCAGGCGGGAACGGGGGAACAAGCGGATCAGCGGACGACATGGGGCGACAGGCGGCGAGCGGCGGCAGGAAGGCAACCGGCCATCATAGCGACAGCCCTGCCCCTGCCGACCCTGGGGACGCTGACCGCAGGCCCGGGAACGCGAGATACTCCGAGCGGTACAACCTGACCCCGGAAAGAACACAGCCACCATGGGACAGCCCCTTCCGATTGCCGTGACGAGCACGCAGGCCTCCGGCACGTACCGCCCGCAGGCGGAAGTCTGCGCCTCCTGCAGCGTGCGCCAGTTCGCGCTGTTCGGCGCGCTCGACGAGGCGGCGCTGGCGCAGATCCACTACCGCATCGCCGACATCCGCCTGGAGCCGGGGCAGACACTGTATTCGGCGCAGGACAGCGGCAGCGCGGTCTTCACCGTGCGCCGCGGCGTGCTGCGCATGGAGCGCAGCAGCGAATCGGGCGAGCGGCGCATCCTGCGCCTGGCCGGACGCACCGACCTGATCGGGCTGGAATCCATCCTGCACCAGACCTACGCGGCCGACGCGGTGGCCTGCACCGAGGTCGAGGTCTGCCGCATCCCGCGGGTGCTGATCGACGAGCTGTCGGTGGCGCACCCCGGCCTGACGCGCGACCTGATGAAGCGCTGGCAGCGCGCGCTCGACGACGCCGACGAATGGCTGACCGAGCTGGCCCGCGGCCCGGCGCGCCACCGCATGCTGCGGCTGCTGCTCAAGCTCAGCGAATACGGCGAGGACGACGGCCGGCTGTGGCTGCCCACCCGCCAGGAAATGGGCGCGATGCTCGACATGACCTTCGAGACCGCCAGCCGGCTGGTGTCGGCGCTGCGCCGCGAGGGCGTGCTGAGATCCGTCGATGGCCGCCAGGCCCGGCTGGACATGGACGCGCTGATGGTGGCGCTGAGGGAAGACGGGGAGCGTTGAGCCCCCGAGGGCAGGCGCAATGGCCCGCCAGGCCACGGTCTGCCCTTAACGCACACCCACGATCGCCGTCCCGACCGTGCGCGAGGCATCGGTGACGGCCACCAGAAGCTGGGTCTGGCCTGTGCCCACTGGATAGGCCACCGCGATGCCTGCTGCCGCCTGCCCGGGCAGCGCGCAGGGCGCAGGTCCGAAGGTCAGCGAGACATTGAAGACGTTCTTGCCCGAGGGTCGGGGAAGCACGGTGCCGGCGAAATTGCAGCCCAGGCTGGACGACGCGGTGAAGGCACCGGTCGACGCGGCGATGCTGAGGGTCACGGATTCACCGGTGAGCCCTGTCGTGATCCAGGTTCCAGCCACGGTCGACAGAGAAGCCGCGCTGTCGTAGCTGTACAGGGAACCCGCGATCGGCCCCCCCGAGAATCCGACCGAACCCGAAGCGAAGCGCACGGTCCCGGCGATGGTCTTCGCGGAAGCGTTGTAGGAGGCGTTGGTGGTGCCGGAAACAGCCGGAATGAATCCGAAATCCTTGGTGCTGGCCGCCGTGAAGGTGCCGTTGCTGGAGGTACCGGCCCCCTGAAGGAAGCCGGTCACGCCAAAGGTGCTGGCACTTGGAATGCCATACAGGGCCCAGAACTCGCCGTTCTCCAGCACCAGAAGCTGGAACGCGTTGCTGCTGCTGCCCGTCAGCGTGCCGCCATAGACACCCTCGGCGGTGGCGCCAGAGCCAGACGTTGCCGCCTCATCGTCGCCACCACCACCACAGGCCGCGAGCGCTGCGGTGAAAGCCAGTGCGACGGCCATGCGGGCCCGCCGGGACGGGGTGCGCGGATCTTTCATCATGATTCCTCCTGTATGGATGCATTCTGGTCCGGCAGGCTGCGGTGGAGCGGACCCGCTGCCGCGGCAGCCCTTCAATCACGCCATCAAGCCTGCAAAGCAGCAGCTTATCCAGCGATCATTCTTCCGCCCCGGCAGCAATTCACACCACTGCACAGGTTCGGGTAGATCCTCGCCTTCGCGAGGATGACGGGATGGGGCTGGGTACGCGAAGGCAGGAACCAGGAATCAGATCCGCAGCCCCTTCCACGCCAGCCACGACAGCGCGACCAGCTGCACCACCACCGTCAGGTGAAAGGCGGCGCGGAAGGACGGCTTGACCGACTTGTGGCGCAGCAGGTGATGCGCGGCGATCGCGCCGGGCCAGCCGCCGATCAGGCCGAAGGTCAGCAGGGTCGATTCCGGGGTTCGCCAGCGCCCGGCCTGCGCGGCGGACTTGTCGGCGGCGTAGAGCGCGAAGCACAGCAGGCTGGTCGCGGCATGCCAGGCCCAGATCCAGCCGGGCAGGCGGTGCGTGGCGGTGGCGACGATCAGCACCAGCAGCAGTGCTGCGATCGACAGACCGGCCACCCGCAGTGACGGACCGCCGCGCTGCGGCCGCTCGGACCGGGAGGCTGAGGCGCGTTGCGGCCGGGCCGCTCTGGCCTCGTCGGCATTGCGGCGGCGCTGCTCGACGGCGCCGGCCGGCAGCGCGTCCATCGTCGGCCAGCCGTGCAGCGGCAGCACGCCTGCGGCCTGCGCGCGGCCGTCACGGCCGCGTTCGGTCTCGAAGCTGACCTCCACGCCCGGCGCCGGACGCTGCGTCTGGCGCAGCTGGCAGGCGCTGGCGTGCACGAAGAGGTCCGGCCCACCGTCATGCGGCCGGATGAAGCCGAAGCCCTTGCCATCGTCCCAGCGCTGGATGACACCCTGTCGTCGCATGCTCTTCCTCCTGATTGCGATCAATTTTCCAGATCCGGGAGGATAGCGAAGAGGCGGGCCTCGCCCTGCCCCGGCTCAGCGCGGCGTCACCGGCGGCTCGACATACTTCTCGACCACCGCACCATCGACGGTGTAGCCGCTGACGCCCATGTCGGTGTCGCGGCGCTCGGTGCGCAGGGTGCCGGTGATCCAGACCGTGTCCATGCTGCGCAGGCCCTTGGCGGGAATGGCGGCCTTGACATGCACGATCTGGTTGGCCGGCGGCGGCGGCGAATGGATGCAGGCGCCGAAATACGGCACCAGCAGGAACTCCTTCCACTCGCCGGCCTGGCCTTCCAGAGGCACCAGATAGCCGGGCAGGCGCACCTTCTGGCCGTTGAGTTCGGGGCGGGTGGGTGCGGCGTCCCAGATCTCGCGCACCTCGCGCAGCAGCGCGTCGGCCTTGGGATCGCCGTCCTGGATGCGCGACAGGTCGCCGCGGTTGCGCAGCCTGGCGGCCGGATCCCAGCCCGCCGGGACCATCTCCTCCCACTTGAGCTGGCGCACCGGAGCCGCCTTGGCGGACTTGGCTGCGGCGGCCGGCTTCGGCTCGGTGGCGCGGGCCGGCGGCGTGCCCAGCAGCACGGCGCCCGCGACCAGCGCCAGCGCCAGCCGCGCGGCCTTCATCGTCGTTCTCGTTGTCGTTCTTGTCGATCGCATCACAGCAGTTCTCCTGTCGATTCCTGGAGTGTCGGCGGGGACGGGCCTCGCCCGCTCTAGGCGCGCGGCGACAGCCCGTCGGCCAGCGACAGCCGGTAGGCCCGCCAGCCCGGCACCAGACTGGCCAGCCAGCCGCCCAGCAGCAGCGCGCCCATCAGGCGCATCTCGTCGGGCCCCGGCCAGCGCGCGTGCAGCACCAGCCCCCAGCGGGCCTGGACGAGGTCGCCCAGCAGCGCGATCGCGCCGGCCGAGGCCAGCGCGCCCAGCAGCACGCCGCACAGCGTGACCAGCGCGCCCTCCACCGCCAGCAGCGCCAGCACCTGACGCGGGCCGGCGCCGACCGAGCGCAGGATCGCCAGCTCGCGCCGGCGCGCGTCCAGACCGGCCAGGATCACCGCGACCAGCCCGGCCAGGCTGACCACCGCCACCAGCACGCTGACCGCCTGCAGCGCACGCTCGCCCGCGCCCAGCACCTCCCACAGCTCGTCGAGCGCCACGCCGGGCAGCACCGCCATCAGCGGCTCGTCGCCGTAGCCGCGCACCCAGCGCTGCACCGAGAACACCGCCGCGCGGCTCTTCAGCCCGACCAGCACCGCGGTCACCGTGCGCGGCGTCAGGTCCTGCGCGGCGGCGGCCTCGGCCGACATCTTCGCGCCAGGCATCGGCGCGCCGGCGATCCAGTCGATGTGGATGGCCTCGATGCCGGAGAGCGGGATGTGCACCGATCGGTCCACCGGCGTGCCGGTGCGCGCCAGGATGCCGACCACGGTGAAGGGCTTGTCGGCATGGTCGTTGGCGGCGAAGGCGCCGTCGCCGTGGCTCAGCACCAGGCGCTGGCCCAGGCGATAGCCCAGCCGCTCGGCGACCTCGGCGCCGATCACCGCCTCGAAGACATGGCCCGCGCCGTCGCCGAAGGCCCGCCCGGCCGCCAGCACCAGCGACTGGCGCTCGCCATAGCGGAAGTGCGTGAAATAGGCCGGCGTCGTGCCGACGACTGCAAAGCCCCGGTGGCTGTCGCCCAGCGCGATCGGCACCGTCCAGGCCACCTGGCGCTGCGCGGCCAGCGCCTGCACGCTGTCCCAGCCGATGTTGTTGGTCGCGCTGCCGACCCGGAAGACCGCGTAGAGCATCAGCTGGACCGCGCCGGTGCGCGGGCCGACGATCAGGTCGGTGCCGGAGACCGCCTGGGCGAAGTTCTGCCGCACATCCTGCCTCAGGCGCTCGATGCCCAGCAGCAGGAAGGTCGACAGCGCGATCGACAGCACGATCAGCGCCAGCACGAAGCGCCGGCTCCAGGCGCTGCGCGCGGCCAGTCCGAGCAGCGCGCTCATCGCAGGCCCCCGGCGGCTGCGGCGCGGTTCAGCGCCGGCAGGTCGATCTGGCGCGCGAAATGCCCGGCCAGCCGCGCGTCATGGCTGACCAGCACCAGCGCGCTGCCGGCCTCGCGGCAGCTCGACAGCAGCGCGTCGACGAAGCGGTCGCGGGTGCCTTCGTCCAGCGCCGAGGTCGGCTCGTCGGCGATCACCAGTTCGGGCCGCCCGGCCAGCGCGCGCGCGCAGGCCACACGCTGCTGCTGGCCGACCGAGAGCTGCGCGGCCGGGCGCTTCCACAGCGAGGCGTCCAGCCCGAGCCGTGCCAGCCACTGCGCGGGCTCGTCGGCGCCGGCGCAGCGCGCGCGCCGCCGCGCCGAGAAGCGCAGCGGCAGCCGCACGTTGTCGATCACCGAGAGATAGGGCAGCAGGTTGAACTGCTGGAAGATGTAGCCGACATGGTCGGCGCGCAGCCGGTCGCGCCGCGCCGCGGACTGCGTGCGCCAGTCCTGGCCGAGCAGCGCGACAGTGCCGGCGTCGGCCACCAGCACGCCGGCCATCAGCGACAGCAGCGTGCTCTTGCCGCAGCCGCTGGGGCCGCGCAGGAAGACCGCCTCGCCGGCGGCCAGATCGAAGGCAGGCACATCGAGCGTGTCGACCGCCGCGCCGGGCCAGCGGTGGCGCAGGTCGCGCAGCGACAGCAGCGGGCTCATCGGCCCCAGCGCAGCACCCGCGCCGGACGCTTGAGCACCGACTTGAACTGCCCCGCCGGCGTGACGATTTCCGCCTCGACCCGGGCGATGCGGCGATGGCGGTCCAGCAGGCCGCCCAGGTCGATCGAGGTCAGCGCCTGCGGCAGGGCGCAGCGCAGCACGAAGGTCGCGTCCAGATCGGCATGCTCGCCCTTGGCCGCGCCGCCGGCCTGCAGCACCGGCGCATCGACGGTGGCCGACACCGGCTGGCACTGCGCCGCCGCATCGGGCGCGAACAGGCCCTGGCCGGCGCGCAGATGCTCGAGCATCGCCTGCGCGGCCTTCTTCTCGGCCTCGGTGCGCGGCGCGCGCTCGAAGCCGAGCAGGCTGTCGAGCGGCGCCTCCAGGCCGATCGTCAGTTCCTGGCCCTCCAGCGCGATCTCCAGTGCGATGCGCCCATGCTCATGCGCGCCATGCCCGGCCTGCGCATGGGAATGGGAGTGGGAATGCGCGTGCGCACCGGCAGCGACGGCAGCCGCCGGCAGCAGCGTGGCCAGGCCCAGCATCAGGGCGGACAGGACAGAGGAGCGCAGGTTCATGGGGCAGAAGCTTCCGTGATGGAGATGAAGACGGGATGAGGACTCAGGACGGCAGCGGTGCGGCACAGGCCACCCGGTCGCGGCCCTCGCGCTTGGCGCGGTGCAGCGCCTCGTCGGCACGCGACAGCAGCTGCGGCAGCGAGGCGCAGTCCGGCGCCAGCACCGCCACGCCGATGCTGACCCGCGCCGACACCACCGCACCGTCGGGCAGCACGATGCGCTGCTCCGGCAGCGCGCGGCGCAGCCGCTCGGCCACCGTCAGCGCGCCATCCAGGCCGGTGCCCGGCAGCATCAGCGCGAACTCCTCGCCGCCGTGGCGGCCGCAGAGATCGTGCTGGCGCAGCGGCCGGTGACACTGCTCGGCCACCACCTGCAGCACCCGGTCGCCGGCCGCCTGGCCGTGGGCCGCGTTGATCTGCGCCAGCCGGTCGATGTCGACCAGCAGCAGCGCCAGCGGCGTGCCATGGCGCAGCGCCAGCCCGACTTCGCGCTCGGCGCGGTCGAAGAAGTGGCGCCGGTTCAGCACCCGGGTCAGATCGTCCTGCGGACTGAGATCGAGCAGACGCACCCGCTGGTGATCCAGCAGCGCCAGCAGGTCGAACAGCAGCAGGGCCAGCGGCGGCAGCAGCAGCGCCGGCACCAGCAGCAGCGCGGCCAGCACCTGCAGCGGCGGTACAGGCCAGCCGAGCAGCGGCCCGGCCGCCAGCGCCAGCACGGCGGCCGGCGGCAGGCAGAGCAACAGCCCGGCCAGCACCAGCGCCAGACAGGCGCGGCGACGGCTGTGCGCCAGCAGGTGATGGCGCAGGCGACGGATCAGGGGGGATTCGGCAGACATGGCAGGACGCCCGGAGGCGCGGACAGCACGCGATGCCGCCGATATCGTCGCCCGGCACGGACGCCTGAACCATGTCGGGATTCATCGACCGCATGTCTGCCTGATCCTGCGCAGTACCCGGCCCGGGCGAGCTCAGCGCGACGCCGCCGCCGGCCCGCGCAGGCCTGCCAGCAGCGTCGCGGCGTTGTGCGACATCATCTTCAGATAGCTGTCGGCCACGCCACCGGGCGCCGACAGCGCATCCGAATGCAGCGTGCCGCCCACCACCGCGCCGGTCTCGCGCGCGATGCGCTGCACCATCCGGGCATCGGAGACGTTCTCGACGAAGACCGCGCGGATCTGCTGGCGCCGGATCTGGCGGATCAGCCGGGCGATGTCGGCGGCCGAGGGCTCGCTGTCGGTGTTCCAGCTCTGCGCAGCCAGGAACTCGAGCCCGTAGGCAGCAGCAAAATAGCCGAAGGCGTCATGCGAGCTGACCACCCGGCGCTGCTGCGGCGCCAGCGTGGCGAAGTCGGCGCGAATGCGCCGGTCCAGCGCCGCCAGTTCGGCATCGTAGGCCGCGGCGCGGCGGCGCAGCAGCTCGGCCTGGGCCGGCCGCGCCGTCACCAGCGCATCGCGGATGCGCGCCACATAGTGGCGGGCGTTGGCGATGTCCTGCCAGGCATGCGGATCGGGCGCACCACCGCCGCTCTGGGCAGAACCCTGTCCATGGCTGTGGCCATGTGCGTGACCGGCATGATCCTGTCCGGCCTCGACCGGCGCGGCGCGGGGCTTGAGGCCGTCGCTGCAGGTCAGCACCGGCCCGCGGTAGCCGGCCGAGCCGATCAGCCGGGTCATCCAGCCCTCGAAGCCCAGGCCGTTGACGATGACCAGATCGGCCTGGGCCAGACGGCGCACATCCGCCGGCGAGGGCTGGAAGACATGCGCGTCGGCATCCGGCCCGACCAGCGCCGAGACCTCGGCCACCGGACCGGCGACCTGCGCGGCCAGATCGGCCAGGATGGAGAAGCTCGCCACCACCCGCAGCGGCCGGTCGGCGGCGGCGGCCGGCCGGAGCGCGCTGCCGAGCAGCGCCGCCATCGCCCCCAGCGAGGCGCGGCGAGTCAGGTCAGAAGAATCAAGCATGGACATCAGCAGCAGGAAGCGCCCCGCCGCAGCAGGCCGTCATGACGGCCGAAGAGCAGCGACAGCACATAGATCACCCCGGCGACCAGCACGATGGCCGGCCCCGAAGGCAGGTCGGCGTGAAAGGACAGCAGCAGTCCGATCCAGCCCGAGAACATCGCGATCAGCGCCGCCAGCAAGGCCAGCGGCGCCAGGTCGCGCACCCAGAAACGTGCGGCGATGGCCGGCACCATCATCAGGCCGACCGCCATCAGCGTGCCCATGGCCTGGAAGCCGCCGACCAGATTGGCCACCGTCAGCACCAGCAGCACACCGTGGCTGAGCGCACCGGGCCCGCCCACCGAGGCCAGAAAGCCGGCATCGAAGCTCTCGACCACCAGCGGCCGGTACAGCAGCGCCAGCAGCATCAGCGTCACGCTGGCGATCGAGGCCACCAGCAGCAGCGCCGCGTCATCGACCGCCAGCACGCTGCCGAACAGCACATGGATCAGATCGACGCTGCTGCCGCGCATCGAGATCAGCAGCACGCCCAGCGCCAGCGCAATCAGGTAGAAGGCGGCGAAGCTGGCGTCCTCGCGCTGGTGGGTGTGGCGGGTGACCGCGCCGGCCAGCAGCGCCACCGCCAGCGCGGCCACGAAGCCGCCCAGCCCCATCGCGGTGACCGACAGGCCGGCGATCATGTAGCCGACCGCTGCGCCGGGCAGCAGCGCATGGGCCATCGCGTCGCCCAGCAGGCTCATGCGGCGCAGCACCAGCAGGCAGCCCAGCGGCGCGGCGCCCATCGACAGCGCCACCACCGCCACCAGCGCGCGGCGCATGAAACCGAACTCGGCGAAGGGAGAGAACAGCAGGTCCTGCAGCGCCTGCAGCGCGCCGGCACCCTCGCTCATGCAGCGCAGGCGCCGAGCAGCTCGGCCGTGGCACCCCAGGCCCAGCGGCGCCGGCCGTCGAGCTGCAGCATCCGGTCGAAATGGGCCTGCACCTGGGCCTGGTCATGCAGCACCGCGACCACCGCCCGGCCCTGGTCGCGCCAGTCGCGCATCAGCGCCAGCAGGTCGGCGGTGGTGGCCTCGTCGACCGCGTTGAACGGCTCGTCGAGCAGGATCAGGTCGGCATCCTGCAGCAGCAGCCGCGCGAACAGCACCCGCTGGAACTGGCCGACCGACAGATCGGAGATCGGCCGCTGCGCGCAGCCGAGCAGCCCGACGGTGGCCAGCGCCTCGTCGACCTCGCGGCGCAGTCCGCCGCCCAGTGCCTTCCACAGGCCGATGCGCGACCAGGCGCCCAGCGCGACCACATCGCCGACGCGGATCGGGAACTGCCGGTCCAGCACCGACTGCTGCGGCAGGTGCGCCACCCGCAGTCCGGCCGCACGCTCCAGGCGCCCGGCCACCGGCGCCAGCCGCCCGGCCAGCGCCTCGACCAGCGTGCTCTTGCCGGCCCCGTTCGGGCCGGTCACCGCGGTCAGCGTGCCGCGCTCGAAGTTGCCCGACAGCGCCGAGACCACCTCGCGGCCGCCTCGCGCGAGCGTCAGCCGATCCAGCCTCAGCAGCACGCCGTCCGCCGGCACCGGAGCGCTCACATCAGCGCCCAGTCCACCGCCAGCCACAGCAGCAGCACCAGCACGGCCGCCCCTGCGCAGCGGCTCAGCGCCGAGGCCATCAGCATCGCCGGCTCCCGCGGGCATGTGCAGCCGGGTCAGCGGCAGGGCGAGGTTCATCAGCGTGGACAGCATCGTGGCAATCGTGGGAATCGGCGCCGGGGGCGCAGTCGACGCACAGGCCGTGCAGCGTCAGGTCATGGCGCGCGACCCGGAAACCGGGCGGGGCCAGATCGTCCATCGTGCCCGGGCAGGCATGAATCGGAAAGACGCGGCGGCAGGCGGTGCAGTGGAAATGATGGTGGTGGTGATCGCGAGCGTCGTGGCCATGCTCGCCGGCATGGCGGCTGCGGACGCAGACCGCCTCGTAGCGAGCGGACTGGCCCGGCAGATCGACCTTCAGCACCTCGCCGGCCTCGAGCAGCGCGGCGAGCTGGCGGTAGACGGTCGAGAGGTTCAGCGTCGGCACGCTGCGCTGGCCCAGCGCGCACAGCTCGGCCGGCGAGAGCGCGCGGGCGCTGTCGCGCAGCGCCTGCATCAGCGCATCGCGCTGGCGGGTCTGGCGTTCGCGGCCGGCAGAGGACAGGGCAGGCATGAGTCGGATGCTAATGCAAAAGCATTTGCAACAACAGCCAGGCACAAAAAAACCCCGGAGCCCGGATCAGGCTTCGGGGTTCTTCGCAGCGGAGAGATCTGCGGGCCCGAAGGCCCGGTTCAGTCTCAGACCTGCGGCGGCACCTCGCCACCGGCGGCTTCGGCATCGACCGCAGCCAGCGCTTCCTGCGCCTCCTGCAGCGCGATCGCACGGCGCTCGTTCTCGTCCATCTCGTCCTTGGCCTTGCGGGCCTGGTGGTAGGCGAGACCGGTACCAGCCGGGATCAGGCGGCCGACGATGACGTTCTCCTTCAGGCCGCGCAGCTCGTCGCGCTTGCCCATGATCGCCGCCTCGGTCAGCACCCGGGTGGTTTCCTGGAAGGAAGCGGCCGAGATGAACGAGTCGGTGGAGAGCGACGCCTTCGTGATGCCCAGCAGCACGTCGGAGTAGGTCGCCGGCAGCTTGCCCTGCCTGCGCATCTCGTCATTGGTGCCGAACAGCTCCGAGCGCTCGACCTGCTCGCCGACGATGTAGTGCGTGTCGCCCGAGTTCGTGATCTGCACGCGACGCAGCATCTGGCGAACGATCACCTCGATGTGCTTGTCGTTGATCTTCACGCCCTGCAGACGGTAGACGTCCTGCACTTCGTCGACGATGTAGCGCGCCAGTTCCTCGACGCCCAGCAGACGCAGGATGTCCTGCGGATCGGCCGGACCGTCGACGATCGACTCGCCCTTGTTGACCACCTGGCCTTCGTGCACCAGGATGTTCTTTTCCTTCGGCACGAGTTCTTCGTAGACGCGGCCTTCCGGATCGGTGATCTGCAGGCGCACCTTGCCCTTGGTCTCCTTGCCGAAGGACACCGTGCCGGTGATCTCGGCCAGGATGCCCTTGTCCTTGGGCGAACGGGCTTCGAAGAGCTCGGCCACACGCGGCAGACCGCCGGTGATGTCGCGGGTCTTCTGGCCTTCGACCGGGATGCGCGCCAGCACTTCGCCGGGCATCACGTCCTGGCCGTCGCGGACCTGGATCAGCGCGCCAATGGGGAAGCCGATCGTCACCGAGTGGTCGGTGCCGGGGATCTTCACTTCCTGGCCGGCGAAGTCCAGCAGCTTGACCTGCGGGCGCACCACCTTGGCCGAGCCGCGGCGCTTCGGGTCGATGACCACCAGCGTCGACAGACCGGTCACCTCGTCCACCTGCTTGGCCACGGTCACGCCTTCCTCGACGTTCTCGAAGCGCATCTTGCCGGCGAACTCGGTGATGATCGGACGGGTCAGCGGATCCCAGTTGCCCAGGATGGTGCCGGCCTTGATCGTCTGATCGGCCTTGATGTTCAGCGTGGCGCCGTACGGCACCTTGTGGCGCTCGCGCTCGCGGCCGTGCGGGTCGGAAATGACGATTTCGCCCGAACGCGAGATCACCACCAGCTCGCCCTTGGCGTTGGTCACATAGCGCATCGTGCTGTTGAAGCCGATGATGCCCTCGGACTTGGCCTCGACGCTCGAGGCGACCGCCGCACGCGACGCCGCGCCACCGATGTGGAAGGTCCGCATCGTCAGCTGGGTGCCCGGCTCGCCGATCGACTGCGCCGCGATGACGCCGATGGCCTCGCCCTGGTTGACCAGGCCGCCGCGGCCGAGGTCGCGGCCGTAGCACTTGGCGCAGATGCCGAAGCGGGTGTCGCAGGTCAGCGAGGTGCGGACCTTGACTTCGTCGGCGCCGGCAGCCTCGAGCACGTCCATCGCGTCCTCGTCGAGCATGGTGCCCTTCGTGACCAGGACTTCCTGGGTCTCGGGGTGCAGCACGTCGACGGCGGTCACGCGGCCGAGGATGCGGTCGCGCAGCGATTCGATCACCTCACCGCCTTCGACCAGCGCACGCATCGCCAGGCCGTTCTCGGTGCCGCAGTCGTCCTCGATGACCACCAGATCCTGGGTCACGTCGACCAGACGGCGGGTCAGGTAGCCCGAGTTCGCGGTCTTCAGCGCCGTGTCCGCCAGGCCCTTTCGGGCACCGTGGGTGGAGATGAAGTACTGCAGAACGTTCAGGCCTTCGCGGAAGTTCGCGGTGATCGGCGTCTCGATGATCGAGCCGTCCGGCTTGGCCATCAGGCCGCGCATGCCGGCGAGCTGGCGGATCTGGGCGGCGGAACCCCGCGCGCCCGAGTCGGCCATCATGTAGATGGAGTTGAACGACTCCTGGTCCACTTCCTTGCCGTGGCGGTCGATGGTCTTCTGCTTGGACAGCTGACTCATCATGACCTTGCCGACCTCGTCACCCGTCTTGCCCCAGATGTCGACGACCTTGTTGTAGCGCTCGCCCGCGGTCACCAGACCGGAGACGTACTGCTGCTCGATCTCCTTGACCTCGTTCTCGGCCTTCTCGATCAGCTCGTACTTCTGCTTCGGCACCAGCATGTCGTCGATGGCGATCGAGATGCCGGCGCGGGTCGCCAGACGGAAGCCGCTCTGCAGCAGCTTGTCCGCGAAGACCACCGTGTCCTTCAGACCGCACTTGCGGAACGAGGTGTTGATCAGGCGCGAGATCTCCTTCTTCTTCAGGGCCTTGTTCAGGTTGCTGAACGGCAGGCCGCGCGGAAGGATCTCGGAGAGCAGGGCGCGACCGACGGTGGTCGAGACCAGCTTGGTCTCGGGCACCCATTCGCCGGTGGTCTTGTCCTTGCTGTACTCGGTCAGGCGGACGTTGATCTTGGCGGTCAGCTCGACCACGCCGTTGTCCAGCGCGCGCAGCACTTCGCCGACATCGGAGAAGACCATGCCTTCGCCCTTGCCGTTGATGCGCTCGCGGGTCGCGTAGTACAGACCCAGCACCACGTCCTGCGACGGCACGATCGACGGCTCGCCCGAGGCCGGGAACAGCACGTTGTTCGACGCCAGCATCAGGGCGCGCGCTTCCATCTGCGCCTCGATCGACAGCGGCACGTGCACGGCCATCTGGTCACCGTCGAAGTCGGCGTTGAAGGCCGAGCAGACGAGCGGATGCAGCTGGATCGCCTTGCCTTCGATCAGCACCGGCTCGAAGGCCTGGATGCCCAGGCGGTGCAGCGTCGGCGCCCGGTTCAGCATGATCGGGTGTTCCTTGATGACTTCCTCAAGGATGTCCCAGACCACCGGCGTGCCCGATTCCACTTCCTTCTTCGCCTGCTTGATCGTGGAGGCGATGCCCATCGCTTCCAGACGGCTGAAGATGAAGGGCTTGAACAGCTCCAGCGCCATCAGCTTGGGCAGACCGCACTGGTGCAGCTTGAGCGTCGGGCCCACGGTGATGACCGAACGGCCCGAGTAGTCGACGCGCTTGCCCAGCAGGTTCTGGCGGAAGCGGCCCGACTTGCCCTTGATCATGTCGGCCAGGGACTTCAGCGCGCGCTTGTTCGCGCCGGTCATCGCCTTGCCGCGACGGCCGTTGTCCAGCAGGCTGTCGACCGCTTCCTGCAGCATGCGCTTTTCGTTGCGCACGATGATCTCCGGGGCCTTCAGCTCGAGCAGGCGAGCCAGACGGTTGTTCCGGTTGATGACGCGGCGGTACAGGTCGTTCAGGTCGGAGGTCGCGAAGCGGCCACCGTCCAGGGGCACGAGCGGACGCAGGTCCGGCGGCAGCACCGGCAGGACCTCCATGATCATCCAGTGCGGCTTGATGCCCGACTTCTTGAAGGCCTCCATCACCTTCAGGCGCTTGGAGTTCTTCTTGACCTTCAGCTCGGAGCCGGTCATGTCGCCGCGCAGGCGCTCGATCTCGACGTCGAGGTCCATCTCCTCGAGCAGCTGCTTGATGCCCTCGGCACCCATCAGCGCGACGAACTCGTCGCCGTACTCGCGGCGCTTCGCGTCGTAGTCGTCCTCGCTCATGATGCTGAACTTCTTCAGCGGGGTCATGCCGGGGTCGACGACCACGTAGGCTTCGAAGTACAGCACGCGCTCGATGTCGCGCAGCGTCATGTCGAGCACCAGGCCCAGACGGCTGGGAAGCGACTTCAGGAACCAGATGTGCGCGCAGGGGGCGGCCAGGTCGATGTGACCCATGCGGTCACGGCGGACCTTGGTCTGGGTGACTTCGACGCCGCACTTCTCGCAGATCACGCCGCGGTGCTTCAGGCGCTTGTACTTGCCGCACAGGCACTCGTAGTCCTTGATCGGGCCGAAGATCTTGGCGCAGAACAGGCCGTCACGCTCCGGCTTGAAGGTGCGGTAGTTGATCGTCTCGGGCTTCTTCACTTCGCCGAACGACCACGAGCGGATCTTCTCGGGCGAGGCCAGCCCGATGCGGATCGCGTCGAAGTGTTCGTCGGGCGTGAATTGCTTGAAAAGGTCGAGCAGTCCCTTCATGCATGTACTCCTTTAGTTGCGCTCGAGCTCGATGTCGATGCCGAGCGAACGGATTTCCTTGACCAGCACGTTGAACGATTCCGGCATGCCGGCGTCGATCGAGTGCTCGCCCTTGACGATGTTCTCGTAGACCTTGGTGCGGCCGTTCACGTCATCGGACTTCACGGTCAGCATTTCCTGCAGCACATAGGCTGCGCCATAGGCCTCGAGCGCCCACACTTCCATTTCACCGAAGCGCTGGCCGCCGAACTGCGCCTTGCCGCCCAGCGGCTGCTGGGTGACGAGCGAGTACGGACCGGTCGAGCGGGCGTGCATCTTGTCGTCGACCAGGTGGTGCAGCTTCAGCACATGCATGTAGCCGACGGTGGTCGGGCGCTCGAAGCGCTCGCCGGTGCGGCCGTCATGCAGGTAGGCCTGGGTGCGGGTCGGGGTCAGGCCCTTCTTCGCCGCCAGATCATCCGGGTAGGCCAGCTTGAGCATGCCGCGGATTTCCTCTTCCTTCGCGCCGTCGAAGACGGGGGTCGCGAACGGCACGCCGTTGGAGAGGTTGCGCGCCATCGACACGACCTCGTCGTCCGACAGCTGCTCGAGTTCGACCGGACGGCCACCGTTCTGGTTGTAGATCTGGTCGAGGAACTGACGCAGCTCGACCACCGCGGCCTCCTGCTGCAGCAGGTCGCCGATGCGCTGGCCCAGGCCCTTGCCGGCCCAGCCCAGATGCACTTCCAGCACCTGACCGACGTTCATCCGCGAGGGCACGCCCAGCGGGTTGAGCACGATGTCGGCAGGCGTGCCGTCGGCCATGTAGGGCATGTCCTCGATCGGAACGATCTTCGACACCACACCCTTGTTGCCGTGACGGCCGGCCATCTTGTCGCCAGGCTGCAGGCGGCGCTTGACGGCCAGGTAGACCTTGACCATCTTCAGCACGCCGGCGGGCAGCTCGTCGCCCTGCGTGAGCTTCTTGCGCTTCTCTTCGAACATCAGGTCGAAGCTGTGGCGCGTCTGCTCCAGCGAGTTCTTGATCGACTCGAGCTGGTTGGCGACCTCGTCCTCGGCCGGACGGATGTCGAACCAGTGGTACTTCTCGACATCGGTCAGGTAGGCCTTGTCGATGACCGTGCCCTTGACGATTTTGCGCGGGCCGCCGTTGGCGACGCGGCCGGTCAGCAGCTTCTCGATCCGCGCGAAGGCGTCGGCCTCGACGATGCGCAGCTGGTCGTTCAGGTCCAGGCGGAAGCGCTTCAGTTCATCGTCGATGATCTGCTGGGCGCGCTTGTCGCGCTGGATGCCTTCACGGGTGAAGACCTGCACGTCGATGACGGTGCCGGAGGTGCCCTGGTCGACGCGCAGCGAGGTGTCCTTCACGTCGGACGCCTTCTCGCCGAAGATCGCGCGCAGCAGCTTCTCTTCCGGGGTCAGCGTGGTCTCGCCCTTCGGCGTGACCTTGCCCACCAGCACGTCGCCGGGGCTGACCTCGGCGCCGATGTAGACGATGCCCGACTCGTCCAGGCGCGAGAGCTGCTGCTCGGACAGGTTCGGGATGTCGCGGGTGATGTCCTCGGGGCCCAGCTTGGTGTCGCGGGCCATGACCACCAGCTCCTCGATGTGGATCGAGGTGTAGCGGTCCTCGGCGACCACGCGCTCCGAGATCAGGATCGAGTCCTCGAAGTTGTAGCCGTTCCAGGGCATGAACGCGACGAGCATGTTCTGGCCCAGCGCGAGTTCGCCCAGGTCGGTCGATGCGCCGTCGGCGATCACGTCACCGCAGCCCACCACGTCGCCGCGATTGACGATCGCACGCTGGTGGATGTTGGTGTTCTGGTTGGAACGGTGGTACTTGATCAGGTTGTAGATGTCGACGCCGACCTCGCCCGCGACCGTCTCGGCGTCGTTGACGCGGATGACGATGCGGTTGGTGTCGACATAGTCCACCACGCCACCGCGGCGGGCGGTCACGACGGTGCCCGAGTCGACCGCGGCGACGCGCTCGACGCCGGTGCCCACCAGCGCCTTCTCGGGGCGCAGGGTCGGGACAGCCTGACGCTGCATGTTGGCGCCCATCAGCGCGCGGTTCGCGTCATCGTGCTCCAGGAAGGGCACCAGCGAGGCCGCGACCGAGACGATCTGCGTCGGCGCCACGTCCATGTACTGGACGCGCTCCGGCGAGACGAACATCGATTCGCCCTTCTCGCGCGCCGAGACCAGCTCGTCGGACAGGCGGTTGTTCTCGTCCAGGCTCGCGTTGGCCTGGGCGATGACGTACTTGCCTTCCTCGATCGCCGACAGGTAGTCGATCTGGGTGGTGGCGATGCCGTCCTTCACCCGGCGGTACGGCGTCTCCAGGAAGCCGTACTCGTTCAGGCGTGCGAACAGCGCCAGCGAGTTGATCAGACCGATGTTCGGACCTTCCGGGGTCTCGATCGGGCAGACGCGGCCGTAGTGGGTGACGTGAACGTCGCGCACCTCGAAGCCGGCGCGCTCGCGGGTCAGACCGCCCGGGCCCAGGGCCGAGACACGACGCTTGTGCGTGATCTCGGACAGCGGGTTGGTCTGGTCCATGAACTGCGACAGCTGCGACGCACCGAAGAACTCCTTCAGCGCCGCGGAGATCGGCTTGGAGTTGATCAGGTCGTGCGGCATCAGGGCTTCGGTCTCGGCCTGGCCCAGACGCTCCTTGACGGCCTTCTCGATGCGAGCCAGACCCGAGCGGTACTGGTTCTCGGCCAGCTCGCCCACGCAGCGCACGCGACGGTTGCCCAGGTGGTCGATGTCGTCGACCTCGCCATTGCCGTTGCGCAGGTTCACCAGGATCTTGACCACGTCGAGGATGTCCTCGTTGGTCAGGGTCATCGGGCCTTCCGAGACGCCACGGTCGACGCGCGCATTGAACTTCATGCGGCCGACGCGCGACAGGTCGTAGGTGTCGGCCGAGTAGAACAGGCGGTGGAACAGCGCCTCGACGGCGTCTTCCGTCGGCGGCTCGCCGGGGCGCATCATGCGGTAGATGGCCACGCGCGCGGCGAACTGGTCGGCCGTCTCGTCGTTGGCCAGCGTCTGGCTGATGTACGGACCTTGGCTCAGTTCGTTGGTGAACAGGCACTGCAGGTCACGGATGCCGGCCGAGCGCAGCTTCTTCAGCAGCGACTCGGTGATCTCGTCGTTGGCCTTGGCCACGATCTCGCCGGTGTCCGGGTCGACCATGTTGCGCGCGACGATGCGGCCCACCAGGAAGTCTTCCGGCACGCTGATGAACTGCGTCTGCGACGCGTCGATCTGGCGGATGTGCTTGGCGGTGATGCGCTTGTCCTTCTCGACCACCACCACGCCGTTCTTGTCGGTGATGTCGAAGCGCGCGACCTCGCCCTTCAGGCGCTCGGCCACGAATTCCAGCTGCGCGCCGGAATCCATCAGGCGGAAATTGTCGAACTTGAAGAAGTTCGCCAGGATCTGCTCAGGGTTCAGGCCGATTGCCTTGAGCAGGATGGTCACCGGCATCTTGCGACGGCGGTCGACGCGGAAATAGAGGATGTCCTTCGGATCGAACTCGAAGTCCAGCCACGAGCCGCGGTACGGAATGATCCGCGCCGAGAACAGCAGCTTGCCCGACGAGTGGGTCTTGCCCTTGTCGTGCTCGAAGAACACGCCGGGAGAGCGGTGCAGCTGCGAGACGATCACGCGCTCGGTGCCGTTGACGATGAAGGAGCCGTAGTCGGTCATCAGGGGCACTTCGCCCATGTAGACCTCCTGCTCCTTGATCTCCTTGACCACCTTGGACTGCGAGGTCGAGGCCTCACGGTCATAGATGATCATCTGCAGACGAGCACGCACCGCCGCGGCGAAGGTCAGACCCCGCTGCTGGCACTCGCGCACATCGAACGGAGGCTTGGCGATGTTGAACTCGAGGAACTTCATCTCCACGAACCCGTTGTGCGAAACAATCGGGAACGCGGACAGGAAGGCCGCCTGCAGGCCTTCCGGCTTGCGCTTCTGCGGGGGGACATCCTTCTGCAGGAAAGCGACGTAGCTGTCCTTCTGCATCGTCAGCAGATAGGGAACGTTCAGCACGCTCGCGCGCTTGCCGAAGCTCTTGCGGATCCGCTTGCGCTCGGTGTAGCTGTAGGGGGTTGCTTGCGCCATCAATCACTCCGTGTCGAAGGCCGCCGCCGGGCCAGGGCGGTCGGCTCGTTCGGCCGAAAATCGGGACGACTGGCACCAGGCCTTGCGCCTGAAGCTTGGTGGCTGGCCACTACCAGCCGCTGGCGGACAACCGGAGCGTTGCACTCCGGCCCGACCAAACCTGTTCTCCGCAGTCGGGTCAGAGAACACTTGAAAAAGCCTTCCAGGGTAACGCGGAAGACGCTTTCAGGTGTCGACTGTCCGAAAAGACCCTGAGTCGAGAAAAATCAAGCACAAAAAGGCTGGCCCTTGCCGGACCAGCCTTCTCGGCGATTCGGAATGCGCGTGAAGCGCACGCCGGATTACTTCAGCTCGGCCTTGGCGCCGGCTTCGACCAGCTTCTTGACAGCGGCTTCGGCGTCGGCCTTGGCAATGCCTTCCTTGACGTTCTTCGGGGCACCATCGACCAGGTCCTTGGCTTCCTTCAGGCCCAGACCGGTCAGTTCGCGCACGGCCTTGATGACGGACACCTTGTTGGCGCCGGCTTCCAGCAGGACGACGTTGAACTCGGTCTTCTCTTCAGCGGCCGGGGCAGCGGCGCCACCGGCAGCGCCGCCGCCGGCGACGGCGACAGCAGCGGCGGACACGCCGAACTTCTCTTCAACGGCCTTGACCAGGTCGTTCAGTTCCAGGACGGTCATCGTGTCCAGGGCAGCCAGGAAAGCGTCTTTGTCGAATGCCATGATGGGCTCCTAATACTTGAATGCAGTGAATGCGAGAGAACAGATCGTCGGGAATCAGGCGGCAGCTTCGGCAGCCGGCGCTTCGGCGCCGCCGCCCTTCTGCTTGGCCACTTCCGCGATGACGCGAGCCAGACCGGAGATCGGCGTCTGCAGCAGACCCAGCAGCTGGGCCAGCAGGACTTCCTTGCTCGGGACGTTGGCCAGGGCCTTGACTTCATTGGCGTCAAGGGCCTTGCCACCGTAGGCGCCACCCTTGATGACCAGCTTGTCGTTGGTCTTCGAGAAGTCGGCGACCACCTTGGCGGCGGCGACGGCGTCTTCGGAGAAGCCGTAGATCAGCGGACCGACGAACTGGGCTTCGGCCGCCTCGAACGGGGTGCCTGCGACAGCACGGCGAGCCAGCGTGTTCTTCAGGACATGAAGATACACACCCTTCTCGCGCGCCTGCTTGCGCAGTGCATCCGTCTGGGCGACGGTCAGGCCACGGTACTCGGCCAGCACGAGCGTCTGGGACTTGCCGGCTTGCGCGGACACTTCCTCGACAACGGCTGCTTTCTCGTTGCGATTGAGACTCAAGGTCTACTCCTTCAAACGCGACCCTCGGGCAGGCCCTCGGATCGCACCTCATTGCAGCGACCTGGCCGTTCAGGAGCCCGGCACCGCCACAAGGGCGACGACGGACGGAACTTCACGGCGGGTACGCCATCTGCGCTGGCCGACGACCGGGACGGATCCCGGGCGCCGATTAAGCGGCGAAGCGCCAGCGGTCTTGGATGACCTGCACCGCATCGCTGCGGTGCAGCCCACCAAATTCAGGACAGCGATGCCACCAGACTCGCGACATCACCGGAGGCCGCGAAGGGCCCCTGGAATCCTCTTCGGCCGATCAGGCCGCGGCGGCGGCGTTGATGCTGCCGACGTCGACGCGGACACCCACGCCCATGGTCGACGACACCGCGACCTTGCGCAGGTAGACGCCCTTGCTCGAGGCCGGCTTGGCCTTGTTCAGGGCTTCCAGCAGCGCCTGCAGGTTGCCGCGCAGCTTCTCGTTGTCGAACGAGCGACGGCCGATCGTGCCGTGGATGATGCCGGCCTTGTCGACGCGGAACTGGACCTGGCCAGCCTTGGCGTTCTTGACGGCGGTGGCGACGTCCGGGGTCACGGTGCCGACCTTCGGGTTCGGCATCAGGCCGCGCGGGCCCAGGATCTGGCCCAGCTGACCGACCACGCGCATCGCGTCCGGCGAGGCGATGACCACGTCGAAGTTGATGTTGCCGGCCTTGACCTCGGCGGCCAGGTCGTCCATGCCGACCACGTCAGCGCCGGCAGCCTTGGCTTCCTCGGCCTTGGCGCCTTGCGTGAACACGGCGACGCGCTTGGTCTTGCCGATGCCGTTGGGCATCACGACCGCGCCACGCACGACCTGGTCCGACTTCTTCGCATCCACGCCCAGCTGGACGGACACGTCGATGGACTCGTCGAACTTGGCGGTTGCGCACTCCTTCAGGAGGGCCAGCGCGTCATCGATGACGTACAGCTTGGTCGTCTCGACCTTGCCTTGCAGTGCCTTCTGGCGCTTCGTCAGCTTTGCCATGATCAGAGCCCTTCCACGTTGATGCCCATCGAGCGGGCCGAGCCGGCGATGGTCTTGACTGCGGCGTCCAGGTTGGCGGCCGTCAGATCCTTGACCTTGATCTTCGCGATCTCTTCGAGCTGCGCACGGGTCAGCTTGCCGACCTTCTCGACGTGCGGGCGCGACGAGCCACGCTCGATCTTCGCGGCCTTCTTCAGCAGCGCCGTTGCCGGCGGGCTCTTGATGATGAAGGTGAAGGACTTGTCGGCGAAGGCGGTGATCACCACCGGCAGCTTCATGCCCGGCTCGAAGCCCTGCTGGGTCTGCGCGTTGAACGCCTTGCAGAACTCCATGATGTTCAGACCACGCTGACCGAGCGCGGGACCGATCGGGGGCGAAGGATTGGCCTTGCCCGCCGGAACTTGCAGCTTGATGAAGCCGACGATCTTCTTTGCCATGATGGCTCCTCGAGTTCTAGCGCCCGCCTCGCGGCAGGCTCCTCGTCACTGGATGAAGCGGAAGGTGCTGATGCGCCTGTCCGCAACGGATGAGTCCGGACCTTTCGGCCTCAGACCTTCTCGACCTGATGGAAGTCGAGTTCCACAGGCGTCGCACGACCGAAGATCGTGACCGACACCCGCAGCTTGTTCTTGTCGTAGTTGACTTCCTCGATGACGCCGTTGAAGTCGGTGAACGGACCGTCCTTCACGCGCACCACCTCGCCCACTTCCCATTCGACCTTGGGCCGCGGCTTCTCGATGCCTTCCTGCATCTGGCTGACGATCTTCATGACCTCGTCTTCCGAGATGGGCACCGGGCGGTTCTTGGCGCCACCGACGAAGCCGGTGACCTTGCTGGTGTTCTTGACCAGATGCCAGGACTCGTCGTCCATGACCATCTCGACCAGCACATAACCGGGGAAGAAGCGGCGCTCGGTCACGGCTTTCTTGCCGTTGCGCATCTCGACCACTTCCTCGGTCGGAACCAGGATGCGGCCGAACTTGGCTTGCATGCCCGAACGCTCGATGCGTTCGCGCAGGTTGCGCTCCACTGCCTTTTCCATGCCGGAGTAGGCGTGGACCACATACCAGCGCATCGGCGTGGCAGCGGGGGAAGTCGTGATGTCGCTCATCTTGTCAGTCACCTTGCTCGTTACCGCGTCGTGCCGGAATTCAGCGCTTCCAGCCCAGGATCAGGTCGTACAGCACCCATTCCAGGGTCTTGTCGGTGAACCACAGGAAAAGCGCCATCACCACGACGAAGGCGAAGACATAACCGGTCATCTGGCCCGCTTCCTTGCGGGTCGGCCAGACCACCTTCTGGAATTCGCGCACCGACTCGCGCCCGTAGGCGGTCAGTGCCTTGCCCTGCTCGGACGTGAAGAACACCGCCACCGCCCCGCCCAGCAAGACCAGCAGCGCGGCCCACTGCGCCAGCGCACCCTGGGCCGCCAGCAGATAGAAGGCCACCAGACCGCCCAGCAGCAGCAGCGCCGCAGCGATCAGCCGAGACTTGTCGGCCTGGGTGATCACGGTTTCGACTTGGGGAGTGGTCATCAGTTTCACTTTGCCCTCGATCGAAACCGATCGGGACCCATGAGCAGGAAAGCCCGCCGGGGCGTCTATGCGTCCCGCGGGCTGGAAGTCAGGCTTGGTGTGCCGTCTGCCGTTCAGCTTCTGGCGGTGGCAGGGGCAGAGGGAATCGAACCCCCAACCTTCGGTTTTGGAGACCGACGCTCTGCCAATTGAGCTATACCCCTGCAGCCTGACTCAGTCTTAGGCGATGATCTTGGCAACCACGCCGGCGCCGACGGTGCGGCCGCCTTCGCGGATGGCGAAGCGCAGACCTTCTTCCATGGCGATCGGGGCGATCAGCTTGACTTCGATCGACACGTTGTCACCCGGCATGACCATTTCCTTGCCTTCCGGCAGCTGGATGGCGCCGGTGACGTCGGTGGTGCGGAAGTAGAACT
>NZ_JACCPY010000019.1 GCF_013426975.1 Sphaerotilus sulfidivorans
GGCACATCATGACGGCGCCACACCTCCCTGCGACCTCGGTCTCTCCCGCGATCGATCCCGGCTGGGATCCGGCGGTCTGCGAGCCGCTGATCGAGCGGCTGTGGGCGCTGCGGCGCCAGATGACCGCGCTGGCTGACCGCCATGCCGACCGGCTGGCGGCCATCGACCCGGCCCACCAGGCGGGCGCGCGCAACCTGCTGCACTACCTGGCGCTGCGCTCCGGTGACCTGAGACCGCTGCAGCTCGAGCTTTCCCGGCTCGGGCTGTCCTCCCTGGGCCGCGCCGAGCCGCATGTGCTGGCCTCGATCGACAAGGTGCTCGGTCTGCTGCACCGGCTGAGCGGCCGCGACTGGACGCCGCGCGACCCGGACGAACCGGTCGGCAGCCGAGCCAGCACCCAGGCGCTGCAGCGGCATGCGGTGGCGCTGCTGGGCCGCACGCCGCCCGGGCGCGACGTGCGCATCATGGTGACGCTGCCGGGCGAAGCCGCCGCCGATCCGGGCCGGATCGACGCGATGGTGCAGGCCGGCATGGACATCGCGCGCATCAACTGCGCCCACGACACGCCGGCGCAGTGGCAGGCGATGGCCGAGGCGGTGCGGCTGGCCGCGCGCCGCGCCGGCCGCGAGGTGCGGGTCCTGATGGACCTGGGCGGCCCGAAGCTGCGCACTGGCCCGATCGAGAGCGGCCCGGAGGTGGTGCGGCTGCGCCCGCGCCGCGACGAGCTGGGCCGGGTGATCGCACCGGCGCGGCTGGCGCTGCGTCCGGCCGGCTCGGCCCGCCCGGTCGGCGCCGAGGCCGATGCGGTGCTGGGCGTCGACCCCGACTGGCTCGCGCCGCTGAAGGTCGGCGATCTGATCTCGCTGAAGGACGCCCGGCGCGCGCAGCGCCAGCTCGAGATCGTCGAGCGCCATGCCGACGGCGTGATCGCGGCCCTGAGCCGCAGCGCCTACCTGACCGCCGACGTGGTGCTGCGCCACGAGCCGCACCGCGATCGCCGCAGCGCGCTGCATGACCTGCCCGCGGCGCAGGGCCTGCTGCATCTGCGCCGCGGCGACCGGCTGCAGCTGCTGCCCGAGGGCCTCGGCCACGAGGCCCGCCCGGTCGGGCGCGGCCGGCGCGCGCAGCCGGCCAGCGTCTCCTGCACCCTGCCGGAAGCGCTGGCGGCGGTGCGGCGCGGCGACCGCATCTGGTTCGACGACGGCCGCATCGGCGGCGTGGTGCGCAAGCGTCTGGACGGCGGCGGCGTGCTGGTCGAGATCGGCTCGGCACGCGAGGGCGGCGAGAAGCTGGCCGCCGACAAGGGCATCAACCTGCCCGACACCGCGCTCGACCTGCCGGCGCTGACCGCGCAGGACCTGCAGGACCTCGACACCGTCGTCGCCACCGCCGACCTGGTCGGCCTGTCCTTCTGCCAGTCGGCCGACGATGTGCGCCGGCTGCGCGCCGAACTGGCCGCGCGCGGCGCCAGCACGCTGGGCCTGATGCTGAAGATCGAGACGCAGCGCGGCTTTGCCGCCCTGCCCTCGATCCTGCTGGCGACGATGGAGGGGCCGACCGCCGGCGTGATGATCGCGCGCGGCGACCTGGCGGTCGAATGCGGCTACGAGCGGCTGGCCGAGGTGCAGGAGGAAATGCTATGGGCCTGCGAGGCCGCGCACCTGCCGGTGGTCTGGGCCACCCAGGTGCTCGAGACGCTGGCGCGCACCGGCCGGCCCTCGCGCGCCGAGATCACCGACGCGGCGATGGGCGAGCGCGCCGAATGCGTGATGCTCAACAAGGGCCCGCACATCATGGACGCGATCCGCATGCTCGACGACATCCTGCGCCGCATGCAGGAGCACCAGTCGAAGAAACGCCCGCTGCTGCGCGCGCTGCGCGCCTGGCGGGGCGCGCTGGATGGACAGGGAGCCCCGGGCTGAGCGATGCTCGCGGGCATGAAGATCGACTTCGTCTCCGATGTTTCCTGTCCGTGGTGCGCGATCGGCCTGCATGCGCTGGAGCAGGCCCTGGACCGGGTCCGCGCCGACGGCATCAGCGCCACGCTGCATCTGCAACCCTTCGAGCTGAATCCGGCGATGCCGCCCGAGGGCGAGGAGATCGTCGGCCACCTGACGCGCAAGTACGGCATCACGCCCGAGCAGGTCGCGGCCAACACCGAGGCGATCCGCCAGCGCGGCGCCAGCGTCGGCTTCACCTTCGGGCTGGGCAAGCGAAGCCGGATCTGGAACACCTTCGACGCGCATCGGCTGCTGCATCACGCCGGGCTGATCTCGCCCGAGGCACAGTGCCGGCTCAAGCACGCGCTGCTGCGCGCCTACTTCACGCGGGGCCAGAACCCGGGCGCGCGCGACGTGCTGTGGCAGGCCGCGGCCGAGGCCGGGCTGGAGGCCGCCGAGGTCGACGCGGTGCTCTCGAGCGACCGCCATGCCGAGGCGGTGCGCGAGCGCGAGCTGTTCTACCAGCAGCACGGCATCCGCTCGGTGCCGGCGATCATCCTGAACGAACGCCACCTGATCTCCGGCGGCCAGCCGGTCGAGGTCTTCGAGCGGGCGCTGCGGCAGGTGGCGGCGCTGGAGGGCTGAGCGCCCTCACCCCCGGCCCCTTTCCGCGACGCCACCCTCTGCGACAATTCCGCGCATGGACACGCTCGACACCCAGGACATCGCCGCCTACATGAACCGGGTCGGCGCCGCCGCCCGCAGCGCCGCCACCGCGATGGCGGCCGCCTCCACCGCCGCGAAGAACCGCACGCTGCTGGCGCTGGCGCGGCTGCTGCGCGAGAACGGCCCGGCGCTCGACGCCGCCAACGCCCGCGATCTGGACGCGGCCTCGGCCGCCGGCCTGTCCGGCCCGATGCTCGACCGCCTGAAGCTCGGCCCGAAGGTGGTCGCCACCGTCGCCGAAGGCTGCGAGCAGCTGGCCGCGATGCCGGACCCGATCGGCGAGATCACCGGCGTGAAGCGCCGCCCGACCGGCATCAGCGTCGGCCAGATGCGCGTGCCGCTAGGCGTGTTCGGCATGATCTACGAGAGCCGCCCGAACGTGACGATCGAGGCCGCCTCGCTCGCCATCAAGAGCGGCAACGCCTGCATCCTGCGCGGCGGCTCGGAGGCGATCCACTCGAACCTGGCGCTGTGGAAACTGGTGCAGGCAGCGCTGGTCGAGGCCGGGCTGCCGGCCACCGCGGTGCAGCTGGTCGAGACCACCGACCGCGCGGCGGTGGGCCGCCTGATCGCGATGCCCGAGTTCGTCGACGTCATCATCCCGCGCGGCGGCAAGGGCCTGATCGAGCGCATCTCGGCCGAGGCGCGGGTGCCGGTCATCAAGCACCTCGACGGCAACTGCCACACCTACATCGACGCGCAGGTCGACCTCGCGCAGGCGCTGGTGGTCACCGACAACGCCAAGACGCAGAAGTACAGCCCCTGCAACGCCACCGAGTCGCTGCTGGTGCATGCGGATCAGGCGGCGGCCTTCCTGCCGCGGATCGGCGCGATCTTCGCCGCCAAGGGCGTGGAGATGCGCGCCTGCCCGCGTGCCCAGGCGATCCTGGCCGACGTGCCCGGCGCGACGGTGGTGGCTGCGGTCGAGCGCGACTGGGCCGAGGAATACCTGGCGCCCGTCATCAGCGTGAAGGTGGTCGACACGCTCGACGAGGCCATCGCGCACATCAACCGCTTCGGCAGCCACCACACCGACGCGATCCTGACCACCAACCACCCCAACGCGATGCGCTTCCTGCGCGAGGTGGACTCGGCCAGCGTGATGGTCAACGCCAGCACCCGCTTCGCCGACGGCTTCGAGTACGGCCTGGGCGCCGAGATCGGCATCTCCACCGACAAGTTCCACGCTCGCGGCCCGGTCGGCCTGGAGGGGCTGACCTCGATGAAGTGGGTGGTGCTCGGCCAAGGCGAGATCCGGCAATGAGCGCAGTGACACACGCCGCGCGCGACCCGCGCACCGCGCTGGTGCTGTTCTCCGGCGGCCAGGACTCGACCACCTGCCTGGCCTGGGCGCTGGAGCGCTTCCAGCGGGTCGAGACGCTGGGCTTCGACTACGGCCAGCGCCACCACATCGAGATGGACTGCCGCCTGACGGTGCGCGAGGAGCTGCAAGCCGCCTTTCCGCACTGGGCCGCGCGCCTGGGCGAGGACCATGTGCTCGACCTGAGCCTGATCGGCCAGATCTCCGACACCGCGCTCACCACCGAGCGCGAGATCGAGCTGCAGGCCAACGGCCTGCCCAACACCTTCGTGCCGGGCCGCAACCTGCTGTTCCTCGGCTTCGCCGCGACGCTGGCCTACCGGCGCGGCGCGTCGGTGCTGGTCGGCGGCATGTGCGAGACCGACTACTCCGGCTACCCGGACTGCCGCGACAACACGATGAAGGCGCTGCAGGTGGCGCTCTCGCTCGGCCTGGACACGCCGATGACGCTCGAGACGCCGCTGATGTTCCTGACCAAGGCGCAGACCTGGGACCTGGCCGAGCAGCTCGGCGGCCAGACGCTGGTCGAGCTGATCGTCGAGCACACCCACACCTGCTACCTGGGCGAGCGCGGGGCACGCCACCCCTGGGGCCACGGCTGCGGCCACTGCCCGGCCTGCGAGCTGCGCCGCGCCGGCCACGCCGCCTGGCTGGCCGACCTCTGAGCGGGAGCGCGCGCTCGCCATGTCCATCCCGGTCCTGATCGTCGTCGCGCTGCTGTTCTTCTGGGTCATCGGCGCGACCCAGCGCCTGAAGCGCCTGCGCAGCGCCGCCACGACCCTGTTCGCGCCGCTGTCGAGCGACCTGAGACAGCGCCATGCCATCGCGCTGGCGCTGGCGCATGCCTCGCGGCCGATGCTCGGCGACGAGCATGCGCTGATCGTGCGGCTGGTGGAGACCGCGCAGGCAGCCGGACATGCGCTGGACGCCGCCCAGGCACGCAGCATGCGCGGCACCGCGCTGCAGGCCATCGGCGAGGCGGAAGTCGCGCTGCTGCAGGCCCTGGACGGGCTGGCGCTGCATCTGCAGGATCTGACTTCCGGCAGCGGCCCGGTGGCCGCCATCACCGAGCTGCTGCGCCAGCGCGACACGCTGCAGGAGCAGCTCGCCGCCGATCGCCATCTCTACAACCATGCCGCGCAGACCTACAACGATGCGCTGCACCTCTTCCCGACCACGCTGGTGGCGACGCTGCTGCGCCTGCGCGACGCCCCGCTGCTGGCCAGCGGCGCGGCGCCCTCGCGCGGCGGCGTGCTCGTCAGCCGCCCGACGCCGATGATCTGAACTGCGGTCCCGCGGCCCCTCAGCGATACCGCGGCGTGCCGTTGCCGGGCGGAAACGCGTCTTCGAAAAAAACAATTTCCGGCTGGACAATCCCGTGTTCAAGGGGGCAAAGTGAGAAAAATTGCTGAATATGCAAGTTTTGTCTCACGATGCAGCATGCTCTGACACGCGCCCAGCCTGAACTGGATGCCGACGGCCTGGCGGTCTGGCAGCAGCTCGGGCGCCTGGCCGGACCGGGTGAGCGCCAGGCGGCGGCACTGGCGCTGCTGCTGTGGCCGGGCAACGATGCCGAGCGCCGCGCCTGGGACGAGACGGTGCGCGGCGTGCAGGGTGCCGCCTCGCTGCGCGATCGCATCGGCCGACTGCCGCCCGCTGCCCGGCTGCCCGCGCTGGAGCGGCTGCTGCTGCGGATCACGCTGGAGCAGCCGCTGGAGGATCGCCAGGCGCTGCTGCAGTCGGCGCGGCGGGTGATGTGCGCCGACGGCAGCGTCAGCGCGCTCGACCGGCTGGCCTGGCTGGCGATGCGCCATCTGCTGGGCGGACCGGTGCGGCTGCACCGCGGCGGACTGCGCGAGGACAACGAGCTGTCGCAGCTGCCGCTGGCGATGCGGCAGGCCATCGCCAGCCTGAGCGCCTACCTGGCGCGCATGGTGCCCGAGCCGCCACGGCGCGAGCGGGTCGATGCGGCCGGCGCCGCCTGGCATGACCGGGTGGTGCACGAAGTCTGGGGCTCGGCCTCCGTGCCGCCGCCTTGCCAGGTGCCCGATGTCGACCAGCTCGGCCGCGCGCTGCAGACGCTCGCCGGTCTGGGCTGGGTGCACCGGCCGCTGCTGGCACGGGCCTGGGTCGATGCGGCCGACACCCGACCCGGCCTGCGGACCCGGCTCGACGAGCCGCTACCGGTCGCCGCCGAGGCGCTGCGCCTGGCCTGCGTGCTGATCGACACCCCGCTGCCACCGACGCTGGCCGCGCACTTCATCCGCGAGCCGGAACAGCCGCGTCCCGGCAGCATGGCCTGAGCACGCCGGCCGCGTAGACTGCCGGCCGTGAGACACGATTCCCCCTCCCCTGCCGGCGCGGCCTCGCCGGCCTCGCTGCCGCTGTCGCAGCTGCTGCACCACACCGCCGAGATGGTCGCCGCGGTGCGCGCCGGCCGCTCGCTGTCCGATCTGCTGGCCACCTGCCCGCCGCAGGCCCGGCCCGGCACCCAGGCGCTGAGCTTCCATGTGATGCGCTGGATGGGCGGCGCCCAGGCCGCGCGCGAGCGGCTCGCGCCGCGCCGGCCCGCACCGGCGGTCGACGCGCTGCTGATCACCGCGCTGGCGCTGCTGTGGCCCGAGTCCGAGCCGCCCTATGCCGAGCACACGCTGGTCGACCAGGCGGTGGCCTGCGCACGCCGGCGCACCCCCGCCAGCGCCGGCTTCGTCAACGCGGTGCTGCGGCGCTTCCTGCGCGAGCGCGAGGTCCTGGTGCCGGCGCTGCGGCAGGAGGTGCCGGCGGCACGGCACCAGCATCCGCGCTGGTGGATCGATCAGGTCCGGCGCGACTGGCCCGACCGCTGGGAAGCGCTGCTGGACGCCGCCAACCAGCCCGGCCCGATGATGCTGCGGGTCCACGCCGGCCACGGCAGCGCGGAAAGCTATGTCGCCGCGCTGGCCGAGGCCGGGCTGCAGGCCCGTGCCGTCGGCGCCCGCGCGCCGCAGGCGGTGCTGCTGGAGACGCCGGCGCCGGTGCAGGCGCTGCCCGGCTTCGCCGACGGGCGGGTATCGGTGCAGGATCTCTCGGCGCAGCTGGCCGCGCCGCTGCTGCTCGGCGGCCTGCCCGGCGGCGAGCTGCCGGCCCTGCCGGCCGGCGCCCGGGTGCTCGACGCCTGCGCTGCGCCCGGCGGCAAGACCGCCCATCTGCTCGAGCTGGCCGACCTGGACGTGCTGGCCCTCGATGCCGACGCCGACCGTCTGAAGCGGGTCGACGAGACCCTGGCGCGGCTGCACCTGCAAGGCCGCACCCGCGCCGCCGATGCCCGCGACACCGCCGCCTGGTGGGACGGCCAGCGCTTCGATGCCATCCTGCTCGATGCGCCGTGCAGCGCCTCGGGCATCGTGCGTCGCCACCCCGACGTGCGCTGGCTGCGCCGCGCCAGCGACATCACCGAGCTGGCACGCACCCAGACCGGCCTGCTCGAGGCGCTGTGGCCGCTGCTGAAGCCGGGCGGCCGGCTGCTCTACGCCACCTGCTCGATCTTCCGGGCAGAGGGCGCCGGACAGATTTCATCATTTCTGCAACGCCATCCGGAGGCGCGTGCGCTGCGCGCGCCCGGCCATCTGCTGCCACTGCCCGACAATCGGGTCGAGGCGGCTGGCGCGACATCGTCGCCGGCAGCCGGTTCGGGCGACGGATTCTTCTACGCCCTCCTGCACAAGTCACCCGCGTCCTGATCGACCTGACGGCCCGTGCCGAGACCGCCTGAACTTCGCCCGCACAGCAGCCCGCGCCGCCGGCTGCTGGCACTGACGGCCGCCTCGCTGCTGGTCACGCACCTGCCGGCCCGGCCGGCAGCGCTCGACCTGGTGCGGCTCGATGCGCTGCGCGGCGATCAGGGCGTGCTGCTGAACTTCGAGACCCGCTTCGATCTGCCGCCCGCGGTGGAAGATGCACTCAACCGCGGCATCGCGCTGCATTTCTCGGCCGAGGCGGTACTGATGCAGGCGCGCTGGTACTGGCGCGACAAGGAGCGGGCCCGCGTCAGTCGCACCTGGCGGCTGGCCTACCAGCCGCTGACGCTGAGCTACAAGGTCAGCCAGGGCGGGCTGTCGCAGAGCTACCGCTCGCTCGGCGAGGCGCTGCGGGCGATGCAGCGCCTCACCCACTGGCGCATCGCCGATGCGCAGACCGCCGACGAGGACCGCCTCCAGCTCGAATTCACCTACCGCCTCGACACCGAGCAGCTGCCGCGCCCGATGCAGATCGGCATCGGCAGCCAGCCCGACTGGAACCTGCGCGCCAGCCGCTCGGTGCCGGTGCATGAGCAGCCGCCTTCGGGCAGCGGAGCGCGCCCTTGAGCCGCAGCTCGCTGCGCTGGACCGTCCTGATCGCGCTGCTGGCGATCGGGGGCACCGTGCTGGTGCTGGCCTTCCTGCTGTCGATCGCCACCAACAACCGGGTGCTCTACGAGCGCCACTACGAGTGGCTGCTGTGGGTCAACATCGGCGTGGCGGCCTCGCTGGGCCTGGTCATCGTCGCGGCACTGGCGCAGCTGGTGCGGCGCATGCGCCACGGCAAGTTCGGCAGCCGGCTGCTGGTCAAGCTCGCGGCGATCTTCGCCTTCGTCGGGGTGGTGCCGGGCATGCTGATCTACGGCGTGTCCTACCAGTTCGTCGCGCGCTCGATCGAGAGCTGGTTCGACGTCGAGGTCGAGGGCGCGCTGGAGTCGGGCCTGAACCTCGGCCGCACCACGCTGCAGCTGCTGGTCAACGATGTGGCCGCCAAGACCCGGCAGGCCGCGGAGAGCAGCGCCGAGAACGGCGCCGACCCGGGCAGCCGGGTGCAGCTGCTGATGCTCGAGCGGCTGCGCGAGCAGCTCGCCGCGCAGAGCGTGGCGGTGCTCTCGGGCAGCGGACAGGTGCTGGCCAGCGCAGGCGGCGCCGTCGGTGCGGCGATGCTGCCGGATCGGCCCAGCCCCTCGCTGCTGCGCCAGGCCCGCGGCCAGCGGGTCTTCGCCCAGCTCGAGGGCCTGGACGCCGACACGCCGATCGACGGCGCGATCACCTCGGGCGGCCCGGTGCGGGTGCGTGCCATTGCCTGGATGCCCTCGCCCTCGCTCAGCCTCGACGGCGCCGACCGCTATCTGCAGATCACCCAGACGGTGCCGCAGGAGCTGGTCGGCAACGCGCTTCGGGTGCAGCAGGCCTACAGCGAGTACCAGGAGCGCGCGCTCGGCCGCGAAGGCCTGAGGCGCATGTACATCGGCACCCTCACGCTCACGCTCATCCTGGGCATCTTCAGCGCGCTGCTGATGGCCGCCGGCCTGGGTCACCAGATCGGCCGCCCGCTGGTGATGCTGGCCGAGGGCGTGCGCCAGGTCGCGCGCGGCGACCTGCGCCCGACCGCCGTCTTCGCCTCGCGCGACGAACTGGGCGGCCTGACCCGCTCCTTCGCCGACATGACCCAGCAGCTCGCCGACGCGCGCGGCCTGGTGCAGCGCAGCCTGGCCGAGGCCGAGAGCGCCAAGGCGCACCTGCAGACCATCCTGGACAACCTCAGCTCGGGCGTGATCGTCTTCGAGGCCGATGGCCGCATCGACACCGTCAACCCCGGCGCCGCACGCATTCTCAGCCTCGACCCCTCGGCCTGGGCGCGGCATCCGATCGACCGCCTGCCCGGCCTGGAGACCTTCTCCGCCGCGGTGCTGGCGCGCTTCGAGACCCATCTGCGCGACCTCGAGGACACCGGCGACGAGCCGGCCGGCGACGCGCACTGGCAGGAATCGCTCGAGCTCGGCAGCACCGAGGCGCCGCAGACGCTGCTGGTGCGCGGCGCGCTGCTGCCCGAAGGCGCACGGCTGCTGGTCTTCGACGACATCTCCGACGTGGTGGTCGCGCAGCGCAGCGTCGCCTGGGCCGAGGTGGCGCGCCGGCTGGCCCACGAGATCAAGAATCCGCTGACACCGATCCAGCTCTCGGCCGAGCGGCTGCAGCACAAGCTCGAGGCCAAGCTGGCCGGCACCGACCAGCAGATGCTGGTGCGCTCGGTGGGCACCATCGTCACCCAGGTGCAGGCGATGAAGACGCTGGTCAACGAGTTCCGCGACTACGCGCGGCTGCCCTCGGCCCGGCTGGAGCCGCTGGACCTGAACGCGCTGGTCATCGAGGTGCTGGGCCTGTACGCGGCCCAGCAGGAAAGCGGCCGGCTGCGTGCCGAACTCGCGCCGGAGCTGCCGCTGCTGGCCGGCGACGCCAGCCAGCTGCGCCAGGTCATCCACAACCTGGTGCAGAACGCGCTCGACGCGGTGGCCGATCTTCCGGACGGCCTGGCCATCGTCTCGACCGAGTCCACCCGACCGGATGACGGCCAGACGCGTGCCATTCGCCTCAAGGTGATGGACAATGGCCCCGGTTTCTCGGAAAAAGTTCTCAAGCGTGCATTCGAACCCTATGTCACCACGAAGGCCCGCGGCACCGGCCTGGGGCTGGCCGTGGTGAAGAAGATCGTCGAGGAACACGGTGCGCGCATCCGCCTGGGCAACCTCGCCGACGAGGCGCAGGACCCGGCCGCGGGACCGGCGCGGACCGGTGCCCAAGTTTCGATATCATTTTCGCGATGGGCCCGAGGCGGGGGAACGCCTGCGGGCAACGAGCCCGGACGCCACCGAACCCCACCCTCTCCCGACGTCAGCGCGTCCTGATCACTCATGGCCAACATACTTGTCGTCGACGACGAAATGGGCATCAGAGCCCTGCTGCAAGAGATCCTGACCGACGAAGGTCACTCCGTCGAACTGGCGGAGAACGCCGCGCAGGCGCGCATGCTGCGCGAGCGCCAGCGTCCGGATCTTGTCCTTCTCGACATCTGGATGCCCGACGTCGACGGCATCACGCTGCTGAAGGAGTGGAACAGCGGCGCCCAGCTGACGATGCCGGTCATCATGATGTCCGGCCACGGCACCATCGACACCGCGGTCGAGGCGACCAAATACGGCGCGATGGCCTTCCTGGAAAAGCCGATCACGCTGCAGAAGCTGCTGCGCGCGGTCGAGCAGGGTCTGGCCAAGCCGCAGCCGGCCCGCACCGGGCCGGGAGAGACCGCCGCCGCCAGCCTGCCGCCCCAGCGCCCGGACCGCATCGACCTGCCCGGCAGCGAGCCGGTGGTGATCAGCGCCGCACCGGTTCACGGCGGCTATGTGCCGACGATCCAGAACCTGAACAGCCATGCGCATCAGGCGGCCTCCGCCGGCATCACCATGGCCAGCGGCCCGCAGGCCGACCAGAGCTTCAACCTCGACCGGCCGCTGCGCGAGGCGCGCGACGCCTTCGAGAAGGCCTACTTCGAGTTCCACCTGGTGCGCGAGAACGGCAGCATGACCCGCGTGGCCGAGCGCACCGGCCTGGAGCGCACCCACCTCTACCGCAAGCTCAAGCAGCTCGGCGTCGACCTCAGCCGCAACAAGCGCGGCGCCGGCTGAACACGGTCAGAAAAAAATCTCGCCGAAACGCTTGCAGATCCAAAAGAATACGTGCCATAATTTCCTTCTCGACGGCCAAGTAGCTCAGTTGGTAGAGCAGCGGATTGAAAATCCGCGTGTCGGTGGTTCGATTCCGCCCTTGGCCACCAGAACAAGAGAAGCCCGCTTGATTTCAAGCGGGCTTCTTGCTTTTCCGTTCCGGTTCGACTGTTCGCTTCGCCTGTGCACGTGCCCGCATGAGATCCCCGATCCACATCGTCGACGTCGATCGCCTCGAGACCTGGACCCGCTGGCGCGCCGGCCTGTGCGACAGCTGCGCGGCCAACTGCTGCACGATGCCGGTCGAGATCCGCCTGCCCGACCTGGTGCGCCTCGGCCTGGTCGACGCCTTCGAGGCCGAGCATGAAGAGCCCCGCCTGATCGCCCGCCGGCTGGTCAAGAGCAGGCAGGTCGAGCGCTACAACCAGAAGGACGGCATCTTCACGATGGCGCGCCGCGCCAACGGCGACTGCCAGTTCCTCGACGCCACCACGCGCCGCTGCACCGTCTACGAGCAGCGCCCCAACACCTGCCGCAAGCACCCGCAGGTCGGGCCGAAGCCGGGGCACTGCCCCTACGGCGCCCGCGAGGCGCGCACCGCCGACAGGAATGCACGCGAAGGCCGGCTGATCCGGAAATCATGATCCGGATCAAGACCTACAATCCGGGTCAACCCTGATGCCGGGCCTGTTTCCTGCATCGGGCTGCCATGGACGGCGGCGGCGATGCACGGCGATGGGCGCCAAGACACGCGAATCCGGCCCGAAGGAGTACGACATGCGCCGGATCACGCTGACGCTGGCCCTGCTGGGGGCGCTGCTGGCCAGCACCGCACGGGCGGAGACCATCACCGAAGTGCTCGAGCGCTCGCAGCTCTCGCGGCTGGACGGCCGTGTCGCGGCCCCGGCCGACAGCGAGCGCGCCGCGCGGGTGCGCGCCAGCTTCGCGCGTCTGGTCGCGCTGGCGCCGCCGGCGCATCCGGTCGAGCTGCGGGTGATGCAGGGCGGCGTGCAGGCCGAGGCGATGCTGGGCCGGCTGCTGGTCGTGGGCGAGGCGGTCGGCGATCTGCCCGAAGGCGAGCGGCTGATGCTGCTGTCGCACGAGTACGGCCATCTGGTGCTGGGGCACTGGGACCGCCTGGTCGGCCTGTACCGCCACCACATTCCCGGCGAGGTCCGGCCCGACACCACGGATCCGGTCGCGCAGGCGCTGGGCCGCGACGGCGCGGAGCTGTCGCACCGCCAGGAGTTCGAGGCCGATGCCTTCGGCTTCCGCCTGGCGCAGCAGCTCGGCGTCGGGCTGGACGAGGCGCTGTCGCTGCTGATGCGTCGCCCGGCCGCCAGCGACACGCCGACGCATCCGGCCACCCGCCGGCGCATCGCGCAGCTGCGCATGCTGCAGGCCCGCGAGGCCGGCAGCGATCCGGCCCCGCTGCGCGGCGCGACGACCGCCGCCGCCCCGGCCGCTACCCAGCCCTGACCGCCGCGTTCAGCGCGGCGCCGGCTCGCTGCGCACGCTGCTGAGCACGCCGTGCTCGCCCAGCCCCACCGGCGAGCCGCTCAGGATCGAGGCGGCCAGCGCCAGGCCACGCACCACCCGGCTGTCGGGCGCGTCCCAGTACTCCACCTTCAGCGGCACGATCTTCAGCAGCGCCAGGTCCGGCGAGTCCGGACCGTCCGGAAACCACGGGCGCGCGGCGGCCGTCCACAGCGCGTGGATGCGCTCGCGGTCGTCGACCTGCTCGGCGCGGCCGGCGATCGACACGAAGGTCGAATGCACCTCGTCGCTGAAGGCCAGATTGACCGGATGCGGCCGGGCATCCGCCTGGCGCCGGCAGAAGAACCACAGCAGGCCCTGGGCGTCGAACTCCAGCAGCGTCATCGGCCGGCTCTCGAGCAGCTCGCCGGTGCCGGGCTCGGTCAGCATCGCGAAGCGGTCCTTGCCGATCAGGTCGGCGAGCTGGCGCTGCGCGGCCAGCGGGTGATCCTTGTGCTGGGACATCGAAATCTCCTTGATGAAGTCGGGAACGGGAAGGGAGAAAGGACGGACGGGGGCCGGGGCCGGGCGGGCCGCTCACCACAGGCGCTCGAACATCAGCGCGGCGCGCTCGACCAGCCGGCCCGGCCAGGGCCGCTCGCGCCAGGAGGCCAGCGTCACCGGACGCGAGTCGGCGACGTCGCGCTCGAACATGCGCTCCATCGCGGCGCCGAAATCGCGCCCGAGCACGAAGGCGTTGACCTCGTCGTTGCCGGTGAAGCTGCGCCAGTCCATGTTGCTGGAGCCCACGCTGGAAAGCACGCCGTCAACCACGAAGGTCTTGGCATGCAGCACCGAGTGCTGCAGCTCGTGGATGCGCACGCCCGCCGACAGCAGCTGCTCGTAGCGCGCGCGCCCGGCGTGCAGCACCGGCGCGAAGTCGCTCATCGACGGCAGCACCAGCTGCACGTCGACGCCGCGGCGGGCGGCCTCGCACAGCGCCTCGACGATGCGGTCGCCCGGCGCGAAATAGGCCATCGTCAGATGCACGCTGCGGCGCGAGGCGGCGATCGCGCCCAGCAGCGTGGCGTGGATGCGGTTGTCGCCGGGCTCGTCGGGGCCGCTGGCGACGACGCGCACCACGTCGTCGCCGGTCGCCTCGGCCGGCAGCGTGCGCGAGGGCTCCTGCGGCGGCGCCAGCACCGCCTCGCAGCCCTGGCGCTGCCAGGTGGTGCGCACCAGCGCATCGAGCCGCACCGCCGCCGGGCCGCGGATCTCGACCTGCGTGTCGCGCCAGCCCGACTGCGCCGGATCGCGGCCCTCGGGCGGACGCCGACCCGACGAGCCGGCCCATGAGCCCGACGCATAGACCGCGCTGATGTTGATGCCGCCGGTGAAGGCGGTCTCGCGGTCGACGACGACGATCTTGCGGTGATCGCGGTGCAGCAGCCCCCAGTGGCCCAGGCGGCGGAGCGGATTGACCGGGTTGAACTCGCAGCTCGGCACGCCCTGCTGGCGCAGCGCCTCGAACAGCGCCGGATCGGTGCCGAAGGAGCCGACCGCGTCGCGCAGCAGCGCCACCTCGACGCCCTCGGCGCGCTTGCGCGCCAGCAGCCGCGCCAGGCGCTGCGCCAGCTCGGCATCGTCGACGATGTAGCTCTGCACCATCACGCTGGAGCGGGCGCGCTCGACCGCCGCGAACATCGCGTCGAAGGTGGCCGGGCCGTCCTCGAGCAGGCGCACCCGGTTGTGGCTGTACAGCCGCACCCGCGACTGCGCGCCCATCACCGCCAGATGGTGGCGCAGCAGCCCGGCCTCGCCCTCGGCCGCGACCTGTGCGATCACCCGCCGCGCCGGCGCCGGCGCCATCGCGCCCTGCGGGCCGACCACCTGCACCGCCGAGGCCGCCACCGCGGCCGGCTGCAGTTCGGCCTGGCGCAGCGCCTGGTCGATCTGGTGCGTGTCGGTCAGCCGACCCGCCGCGCAGGCCGACAGCAGCCCGCCGGCCAGCAGCATCGCCGCCGCGGCAGCGCGGCAGGGCCCGCAGCGGGAAGGCGCGGCGGCGGCGGAGCGATCGGAGGCGGAGCGGAACATGGCCCCAGCATCGGGCCGGAGCGCACGTGCGCCGATCGGCCGCCGCCGGCTCGGCATGTAGGCCAAGACCGACAGCCGGACCGCCCGGCGCCCGGCAGACGGCGCGCCGGCGCCGGCCGATGCTGTGGTCCAAGGAGAACACTGAACATGGACCTGGATGTCTTCGAACAATGGGGGCGCGGCGCCGGCACCTTTCTCGCCCAGGTGGACTGGCTGCAGATGCTGGCCGCGCTGCTGGTGGTGATCGCGGTGCGCGCCGCGCTGGGCAAGGGCCTGGAACTGGTCGGGCACCGCATGGAGCGGGTCGCGCAGCGCTCCAGCAACCGCTATGACGATCTGATCGCCGACATGCTCTCGGCGACCCGCCCCGGCATGCTGACGCTGTTCGCGCTCCTGGTCGGCCTGAACATGCTCGACTTCGGCGCGCGCTGGGACGAGCGCCTCGGCCAGCTCTGGTTCATCGCGCTGGCGCTGCAGGCGGGGCTGTGGGGCCAGCGGCTGATCCGCGGCAGCCTGCGTCTGTACGGCGAACGCCACGCGCCGGCCGGCGCGTCGACGACGCTGCTCTCGTGGGCGCTGCGCACGCTGCTGTGGTCGGTGCTGGGGCTGGCGGTGTTCTCGAACCTGGGCATCGACATCACCGCCTTCGTCGCCAGCCTCGGCATCGGCGGCATCGCGGTGGCGCTGGCGGCGCAGAACATCCTGGGCGACCTGTTCGCCTCGCTGTCGATCGCGGTCGACAAGCCCTTCGAGGTCGGCGACTCGATCTCGGTGGGCGCGGTCTCCGGCACGGTCGAGCGCGTCGGGCTCAAGACCACCCGCATCCGCAGCATCAACGGCGAGCAGATCGTCATGTCCAACACCGACCTGCTGCGCCAGACGGTGTCGAACTTCAAGCGCCAGCAGACCCGGCGCATCGCCTTCGGCTTCGGCCTGACCTACGACGCCACGCCCGAGCAGCTCGCCGAGGTGCCGCAGCGCCTGCGCCGCCTCATCGAGGCCGACCCGCAGCTCGAGTTCCGCCGCGCGCACTTCAAGAGCTTCGGCGAGAGCTCGCTGGACTTCGAGGTGGTCTACATCGTGCGCGACCCGTCCTACGACGTCTACATGGACCGCCAGCAGGCGCTGAACCTGGCGCTGATGAAGGAGCTCGCCGCGATGGGGCTGCAGTTCGCCTTTCCCTCGCGCACCGTCTATACCGTTGCCGGCATGGCGCCAACCTGAGCGCGAATCACGCGACTGCGCTGGCGCTTTTCGGATCCTGGGCGCGGCCGCCACTCGCCAAGATGCGCACCTGACTCATCACGCACGGGATTCGAAGATGAAGATGCGCTCCCAGATCATCGCGCTTGGCCTGGCCGGCGTGGCGGCGGCTGCGGCGACGGGAGGCATCGGCCTGCTGTCAGGCCGCCACCTGGGCGGCACGATCGGCGACGTGATCGGCACCAGCCAGGCGCTGCAGCACAGCCAGGAGGCCGACATGATGCATGACGCGGTGCGCGGCGATGCCCAGCTGGCGGTGCTGGGCGCGCTGCAGAACGAGCCGGCGCGCATCGACGAGGCCCAGAAGGATCTGCGCGAGCACGGCCAGAACTTCGAGCAGCAGCTCAAGGCGCTGCGCGCGCTGACGCCGGATGCGACGACGCTGGCCGCGCTCGACGCGGTCGAGCCCAAGGTGCGGGTCTATCTGGACACCGCCAGCCGGGTGGTGGCTGGCGCACGCAGCAATCCGGCGGGCGTGCAGCAGGATCTGCAGGCGCTGCAGGCCAGCTTCCTGGCGCTGGAAGAGGCGATGGAGCAGCTCTCCGACAGCATCACCGGCAACTATCGCCTGCAGAGCGAGGCGGCCAGCGCTGCGGTGGCACAGACACAGTGGCTGATCGCCGCCACGCTGCTGGTGACCGGCGCGCTGCTGGCCGGCGCGGCCTTCTGGCTCAGCGGCCAGATGACCCGGCCGATGCGCTCGGCGGTCGAGGCAGCCGACCGGCTCGCCGAAGGCGACCTCAGCCGCGCCATCGAGCCCGAGGGCAATGAAGAGACCCGCCAGCTGCTCGGCGCGATGGCGCGCATGCGCGACAGCCTGCGCGACATCGTCCAGCATGTGAAGTCCAACGCCGACGAGGTGGCCAACGCCAGCCTGCAGATCGCGCAGGGCAACCAGGACCTGAGCCGCCGCACCGAGGAGCAGGCCTTCGGCCTGCAGCAGACCGCCTCGACGATGGACCAGCTCAACTCGACCGTCAGCCACAACGCCGACAACGCGCAGAAGGCCAACGAGCTGGCCAGCAGCGCCGCCTCGATCGCCGCGCAGGGCGGCCGGGTGGTCGACGAGGTGGTCGAGACGATGCGCGGCATCAACGGCAGCTCGAAGAAGATCGCCGACATCATCGGCGTGATCGACGGCATCGCCTTCCAGACCAACATCCTGGCGCTGAACGCGGCGGTCGAGGCCGCACGCGCCGGCGAGCAGGGCCGCGGCTTCGCGGTGGTGGCCACCGAGGTGCGCAACCTGGCGCAGCGCTCGGCCGCCGCGGCGCGCGAGATCAAGACGCTGATCACCGGCAGCGTCAACCAGGTCGAGCAGGGCACGCATCTGGTCGATCAGGCCGGCCGGACCATGCAGGAGATCGTCAGCTCGATCGAGCAGGTCAGCCAGATCGTCGCGCAGATCAGCCACGCCAGTGCCGAGCAGAGCGTCGGCGTCAGCCACATCGGCGAGGCGGTGACGAAGATGGATCAGGCCACGCAGCAGAACGCAGCACTGGTCGAGCAGTCGGCGGCCGCGGCCGACGGCCTGAAGCGCCAGGCTCAGGACCTGGTGGGCGCGGTGTCGGCCTTCCGGCTCGACAGCCACGCCTGATCCGCCTGGCGCGGCCGACGCCGGGCCTCAGCCGCGCCGGCGTGCACTCCAGCGCGTCACCTGCGCCGCACCCTGGTGGCCCGGTCCCTCATCGAGCATCACCTCGCCCTGCCAGCCCGAGAGCTCCTCGCAGAGCATGCCGAAGTCGGCGCGCAGATCCTCCAGCGTGCAGAGCATGTCGAGGTCGCGCGGCCCGCCGCTGTCGCGGCCGAGCTGCGCGGGATGAAAGGCCTCGACGATCACCCGCCCGCCCGGGCGCAGCCCCTGCGCCAGCCGGCGATGCACCGGTGTCCGCCAGGCCGAGGGCAGGTGCACATAGATCAGCACCAGCGCGTCCCAGGCGCCCGGCACCGGCGCCCAGACCTCCAGATCGCCCAGCTCGACATCGATGTCGACGCCGCGCTGGCGCGCCAGCTGCAGGGCCTTGTCCAGCCCGACCGGCGAGGCATCGACCGAGCAGACCCGGTGGCCCTGCTGCGCCAGCCACACGCCGTTGCGTCCTTCGCCGTCGCCGGGCACCAGCACCCGCGAGCCCGGCGCCAGCCGCGTCGCCTCGGCGCGCAGGAAGGCGTTGGGCTCCAGGCCGTACTTGAAGGTCTCGCCCGCGAAGCGCTGGTCCCAGAACTGGCGTGCGCTCATGAGCCGCTCCCGAGCGGGCCCGAGGACGCGGGCGCCACCATCGGCCAGCCCCGTGCAGCCCAGCCGCTCATGCCCGAACCGACATGACGCACATTCGCGTAGCCGCGCTCGTGCAGCAGCGCCGCCACCCGGGCGGAACGGTTCTGGGTATTGCAGATCAGCAGCACCGGCTGGGCGGGATCACGCGGGATCTCGGCCAGCCGCGCCTCGAGCTGGCTCATCGGCAGCAGCCGCATGCCGGCGGCGACACCGGTGGCATGTTCGTGCGGCTCGCGAATGTCGAACACCAGCGCACGACCGGCCTCGAGCTCGGCGCGGGCGGTCTCGAGCGAGACCGGGGCATCGGGGCCGCCGGCCGGCGAGCAGGCCCCCAGCCAGGACAGCGGCAGCGCGGCAGCCAGCAGGCCCAGCGTCCGCCGGCGGGATCGGATCGGAAGATTCGGCATGAGCGGCGTTATACCCGGGCCGGCGCGCGCCGGACGTGCGCAGGATCATGCCCCGCCCGCCTCGCCCGAGCGGACGACTCGCTACAGTGCGGCCTCATGGCTGCCGCACCCGCACTGAAATTCCTCTCTCCCGCCTGGTTCTCGATCGTCATGGGCCTGTCCGGCCTGGCGCTGGCCTGGCGGCGCGCGGTGCCGCTGATGGGCGAGCCGGCGCTGGCGCTGTCGATCGCGCTGGGCGGGCTGGCCGCGGCGGTCTTCCTGGTGCTGGCCGGCCTGAGCGTGCTGCGGCTGCAGCGCCACCCGGAAGCCTGGGCGGAAGACCTGCGCCATCCGGTGCGCCATGCCTTCGTCGCGACCCTGCCGGTGTCGCTGATCCTGCTGGGCACGCTGGGCGTGGCGCTGGACGGCCACGGCGCGCTGGCCGAGGCCGTCTGGTGGGCCGGCAGCCTCGGCCAGCTCGCGGTCACCGTCTGGGTGCTGTCGCGCTGGTGGGCCGGCAACCGCGCCGGCGGCCTGCAGTGGGCGACGGTCACGCCGGTGCTGATCATCGCGGTGGTCGGCAATGTGCTGGTGCCGATGGCCGGCGTCGAGCTGGGTCATGCCGAGTGGGCGGCGGCGCAGTTCGGCATCGGGCTGCTGTTCTGGCCGCTGGTGATGGCGCTGCTGCTGGTGCGCATCGCCTCGCAGGGCCTGTGGCCGGAGCGGCTGATGCCCTCGCTCTTCATCCTGGTCGCGCCGCCGGCGGTGATCGGCCTGTCGGCACTGGCGCTGGGGGCGCCTGCGCTGGTCGGCTGGATGGCCTGGGGCGTGGCGCTGGCCTGCTTCCTGTGGGTGGCGACGCAGGGTCAGCGCATCGTCTCGCAGGCCTTCTCGGTCGGGCACTGGGCGGTGTCCTTCCCGCTGGCGGCGTTTGCCGGGCTGACGCTGGAGCTGGGCCGCCACGGCAGCGGCGGCCCGATGCCGGTGCTCGGCCCGCTGCTGCTGGCCTTCGCGTCGGTGATCGTGCTCGGTCTGTCGATGGGCACGGTGCGCGGCCTGCGCCAGCGCACCCTGCTGGCGCCGGAGCCGGTCGCGACGATCACCCCGATCTCAGGCTGAAGCGCGCCGATCCGACCAGGCCGCGCCCGGCACGTCGAAGCGGTCGGCATTCATCACCTTGACCCAGGCGGCGACGAAGTCGCGCACGAACTTCTCGCGGCTGTCGTCCTGGGCGTAGAGCTCGGCGTAGGCGCGCAGCACCGAGTTCGAGCCGAAGACCAGATCGACCCGGGTCGCCGTCCAGCGCGGCGTGCCGGTGGCACGATCGCGCAGCTCGTAGCGGTTGCGGCCCACCGGCGTCCAGCTCAGGCCCATGTCGGTCAGATGGACGAAGAAGTCGTTCGACAGCACGCCGACCCGGTCGGTCAGCACGCCGTCGCGGCTGCCGCCGTGATTGACGCCGAGCACGCGCAGACCGCCGACCAGCACCGTCATCTCGCAGGCGCTCAGCCCCATCAGCTGCGCGCGATCGAGCAGCAGTTCCTCCGGCGTGGCCGCGAAGTGCTGCTGCAGCCCGTTGCGGAAGCCGTCGGCCAGCGGCTCCAGCACCGCGAAGGAGGCCGCATCGGTCGTCGCGTCGGTGGCGTCGCCGCGGCCGGGCAGGAAGGGCACCGCGATCGGCACGCCCGCCGCCTGCGCCGCCTCCTCGATGCCGAGGCTGCCGGCCAGCACGATCACGTCGGCCACGCTGGCGCCGGTGTCGGCGGCGATGCGCTCGTACACCGCCAGCACCCGCGCCAGGCGCTCGGGCTCGTTGCCGGCCCAGTCCTTCTGCGGCGCCAGGCGGATGCGCGCGCCGTTGGCGCCGCCGCGCTTGTCCGAGCCGCGGAAGGTGCGCGCGCTGTCCCAGGCGGTGGCGATGCGATCGGCCAGGCTCAGGCCGCTGGCCCGGATCTGCGCCCGCACCGCGTCCAGGTCGATGTCGCTGCGGCCCGCCGGCACCGGGTCCTGCCAGAGCAGGTCCTCGGCGGGCACGTCCGGACCGAGATAGCGCACCTTCGGGCCCAGGTCGCGGTGGGTGAGCTTGAACCAGGCGCGGGCGAAGACCTCGCTGAAATGCGCCGGATCGCGGTGGAAGCGCTCGGCGATCGGCCGGTAGAGCGGATCCATCTTCAGCGCCATGTCGGCGTCGGTCATGATCGGATTGCAGCGGATCGAGGCGTCCTCGACATCGACCGGACGGTCCTCGTCGCGGATGTCGACCGGCTCCCACTGCCAGGCACCGGCCGGGCTCTTGCGCAGCGTCCACTCGTGGCCGAACAGCATGTCGAAATAGCCGTTGTCCCACCGGGTCGGATGGGTGGTCCAGGCGCCCTCGATGCCGCTGGTCACCGCATCGCGGCCGATGCCACGGCCGCTGCGGGCATTCCAGCCCAGGCCCTGCTCGTGCAGATCGGCGCCTTCCGGCGCGGGGCCGAGCTGTGCGGCGTCGCCGTTGCCGTGCGCCTTGCCGACGGTGTGGCCGCCGGCGGTCAGCGCCACCGTCTCCTCGTCGTCCATCGCCATGCGGGCGAAGGTCTCGCGCATGTCGAGGGCGGTGCGCAGCGGGTCGGGCTGGCCGTCGACGCCTTCCGGGTTCACATAGATCAGGCCCATCATCACCGCGGCGAGCGGGTTCTCGAGCGTGCGCTCGCCGTCGCGGCTGCCGGCGTAGCGGCTGCCCTCGCTGCCGGTGGGCGCCAGCCAGGCCTTCTCGGCGCCCCAGTAGATGTCCTTCTCGGGATGCCAGATGTCCTCGCGGCCGAAGGCGAAGCCGTAGGTCTTCAGCCCCATCGACTCGTAGGCCATGTTGCCGGCCAGGATCATCAGGTCGGCCCAGCTGATGCGCCGGCCGTACTTCTTCTTGATCGGCCACAGCAGGCGGCGCGCCTTGTCGAGGTTGCCGTTGTCCGGCCAGGAGTTCAGCGGCGCGAAGCGCTGGCTGCCGCTGCCGGCGCCGCCGCGGCCGTCGGCGATGCGGTAGGTGCCGGCCGAGTGCCAGGCCATGCGGATCATCAGGCCGCCGTAGTGGCCCCAGTCGGCCGGCCACCAGGGCTGGCTGTCGGTCATCAGCGCCTTCAGGTCGCGCTTGAGCGCCTCCACATCGAGCTGGCGCAGCTCGTCGCGGTAGCTGAAGCCGGCGTCCATCGGGTCGGTGCGGGTGTCGTGCTGATGCAGGATGTCCAGGTTCAGCGCCCGCGGCCACCAGTCGGCCTGGGCCTGCGCCGTGCGGGCGCTCGTGGGGCTGCCGTGCATCACCGGGCACTGCCCGCCGCGTGTCGTGCTGTTCGCATCCATGCTCATCTGATCTCTCCTGGGGGGGACGACAAGGTCGCCGGGAAGGCTATCCGGCCCGGTTCCGGCGCACCGGCACAAAAGCCGGACTGCACGGGCGTTCATGACGCCGTCGGGGTCTTGGCCGCAACAGGCGTGGAGAGACTTTAGATGGCAGCTATTGATCAATCTATTTGAATAGATTTATTATTGCGATAGCCGGGACCCGAGGCGCCATTCCTGCCGCGCCTGCCGGATCACCGCCACCGCCGCCGACAGCGCCAGCCCGCCCATGACACCCGCGACAATCAGGTCCGGCCAGCCGCGACCGGTGCCGAAGACGCCCAGCGCGGCGACCATCACCGCGACATTGCCGATCGCATCGTTGCGGCTGCACAGCCAGACCGAGCGCATGTTGGCATCGCCCTCGCGCCAGGCGTAGAGCATCGCCGCGACCGACACATTGGCCAGCAGCGCCAGCGCGCCGACCGCGCCCATCGTCGTCGCCTCGGGCACCGTGCCCTGCGAGAAGCTCCACAGCGCACGGCCCAGCACCACCAGGCCGAACAGGCCCATGCTGGCGCCCTTGAGCAGCGCCGCGCCCGCGCGGTGGCGCAGCGACATCCCCAGCACCCACAGCGACACGCCGTAGTTGGCCGCATCGCCCAGGAAGTCGATCGCGTCGGCCAGCAGCGACACCGAGCCCGAGCGCAGGCCCGCGCCGATCTCGACCGCAAACATCGCCGCGTTGATCAGCAGCGCCGCCCACAGCACGCGGCGGTAGCGCCCGCTGGTCGGGGCCGGCGGCGGGGAACAGGCATGGCCATGGCCGTGATCGCAGCAGGAATCGCTCATCGGGGAAGCTCCATCGTCAAGATCGGGATGAAGGCATTGCAAACCCTGAAGCGGCTTCAGGGTCAAGCCCTGACATCGCCCCTCGTGCGTGCGACCATGCGCGCATGAAGATCAGCGAACTGGCCCGCGCCACCCGCACGCCGGTGGGCACCATCCGCCACTACGAGCGCGAGGGCCTGCTGCCCGAGCCGCCACGCCAGCAGGACAACGGCTACCGGCGCTACGGCCCGGCCGATGTCGAGCGGCTCGGACTGATCCGCCAGGCGCGTGCACTCGACATGTCACTCGACGAGATCCGCGTGCTGCTGGCGCTGCACGACACGCCGCAGGCGCCGTGCGACGCGGTCAACGCGCTGCTCGACGCGCACATCGGCCACGTCAGCGCGCGCATTCTCGAGCTGCAGCAGCTCGAGGCGCGGCTGCTGGCCCTGCGCGCACGCTGCGCGCAGGCCAGCGACGCCGGCCACTGCGGCATCCTCGCCGGCCTGGCCTCGGGCGAGCCCGCCGGCCCGGAGGGCGCGACCGGCGACGGCAGCCTCCATGCGGGCGTGCATGTCGGCGGCGCGCACCGCGGCCACGGGCATTGACCCGGATCTGACCCGCGGGTGACAGCGCCCGGCCCGCCCGGCGTGGTCTTCTGCGGGCTCCCGGCCTGCCCGGACGCCGACGAGGAGACCCCGATGAGCCACACCGACACCGACGCCCACACCGATCCCGCCGCTTCTCCCGCCGCCACGCTGGCGCGCTGGCTCGACGACGAGCAGCGGGTGCGCGCCACGCTGGGTCCGCCAGGCGTGGCTCGGCCGGCACAGATCGCGCACCTGAGCGGCATGGAGTGGTTCACCGCGATCAGTCGCGGCGAGCTGCCCTCGGTGCCGATCGGCGCGACGCTGGACTTCCTGCCGATCGAGTTCGAGCCCGGCCGCTTCGTCTTCCAGGGCCGGCCGGACCTGCGCCACGCCAACCCGATGGGCACCATCCACGGCGGCTGGATCGCGACGCTGCTGGACTCCTGCGTCGCCTGCGCGGTGCACACGATGCTGCCGGCCGGACGCGCCTACACCACCGCCGAGCTGAAGATCAGCTATGTGCGCGCGCTCACGCCGCAGGTCGAGCGGGTGCGCGCCGAGGGCCGGGTGATTCACGCCGGCCGCCAGGCCGGCTTCGCCGAAGGCCGCCTGTTCGGCCCCGACGGCCGCCTCTACGCCCACGCGACGACAACCTGCATCGTGCTGTCGACCCGCGCAGCGGAGGGGTGAGATCGCGGCGCATCGTGGGTCCTCGCCTTCGCGAGGATGACGGATGGAAGGCGGAGGATGAAGAAGGAAAGGCGGAGGATCACGGAGACTCTGCCGTCATGCCCGCGCAGGCGGGCACCCACGCACGCACCAACGTGCCGACCCGATCCCCTCACTCAGCCTTCAACCCTCAGCCCTCATCCTTCAGCCGCTCGCGCAGGCCGCGCGCCGCCGGCCTGAGCGGCGTGCGGTTCGCGGTCCAGCCGGCCTGCCACGGCGGCGTGAGGCCGCGCAGCCGGTGCGCCATGCCGGTCAGCGTGCTGTAGAGGCCCGGGCTGGCGTTGACCTGGGCCCAGGCCTTCCACGCCAGCGCCTCCTTCCAGTCCTTCGCGCTGGCCTGGCCGGCCAGCGGCGCGTGGCCGGGCTCGGCATCGTGCTTGGCGGCGTGGCGCAGCTGCATCAGCAGCTCAGGAATCGGAATGCCGACCGGGCAGACCTCCGCGCAGGCGCCGCACAGGCTGCTGGCGGTGGGCAGATCCTGCGTCGGCTCCAGGCCCAGCAAATGCGGCGAGATGATCGAGCCGATCGGCCCCGGATAGGTCGTGCCGTAGGCCAGGCCGCCGATGCGCGCGTAGACCGGGCAGTGGTTCATGCACGCGCCGCAGCGGATGCACTGCAGCGTCGGGCGGAAGTCGGCATCACGGTAGGCCTGCGTGCGGCCGTTGTCGAGCAGCACCAGGTGCAGCTCGCGCGGGCCGTCCAGCTCGCCCTCGCCTTCCCTGCGCGGTCCGGTGATGACGTTCAGATAGGTCGTGATCGCCTGGCCGGTGGCTGAGCGGGTCAGCAGGCTGTAGAGCGGCAGCACCTGCTCGAAGGTCTCGACCACCTTCTCGATGCCGGTGATGGCGATGTGCACGTCGGGCACCGTGGTGCACATGCGGCCGTTGCCCTCGTTCTCGACCAGCACCAGCGTGCCGGTGTCGGCGACCATGAAGTTCACGCCCGACACCCCGATCGGCGCGTCGCGGAACTGGTCGCGCAGCACGCGCCGGCCGATCGCGATCAGCGCGTCGACGTCCTCGGTGTAGGGCGTGTCGGGAATTTTCTCCTCGAAGAGCGCGGCGATCTGCTGCTTGGTCTTGTGGATCGCCGGCATGATGATGTGGCTCGGGCGCTCGCCGGCGAGCTGGACGATGTACTCGCCCATGTCGCTCTCCAGGCAGTCGATGCCGTGCTCGAGCATGCGGTGGTTCAGCTCGATCTCCTCGCTGACCATCGACTTGCCCTTGACCATCGCCTGCGCGCCGTGGCGCTGCGCGATCGCCAGGAAGATCGCGTTGGCGTCCTCGGGCGTCTGCGCCCAGTGGACGTGCACGCCGCGCGCCTTCAGATTCGTCTCCAGCCGTTCCAGCAGCTCGGGCAGCCTGGAGAGGCTGTACTGGCGCACCGCCTCGCCAACGCCGCGCAGCGCCTCGAAGCCGTCGCGGTCGCTGAAATGGCCGGCGCGCTTGGTCTGCAGGAAGTCCATCGCGCTGCGGAAGCTCGCGCGCAGGTGGTCGTCGTCGACCGCGACCCGGGTGTTGGCCTTGAACTGGCGCGGATCGACGAAGGTCAGCGGGGCTTCAGTCACAGGGACACCTCCAGGTCATTGACGAGCACGATCACCAGCGCCTTCGGGCCATGCGCGCCGAAGGCCAGCACCTGCTGGATGTCGGCGGTCTTGGACGGGCCGGTGACCAGCACCAGGTTGGTCGGCATGCCGGTGGTGGCCAGGTCCTGTGCGGCGATGGCCGCCGGCAGGCTGGCGTACAGGTCGCTGGCGCGCAGCACCGCCACATGCAGCGGCGGCACCAGCGACAGCGTGCGCGGCTCGTCCGGCCCCGGGCGCAGCACCAGCGTGCCGGTGTCGGCGATGCCGGCGCGTGCGGTGGTCAGGCCGGCGTCGATGCGGTCGAACAGCTCGGTCTTCCAGTGCGCCAGCGGCCGGTCGAAGCGGCAGGCCTCGACCTCGGCCAGCGCGGCCATGAAGCCGGGATCGGCGGCCGGCCCGCGACCGACGGCCACGCGGCGCGCGCCGTGCTCGGCCAGCACCGTGCGCACCACCGCCGACCAGTCGGCGGGCGTGGCATGGCGCAGGTCGGCGCGCCAGCCGCGCGCGGCGGCCTCGAACGGGCCGATCAGCGCGGCCGGGTCGATGCGTGCGCCCAGACGGCCGCGGCCGAACGGCCCGGCGTGATAGGCCGCCAGCGACGGCACGGGCAGCGGCTGCGACGGCGCGCTCTGGCGCAGCCGGGCGAGGATGGCGCCGCGGGCGGCGCCGGTGTCGGGGGAGGCGGTGGATGAGGTCATGCGGAAGGCTCGGTGATCCGTCGTTGATGCGTCGAGGGTCAGTCGGTGACCTGCTGCGCCGCGCCCGGCAGGCCCAGGCGCTCGCGTAGGAAGCTGCCGATGTGCACGCAGCGCGGCTCGCCGGCGGCACAGCCGCCGCGCTTCTCGGCGGCGTGGTGCAGATTGAGCAGGCAGCCGCAGTCGGCGCTGACGATGACCTCGGCGCCGGTGGCGCGCACGCTCGCCAGCTTGTCCTCGACCATCGCACCCGAGATCGCCGGATGGCGCGCCGAGAAGGTGCCGCCGAAGCCGCAGCACTCGGCCTCGCGCGCCTGCGCCACCACCTCGACGCCGGGCAGCGCGTCCAGCAGCGCGCGGCTCGGCACCTGCACGCCCATCTCGCGCCGTGCCGAGCACGAGGTGTGCAGCGCCACCTTCACCGGCCGGCTGGACGGCGCCGCCGCCAGCCGCTCGCCCAGGCCCAGCACGTCGCGCGCGAAGGTGCTGAACTCGACCACCCGCGCGCCGATGTCGCGCGCCTTCGCCAGCCGCACGGCATCGTCGGCGAACAGCCGCGGCCAGTGGTGCACCATCATCCCGGCGCACGAGCCCGAGGGCACGACGATCGGCCAGGCCTCGGGGAACAGATCGAGCTGGGCCGCCGCGACGGTGCGCGCCTCGTCGGTGTAGCCGCTGGTGTAGGCCGGCTGGCCGCAGCAGCTCTGCGCCTCGGGAAACTCGACCCGCAGGCCGGCGTCGCGCAGCAGCGCGATCGCGTCCATGCCGGCCTGCGGCGCCATCAGGTCGACGACGCAGGTGGCGAAGAAATAGACGGAAGAAGGCTTGGGCATGGCGATCGGGCGGCGGCGGATCCGGTGGGGTGCAGGGGAAGCCGATGATGCGCGTGCGCCCGTCAGGGCCTACAGTGGTCAGACCAATTCCCGATCACGTTCCGATGAAGCACGCCCTCGCCGCCCGTCTGCCCGACCAGCTCGCCTCGCGCCTGGAGCGCGCCATCCTGGCCGGCGAGCACCGCCCGGGCGAGCGCCTGCCGCCCGAGCGCGACTGGGCGGCGCGGCTGGGCGTGTCGCGCGCGGCGCTGCGCGAGGCGCTCGGGCAGCTGGCCGAGCGCGGGCTGGTGATCCGCCGCCACGGCGCGGGCACCTTCGTCAGCGATCAGCCCGACGCGCGCCGCGCCGACGCCTGGACGCAGCTGCTGCAGCGCCAGCCGCTGATGCAGGCCGACCTGCTGGAATTCCGCGACATGCTCGAGGCGCGCTGCGCCGAGCTGGCCGCCGAGCGCGCCGACGAGAGCGACCGAGCGCGGCTGGCGGCCTGCCACGCGGCGGTGGCCGCGGCCTACGCCGGCCGCGACCGCCCGGCGCAGGTGCGCGCCGACGTGGCCTTCCACCGCGCCATCGCCGACGCGACCCGCAACCCCGTCTTCTCCTACCTGGTGGCGACGCTGCTGGCGCTGCTGCACGAGCATGTGAACCTCAGCATCGCCGACCTGGCACCGGACTCGGACGAGGCGCGGGCGCTGGCCGCGCAGCACGCGGCGCTGTGGCGCCGCATCGAGGCGCGCGATCCGGCCGGTGCGGCCCAGGCGGCGCGCCGCCACATCGACTTCGTGCGCCAGCGCTGGCAGCGGGCGCTGGAAGACTGAATCAGCGACCCAGTCGTCAGCCCGCTCAGGCTCGCCCTCCGCGCATCGCCTCGCCATTGGCCAGCATGCGCTGCAGCAGCGACACCAGCAGCTCGAACTCCTCGGGCCGGAAGCCGGCAAGGTGCGCGTTGAGCACATCGACCAGCACCGGCGGCACCTTCTCGGCCACCTCGCGGCCCGCCTCGGTCAGGACCAGCTGCACGACGCGGCGGTCGCTGGTCGAGCGCTCGCGCCGCACCAGGCCCTTGGCCTCGAGTCGGTCGAACAGGCGGGTGATCGCCGCCGGATCGACATCGAGATCGCGCGCCAGGGCCGCCGCGGTCACGCTGTCCGGGCAGCCCTTGAGGAGCTTGAACAGCGGCAGCCACTGCGCATGCGTCAGGTCGTGCTCGGCCAGCCGCCGGTCGGCCTCCATCAGCACCGAACTCAGCACCCGGCGCATCAGCAGGCCCAGGCTGCGGTCGGGGCTGTAGGTGCTGCAGTCGTAGATCGGCGGCAGCGCGCCGACCGCATCGTGTCGGGTCTCAGGTCCGATTTCTTGTGCGGTCTTGTGTTTGTTCATGGAGAGCAATTTCCATTGCTTAGTCAATGATTGACCAAGCAATATATCATGCCCCTGCACAGAATCCAGATTTCTCATGTACCCGGCGCATGGCCGACTGGCCGGGCTGCAGCCACAGCTGCAGGCGCTGTTCGCCAGCATTCCGAGCGACGGGTACCGCCGCGATGCGCTGTGGCCCTGCAGACCGCTCTGGCAAACTGCCGCCATGACGCCCGCCGAACCGATCCCTGCAAGCTCCGCGACCGCCGCGATCTCCGTCGTCTGCCTGTGCGCCGGCTGGTGCACCACCTGCCAGGCCTATGGCACGACCTTCGCGCAGCTGGCGCGCGACTGGCCGCAGGTGCGATTCGCCTGGATCGACATCGAGGAGCACAGCGATGCGCTCGGCGACGCGGCGCTCGACATCGAGAACTTTCCGACCGTGATGGTGCTGCGTGGCGCGCGGCCGCTGTTCTTCGGCACGATCCTGCCGCATGCGGGCACGCTGGCGCGGCTGGTGCAGTCCGCGGTGGAGGGCGGCGCCACGCAGGCGGTCGACGCCGATGGCCAGGCGCTGGCCGCGCCGGTGGCGGCGCTGCTGGCTCAGGGTGTCGGCGGCGTCGGCACCGGCGCGGCCGCGTAGCGCACGCTCAGCGACACCGTCGAGGGCTGGGCCGGCAGACCGGCCAGATGATCGATCTCGCCCCAGGCCTCGATCGACAGCGCGCCGGCCTGCCAGCGCAGCCGGTTCAGGCCGGCGTTCGGGATCGCGCAGGCACGCGCGCTCGACAGCGGCTGGCCGCTGACGCGGCGCCAGAGCATGTCGAGCACGCCGCCGTGCGTCACCACCAGCACCCGCGCGCCGGCATGGCGTGCCGCCAGCGCGTCGAGCGCGCCGTTCACCCGTGCCGAGAAGGCCCGCACGCTCTCGCCGCCGGGCAGCGCGAAGTCGGCGTCCTGGCGCAGCCACCGCTGCCACAGCGCGGGATGGCGCGCGATCACCTCCTCGGCCGTCAGCCCCTCGAACAGGCCGAAGCCCTGCTCGCGCCAGACCGGATCGAGCTCGGGCAGGGCCGCGCGCCTGGCCAGCAGCGGCGCGGCGGTCTGGCGCACCCGCATCAGGTCGCTGCTGACGATCAGGTCGAAGGGCTCGTCGGCGAGGCGCTCGGCCAGCCGCTCGGCCTGCAGCAGACCGGTCGCATTGAGCGGCACATCGAGCTGGCCCTGGAAGCGGTGGACCCGGTTCGAGTCGGTCTCGCCGTGGCGGACCAGCGTGAGAAGCGTCGGCGGCGTGCGGTGGATCATGGTCGGCCAGTATGCGGGCTGGCCACACCGGGACGACAGGCCCGACGCTGCATAATCTGCCGGCCCTGCGACCGGCGTGCACTATCGCCGTCCGGCCGTGGCCAGGCAGACTCGATACGATCCGATTCCATTCCTTCCATCACCACCGAGACCCGATCATGGCCGACATCCAAGACGCGCAACCCGTTTTCCAGATCCAGCGCGTGTACCTGAAGGACCTGTCGCTGGAACAGCCGAACTCGCCGCAGATCCTCGTCGAGCAGGGCCAGCCGTCCGTCGACATCAACCTGGCCGTCGAGGTGCAGCCGGTGGTCGAGGGCATCTATGAAGTCGCGGTGACCGCCACCGTGACCACCAAGCTCGGCGACCGCACCCTGTTCCTGTGCGAGGCCAAGGAAGCCGGCATCTTCGAGATCCGCAACATCGAGGAAGACCAGATGTCGCCGATCCTGGGCATCGCCTGCCCGGGCATCGTCTATCCCTACCTGCGTGCGGTCGTGGCCGACACCGTCACCCGCGCCGGCTTCCCGCCGGTGCATCTGGCCGAGGTCAACTTCCAGGCGATGTACGAAGCCCAGCAGCAGGGCAACGGCGCGCTGAACGCCTGAAGATGCAGATCTCGGTGCTCGGCGCCGGAGCGTGGGGCACCGCGCTCGCGGCGCAGGCGGCCACCCGCCACCCGACCCGGCTCTGGGCCCGCGATCCGGCCCAGGCGGCGGCGATCGCCGCCAGCCGGCGCAATGCGCGCTATCTGGCCGATGTCGCGCTGCCCGACGCGCTGGACATCACCGACGATCTGGCCGCGGCGCTGGCGCATGCCGGTCCGGACGGCCTGCTGATCGTCGCCACGCCGATGGCGGGCCTGCGCGAGATGCTGCAGCGCCTGCCCGACGGCGCGGCGGTGCTGTGGCTCAGCAAGGGCTTCGAGGCGGGCAGCGGCCGGCTCGGCCACGAGATCGCCCGCGAGGCGGCCCCGGGGCTGCGTGCGGGCGTGCTCAGCGGCCCGAGCTTCGCGCTCGAGGTCGCGCGCGGCCAGCCCACCGCGCTGGTGGCGGCCAGCCAGGATGCGGCGCTGTGCCAGTCGGCCATCACCGCGCTGCACGGCCCGACGCTGCGCATCTATTCGTCGAGCGATCCGGTCGGCGTGGAGGTCGGCGGCGCGGTCAAGAACGTGCTGGCGATCGCCACCGGCATGGCCGACGGCATGGCGCTGGGCCTGAACGCCCGCGCGGCGCTGATCACCCGCGGCCTGGCCGAGATGACCCGGCTGGGCCTGGCGCTGGGCGGCCGTGCCGAGACCTTCATGGGCCTGTCCGGCCTGGGCGATCTGGTGCTGACCGCCACCGGCGATCTCTCGCGCAACCGCCGCGTCGGCCTGAAGCTGGCCGAGGGCCAGACGCTCGAGCGCATCCTGGTCGAACTCGGCCATGTGTCGGAAGGCGTCTACAGCGCCGGCACCGTGCTGGAGCGCGCCACCGCGCTCGGCGTGGACATGCCGATCACCCGCGCGGTGGTCGGCGTGCTGCAGGGCGAATTCACCCCGCGCGAGGCGGTGCAGGCGCTGATGCAGCGCGAGGCGCGGGCCGAGAGCTGACGCGCCCCTCAGGCCGCGCCGGCGTAGCCGTTCTGCCGCCAGGCCTCGAACACCGTCACCGCCACCGCGTTGCTCAGGTTCAGGCTGCGCTGATCGGGACGCATCGGCAGGCGCACCCGCTGCCCGGCCGGAAAATGCCCGTCGCGCAGCGCCGGCGGCAGGCCGCTGGTCTCGCAGCCGAAGACCAGCCAGTCGCCCGGCTGCCAGGCCACCTCGGCGAAGGGCCGGCTGCCGCGGGTGGTCATCGCGAACATGCGTGCAGGATCAGGCCGGCAGGTCTCGAGCAGCGCCTCCCACGAGCCATGGCGCTGCACCGGCGCGTACTCGTGATAGTCGAGGCCGGCGCGGCGCAGCAGCTTGTCATCCATCGAGAAGCCCAGCGGCTCGACCAGATGCAGCTCGCAGCCGGTGTTGGCCGCCAGACGGATGACGTTGCCGGTGTTCGGCGGGATTTCGGGGTGGACAAGGACGATGCGGAACATGCCCGGATCATCGCCGATCGGCATGCGCCACCACCCAGACCTGCACCTCGCTCGCACCGGCCTGGCGCAGCACCGCGGCCAGCTCGGCGGCGGTGGCGCCGGTCGTCAGCACATCGTCGACCAGCGCGACCGAGGCGCCGGCCAGCAGCCGGCGGCCCGCCGGCGTGGGCGCGAAGGCGCCCTTCAGATTGCGCCCGCGCGCCTGGCGGTCCAGTCCGACCTGGTGCGGGGTGTCGATCAGCCGCTCGACCAGATCGGCGCGTGCCTGCAGGCCCAGCGGCGGCGCCAGCCGGCGCGCCAGTTCCCAGGACTGGTTGTAGCCGCGCTCGCGCAGGCGTGGCAGCGCCAGCGGCACCGGCAGCACCCAGTCCGGCCAGCGCAGCCGGTCCGCGTCGGCAGCCTGCTGCAGGGCCTGGGCCAGCAGCGCGGCCAGCGGCGTAGCCAGCTCGCAGGCGCCGCCGTACTTGAAATCGGCGATCAGCGTGCTCCAGGGCGGCTGGTAGTCGAGCGCGGCATGGCAGACCAGTCCGGTCTCCGACAGGACCACCGGCGGCGCGGCGGCGAAGACCGACTGGCAGCGGGTGCAGATCACCGCGTCCTGCCAGGCGGCGCAGACACGGCAGCGGCTGCCCAGGCCGCGCAGCAGGCGCGGCCAGCGTCCCAGCGGAGAAACCGATCCGGTGCTGCGCGCGGCCATGGCCGGCTCACTATACTGCGCCGGCATCATGCAAGACGCCTCTTCCCCCGCCGCTGCCGATGCCCCGCGACTGCGCGAACCGCGCATCGCTCCCGCCGCCCTGGCCCGCCATCTGGCGCGCGCCGCCCAGCATCCGCCGCCGTGGCTGCACGAGGAGATCGCCCGCCGCATGGACGAGCGCCTCGGCCTGATCCTGCGTCAGCCGGCGCGCCTGATCGACTGGTGGAGCCCGACCTCGGGCGGCGCGCCGCTGCTGCAGGCACGCTATCCGCAGGCGCGGCTGCTGCGCACCGGCCTGGACGGCCGTCCGCTCGAGGACGAGGCCCGCGGCGAGGGCCGCTGGTGGCAGCGCCTGCTGGGCGCCGGCCGCACCCGCCCGAGCAGCGAGAACGAGGCGCCCGCCGAGCTGCTGTGGGCCAACATGATGCTGCACTGGATCGACGACCGCCCGGCGCTGCTGGCACGCTGGCATGAGCTGATCGCGGTCGACGGCTTCCTGATGTTCTCCTGCTTCGGCCCGGACACCCTGGCCGAGCTGCGCACGATCTGGGCCGAGGCCGGCTGGGGCGCGCCCGGCAGCGACTGGGTCGACATGCACGACCTCGGCGACGACCTGGTGCAGGCCGGCTTCGCCGATCCGGTGATGGACATGGAGCGGCTGACGCTGACCTGGGATTCACCGCAGGCCCTGCTGGCCGAGCTGCGCACGCTCGGCCTGAACACGCATCCCGCTCGACAACCCGGATTGCGGGGCCGGCAGTGGCGCCGGACACTGGAATCGACCCTCACCGACCGGCTGCGCGGCCCCGACGGACGCCTGCATCTGGGTTTCGAGATCATCTACGGCCACGCCTTCCGTCCGGTCGCCCGCCCGCGTGTCGAGGCGCGCACCGAGATCTCCCTCGACACGATGCGCGAGATGACCCGCCGCCGACCGGCCTCGCCCTGAACCGGTCCGATTCCGACCTCCACGGCCTGCTGCTGCCCGGCACGGGCCCGCCCCCGTCATGCCGACGGTCAGGCCCCTCCATCACGTCACTCCATTGATCCGGATCATTCATTCAATGAAAACAACTGATCCACATCAAGAAAAAATTCACTGAAATCGCTTGCAGACCATCGGGACTTGTCGGGATGTCCGAAAGACCCGCTCGGCGTCATGCTTTGACTCAGCCTTCGCGGCCGGCCATCCGGTCCGGCCCGCGCATGGCCTGACAAGAAGAGCAGAACACGAGACAACGCCCAAGCCGACGCGATGGCCGGCTGGAGAGAAAGCGAGCGCAGAGATGTCGAGCATTTCCCCTTGGCTGGGTGCAGGCCGGGTCGGTCTGACGGGCTGGATCCTGCTGGGCGCCACCGCAGCGCAGGCGGTCAACGACCTGCCCGGCGGCCCGGCCGTGCGCCAGATGAGCTACGCCAAGCCCGCCACGCAGATCGCGGCCCAGATGGACTGGCTGCACTCGGTGATGATGGTCATCTGCGTGCTGATCTGCATCGCGGTGTTCGGGGTGATGTTCTATTCCATCCTGAAGCACCGCAAGTCGCGCGGCCACAAGCCGGCCGACTTCCACGAAAGCGTCAAGGTCGAGATCGCCTGGACGGTGGTGCCCTTCCTGATCGTCATCGGCATGGGCGCGATGGCCACGAAGACGGTGGTCGCGCAGAAGGACACCACCAATGCCGACATCACCATCAAGGCCACCGGCTACCAGTGGAAGTGGGGCTACGACTACCTGAAGGGCGAGGGCGAGGGCATCAGCTTCCTGCAGACGCTCGACACCAGCCACCGCGCGATGTCGGACGCCGGCCAGCCTGCCGGCGACGACTACCTGCTGAAGGTCGACAACCCACTGGTGGTGCCGGTCGACAGCAAGATCCGCATCATCACCACCGCCACCGACGTCATCCACGCCTGGATGATCCCGCAGTTCGGCGTCAAGCAGGACGCGATTCCCGGCTTCGTGCGCGACACCTGGTTCCGCGCCGACAAGACCGGCGACTTCTACGGCCAGTGCGCCGAACTCTGCGGCAAGGAGCACGCCTACATGCCGATCCATGTGAAGGTGGTGAGCGCCGCCGAATACACCGCCTGGGTCGATGCCGAGAAGAAGAAGATCGCCGCGCGGGCCGACGATCCGAAGAAGGAATGGAAGCTGGCCGACCTGGTCGCACGCGGCGAGAAGGTCTATGCGGCCAACTGCGCCGTCTGCCACCAGGCCAACGGCAAGGGCGCCGGCCCGATCAAGGGCCTGGATGCCTCGCCGGTCGTGCTCGATGCCGACAAGGGCCGCCAGATCGCGGTGCTGCTCAACGGCCAGAACAACGGCGCGATGCCGGCCTGGAAGCAGCTCTCCGACACCGAGATCGCCGCTGTCATCACCTACACGAAGAACGCCTGGTCCAACCGCACCGAGCAGATCGTGCAGCCGGCCGACATCGTCGCCGCCCGCAAGTAAGAAGGACGACCCAGCATGAGCGCAGTTCTCCACCCGGGCGGTCACGGCCACGACGCTGCCCACGACGATCACCACCACGCGCCGCACGGCTGGCGGCGCTGGGTCTTCGCGACCAACCACAAGGACATCGGCACGCTGTACATGCTGTTCAGCTTCGCGATGCTGATGGTCGGCGGCGTGCTCGCGCTGCTGATCCGCGCCGAGCTGTTCCAGCCGGGCCTGCAGTTCGTCAACCCGGAGCTGTTCAACCAGCTCACGACGATGCACGGCCTGATCATGGTGTTCGGCGCGATCATGCCGGCCTTCGTCGGCTTCGCGAACTGGATGCTGCCGCTGCAGATCGGCGCCTCCGACATGGCCTTCGCGCGGATGAACAACTTCAGCTTCTGGCTGATGATCCCGGCGGCGCTGGTGCTGGTGATGTCCTTCTTCATGCCGGGCGGCGCGCCGGCCGCCGGCTGGACGCTCTACGCGCCGCTGACGCTGCAGATGGGCCCGTCGATGGACGCCGCGATCTTCGCGATGCACATCATGGGCGCGTCGTCGATCATGGGCTCGATCAACATCATCGTGACCATCCTCAACATGCGCGCGCCCGGCATGACGCTGATGAAGATGCCGATGTTCGCCTGGACCTGGCTGATCACCGCCTATCTGCTGATCGCGGTGATGCCGGTGCTGGCCGGCGCGATCACGATGACGCTGACCGACCGCCACTTCGGCACCAGCTTCTTCAACCCGGCCGGCGGCGGCGACCCCGTCATGTACCAGCACATCTTCTGGTTCTTCGGGCACCCCGAGGTCTACATCATGATCCTGCCGGCCTTCGGCATCGTCAGCCAGATCATCCCGGCCTTCGCGCGCAAGAAGCTGTTCGGCTATGCCTCGATGGTCTACGCGACCGCCTCGATCGCCATCCTGTCGTTCATCGTCTGGGCGCACCACATGTACACGACCGGCATGCCGCTGACCGGCCAGCTGTTCTTCATGTACGCGACGATGCTGATCTCGGTGCCGACCGGCGTGAAGGTGTTCAACTGGATCGCGACGATGTGGCGCGGCTCGATGACCTTCGAAACGCCGATGCTGTGGGCGGTGGGCTTCATCTTCGTGTTCACGATGGGCGGCTTCACCGGCCTGATCCTGTCGATGGCGCCGATCGACATCAACCTGCAGGACACCTACTACGTGGTGGCGCACTTCCACTACGTGCTGGTGGCGGGCTCGCTGTTCGCCCTCTTCGCCGGCGTCTACTACTGGGGTCCGAAGTGGTCGGGCGTGATGTATTCGGAGACGCGCGGCAAGATCCACTTCTGGGGCTCGCTGATCACCTTCAACATCACCTTCTTCCCGATGCACTTCCTGGGTCTGGCCGGCATGCCGCGTCGCTATGCCGACTACCCGATGCAGTTCACCGACTTCAACATGCTCGCCTCGATCGGCGGCTTCGGCTTCGGGCTGATGCAGGTCTACTTCTTCCTGTTCATCGTCGTGCCGATGATGCGCGGCCAGGGCGAGAAGGCGCCGCAGAAGCCCTGGGAAGGCGCAGAAGGCCTGGAGTGGGAAGTGCCCTCGCCGGCGCCCTTCCACACCTTCGAGACGCCGCCGAAGCTCGATGCCACCGCCACCCGCGTGATCGGCTGACCCTGGAGAATCGCCATGAACGACCAGTCCACCTGCTCGCCCGACGACGACCGGGCCGCCGATCGCCGCAGCGCCAATCTGCGCCTGGCGCTGATCCTGGCCTCGGTCGCCACCGTCTTCTTCGTCGGCTTCGTCGCGAAGATCGCGCTGCTCGGCGGCGCCTGAGCCGGACGCCGGACCCGCGATGAGCGCTCGCCCCGTGCCGCCCGCCACACCTGGCGCCGCCGCAGCCGACCCCACGCTGCGGCACGACAACCGGCAGCTGCTGGGCAAGCTGTGCCTGGTCGCCGCCGTGATGTTCGGCTTCGGCTATGCGCTGGTGCCGATGTACGAGGCGATCTGCACCGCGCTGGGCATCAACGTGCTGACGCTCAACGAGCAGCGCACCTCGGCACATGCGGCCCGCGCCGACCGGACCAACACCCAGGTCGACACCAGCCGCACCATCACCATCGAGTTCGACGCCAACGCGCGCGGCCCCTGGGACTTCCGCCCGGCGCAGCGCTCGGTCACCGTGCATCCAGGCGAGGTCGCCACCGTGATGTACGAGTTCCGCAACATCCAGGACCGCACGATGGCGGCGCAGGCGATCCCGAGCTACGCCCCGAAGCAGGCCACCGCGCACTTCAGCAAGCTCGAGTGCTTCTGCTTCAACGAGTACGTGCTCAAGCCGGGTGAGTCGAAGACCTGGCCGGTGGTCTTCGTCATCGACCCGAAGCTGCCGAAGGACGTCACCACCATCACGCTGTCCTACACCTTCTTCGAAGTCGGCGCCAAGGTGCCGGCCGCGCCCGGAGGTGGCTCGTGAGCACGCCGCAGGATCCTCGCCGCGCCCCGACCTCGGCCGACGAGCTGCGCGAGGTGGTGGCCCGCAAGGGCTCCTTCGTGCAGACGCTCAAGGCGGTGGCCTGGTCCTTTCTCGGCATCCGCCGCGGCGCCGGCTGGCAGGAGGACATCAGCCGGCTCAATCCGGTGCATGTCATCGTGGCCGGCCTGATCGGCGCAGCCCTGTTCGTCGGCGCGCTGGTGCTGCTGGTGAGCTGGATCGCCGCCTCGTCTCCGGGCTGAGGCGGCGTCCCGCTCGGCCCCTCTTCCTCCCACCTCTTTCCCGACAACCCCCAGAACACCCGGCTCCAGGAGACCCATGATGTCGGCAAGCACCCCGGGCCACGCGCCCTACTACTATGTCCCGGCGCCCTCGCGGCATCCGGTGATGATGTCGATCGGCCTGTTCTTCGTCGTGTTCGGCGCCGGCCAGTGGGTCAATGCCCATGCCTGGGGCATGTACTCGGTGCTGTTCGGGATGCTCTGGTGCGCCTTCGTGCTGCGCCAATGGTTCGGCGAGGCCGCCGCGGAGGCCGAGGGCGGCCTGCTCAGCGACCGGGTCGACATTTCCTACCGCTGGAGCATGGCCTGGTTCATCTTCTCGGAGGTGATGTTCTTCGCGGCCTTCTTCGGCGCGCTGTACTGGGCCCGAGTGCACTCGGTGCCCAGCCTGGGCAGTGCGGAGAACGCGCTGCTGTGGCCGGACTTCAAGGCCGCCTGGCCCAGCGCGGTGGCCGGTGCCACCGCCTCGCCGGCCGGCACCGTCGAGCCCTTCCGGACCATGGGCCCGTGGCCGCTGCCGACGATCAACACCGCGCTGCTGCTGACCTCGGGCGTCACGCTGACCATCGCGCACCATGCGCTGATCGCCGGCCGGCGCGCGTCGACCATCCTGTGGATGTGGATCACGGTGCTGCTGGGCGTGGTCTTTCTCGGCTGCCAGGCCTACGAGTACATGCACGCCTACCGGGACCTGAACCTGAAGCTGTCCTCGGGCATCTACGGCTCGACCTTCTACATGCTGACCGGCTTTCACGGCTTCCATGTGCTGGTGGGCACGCTGATGCTGCTGGTGATCACGATCCGGCTGATGAAGGGCCATTTCACCCCGGAGCGCCACTTCGGCTTCGAGGGCGCGGCCTGGTACTGGCACTTCGTCGACGTGGTCTGGCTCGGCCTCTACTTCATCGTCTACTGGATGTGAGCTGGCGCTGAGGGGCGGGCCTGAGGCGCAGGCCTCAGCGACCCGCCGGAATGCCGGTGGGCTCGATCCAGCCCAGCGCATGGGCCAGCAGCACGAACAGGAAGATGGCGACCGACACGCCGACCCGGATGGCCAGCGCGCGCGCCATCCGCCCCTTCGGCGCCGCAGCCCCGTCCGGCCCCCGACGCAGCATGAACAGCCCGGCCGCCGCCAGGGCAAGCAGGATCAGGACCAAGGCAAGCGCGATGACGATCTTCATGGCCCGCGATTGTTCCAGCGCCACCGCGGGCGCGACAGCGCAGGAACCCGGTGCCCGGCGCCGGTCGGGCCGGATCGTGGGACTGGCCTGGATGGCGGCGCTGCTGATGATCGCGCTGACCGCCCGGCTCGGCTTCTGGCAGCTCGACCGCGCGGCGCAGAAGCAGGCGCTGCAGGCACAGCAGGCCCAGCGCGGGCAGCTGCCGGCGCTGGATGCCGCGACGCTGGCCCGCACGCCCGAGCAGAGCGTCGCGCAGCTGCAGCGCACGGTGCGGCTGCAGGGCCGCTGGGCACCGGAGGCGACCGTCTTTCTCGACAACCGGCCGATGGCCGGCCAGGTCGGCTTCCATGTGCTGACGCCGCTGCGGCTGGACGATGGCAGCGCGGTGCTGGTGCAGCGCGGCTGGGTGCCGCGTCACCGGCTGCAGCGCGATCTGCTGCCGCCGGTGCACACGCCGGACGGCCCGGTGAGCCTGCTGGCGCGGGTGATCGCCGAGCCTTCGCGGCTGCGCGAGCTGGGCGAGCCCGCCCTGACCGGGCCGATCCGCCAGAACCTCGACCTCGCCACCGCCGCCCGCGAGACCGGCCTGACGCTGCGCCCGCTGGTGCTGCTGCAGCTCGATGCGCCCGGACAGCCGTCCGGCACCGACGGCCTGCGCCGCGACTGGCCGGCGCCGGACTTCGGCATCGAGCGTCACCACGGCTATGCGCTGCAGTGGTTTGCGCTCAGCGCGCTAGGCTCCGGACTGCTGCTGTGGTTCGGATGGCTCCGGCCGCGCCTCTCCTCCCGCAACGATCCCGAGACCTGACGCCCCGCCATGACCGATGACGCCCGCGCCCAGCCGCTGACCCTCGCGGTCCACGGCCTGCCCAGCCCGGAGGCCGCGCTGCAGAGCGCCGACCGCCGCACTCGCCTGGGCCGAATCAAGATGCTGCTGGTGCTGCTGGCCTGTGCCGCACCGGTGATCGCCTCCTACTTCACCTACCACGTCATCCGGCCGCAGGCCCGTACCCACCACGGCCAGCTGATCCAGCCGCCACGCGAGCTGCCGGGCGCGGCCGAGCTGCCGCTGCAGGATCTCAAGGGCCGTGCGGTCGACCCCCGCACGCTCAAGGACCAGTGGCTGCTGGTGGTCGTCGCCGACGGCGCCTGCGACGCCGTCTGCGAGCGGCTGCTGTATGCGCAGCGCCAGCTGCGCGAATCGCTCGGCCGCGAGAAGGACCGGCTCGACCGGGTCTGGCTGGTGACCGGCGAGGCCCCGCCGCGCGCCCATCTGCTGCCGGCGCTGGCCGGCGCGCAGGTGCTGTCGGCCCCGCGCGAGGCCCTGGGCCGCTGGCTGCGGCCGGACGAGGGCCAGCCGCTGTCGGCCCATCTCTATCTGGTCGACCCGATGGGCATGTGGATGATGCGACTGCCCGCAGACTTCGAGCCGGCCAAGGCCAAGCGCGATCTCGACCGGCTGCTGCGCGCCTCCAGCTCCTGGGACCGGGCCGGCCGCGATCCGGCCATCGTCGGCGACGGCGCGGCACGGTGAGCACGATGAGCACGGCGACTCCCCCTGCCCCGGCCGGCATCGACCTCGATCCGCTGCTGCAGATGCTCGGCTTCGGCGCCGCGCTGGCGCTGCTGGCGCTGGGCTGGCTGCTGTGGCGCCACCGCGGCGCCGGCACGCCGCAGCGGCTGCGCGCACTGACGCTGCTGACGCTGGTGCTGACCTTCGATCTGGTGCTGTTCGGCGCCTTCACCCGGCTGAGCGACTCCGGCCTGGGCTGCCCGGACTGGCCCGGCTGCTACGGCAGCGCCAGCCCGCTGGGCGCACATGCCGAGATCACCGAGGCCCAGACCGCGATGCCCACCGGCCCGGTCACCCATCGCAAGGCCTGGATCGAGATGATCCACCGCTATCTGGCCACCGGCGTCGGCGCGCTGATGACGGTGCTGATGATCTGGAGCGCACTGGCGGTGCGGCGGCTGCGCCGCAGCGATCCGGCCGCGGCCGCGCGCATCGCGCCGGGCTGGGCGGCGCTGGGCTTCGTCTGGGTCTGCCTGCAGGGCGCCTTCGGCGCGCTCACCGTCACGATGAAGCTCTATCCGGCCATCGTCACCGCGCATCTGCTCGGCGGCATCGGCCTGCTGGTGCTGCTGGCGGTGCAGATGCAGCGCCACGATCCGCAGCCGCTGCAGCTGCCGGCCACTCTGCGCCGTGCCGCCTGGGGCGTGCTGGCCCTGCTGGTGCTGCAGGTCGCGCTGGGCGGCTGGGTCAGCACCAACTATGCGGTGCTGGCCTGTCAGGACATTCCGACCTGCCAGGGCCGGTGGTGGCCGCCGATGGACTTCGAGTCCGGCTTCACGCTGCGCCGGCCGCTGGGCCATCTGCCCGACGGCAGCGTGCTGCCCTTCGAGGCGCTGACCGCCATCCACATGGCGCACCGGCTCGGCGCGGTGGTCGTGCTGACGGCACTGCTGGCCTTCGGGCTGGCGCTGCGCCGTCAGCCCGGCGCCGCGGGGCCGGCGCGCGCGCTGCTCGGCCTGGCCGCGCTGCAGCTGCTGACCGGCCTGTCGAACGTGGTGCTGGACTGGCCGCTGCTGGCGGCGCTGCTGCACACCGGCGGTGCGGCGCTGCTGACAACCCTGATGGCGGCGCTGGTCGCGCGCAGCCATGCTCGGCAGCATCGCAGCGCACCACGCGCCGTTCTCGACCCCCAGCTGATCCGCACCTGATCTGCGCCTGATCTGCGCCTGATCCGCACCGCATTGCCGTTTCCCGGGAGACCCGCCATGAGCTCGACCACGCTGCCCCCGAGCGCCGCCCCCCTGACCCGCTGGCGCCAGTACACCGCGCTGACCAAGCCGCGGGTGATCCAGCTGATCGTGTTCTGCGCGCTGATCGGCATGCTGCTGGCGGTCCCGGGCGTGCCGGGTCCGCATGAGCTGGGCCTGGCGCTGGCCGCCTCGGTCGGCATCGGGCTGGTGGCCAGCGCGGCGGCCGCCTTCAACTGCCTGATCGAGCAGCACATCGACGCCCGCATGAAGCGCACCGCCTGGCGCCCGACCGCACGCGGCGACCTGAGCCGCGGCCAGGCCCTGCTGTTCTCGGCCGTGCTCGGCAGCGCCGGCATGGTGCTGCTGCATCAGGCGGTCAACCCGCTGACCGCCTGGCTGACCTTCGGCACCTTCGTCGGCTACGCGGTGGTCTACACCGTGATCCTCAAGCCGCTGACGCCGCAGAACATCGTCATCGGCGGCGCCTCCGGCGCGATGCCGCCGCTGCTGGGCTGGACCGCGATGACCGGCGAGGTCAGCCCCGAGGCGGTCGGCCTCTTCCTGATCATCTTCCTGTGGACGCCGCCGCATTTCTGGGCGCTGGCGCTGTACCGCGCCGAGGACTACGCACGCGCCGGCCTGCCGATGCTGCCGGTCACGCACGGCAGCGAGTTCACCCGGCTGCAGATCCTGCTCTACACCATCGTGCTGGTGCCGGCAACGCTGCTGCCCTTCATCCAGGGCCTCAGCGGCCTGCCCTATCTGTTCGCGGCGCTGGTGCTGGGCGCGCTGTTCATCGCCCGGGCCTGGAAACTCTGGCGCGGCTACAGCGAATTGCTGGCCCGCAAGACCTTCCGCTTCTCGATCTGGCATCTTTCGCTGCTGTTCGGCGCCTTGCTGATCGACCATTACCTGAGACCCTGGCTGTGACCGAGACCTCCGACCGACACTCTGCCCGACACCACGCCGCTTCGTCCTCCCCCTCTTCCTCGCGACGCCGGCTGCTGCGTCGCGCGCCGGCCGCGCTGGCGCTGCTGGGCGCCAGCGGCGGCGCCCTGCTGGCCGGCTGCGAGCGCAGCGCCCCGCCCATCGCCTTCAAGTCGCTCGACATCACCGGCGCCGACTACGCGCGCCAACTGGCGCTGACCGACGCCCGCACCGAGCAGCCCTTCCTGCTGTCGAACCTGAAGGGCAAGATCGTGGTGGTCTTCTTCGGCTTCACCCAGTGCCCGGATGTCTGCCCGACCACGCTGAGCGCGCTGGCCGAGACCCGCCAGCTGCTCGGGCCCGACGGCGCCCGGCTGGTCGGCGTCTTCGTCACCGTCGACCCGAAGCGCGACACCGCGGCGCTGATGAAGGCCTATGTCGGCAGCTTCAGCCCGGACTGGGTGCCGCTGCGCGGCTCGGCCGACGAGGTCGCCGCCGCGGCCAAGGAGTTCAAGATCTTCTACCGCGAGGTGCCGGGCAAGACCGAGAGCAGCTACACCATCGACCACACCGCCGCATCCTATGTGTTCGACACCCAGGGCAAGGTGCGGCTCTATGTGCGCCACAACACGCCGCCGGCGGACCTGGCCGCCGACATCCGCACGCTGCTGGCTCAGGCGGGCTGACGGCGGATCATCGCCTCCAGCGGCAGCGGCCGGATGCGCGCGGCCATGCCGGCGCAGCCGAAGGCCTCGAAGCGCTCGCGGCACAGCGCCGAGGCCGCTTGCGTCGCCGCGGCCAGTGCCTTGCGCGGGTCGAACTCGGCGCGGCTCGTCGCCAGGGCTTGGCGCATCGCGCCGCTCATCGCCAGGCGGATGTCGGTGTCGATGTTGACCTTGCGCACCCCGTGGCGGATGCCGCGCACGATCTCCTCGACCGGCACGCCGTAGGTCTCGCGCAGCTCGCCGCCATGCTCGCGGATGATCGCCAGCCATTCCTGCGGCACGCTGGAGGCGCCGTGCATCACCAGGTGCGTGTCCGGCACCGCGGCATGGATCTCGGCGATGCGGTCGATCGCGAGGATCTCGCCGTCGGGGCGGCGGCTGAACTTGTAGGCGCCGTGGCTGGTGCCGATCGCGATCGCCAGTGCGTCGACGCCGGTGGCGGCGACGAAGCCGCGCGCCTCGGCCGGGTCGGTCAGCAGCTGGTCGCGGCGCAGCCGGCCGGCCGCGCCGACGCCGTCCTCCTCGCCGGCCTCGCCGGTCTCCAGCGAGCCCAGGCAGCCCAGCTCGCCCTCGACCGACACGCCCACCGCGTGCGCGATGCGGCAGACCTCGGCGGTCACGTGCAGGTTGTAGTCGTGGTCGGCCGGCGTCTTCGCGTCCTCGCGCAGCGAGCCGTCCATCATCACGCTGGAAAAGCCCGAGCGGATCGCCTGCACGCACACCGCGGGCGAGGCACCATGGTCCTGGTGCAGCACCACCGGCAGGTCCGGATGGGTCTCGATCGCCGCCAGCACCAGATGGCGCAGATAGGCCTCGCCGGCGTACTGGCGCGCGCCCGCCGAGGCCTGCAGGATCACCGGACTGCCGGTGGCCTGCGCCGCCTGCATGATCGCGTGGACCTGCTCCATGTTGTTGACGTTGAAGGCGGGCACGCCGTAGTCATGCTCGGCGGCGTGGTCGAGCAGCTGGCGCAGCGAGATCAGGGCCATGGCAAGGTCTCCGTGTCGTTGGAAGGAAAGAATCCGCGGGCGTCGTGCAGCGCATGCCAGGCCCTCAGCAGCGCCAGGTCCACCGGCGCGTCCGGGTCGCCGGCGGGGCCCGGCAGCACCGGCCGCCAGCCGCCGCGCCGGTGCAGGCCCGGCCCGATGGCCAGCACCTCGTCGAAGATCGCGTCGGCGAAGCAGTGGCTGCGGGTGACGACGACCGGCACGCCGGCGGCGCGTGCGGCGGCCGCGCCGCCGGGCGAGTCCTCGAGCGCCAGCGTCTGCAGCGGGCTCAGGTCCAGCCGGGCCAGCACCGCGCGGTAGGCCTCCGGATCGGGCTTCTTGCGGGCGGTGTCCTCGCCGCAGACCACCGCGTCGAACCTGCTCGCCCAGCGCGAGCCCAGCTGCGCGCGCAGCAGCGCATCGACGTTGGCGCGGCTGGTCGTGGTCGCGATCGCCATGCGCACGCCCTGGTCGGCGCACTGCGCCATCAGCCCGAGCACGCCGGGACGCAGCGCGACGGCACCGGCACGCACCCGTTCGGCATAGAAGCCGTTCTTCAGCCGATGCAGCTCGGCGGCCAGCGCCAGCCGCTCGCCGGCCAGTGCAGGCGCGTCGCTGTGGCCGGCCATGTCATGCAGCAGCCGCTCGCGCCCGCCGGTGACCGCCAGCAGCTCGACATAACGCGCCTCGTCCCAGCGCCAGCCGAGCCCGAGCCGCTCGAAGGCGAGGTTGAAGGCGACGCGGTGGCCGTCGCGCTCGGTCTCGGCCAGCGTGCCGTCGACATCCCACAGCAGCGCACGCAGCGCCCCCGGTTCAGCGGCCGGCATCGGCATGTCCGTCTCCCCGGCACCCGGCCCGTTCCGCCTGGCGCAGCGCGATCAGGTGGGCTGCCAGCGCCGGCAGCCCGGGAAACAGCGCATCCGGCCGCGCCAGCGCGACCGGCTCGCCGCCGTCGTAGCCATACGGCACCGCCCAGGCGACGGCGCCGGCGTTGCGCGCGGCCTGCACGTCGGTGCGCGAGTCGCCGACATGGGCCAGCCGCGCCACCGGCACGCCCAGCGCCTCGGCCGCATGGCGCAGCACCGCGCCATCGGGCTTGCGCTGCGCCAGCGTGTCGCCGGCCACCAGCAGCGACAGCCGCGGGGCCAGGCCGCAGCGCTCCAGCAGCCGCCGCGCCGCCGCACCGGCCTTGTTGGTGACGCAGCCCAGGTGCACGCCCTCGTGCGCCAGCGCGTCGAGCGCCTCCCGCGCGCCGGGATAGGGCCGGGCCACGCTGCCGACGATCGCCGCATAGTGGCGGTCCAGCACCGGCAGCATGCGGTCGGCCAGCAGCCGCCCGACCAGGCGCGGATCGTCGGCCTGCATCTGCTGCAGCAGCCCGATCATCAGCGCGTGCAGGCCGTGGCCGATGCGCGCGCCGATCTCCGTCGGCGGCCGCGGCGCCAGGCCGAACTCCGCCAGCGTCAGGTTGACCGCCGCGGCGATCTCGCCGGCGGTGTCGACCAGCGTGCCGTCGAGGTCCAGCGTCAGCGCGTCGATCGTCATGACGCGGCCTCCGACGGCTCGGGCCGCGCCAGCACCTGCTGCACCTGATCCACCAGCGCCTCGACCGTCAGGCCGAAGTGCTCGAACAGCGCCGCGGCCGGCCCGGACTCGCCGAAGGTGTCGATGCCGAGCACCGCCGCGCAGCCATAGCCGCCCCAGGCGGCGCGCACGCCGGCCTCGATGCCGATGCGCGGCAGGCCGCGGCCGAGCACCGCGTCGCGCCAGGCGGCCTCCTGGCGATCGAACAGCGTCATCGACGGCAGCGAGACCACCCGCACCGGGCAGCCCAGCACATCGAGCCGCTGCTGCGCGCGCATCGCCAGATCGACCTCCGAGCCGGTCGCCAGCAGCACCGCACGCGCCGCCGGCCGGTCCGACAGCACATAGCCGCCGCGCGCGATCGCCGCCTGCTGCTGCGCGTCGCGCGACTGCGCCGGCAGGTTCTGGCGCGACAGCAGCAGCGCGCTCGGCCGGGGCGGCCCCTGCAGCGCCGCGCTCCAGGCCGCGGCGGTCTCGGCCTCGTCGCAGGGCCGCCAGACCTCCAGCCCCGGGATCAGGCGCAGGCTGGCGGCATGCTCGACCGGCTGGTGCGTCGGGCCGTCCTCGCCCAGGCCGATCGAGTCGTGCGTCAGCACATGCACCACGCGCAGCCGCATCAGCGCGGCCATGCGGATGGCGTTGCGGCTGTAGTCGCTGAAGGTCAGGAAGGTGCCGCCGTAGGGAATGAAGCCACCGTGCAGCGCCAGCCCGTTCATGACCGCGGCCATGCCGAACTCGCGCACGCCGTAGTGCACATGGCGGCCGTCGATGCGCCCGGCCAGCAGCGCGCCGCAGCCGGGAAAGTCGGTCAGGTTCGAGCCGGTCAGGTCGGCCGAGCCGCCGATCAGCTCCGGCAGCGCCGGCCCCAGCCGGGCCAGCACCTGCTGCGAGGCCTTGCGGGTGGCGACCGCGGGCGCCGCTGCGGCCCCGGGCGGCGCGGCCGCCGTGCTCGCGTCGAAGCCGGCCGGCCGCTCGTCACGCATCACCCGGCGCTCGAACTCGGCGGCCGCCTCAGGAAACGCGCTGCGATAGGCCTCGAAGCGCAGCCGCCAGTCGCGGTGCGCCGCCGCGCCGGCCTCGCGGCGGTCCCAGGCGGCGCGCACCGCCGGCGGCACCTCGAAGGGCGGATGCGGCCAGCCGATCGCCGCGCGGGTCAGCGCGATCTCCTCGTCGCCAAGCGGCTCGCCGTGGGCCTTCGCGGTGCCGGCACGGTTCGGCGAGCCCTGGCCGATGCAGGTGCGGCAGATGACCAGCGTCGGCGCCTCGTCGCGGCCGGTGGCGCGCACCTGGCGCAGCGCCGCGTCGAGCGCCTCGACGTCATGGCCGTCGAGCGGCCCGATCACCGACCAGCCGCAGGCGCGGAAGCGCGCCGCGGTGTCGTCGCCGAACCAGCCGGCGACCGGGCCGTCGATCGAGATGCCGTTGTCGTCGTAGAGCAGCGCCAGATGGCCGAGCCGCCAGACGCCGGCCAGCGAGATCGCCTCCTGGCTCAGGCCCTCCATCAGGCAGCCGTCGCCGGCGAAGACCCAGGTGCGGTGATCGACCACCGCATGGCCGTCGCGGTTGAACTCGGCCGCCAGGCGCTTTTCCGCCAGCGCCAGGCCGACCGCGTTGGCCAGGCCCTGGCCGAGCGGCCCGGTGGTCGTCTCGACGCCCGGCGTCACGCCGACCTCCGGATGGCCGGGCGTGCGGCTGCCGAGCTGGCGGAAGGCCTTCAGGTCCTCGATCGACAGGTCGTGGCCGCTCAGGTGCAGCAGCGCGTACAGCAGCATCGACGCATGCCCGTTCGACAGCACGAAGCGGTCGCGGTCGGGCCAGCGCGGATCGGCCGGATCGATCTTCAGATGGCGGCCCCACAGCGCGGTGGCCATCTCGGCCATGCCCATCGGCGCGCCAGGGTGGCCGGAGCGGGCGCGCTGCACCGCGTCCATCGCCAGCGCGCGCAGCGCGGCGCTCATGTCAGGCGTCGTCATGTCGGCGTCCCCCCGCTCACAGCGCGTTGAGCGCACGACGGCGCCGTTCCATCATCCGCCAGATGAAGGGCGTGAAGATCAGCTGCATCGCCAGCTCCATCTTGCCGCCGGGCACGACGACGGTGTTGGCCCGCGACATGAACGAGTCGTCGATCATGTTCAGCAGGTAGGGAAAGTCGATGCCCTTCGGGTTGGCGAAGCGGATCACGCACAGGCTCTCGGCCGGCGTCGGAATGTCGCGCGCGATGAAGGGGTTGGAGGTGTCGACCACCGGCACGCGCTGGAAGTTGACATGCGTGTGCGCGAACTGCGGGCAGATGTAGTGCACATAGTCGGGCATGCGGCGCAGGATGGTGTCGGTCACCGCCTCGGCCGAGTAGCCGCGCACGTTCTTGTCGCGCCAGAGCTTCTGGATCCACTCGAGGTTGATCACCGGCACCACGCCGATCAGCAGGTCCGGGTGCCGCGCGATGTTCACCTCCTGCGTCACCACCGCGCCGTGCAGGCCCTCGTAGAACAGCAGGTCGGTGCCCTCGGGCAGCGACTCCCACGGCGTGAAGGTGCCGGGCTCCTGGCCATGGGGCGCGGCCTCGACCGGATCGTGCAGATAGCGCCGGCGCATGCCGGTGCCGGTCTCGCCGTAGCTGCGGAAGAGCTGCTCCAGCTCCGGGAAGAGATTGTTCTCCGGGCCGAAGTGGCTGAAGTGGCGGTTGCCGTCGCGCTCGGCCTCGGTCTGGCGGGCGCGCATCGCGGCGCGGTCGTGGCGGTGGAAGCTGTCGCCCTCGATGATCGCGGCGCGGATCTGCTCGCGGCGGAAGATGTTCTCGAAGGTGCGCGTCACCGAACTGGTGCCCGCGCCGGACGAGCCGGTGATGGCGATGATGGGATGTCGCTCGGACATGGCGGAGGTCTCCTGGAAGGCGTTGTTCGTGTCGTCGTGTCGTCGTGTCAGCGGAACAGGCCGCGCTCGGCGAACAGCGGGTTCAGCGCGATGTCGCGGTCGGGCTCGCGGTGGTAGCGCTCGATGCGCTCGACCTCCTCGCGCGAGCCGAAGACCAGGCCGATGCGCTGGTGCAGGCCGCTGGGGCGCACGCCCAGCACCGGCTGGCGTCCGGTCGAGGCGCGCCCGCCCGCCTGCTCGATCAGGAAGCCGACCGGCGCGGCCTCGTAGAGCAGGCGCAGCCGCCCGGCACGGTTCGGGTCGCGGGTGTCGCGCGGGTAGAGGAAGATGCCGCCGCGCATCAGGATGCGGTGCGCCTCGGCCACCATGCTGGCAATCCAGCGCATGTTGAAGTCCTTGCCGCGCGGGCCGCTGGTGCCGGCCAGGCACTCGTCGACATAGCGCTTGACCGGCGGCTCCCAGAAGCGGCTGTTGCTGGCGTTGATCGCGAACTCGCGGGTCTGCGCAGGCACCCGGATGTCGGGGTGGGTCAGCATGAACTCGCCCAGGTTCGGGTCGAGCGTGAAGCCGGCCACGCCATTGCCCACGCTCAGCACCAGCATCGTCGCCGGCCCGTACAGCGCGTAGCCGGCGGCGATCTGCGCCGCGCCGGGCTGCAGGAAGTCGGCCTCGGTCACCTCGTGATCGCTGTCGAGCAGATCCTGCGGCGCGCGCAGGATCGAGAAGATCGAGCCCACCGTCATGTCGACATCGAGATTGCTCGAGCCGTCGAGCGGGTCGAACACCAGCAGGTACTTGCCGCGCGGCCCGGCGGCCGGGCGCGGCACCGGCCACGGCGTCTCCAGCTCCTCCGAGGCCATGCCCGACACGCCGCCCGAGGCCTCGTTGCGGCGCAGGAAGACCTCGTTGGCGAAGATGTCCAGCGGCTTCTGCTCCTCGCCCTGCACGTTGATCGCAGCGGCCGCCGCCGGCCCGGCGGTCGCCGCGCCGGCACCGGACACGCCGAGCCGGCCCAGCGCGACCTCGCGCGCGATCGCCTTGCACGCCAGCGCGACATCGAGGATCAGCGCGTTGAGCGCGCCGCTGGCCTGCGGAAAGCGGCGGCGCTCCTCGATCAGGTACTGGGTCAGCGTCGTCGGCGGGCGGGGGGCGCCGGACGGGGCGGTGTGGGGCATGCTCGTCTCCTCGAGGGATCGGTCTTGTGCTTGGGGATGTGCTCGGGGCGCTTCAGCCCGGGGCGGCCGCGAACACCCGGCTCGCGGCGATGTCGGCGGGCTCCAGCGTGCCCAGCAGCGCCGCGTCAAGCACGCGGTCGCGCTCGGCGAACAGCCGGCTGGCCTGGCGCAGCCGCGCGCGGTCGAGCGCGTTGCGCACGCTGCGCGCGTTGGCGAAGTGCGGCTGGCGCAGCCGCAGGTCGAGATAGCGCGCGAAGGTCTCGCGCGCGCCGGCGCCGAAGCGGTAGTGCTGCGCCGCCAGCATCCGGTCGGCGATCGCCAGCAGCTCGTCGGCGCCATAGTCGGGAAAGTCCAGGTGATGCGCGATGCGGCTGCTCAGGCCCGGGTTGGACTGGAAGAAGGTGTCCATGCGGTCGCGGTAGCCGGCCACGATCACCACCAGGTCGTCGCGCTGGTTCTCCATCACCTGCAGCAGGATCTCGATCGCCTCCTGGCCGTAGTCGCGCTCGTTCTCCGGGCGGTAGAGGTAGTAGGCCTCGTCGATGAAGAGCACGCCGCCCATCGCCTTCTTCAGGATCTCGCGCGTCTTCGGCGCGGTGTGGCCGATGTACTGGCCGACCAGGTCGTCGCGTGTCACCGCCACCAGATGGCCCTTGCGGATGTAGCCGAGCCGGTGAAGGATCTGCGCCATGCGCAGCGCCACCGTGGTCTTGCCGGTGCCGGGATTGCCGGTGAAGCTCATGTGCAGGCTCGGCGCCTGCGCGGCCAGACCGACGCCGGCGCGCAGCCGGTCGATCACCAGCAGCGCGGCGATGTCGCGGATGCGCTGCTTGACCGGGCGCAGGCCGACCAGATCGTGCTCCAGCTCGTCGAACACCGCCTCGACCTGGCTCTGCGCCAGCACCTCGCCGACGGTGCGCGGCGCGGTGGCGGCCGGGCTGTCCGGCGTCGGCGACGTCTGCGGCAGGTCGGGCGTCCCGGCGGCGCGGGACGGGCCGGACGTCTGCCCGGGAATGGCGTAGAGCGGGCGGTTCATCGCGGGGCTCCTGCGGACTGCGGGCGGCGGACGCGTCAGCCCGCGCGGGCGTGGCGCTCGCCCTCGGGGCGGTCGGCTCCGTAGCCGCGCACCGTGTAGCGCAGCGTGCGCCCGCTCGTCTCCTGCCGCACCAGGCCGAAGCCGGGCTCGTTCGCCGGCCGGTGGACGATGAAGCTCATCGTGATCGACTCGACGCCACGGGTCGAGTCGAAGGCCATCATGCGGATGTAGTGGCCGGGAAAGGCGGCGCGGCACTGCTGCAGCTCGGTCATCACGCCGGCGGCGTCCTGCAGGTCGAACATCGGCAGGCCGTGCATTTCCCAGTAGGTGTTGCGCGGGTGCGGGTCGTCGGTGTATTCGACGCTCCAGGCGTAGCCGCGGTCCAGGCCGTACTGGATCTGGGCGCGGATCTCGTCGTCCGTCAGGTCGGGCAGGAAGCTGAACTGGCCCTGGGTCAGGCGGCCGGTGGGGTTGGTCATCATGGTGGGGGCTCCTCAGGCGGGATCAGGCGATATCAGGCGGTGGCGGGCGTCACGGCGAAATCGCTGGTGTCGGTCGAGGCGTAGTTGAAGGAGATGTCGCCCCAGGTGTCGAGCGCCTGCTGCAGCGGCGTGCAGAAGCGGGCAGCGGCACGCAGGATCTCCGGACCTTCGTGGCGGATGTCGCGGCCCTCGTTGCGGGCCTTGACCATGCACTCCAGCGCCACGCGGTTGGCCACCGCACCGGCCTGGATGCCGGCCGGGTGGCCGATCGTGCCGCCGCCGAACTGCAGGATCACGTCGTCGCCGAACAGGTCGATGAGCTGGTGCATCTGGCCGGCGTGGATGCCGCCCGAGGCCACCGGCATGACCTTGCGCATGTCGCACCAGTCCTGGTCGAAGAACAGGCCGCGCGGCAGGTCCTGCTTCGTGTAGCTGTCGCGGCAGACGTTGTAGTAGCCCTGCACCGTCATCGGATCGCCTTCGAGCTTGCCGACCGCCGTGCCGGTGTGCAGGTGGTCGACACCGGCCAGGCGCAGCCACTTGGCCATCACCCGGAAGCTCACGCCGTGGTTCTTCTGCCGCGTGTAGGTGCCGTGGCCGGCGCGGTGCATGTGGACGATCATGTCGTTCCGGCGCGCCCAGTTGGCGATGGACTGGATCGCGCTCCAGCCGGTGATCAGGTCGACCATGATCACCACCGAGCCCAGCTCCTTGGCGAACTCGGCGCGCTCGTAGATGTCCTCCATCGTCGCGCCGGTCACATTGAGGTAGCTGCCCTTGACCTCGCCGGTGGCGGCGCTGGCCTTGTTGACGCCGTCCATCACGTAGAGGAAGCGGTCGCGCCAGTGCATGAAGGGCTGCGAGTTGATGTTCTCGTCGTCCTTCATGAAGTCGAGGCCGCCCTTCAGGCCCTCGTAGATCACGCGGCCGTAGTTGCGCCCGGACAGGCCCAGCTTGGGCTTGGTGGTGGCGCCCAGCAGCGGGCGGCCGAACTTGTCCAAGCGCTCGCGCTCGACCACCAGCCCGGTCGGCGGACCCTTGAAGGTCTTGACCAGCGCCACTGGCACGCGGATGTCCTCCAGCCGGGCCGCCTTCAGCGGCTTGAAGCTGAAGACGTTGCCGATCAGGCTGGCGGTGATGTTGGCGATCGAGCCTTCCTCGAACAGGATGATGTCGTAGGCGACCCAGGCCAACCACTCGCCCGGCCGGCCCGGCACCGGCTCGACCCGATAGGCCTTGGCGCGGTAGCTGTCGCAGGCGGTCAGGCGGTCGGTCCAGACCACGGTCCAGGTGGCGGTGGAGCTTTCACCGGCCACGGCGGCGGCGGCCTCGATCGGATCGACGCCGTCCTGCGGCGTGATGCGGAACAGGCACAGCGTGTCGGTGTCCTTCGGGACGTAGTCGGCGTCCCAGTAGCCCATCTGGCGGTACTTGAGGACGCCGGCGCTGTAGCGCTTCTTCGCGTCGGTGACGAGGCCGGGTTCGACGGGCTGGTTCATGCATGTCTCCTGTCGTGGGGATGGGATGGCCCCACTGTAGGAAGACGGATCACTCAGGTAAATTCATGTCTTGTTGGCTCTCGATTCAGGATTCCTGAATCATTGAAGAATCCATGAAGAACCTGACCCTGCGCCAGCTGCGCGTCTTCGCCGAGGTGGCGCGCCACCTCAGCTTCGTGCGCGCGGCCGAGCAGCTGCACCTGACGCCGCCGGCGGTGACGATGCAGGTCAAGGAGCTGGAGGAGGCGATCGGCCTGCCGCTGTTCGATCGCCAGGGCCGCAAGGTCTCGCTGACCACCGGCGGCGAGTACTTCCTGGTCTACGCGCGCCGGGTGCTGGCGACGCTGAAGGACGCCGAGGTGGCGATGGCGCGGCTGCGCCATCTCGACACCGGGCAGCTGGCGGTCGGGCTGGTGGCCACCGCGAAGTACTTCGTGCCGCGGCTGCTGGCGCGCTTCCGCGACGAGCACCCGGGCATCGAGCTGCGCCTGCGCGTGAGCGCCAGCCGCGAGGAGCTGGTGCGGCTGCTCGAGGCCGGCGAGGTCGATCTGGCGATCATGGGGCGGCCACCGCGCGAGCTGGTCTGCCGCGCCGAGCCCTTCGCGGCGCATCCGCATGTCTTCGTCGCGCCGCCGGGCCATCCGGTGCTGCGCGCCGACCACGTCGCGCCCGAGGCGCTCGGCGTCTGGCCGATGGTGGTGCGCGAGCGCGGCTCGGGCACGCGTGCGCTGATGGACCGCTTTCTCGACGAGCACCGCGTCACGCCGCGCATCGCGATGGAAATGCCCAGCAACGAGACGCTCAAGCAGGCGGTCATGGCCGGCATGGGCCTGAGCTTCCTGTCGCTGCACACGCTCGGGCTGGAGCTGCGCGCGGGCGAACTCGCGCTGGTCGAGGTCGGCCATGCGCCGGTGATCCGCACCTGGAACGTGGTGCACCTGCAGTCGCGCCTGCTGTCGCCGGCGGCCGAGGCGCTGCGCTACTTCATCCTGGAGGAAGGCGAGGCCTTCCTGGCCGAGCACGACCGGCCGTGGCTGCAGCCGCGCTGAGCGGCCGCCCGGCCAGGCTCAGGCGGCGACGCGAAAGCGCGCCACCGCGTCCACCAGCTGCTCGGCCTGGGACTTGAGCGTGCCGGCGGCGGCCGCCGACTGCTCGACCAGCGCGGCGTTCTGCTGCGTGGCGCGGTCCATCTGGGTGACGGCCTGACCGACCTGGGCCACGCCGGTGCTCTGCTCGGCGCTGGCGGCGCTGATCTGCGCGACGATGTCGCTGACGCGGCGGATCGACGCCACCACCTCGCCGACCGAGCGGCCGGTCTGGTCGACCAGCGAGACGCCCTGCTCGACGCGCTCGACGCTGGTCGAGATCAGCGCCTTGATCTCGCGTGCAGCCTCGGCAGAGCGCTGCGCGAGGTTGCGCACCTCGGTGGCGACCACCGCGAAGCCGCGGCCCTGCTCGCCGGCACGGGCGGCCTCGACCGCCGCGTTCAGCGCCAGGATGTTGGTCTGGAACGCGATCGAGTCGATCACGCCGATGATGTCGCCGATCTTGCGCGAGGCCTCGCTGATGCCGCCCATCGTGCCGACCACCTGCGACACCATCTCGCCGCCGCGCGAGGCCAGCGTGGAGGCCTCCCGGGCCAGGCCGTCGGCCTCGCGGGCATGGTCGGCGTTGTGGCTCACGGTCGAGCCGAGCTGGTCCATCGTCGCTGCGGTCTGCTGCAGCGCCGCGGCCTGCTGCTCGGTGCGCGAACTCAGGTCGATGTTGCCCTGCGCGATCTGCGCGCTGGCGGCGGCAACGCTGACCGCGTTCTCGCGCACCGTGCCGACCACCTCGGTCAGCGACAGGCGCATCGCCTCCATCGCCTGTACCATGCGACCAAGCTCGTCCTCGCTGACACGCAAGGGCTCCGGCGAGAGGTCGCCGGCGGCGATGCGCTCGGCCATACGGCGCGCATCGTCGGTGGCCTGCAGGATCGAGCGCACGATCGAGCGGGCCAGCAGACCGCACAGGCCCACCATCAGCACCGACAGACCGATCACCAGCCACTCGGTGCGCTGCAGCCGGGCGGTGCGGGCCTGCAGCGCACCGGCCAGCGCCTCCGACGCCAGGCCATGCACCGCAAAGACCTGGTCGATCGCCTTCGTGGTCGCCTGGAAATACTCGGCCGAGGGCAGGGTCAGCGCCTCGGCCTCGATCAGATCGGTGCGCAGCATCTCGCGGGTGCGCTCCACCCCGGCGCGTGCCTGCTCGATCGGGCCGGCCATGCGCTCGCGCAGCGCCGGATCATGCTCGAGCGCACGCTCCAGCGTGGTCAGCAGCCGGTGCATCTCGCCACGCGCCGACTCGCTCAGGCCGCCGAGCATCGCCCGGTCGGCCACCGTGGCCTGCCCGCGCGCCAGGATGCCGGCACCGCTGCCGCGCAGCTTGCCGAGCTGCTCGGTGAGCTGCGGCAGCTGCGTCATCGTCGCGATCACCAGATGGTAGGAAACCGGCTCGGAGTCCAGATCCAGGCCGTAGTGCGAGACGATGCGGCCATGCAGATCCAGCTGCAGTTCGACCAGCGCGGAATGCCCGGCAAAGCTTGCGGGGGCCGCCATCTGCCGCTGCGCGACCTGGGCGGACAGCGTCTTCCACTGCTGCTGCACCTGCTGCCAGCCCTCGGCGACTTTCGGATCCTCGATGCCGGCGGCCAGCGCGGCGAACTCGCCCAGCGCCTGGTCGACCTCGCGCTGGCGCTCGGCGCGCTGGCCCTCGGCCTCCGCCTTGCCGCCGAGCACGGTGGCGGTCAGGCCGCGATGCTGCTGGGTCAGCCGGATCAGCTTGAGCAAGGCTGCGGAGGGCTGCAGGCCCGCGACTTCACGCCGGGTGTAACTGAGCTCGCTGTGCGCATCCACGATGTAGTAGGTCATCGGTGGGGCCAGCATCAGCGCGCCCAGCAGCGCCAGCAGGCCGAACTTGTGCGACAGGCGCAGCCGGTGGATCAGGTTGCTCATCTTGAACTGCTCGTAAGGTCATGACCGACGCCTGCGGCACGGACCCCCCGTCCGCATCCCTGGCCGGCACCGCGGATTTATCGGTTCGAGCCCGGACATTCAGCAAACGGAACAGCGGCTTTTGCACCAGCCATCACTGCGGACTGCCCCGCCGGGTCCGTGCATCGCCCGCCACCGGCACGCACGACCGCCGATCTGGCCGGCGATGCACATTCTTTTTGCACTTAAGTCCGGCGAGGGGCTGCCTAGCATCGGTCCCATGCTGTCCCAGACCCGTCCGCACCCCGTCTCCCGCCCGCGCCGCAGCGCCTGGGGCGTGATGCGCGACGTGCTGTTCGCGCTGTTCCTGCGCGAACTCAAGACCCGGCTCGACGGCCGCTGGACCACCGCGCTGTGGGTGATCGGCGAGCCGCTGGCCGGCGCGCTGCTGATGCTGGCGCTCTACACGCTGATGCGCACCCGCGAGATCGCCGGCGTCGACACGGTGCTGTTCCTGCTGAGCGGGCAGCTGTCGTTCATGCTGCTGCGCTCGCTGGTGCTGCGGCTGATGGAGAGCATCGACGCCAACCTGGGCCTGTTCGCCTACCGGCAGGTGCGGCCGGTCGACGCGGTGCTGGCCCGCGCCGGGGTGGAGCTGGCGATCTTCGGCGGCATGGCGCTGCTGATCCTGCCGGGCGCGGCCTGGGCAGGCCACGGCCTGCTGCCGCACGACCCGCTCGGGCTGCTGCTGGCGCTGCTGCTGCTGACGCTGCTGGGGCTGGCGGGCGGGCTGCTGGCGGCCGTCGGCACGCATGGCGCGCTGGCGCTGCTGCGGCCGGTGCTGAAAATGGCCTTCATGCCGCTCTACCTCGGCTCCGGCGCGATCGTGCCGCTGGCGCACCTGCCGCAGGGCCTGCGGGAGTGGCTGCTGCTCAGCCCGCTGCCGCATCTGATCGAGTCGATCCGCATCGCGCTGTTCGGTCCGGTCTATGCCGCGCCCCAGGGCATCGGCCTGACGCTGCCGCTGGTCTGGACCGGCCTGGCCACGCTGCTGGCGCTGGCCCTGCTGCAGCTGCGCGGCGACCGGCTTCAGGTGGCCTGACCATGCTGGAGATCGTCGGCCTGTGCAAGAGCTATCCCGGACGGTCGGGGCCGCGTCCGGTGTTCCGCGACTTCAGCCTGTCGGTGCCGGACGGACTGAGCATCGGCCTGATCGGGCCGAACGGCGCCGGCAAGTCGACGCTGATGCGCCTGCTCGGCGGCCTGGAGCGGCCCGATCGCGGCCGCATCCTGACCGACGAGCGCATCTCCTGGCCGATCGGCCTGGCCGGCGGACTGCAGGGCTCGCTGACCGGGCGCGACAACGTGCGCTTCGTCTGCCGCATTCACGCCAGCGATCGCGCCGAGCTGCGCGAGCGCGAGGCCTTCGTCGAGGACTTCGCCGGCATCGGCGAGGCCTTCGACCTGCCAGTCAAGGGCTACTCCTCGGGCATGCGCTCGCGGCTGATGTTCGGCCTGGCGATGGCCTTCGACTTCGACACCTACCTGATCGACGAGGTCACCGCGGTCGGTGACGCGGCCTTCCGCGCCAAGTCGCGCCAGCTGCTGGAGACGCGGCTCGGTCGCGCCCGGCTCATCTACACCAGCCACAACATGGACGAGATCGCGAAGCTGTGCCAGCGGGTGGTGCTGCTGCGCCCCGGCGCGGCGCCGACGCTGCACGACAGCGTGCGCGAGGGCATCGCCGCCTACCAGCAGCTGTCGCGCGAACGCGCCCGCACGCCCGCCGCCGCCCACGGAGAAGCAGCATGAGCAGCATGAGTGCCACCCGCGCCACGCCCCGCCTCGGCCGCCTGCTGACACCGGCCCGGCTGGCACTGCTGCTGATCGGCATGCCGATGCTGCTGGCTTCGGTCTACTTCGGCCTGATGGCGCAGGACCGCCATGTCAGCACCTCGGTGCTGACGGTGCGCCGCGCCCATGACGAGCCCACCGGCGCGGGTGGCCTGGCGATGCTGCTGGGCGGTGCAGGCGGTGCGGCCCAGGAAGATGTGCGGCTGCTGCGCGACTACATGCTCTCGGAAGGCCTGCTGCATCAGCTCGACGCCCGCTTCGGGCTGCGTGCGCACTACGGTGCTCCGAAACACGACCTGCTCTACCGGCTCGGGCCCGACAGCCTGCGCGAGGATCTGGCCGACTACTGGCGCGCCCGCACCTCGGTGCGCCTGGACGAGGTCAGCGGCCTGCTGACGGTGCAGGTGCAGGCCTTCGACCCGGTGATGGCGCAGCAGCTCAACGCCGCGCTGCTGGCCGAGTCGGAGCGCTTCGTCAACACGATCTCGCAGCGCATCGCCTCGGAGCAGATGGGCTTCGCGCAGCGCGAGCTCGAGCGTGCCGAGCAGGCGCTGGCCAGCGCACGCGCCGAGCTGCTGGACTTCCAGGCCCGCCACCAGGTGATCGACCCGCTGGCCGATGCCCAGGCCAGCGGCGCGCTGGCGGCCGAGCTGCGCGCCCAGCTGGCGCGGCTCGAGTCGGAGCTGAGCACCAAGCAGAGCTACCTGAATCCAGATGCGGCCGAACTGGTGACGCTGCGCGCGCAGGTCGCGGCGCTGCGGCTGCAGATCGAGCGCGAGTCGCGCCTGGCCACCCGCGCGGGCCGCCAGCCGGACAGCGCGCAGGCACTGCACCGCCTCGCCGCCGAGTTCCACGAGCTCAAGGCGCGCCATGCGCTGGCCGAGGCGCGCCAGCGCAGCGCGCTCGGCTCGGTCGAGGCGATGCGCATCGAGGCAGGCCGCAAGGTCCGCAACCTGGTCGTGATCGAGCCCCCCACCCGGCCCGAGCGCGCCGAGTATCCGCATGCCGCCGCCAGCCTGCTGACGCTGCTGCTGAGCTGCGTGGTGCTCTACGGCATCGTGCGCCTGACGGTGGCCACCGTCCAGGAACACCGGGACTGACCGGCCTGACCGGGTCTGACCGAAACAGCACCGCCAGCGAGAAGCCCATGAACCGCAATCTCCTGCCTGTCACCCTGCCCGCGCTACTGGTCACGATGACGCTGCTGCTGACGCCGCCGGGCGCCGGCGCGCAGACGCCCGCACCCGCTCCATCCGCCACATCGACGCCACCGCAGCCGACCGCCGCCGGCTGCGCGCCGGTCTTCGGCAGCCAGCTCTTCGGCGGGCGCTTCGCGCAGCAGTCGCTCGGCGGCTTCAATCCGGACTACCGCATCGCGCCGGGCGATCGGGTGACGCTGCGGCTGTGGGGCGCCTTCAGCCTCGACGCGACCCAGGCGGTCGATCCGCGCGGCCATCTCTTCCTGCCGAGCATCGGCCCGGTGCGGGTGCAAGGCGTGCGCAATGCCGAGCTGGACGCGGTGGTGCGCGAGCAGGTCCGGCGCACCTACCGCGCCAATGTGCACAGCTATGCCAGCCTGGAGGCGGCGCAGCCGGTCAAGGTCTATGTGACCGGCTTCGTGCGCCAGCCCGGCCTGTATGGCGGACTGTCGTCGGACTCGGTGCTGCGCTACCTCGATCTGGCCGGCGGGATCGATCCGGAGCGCGGCAGCTTCCTGGCGGTCGAGCTGCTGCGCGCCGGCGAGCTGCGCGGGCGCATCGATCTCTACCGCTTCCTGCTCGAGGGCCGCATCGAGCCGCTGCAGCTGCAGGACGGCGACACGCTGCTGGTGGCACCGCGCCGCGCCAGCGTGAAGGTCAGCGGCGAGGCGGCCAACGCCTGCGCCTTCGAGTTCGACGGCCCGCGCCTGCACGGTGCGGCGCTGATGGCGCTGGCCCGCCCGCGCCCCGGCGCGACCCACATGGCGGTGGTGCGCCAGCGCGGCCCCGAGCGCCGCAGCGAATATCACCCGCTGGCCGAGGCCGGCGCGGTGCTGCTGGACGACGGCGACGAGGTCAGCTTCACCGCCGACCGCATGCCCGGGACCATCCTGGTGCGCATCGAGGGCGCGCATCGCGGCGAGCGCACCGTCGTGCTGCCCTACGGCGCGCGGCTGTCGGACGCGCTGGCACGGCTGCGGCCGGCGCCGCTGGCCGATCTGGCCGCGCTGCAGCTGCAGCGCCGCTCGATCGCGCAGCGCCAGAAGGAGATGCTCGGCCAGGCGCTCGACCGGCTGGAGGCGCAGGCCCTGACCGCCCGCTCGGCCACCAACGAGGAAGCCCAGCTGCGCGGCCGCGAGGCCGAGCTGGTGCTGCAGTTCACGGGCCGCGCCCGCCAGATCGAGCCGCGCGGCCAGCTGGTGCTGCCCGACCCGACCCGCGCCGGCGACACCCCGCTGGAGGACGGCGACACCCTGTTCGTGCCCGAGCGCTCGGCCCAGGTGGCGGTGCATGGCGAGGTGCTGTTCCCGATGGCCATCGGCCACGACCCGGCACGCCGCGTCGACGACTACATCCGCCTGGCCGGCGGCCCGTCCCAGCAGGCCGACACCAGCCGGGTGCTGCTGCTCAGGCGCAACGGCACCGTCGTCGAAACCCGCAGCGACATCGTCCCGGAGCCCGGCGACGAGCTGATGGTGCTGCCCAGGGCCGAGACCAAGCGGGTCGAGGTGGCGCGCGGCATCACGCAGGTGCTCTACCAGATCGCGGTGGTGGCGAAGGTGGCGCTGGGACTCTGATCAACCATTCGACAAGGCGAATCTCCATGCACGACGACAGCGCGGAACCCCTCATGACAGCCTCGGCACCCACTCTTGCGGACGTCGCCTTGACGATCATCATCCCGGTGCGCTGCGCTCCAGAGCGCAGCGATGCCATCGAACGACTGTCGTTCATCCTCCATGACACGACGCGTCCCGCCTGCACCGAGGTGCTCGTCGTCGATGACGGATCCCCGGCCGCGATGGGTCGACGGCTGCGACAGAAATGTACCGACCTGGGACTGCGCTACCTGCGCATCGACTCGGAGACCGCGCCATTCTCGATCGGCCGGGCGCGCAATGCCGGCGTTCAGGCAGCGCACGGGCGCCATGTGATGTTCCAGGACATCGACCTGATGCCGGTGCCTGACTTCTATCGCAATGTGCTTCTGGAAATCGAGGTGCAGCGCCTGGACCAGTTCGCGGAGCGCTTCCTGATGTTCGGGGTGATCTATCTGAGCCCCGAGGCGACCCAGGAGTATCTGGACACCCGGGTCGATCTGCGCCGCAGCCGGTTTGTCCAATATCTGATGGAAGCGGACACCTCACGCATCGAGAAATTCTCGACCGGAACCTCCGTGACCGTCTGGAACCGCCACTATTTTCTCGCCACCGGTGGCAACGACCCCGACTTCGCAGGCTGGGGCTACGAAGACATCGAATACATGTGCCGGGCCATTCGCAGAGCCAACCGCTTCCCGCTGCCGGAGGAATTTCCGCTGGACTACCGCAACTTCCAGACGATCGGGGAATACCGGGGCTGGAAGTCGGTGTACCGGCTGTTCGGCGACATGACCTTCCAGAAAGGCTTGGTCATGTTCCATGCCTGGCATCCGGTCGAGCAGGCCAGCGCCTACGCCCGGGCCAAGGATCGCAACCGCAAGCTCTTCGAGGCCAAGCTGGCCGCGTTCAAGGCAACCGGCGAGGAACCTCCTCCACTGCCCATGCCCGAGCGTGGCCGGTCCGTCATCTTCCGCACCAATCCCTGGGTCTACAACCGGTGGGTCGCGCCACTGCTGGGCGAGATCACGCTGGTGGACGAAGAGATGTTCACGCCCGAGTCCTTCATCGAACAGGTCAGGGATCTGCGCATCGATCGGGTCGTCTTCCACAACCCCTATGCCAGCGCAACGATGGAAGGCATCTACCGAGCCGTGCGCCAGGCCGGCATCCCCTTCCTGATCTGCGAGCGCGGGGCCCTGCCAGATTCGGTGTTCTTCGACGACGGCGGGTTCAACGGGGAAAGCACCAGCTATGCCCCGGAACGCTGGCGCAGACTGCTCGACGAACGAGAGGAAGACGCAATCTGCCAATACATCCGTGACCACAAGGCACAGGGGGCAAGCCTGGAGGATCAGCCCGATCGCATCGGTGCAGCGGCACTGCGCCGGCGACTGAACATCTTTCCAGGAAGCAAGATCCTGTTCGTGCCGCTGCAACGTCCGAGCGACACGGTGATCACCCACCTGGCCGGCCCGATCGAGAGCTACGACAACTTCCTGCGGCTGGTGAGGCGACTGGTGCACACGCTGCCGGCCCACTGGACGATCGTCGTCAAGCGCCATCCGCTGGAAGTCGAGAGCCCGGATCTGCCCGGGGTGATCTTCGCGGACGAGTCCCATGTCGATGATCTGATCGAGGCCTGTGATGCGCTGCTGCTGATCAATTCAGGCGTCGGGCTGCTCGGGCTGCTTCATCAGAAGCTGGTGCTGCATGCAGGTCAGGCCTTCTACGGGCATCCGGGTCTGGCCCACCAGGTCACCACGCATGAGGACGTGCTGCACGCGCTGCAGCATGTGCGGCCAGACCGGGAGTCCGTGCTGCAGTTTCTGCATTACCTGGTTTTCGAGTTCTATTCCTTCGCACGCTTCAAGACCCGTCGCGTGGCGTGGAAGGAGGGTGCACTGATGACCGCCACCACAGCCATCGACTACCGGGTCGTGCGTGTTCCCGGATGCCCTCACCTGCACATCGAGCAGCGCCAGCAGGTGGAAATCGCAGACAAGTCCATCCTGTTCGACCGCTATCGAGGCCTGGACGGCAACCTGCGACGCCTGCCTGCAGCAGCAGCCAAGCCCGCCACAGTGACAAAGCCTGCCATTGCCGCCAAGCCCGCGGCAGCCAAGCCAGCCGGCACACCGGCGGCCAAGCCACCTTCACCAGTCGCCGCAACATCAGGTCAGCCCGCGCTGCAACTGGTCCGCAGCGAGCCGGAACAGGAGGTCCCTCCCCTGATCCGCAAGTTCCGCAAGTTCCGCAGCAATCCGATCATGTTCATGCGGGACTCGAAACATCCAATGCTCAAGGCCATCGGCTGGTCGATCAGGCATGACTGAGCACCGCCCACACCTGGATGCGCCTTCCATGAACACACTGACCATCCTCACCCACGCCCGCCGCGTCATCGCGATGGAAATCGACGCGCTCTCGGCCATGTCCGCCCGGCTCGGGCCCGAGTTCGAGCGTGCGGTCGAGCTGATCCTGCGCTGCCCGCGCCGCGTCATCGTCTGCGGCATGGGCAAGTCCGGCCACATCGGGCGCAAGATCGCCGCGACGATGGCCTCGACCGGCACCGCGGCCTTCTTCGTGCATCCCGGCGAGGCCTTTCACGGCGACCTCGGCATGATCCTGCCGGAGGATGTCGTGCTGCTGATCTCCAACAGCGGCGAGACCGACGAGCTGGTGCGGCTGCTGCCCTTCCTGCAGCAGCAGGGCAATGCGCTGGTGGCGATGACCGGCCGGGCCGACTCGGCGATCGGGCGCGCGGCCGACGTGGTGCTCGACATCGGCGTCGAGTGCGAGGCCTGCTCGAACAACCTGGCGCCGACCAGCTCCACCACCGCGACGCTGGTGATGGGCGACGCGCTGGCGGTCACGCTGTCGGTGCTCAAGGGCTTCCGGCCGGAGGACTTCGCGCGCTTCCACCCCGGCGGCAGCCTGGGCCGGCGCCTGCTCACCCGCGTGTCCGACGTGATGCAGCGCGAGCGCCTGCCCTTCTGCGCCGAGAGCGCCAGCTTCCGCGAGGTGGTGCAGGCGATCACCCGCGGCCGGCTGGGCCTGGTGCTGGTGGGCACGCCGGCCGCGCTGGCGGGCATCATCACCGACGGCGACATCCGCCGCGCCTTCGAGCGCCACACCAACCCGATGAATCTGACCGCCGCCGACATCATGAGCGCCCGCCCGCGCACCGTCGACGCCGACACCCGGCTGGCCGAGGCGGAGAGCTGGATGCGCGAGCTGCGCATCCATGCGCTGGTCGCGCTCGACGCTCGCCAGCAGGTCTGCGGCGTGGTGCAGCTGCTCAGCCAGGAGCCCGGCTGGAGCGCACCGGCTCCCGCCCCCCTGACCGTGCCCGATTCCGCGCTCGAGACCAGCGGTCCGTGACCTTCGCCGATCGCCTGCGGCCTGCGCAGGGCGCCCACGACCCGCGTCCCGGCCTGGCGCGCCTGACCGCCGGCCTGCGCCGCGTGCCGACACTGGCGGCGATGCTGCCGGAATGGCGCCTGGTCGACCGGCGCGCACCCGCCGACGTCGCCGCGGTCATGGCCTGGGGCCACCGCCCCAGCGCCGAGGTGGCCGAGACCTTCGCCGCGCGCCACGGCCTGCCGCTGATCCGCGTCGAGGACGGCTTCCTGCGCTCGGTCGAGCTGGGCAGCCGCTGCCCGCCGCTGTCCATCGTGGTCGACGATCTCGGCGGCATCCACTACGACCCGCACCGGCCTTCGCGGCTGGAGCAGCAGATCCTGCAGCCGCGCGACGGCGCGGCGATCGCACGGGCGCTGGCGCTGCAGCAGCAGTGGGTCGAGGCGCGGGTGTCGAAGTACAACCCCGTGCGCGACGGCCTGCCCGGGGCACTGCGCCACGAGGCGGCCCGCGCGCCGGTGCTGGTGATCGACCAGACCGCCGGCGACGCCTCGATCGCCGGCAGCGGCGCCGACGCGACCAGCTTCCCGCGCCTGCTCGAGGCCGCGCTCGACGAGCATCCGCACGCGCCGGTCTGGCTGAAGGTGCATCCGGACGTGATCGCCGAGCGGCGTCGCGGCCATTTCGAGGCGCTGAGCGCGGCCACCTCGGCGCGGGTCACGCTGATCGCCGGCGACGTGCATCCGCCGGCGCTGCTCGAGGTCTGCCGCGCGGTCTATGTCGTCAGCTCGCAGATGGGCTTCGAGGCGCTGCTGCACGGCCGCCCGGTGCGCTGCTTCGGCCTGCCCTTCTACGCCGGCTGGGGCCTGACCGAGGACCACCTGCCGACGCCGGCGCGCCGGCGCGGCCAGCCGCGCACGCTGGCCGATCTGGTCCATGCCGCGCTGATCGAGCATCCGCGCCATCTCGACCCCGAGACCGGCCGGCGCTGCGAGCCCGAGCGGCTGATCGAGCACCTGGCGCTGCAGCGGCGCATGCGCGCCCGCTGGCCGGCGCAGGTGCAGGCGCTGGGCTTCTCGCGCTGGAAGCGGCCGATCGTGCAGGCCTTCCTGCAGGGAAGCCGGGTCGAGCCGGTGCGCCAGCCGCAGCAGCTCGACCCGGCGCGGGCGGTGGCGGTCTGGGGCCGGCGCGATCTGCCGGGCCTGCAGCCGGGCACGCCGGTGCTGCGGCTGGAGGACGGCTTCGTGCGCTCGGTCGGCCTGGGCGCCGAGCTGGTGCGGCCGCTGTCGTGGATCGTCGATGACCTCGGGCTGCACTTCGATGCCAGCCGCCCGAGCCGGCTCGAGCAGCTGCTGCAGCACCACGCCTTCGACGAGCCGCTGCGCCGGCGCGCCGCCATCCTGCGCCAGGCGCTGATCCAGGCGGGACTCACGAAATACAACGTCGGCCAGGGCGACTGGCGCCGGCCCGAGGGCGCGCGCCGGGTGGTGCTGGTGCCCGGCCAGGTCGAGACCGATGCCTCGATCCGCTGGGGCTGCGCGCAGGTGCGCGACAACGCCGCGCTGCTGGCAGCGGCGCGCCGCGCCGAGCCCGAGGCCTGGCTGGTCTACAAGCCGCATCCGGACGTGCTCGCCGGCCTGCGCCGCGGCGAGCGCGACCGGGTGGTTCCGGGCCGCGACTGCGACGAGGTGGTCACGACGGCACCGATGCACCGGCTGCTCGACCAGGTCGACGCGGTGCATGTGATGACCTCGCTGGCCGGCTTCGAGGCGCTGCTGCGCGGGCGCGAGGTCATCACCTGGGGCCTGCCCTTCTACGCCGGCTGGGGCCTGACCGACGACCGCGCACCGCCCGACTCGCCCGCGCTGCGTCGGCGCCAGCGCCGGCTGCAGCTCGACGAGCTGGTCGCCGCGGCGCTGATCCTCTATCCGACCTATGTCAGCCGCCGCTCGGGCGCCTTCACCACGCCGGAGCGGGCGCTGCGCGAGCTGATCGAGTGGCGCGACACGCCGACCACCCGCGGCGAGCGGCTGCAGCGCCTGCGCCGCCAGCTGCGGCTGAAGCTGCTGGGCACGCTGGCACGGCTGCTCGGGCGCTGAGCGTCACCCCTCATGCCCGGGGAGGCATGAACGGGATTGGCCGCCGGGCGACGCACTTATCCCGCCTTTCCCACCGCGAGGTCTGCGCTGAAATCTCGGCAGAGACTGCCGAGCCTGATCCCGCCGATGCCCGCCCCCACGTCACCGCCCGCCCCCGAGGCCGACGCCACCGCTCCGGCGGTCTGGCCGACCGCCCTGCGTGCCCTGGCCAGGCACCGCCGCACGCTGATGCTGCAGGGCCCGATCGGCTGGTTCTTCGACCGGCTGGCGCAGGTGCTGCAGCAGCAGGGCCAGAGTGTCACCAAGGTGCATTTCAACGGCGGCGACGAGCTGTTCTGGCGCCATCCCGACGCACTGCGCTTCACGGGCCGGATCGAGTCGCTCGACGGCTGGCTGCGCACGCTGGTGCGCGCCCGCCACATCGACGCGATCGTGCTGTTCGGCCAGATGCGCCCGGTGCACTGCATCGCCCGGCAGGTCGCGCGCGAGCTGGGCATCGAGGTCTTCGTGCTCGAGGAAGGCTATCTGCGCCCCGACCATGTGACGATCGAGCGCCGGGGCGTCAACGCCCTGTCGCGGCTGCCGCGTGCGGCCAGCTTCTACGCCCAGCACCCGCCGGAGGCCGAGCTGCAGCGGCTGCCCGCACCAATGCCGACCGACCAGCGCATCGGGCGCACCGCGGGGCTGGCGATGCGCTACTACCTGGCGGCGCTGCTGCGCCACTGGCGCTATCCGAACCGGGTCCATCACCGCTCGCTCGATCCGGTCGGCGAGGGCTGGCGCTGGTTCACCGGCGGCCTGCGCAAGCCGCTGCACGCCTGGCGCGAGCGCGGCCTGCAGCAGCGGCTGTGCAGCACACCGCTGTCGCAGCGCTGGTTCCTGGTGCCGCTGCAGGTGCATGACGACAGCCAGATCCGCCATCACTCGCGCTTCGCCGGCATGGAAGACTTCATCGAGGAGGTGATGGTCTCCTTCGCCACCCAGGCCGCGCCCGACCTGCACCTGGCGATCAAGCACCATCCGATGGACCGGGCCTATGTCGACTACCGCGGGCTGATCGATGCCTTGAGCCACCGGCTCGGACTGGACGGCCGGGTGCACTGCCTGCACGACCAGCATCTGCCGACGCTGCTCGACCATGCGCTCGGGGTGGTCACCATCAACAGCACCGTCGGCCTGCAGGCGCTGCACCACGGCACGCCGGTGATGGCGCTGGGCGACTCGGTCTACGGCATTCCGGGTCTGGTCCATGCCGGGCCGCTGGCCGCGTTCTGGCAGGATCCCGGCCAGGTCGATCAGGCGCTGTACCGCAGCTTCCGGCGCCATCTGCTCGAGCACACCCAGCTCAACGCCAGCTTCTACGCGCGCATGCCGGCGCTGGACAGCGCGGTGCCGCCCCTGTCGCAGCCCTTGCCGCCCGGACCGCTGCCGGCGCCGGCATCGACGGCACTGCCGACACCCTCGCCGAGCGTCAGACCGGGTGCGTACCCGGCATCAGCAACGCCGGGCTGATGCGGTCGACCGAGGTGCAGCCACACAGCGCCATCGTCAGCTCCAGGTCCTCGGCGAGGATCTGCAGGCAGCGGTCGACGCCGGCGCGGCCCTGCGCGGCCAGGCCGTAGAGCCACGGCCGCCCGACCAGCGTGGCCTGTGCGCCCAGCGCCAGCATCTTCAGCACGTCCTGGCCGGAGCGGATGCCGCTGTCGACCCAGACTTCCGGGCTCGCCTGCCCGGCAGCGCTGACCGAGCGCGCCGCCTCGACCGCACGCGGCAGCACCTCGACCGTGGCCGGCGCGCCGTCGAGCTGGCGCCCGCCGTGGTTGGACACCACCACCGCCGCCACCCCCAGCCGCGCCGCCTGCGCGATGTCCTGCGGATCCATCAGGCCCTTGAGGATCAGCGGCCCGCCCCACTGGCGCATCACCCACTCGACGTCCTGCCAGGACAGCGCCGGATCGACCTCGAGGTTCTTCCAGTTCGTCAGCGTCGACAGGTCCTTGATGCCGGGCGCATGGCCGACGATGTTGCCGAAGGTGCGCCGGCGGGTGCGCAGCATGCCCAGGCACCAGGCCGGATGGCGCATCAGGTCCAGCGCCACGCGCGGACGCCAGAACTGCGGCGGCGTCGACAGACCGTTGCGCACGTCCTTGTAGCGCCGCCCCAGCAGCGGCGCGTCGACGGTCAGGATCAGCGCCGAGCAGCGCGCGGCCTTCGCGCGCTCGATCAGGCTGGCCGAGAAGCCGCGGTCGCGCAGCAGGTAGAGCTGGAACCAGAACGGCGACCGCGTCGCCGCGGCCACATCCTCGATCGAGCAGATGCTCATCGTCGACAGCGCGAAGGGCACGCCGAACTTCTCGGCCGCGCGCGCGGCGTGGATCTCGCCGTCCGGATGGAAGATGCCCGCCAGCCCGGCCGGGCCGAGCGCCACCGGCATCGCCACCGGCCGGCCCAGCATCGTCGAGCGGATCTGCCGGCCCCCCAGATCGACGGCGACGCGCTGGCGCAGACCGATCGCCGCCAGCCGCTCGGTGTTGGCGCGGTAGGTGCGCTCGGTCCACGAGCCGGCGTCGATGTAGTCGTAGAACATGCGTGGCAGGCGGCGCTGCGCCAGCTGGCGCAGGTCCTCGATCGACGGGGCGAAGGGCACGGACGGTTCTCCTCGGACGGCGCCAGGCGGTTTCAGGCGACAGCCGGCATCCTAGCGAACCAGGATGCGCGCATCGACCGTGTCGATCGCGGTGTGGCCGCAGAAGGCCATCGTCAGGTCGAGCTCCCTGTGCAGGATCTCCAGCGCCTTCGTGACGCCGGCCTCGCCCATCGCGCCCAGGCCGTAGAGAAAGGCGCGGCCGATCATCGTGCCGCGCGCGCCCAGCGCCCGCGCCTTGAGCACGTCCTGGCCGCAGCGGATGCCGCCGTCCATCCAGACCTCGATGTCGCGGCCGACCGCCTCGGCGATCGCCGGCAGCGCCTCGATCGAGCTGGGCGCGCCGTCGAGCTGGCGCCCGCCGTGGTTGGACACCACCAGCGCGTCGGCGCCGGAGCCGGCCGCCAGGCGCGCGTCCTCGGGCTCCATCACGCCCTTGAGGATCAGCGGCCCGCCCCAGCGCTTCTTGATCCACTCGACATCGGCCCAGCTCAGGCGCGGATCGAACTGCTGCGCGGTCCACTGCCCCAGCGAGCCCATGTCGTCGACACCCTCGACATGGCCGATGATGTTGCCGAAGCCGCGCCGTGGCGTGCCCAGCATGCCGAGGCACCAGCGCGGCTTGCTCATCATGTCGAGCAGGTTGGGCAGCGTCAGCTTCGGCGGCGCCGACAGGCCGTTCTTCAGGTCCTTGTGGCGCTGGCCAAGGATCTGCAGATCCAGCGTCAGCACCAGCGCGCTGCAGCCGGCCGCCTTCGCGCGGTCGATCAGCCGCTCGACGAAGGCGCGGTCGCGCATCACGTAGAGCTGGAACCAGAAGGGCTTCGTGGTCGCCGCGGCCACGTCCTCGATCGAGCAGATGCTCATCGTCGACAGCGTGAAGGGCACGCCGAACTTCTCGGCCGCGCGCGCGGCCAGGATCTCGCCGTCGGCATGCTGCATGCCGGTCAGCCCGGTCGGCGCGATCGCCACCGGCATCGCCACCGGCTGGCCGATCATCGTCGTGGCGGTGCTGCGACCGTCCATGTTGACCGCGACGCGCTGGCGCAGCTTCAGGCGGCGGAAGTCGTCCTCGTTGGCGCGGTAGGTCGACTCGGTCCAGGAGCCGGAGTCGGCGTAGTCGTAGAACATGCGCGGCACGCGGCGCTGCGCCAGCCGGCGCAGGTCCTCGATGCAGGTGATGACGGTCATCGCGGGGGTCTCCTCCTGCTGCCGATTCTGCGCGATGACCCGCCAGATCGGTCTGCATTGCCGCATCTGCCACAAGACGAGTACAATCGAAAGCTTTTCGGAAATTTCCGAGCGCTCTGCCATGGGCAAACGCCTTGCGGCACGGCAGCGGAAGAAGTTTTCGGGAATGTCGTAACTTCAAACGGGAACAAGTTACCCATGCCTACCATCAACCAGCTGGTGCGCCAAGGCCGTGAGGTCGAGGTCACCAAGTCCAAGTCGCCTGCGATGCAGAACTGCCCGCAGCGCCGCGGTGTCTGCACCCGCGTCTACACCACGACCCCGAAGAAGCCGAACTCGGCGCTGCGGAAGGTCGCCAAGGTGCGCCTGACCAACGGTTTCGAGGTCATCTCGTACATCGGCGGTGAAGGCCACAACCTGCAGGAACACAGCGTCGTGCTCGTGCGCGGCGGCCGTGTCAAGGATCTGCCGGGTGTTCGCTACCACATCGTCCGCGGCTCGCTGGACCTGCAAGGCGTCAAGGATCGCAAGCAGTCCCGCTCCAAGTACGGTGCGAAGCGCCCGAAGAAGTGATCGGTTCGCGGATCGTTCACTGACTCGTCATCGACTCGTCACCGCCCGCCCTCAGGCTGGCGTGTCGGCGGGCCCCGCGGCAGCATGCCGACGCCAAGGAGCGCGGATGACTGTCGAGTAAGCGGATGTCCAGGCTGCAAGTGACATCCCCGGCGACCGCAAGGTCAGCCAGCTGAAGCCCTGAAAGGAATTGAAATGCCTCGTCGTCGCGAAGTACCCAAGCGCGAGATCCTGCCGGATCCGAAGTTCGGATCGGTCGATCTGTCCAAGTTCATGAACGTCATCATGGAATCGGGCAAGAAGGCCGTCGCCGAGCGCATCATCTACGGTGCCCTCGAGCAGGTCGAGAAGAAGGCGGGCAAGGACCCGCTGGAAATCTTCCTGACCGCCCTGAACAACGTCAAGCCGGTCGTCGAAGTCAAGAGCCGCCGCGTCGGTGGTGCGAACTACCAAGTTCCCGTGGAAGTTCGTCCCGTCCGCCGCATGGCCCTGGCCATGCGCTGGCTGAAGGACTCGGCCCGCAAGCGCAGCGAGAAGTCGATGGCCCAGCGTCTGGCCAACGAGCTGCTCGAGGCCTGCGAAGGCCGTGGCGGCGCGATGAAGAAGCGCGACGAAGTGCACCGCATGGCTGAAGCCAACAAGGCGTTCTCGCACTTCCGTTTCTGATCGGGCCCGCCCGACACTGACCCCTGACTGCCCCGTCCGGCCTCTTCTGGCCGTCTGGGGCTTTCTGCCTATCTGGAGTGACACATGGCTCGTCAGACCCCCATTGAGCGGTACCGCAACATCGGCATTTCCGCGCACATCGACGCCGGCAAGACCACCACGACCGAGCGCATCCTGTACTACACCGGCGTGAACCACAAGATCGGTGAAGTCCACGACGGCGCGGCCACGATGGACTGGATGGAGCAGGAGCAGGAACGCGGCATCACCATCACGTCGGCCGCGACGACCTGCTTCTGGAAGGGCATGGACCGGAACTATCCGGAACACCGCTTCAACATCATCGACACCCCCGGACACGTCGACTTCACCATCGAAGTCGAGCGCTCGATGCGCGTCCTGGACGGCGCCTGCATGGTGTACTGCGCGGTCGGCGGCGTTCAGCCCCAGTCCGAGACCGTCTGGCGCCAGGCCAACAAGTACAAGGTGCCCCGTCTGGCCTTCGTCAACAAGATGGACCGCACCGGCGCGAACTTCTTCAAGGTCGTCGACCAGATGAAGACCCGCCTGCGCGCGAACCCGGTTCCCATCGTGATCCCCATCGGCGCCGAAGAGAACTTCAAGGGCGTCGTCGACCTGATCAAGATGAAGGCCATCTTCTGGGATGAAGCGTCCCAGGGCATGAAGTTCGAATACACCGACATTCCGGAAGACCTCGTCGAGGTCGCCAACGAGTGGCGCGAGAAGATGGTCGAGTCCGCCGCCGAAGCGTCGGAAGACCTGATGAACAAGTACCTCGAGTCGGGCGAGCTGACCGAGGAAGAGATCAAGCTGGCGATCCGCACCCGCACCATCGCCACCGAGATCCAGCCGATGCTGTGCGGCACCGCGTTCAAGAACAAGGGCGTGCAGCGCATGCTCGACGCGGTCATCGACTTCCTGCCGTCGCCGGTGGACATTCCCCCGGTCTCGGGCACCGACGAGGACGACCAGCCGGTCACCCGTCAGGCCGACGACAAGGAGAAGTTCTCCGCGCTGGCGTTCAAGCTGATGACCGACCCGTTCGTCGGCCAGCTGACCTTCGTGCGCGTGTACTCGGGCGTTCTGGCCTCGGGCGCTTCCGTCTACAACCCGATCAAGGGCAAGAAGGAACGCATCGGCCGCATCCTGCAGATGCACGCCAACCAGCGCGAGGAAATCAAGGAAATTCTGGCCGGTGACATCGCCGCCTGCGTGGGTCTGAAGGACGTGACCACCGGCGAGACCCTGTGCGACCAGGAAGCGATCATCACGCTGGAAAAGATGGTCTTCCCCGAGCCGGTGATCTCGCAGGCCGTGGAGCCGAAGACCAAGGCCGACCAGGAGAAGATGGGCATCGCGCTGGGCCGCCTGGCTGCGGAAGATCCGTCGTTCCGCGTGCGCACCGACGAGGAATCGGGTCAGACCATCATCTCGGGCATGGGCGAGCTGCACCTGGAAATCATCGTCGACCGCATGAAGCGCGAGTTCGGCGTGGAAGCCAACGTCGGCAAGCCGCAGGTCGCGTACCGCGAGACCATCCGCTCGAAGGTCGAGAACGTCGAAGGCAAGTTCGTGCGCCAGTCGGGCGGCAAGGGCCAGTACGGTCACGTCGTGCTGTCGATCGAGCCGCAGGAGCCGGGCACCGGCTTCACCTTCGTCGACGCGATCAAGGGCGGCGTGGTGCCGCGCGAGTTCATCCCGGCGGTGGAAAAGGGCCTGATCGACACGCTGCCGAACGGCGTGCTGGCCGGCTTCCCCGTGGTCGACGTGAAGGTCACCCTGACCTTCGGTTCGTACCATGACGTGGACTCGAACGAAAACGCGTTCAAGATGGCCGCCTCGATCGGCTTCAAGGACGGCTGCCGCAAGGCCTCGCCGGTGATCCTGGAGCCGATGATGGCCGTGGAAGTCGAGACCCCGGAAGACTACGCCGGCTCGGTGATGGGCGATCTGTCCAGCCGTCGCGGCATGGTGCAGGGCATGGACGACATGGTCGGTGGTGGCAAGATCATCAAGGCCGAAGTCCCGCTGTCGGAAATGTTCGGCTACTCGACCACGCTGCGTTCGGCCACGCAAGGCCGCGCGACCTACACGATGGAGTTCAAGCACTACAGCGAAGCTCCGCGCAACGTCGCCGAACAGATCATCACCGCTCGCGCCAAGTGATCTGAAGCGCGCTAGAATCCTGCGCGCTACCGCTGCCACCCTCTGGGGTGGCGGCTTCTTTTTTGTCTCCGGAGAACCTGCCCGCCCTTGCCGGTGGAGGCGGCCTCTCAGGGCTCCGAGAGACGTAAAACCACGCACCGGCAATGTTCTTTGATCTGGAGATCAGACATGGCAAAGGAAAAGTTCGAGCGGACCAAGCCGCACGTCAACGTCGGCACCATCGGTCACGTCGACCATGGCAAGACCACCCTGACGGCAGCCATCACGACCGTTCTGTCGAAGAAGTTCGGCGGTCAGGCCAAGGCCTATGACCAGA
>NZ_JACCPY010000001.1 GCF_013426975.1 Sphaerotilus sulfidivorans
GTCGCGCTCTGGTCAGTGATCGGAGACGCCACCGTCGGCGCATCGTTGACGTTGGCGATCGTCAGCACGAAGGAATCACTGGCCGCGGCGTTGCTCCCGTCCTTCGCCGTCACCGTGATCGTCAGCGTGCCGACGTCGGCGTTGGCCGGTGTGCCGCTGAAGGTGCGTGTCGCCGCATTGAAGCTCAGCCAGCTCGGCAGCGTGCTCGTCGTGTAGCTCAGCGAGTCGCCCGCGTCGACGTCGGCGAAGGTGCCCGAAGGGATCTGGAAGCTGAACGGCTGATCCTCGGTCGCGTCCTGGCCGGCGATTGGCGTGGCGACTGTCGGCGCGTCGTTCACGTTCGTCACCGTCAGCACGAAGGAATCGCTGGCCGTGGCGTTGCTCCCATCCTTCGCCGTCACCGTGATCGTCAGCGCGCCGACATCGGCATTCGCCGGCGTGCCGCTGAAGGTGCGCGTCGCGGCATCGAAGCTCAGCCAGCTCGGCAGCGCGCTGGTTGTGTAGCTCAGTGAATCGCCTGCGTCGACATCGGCAAACGTCCCGGCGGGAAGCTGGAAGCTGAAGGGCTGATCTTGCGTCGCGCTCTGGTCGGCGATCGGAGACGCCACCGTCGGCGCGTCGTTCACATTCGTCACCGTCAGCACGAAGGAATCGCTGGCCGTGGCGTTGCTGCCGTCCTTCGCCGTCACCGTGATCGTCAGCGAACCGACATCGCCATTCGCCGGCGTGCCACTGAAGGTGTGCGTCGCCGTGTTGAAGCTCAGCCAGCTCGGCAGGGCGCTGGTTGTGTAGGTGAGTGAATCGCCCGCGTCGACATCGGCAAACGTCCCTGCAGGGATCTGGAAGCTGAACGGCTGATCTTCGGTCGCACTCTGATCGGCGATCGGAGACGCCACCGTCGGCGCATCGTTGACGTTGGCGATCGTCAGCACGAAGGAATCGCTGGCCGTGGCGTTGCTGCCATCCTTCGCCGTCACCGTGATCGTCAGCGCGCCGACATCGGCATTGGCCGGCGTGCCGCTGAAGGTGCGCGTCGCCGCGTTGAAGCTCAGCCAGCTCGGCAGCGTGCTCGTCGTGTAGCTCAGCGAGTCGCCCACGTCGACATCGGCAAACGTCCCGGCCGGAAGCTGGAAGCTGAAGGGCTGATCTTCGGTCGCGCTCTGGTCGGCGATCGGAGACGTCACCGTCGGCACGTCGTTGACGGCCGAGATCTGGATCGACCGGGTGGCAGCGGCGCTGGACAGGCCGGTGGTGTCGGTCACCGTGAAGCTCAGCGTGCGGCTGGTGCCGCTCGGGCTGTCGCTGCTGTTGGCGTAGCTGACCGAGCGTAGCAGCGTGCGGTAATCGGCCAGAGCGGCGGTGCCACTGAAGCTGAGCGTGCCGGTGGCAGCATTCCAGCTGCCGCTGATGCCCGTCACCGCGGCCCAGCTCAGCACATCCTGCGCCGCCACATGGCCAGCGCTGATGACGACGCTGGCACCGCTGAGCTGGGTGCTGTCGGCGTCCGAGAGCGTCAGCGCCGGGTCGACCGCCACCGGCGCGGCGTTCTCGACATAGCTGGCGCCGCCGGCGCTGGTGCCGAGCACCGGGGTCTGGGGCACGGTGTAGGCGACCGTCAGATAAGGCCGAAGCATCACATCGGCCGACTCGGAGGACGCAAAGGCCCAGGTGTCGGCGGCGTCCGACACGATCGCCCAGCCGAAGTTGGGCGCGCCATCCACCCAGGCCTGGACGGCGGCGGCCAGGCCGGAAATGTTGATCCATCCCGACAGGCCGGCATCGATGGCGATGCCGCTGGCCTCGGCATCGCTGCCGTCGGCCTGGATGCCGTTGACCAGCGAAGCGTGGGTGGAGCTTTCGCTCCAGTCGATTCGCATCCGGTGCAGCACCACGGTGTCGGCGGCATCGCGTTCGGTCACATACAGCGACAGCGTCGCCGAGGTGATGGTGGCACCTGCCGGAACCTGGCCGGCACCGTTGCCGATGATCTGGTCGAAGCGGATCAGCGCGGTCTGGCGTGGCGAACCGTCATCGGCGCGCACGGCGGTCGAGGTGCCGAAGGCGCTGCCGGGCGCGCTGTCGTCGATGTAGGTGTCCTGCGTGCCGGCATAGCCGGCGCTGCCGTCACGGAAGCGCAGCGCGCCGACCTCCACGATGACGCTGCCGGTGGTGGTCAGCGTGCCGCCGGAGCCGCTGCCACCGAGATCGCTGACCGAGAAGCCGATCGTCGCGCTGCCCTGATAGGCCGCCGACGGCACGAAGCGCAGCCCGTCGAGCGCGGCGTTGATCGCGGCGGCGCTGCCGCTGAAGGTCATCGCCGTGTCGGCGCTGCCATCGCCGGCCGAGAAGCTCAGGCCGGTGGTGCCCGACAGCGTCAGCAGACCATGGCCATCGCTCGTCAGCGTGACCTGCAGCAGCGCCGCATCGGCATCGGCCACCTGCGGCGCCCGGCCCGAGGCGGAGTCGAGCACCAGCGGGGTGTCGACCGGGGTCGACTGCCGGCCCGGCAGGGCCAGCGTCGGCGCGTCGTTGACCGCGGTGATCGCCACCGTGACGCTGCCGGCGCCGGCCAGCGCGCCGCCGCTGCCCTGCGCGCCGGTGTTGCCGTCGGCCAGCGTCCAGGCGATCGTCACGCTGGCGGGCGGCGCGTCCGAGCTGTTCCAGTAGACGATGTGGCGCGCGAGCCGGTCAACGCGGTCCTGCGTGGCCTGTGCGCCGAAGCTGACCTGCATCTGGCCGCCGGTGAAGGTGTAGCTGCCGACCTGCACCCCGTCGACGAGGACCGCCGTGCCGCTGACGGTCACCACCAGCCCGTCGAAGGCGAGCTGGTCCTGGGCCTGCGCGCCGCCCTGGCGCGCCAGCGTCAGCGTCGCGCCGGCGTAGCTGCCGGCCTGGGCCAGATCGGCATCGTTCAGGCGCACGTCGGCGTCGAGCACGACCGCGGCGCTGTCCTCGGTCCAGGCCACCGTGCCGCCCAATGTCGCCGCCGCGCTGCCGACGCCCGGATCGAGCGAGCCGTCGGTCAGCAGCCCCAGCAGCAGCGGATCGCGCTGCGTGCCATCGGACGACCAGCCCGCGGCCACCAGCCGGCCGTCCGGGCGCAGCGCCAGCGCACCGGCGCCGGAACTCGCGCCGATCGCCTGCTGCACGAGGCCGCCCTGGCCGAAAGCGGTGTCGAGCGAGCCGTCGGCCAGATGGCGCACCAGCGCGATCCGACCCGAGCCGTCGTAGCCGGCCAGCACGATGCGGCCGCTGGCATCGCGCACCATCGCCTGCACGATGTCCGCGCCGCTCAGATCGGTCGTCACCCGGCCATCCCCGGAAAAGCCGGTGTCGAGGCTGCCGCTGGCCAGGTAGCGCAGCAGCGTGAAGTCGATGTCGCCGCCCGCCTGGGTCGAATAGCCGCCGGCGAGAATGCGGCCGTCGTCCTGCACCACCAGCGCGCGGATCATGTCGAAGCCGCCGGCCACGTCGGTGCGCACGATGCCGCCGCTGCCGAAGCCGGCATCCAGCGTGCCGTCGTCGTTCCAGCGCACCAGGGCATGATCGTTGCCGGCCGATCCGCCAAGCAGGATGCGGCCGTCGGACTGGATCGCCAGCGCGCCGACCAGGTCGGCACCGAGGCCGGCATCGACCCAGGCATAGCCGTTGCCGCCGCCGAAGGCGGTGTCGAGCATGCCGTCGACCGTCACCCGCGCGACCGCGGTCGCGCCGCTGACCGTGCCGCCCAGCACGATGCGCCCCTGCGCATCGATCGCGACCGCGCTGGCCTCGCAGAACTGGCTGACATCGCCCCACAGCGCGGTGCCGTCGCCGGAGAAGCTGCTGTCGAGGCTGCCGTCGGCCAGGTAGCGCTGCACCAGCGCGTACTGCACGCCGCCGACCGTCGTCTGACCGGCCAGGACGATCGCGCCGTCGGCCTGCACCGCCATCGCCCAGACCTGGGCGGTGGTGCCGCCGAAGCTCGCGGCCGCGACCGTGACCCGGCCGCCGCTGCCGAAGGTGGTGTCGAGCGTGCCATCGGCCCGGTAGCGCATCAGCAGCACGTCCTGGGCGCCGCCGGCACCGGGCTGATGGCCCGCGACGAGAATGCGACCGTCGTCCTGGATCTGCATCGCGCGGATCCAGTCGTCGCCGCCGCTGACCGCGGTGATGACCTGGCCGCTGGCGGCGACGAAGCCCGGCGCGGTGTTGGCCCGTGCGGCGACCGTGACCGGCACGGCCGCCTCCGAGGTGCTGCCGCTCGATACCCGGGTCGCCGTCGCGGTGACCGTCGCTCCGGCCGCCAGGCTGGCCTCGAGCAGCACGTCGATGCTGGCGCGGCCGCCGGCATCCGACGTGACCGTGGTCTGGCCGAGGTAGACCCGCGCATCGCCCTGCCCGCTCGGATCGGCGAAGAACTCGATCCGGTACAGCGCCGAGGCCGCGCTGTCGAGCTGGCCGAGCACCCGCAGCGTGCCGGCGCCCAGCGTCGCGCTGCTCAGCAGCGGATGGTTCTGCAGGTCGTTGACGCCGCTGTCGGCGTCGAGCGAGTCGTTGCCGTCGAGCCCGTCGACGCCGAGGTTGATGTCCTGACCGACATTCGAATACAGCGTGTTGCGACTGATCAGGTTGCTGCTGCCGGCGGTAGGCAGCAGCTCGATGCCGGCGGTGTAGACCCCGCCCTGGCCGCTGAAGGCCACCGTGTTCTCGACGATCGAGGTCTGCGCCGCGCCGTTCTCGAGCCGGATGCCGTTCTGCTGCGCGCCCAGACTGGCGGTGCCGGCCAGATCGGTGCCGACGCGGTTGCCGCGGATCGTTGTGCCGGTCGAGTCGCCGTCGATCTTGATGCCGACCAGACCGGCTCCGATGACCCAGTTGCCCTCGCCCGGCGCGGCGCCGCCGATGCGGCTGCTGTCGGCGCCGTTGCGGATGAAGATGCCGTCACCGCCATTGCCCAGCGCTGCGGTGCCAGCGGCATTGCTGCCGATCCAGTTGCCCAGCACCGCGTTGCCATCGCTGTTCTCATCCGTGATGCGCACGCCATCGCGGCCATTGCCGCTGATGACATTGCGCAGACCCGCGCTCGCGCCGCCGAGGGTGTTGCCGCTGGCGCCGTTCTCGAGCCGGATGCCGTCGAAGGTGTTGCCGATCGCGCTGCTGCCGGCGGCCGACAGGCCGACCCAGTTGCCCAGGATCTGGTTGCCGCTGGCCGACCCGCCCGACAGCACGATGCCGTCGCCGTTGCCCGAGACGATGTTGCGCGCGCTGCTGCCCGTACCGCCGAGGGTGTTGCCGGAGGACTCGACGCGCAGGCCGGCGCGGGCGTTGCCGAGCGCTGCGGTGCCGGCCGCGTTCAGGCCCAGGGTGTTGCCGGCGACCAGCGTGCCCGAGGCCCCGGAGCCGAGCATGATGCCGTCGTAGTTGACGGTGGCCGCGATCACGTTGCCCTGGCCGATGACGGTGCCGCCGAGGGTGTTGCCGGCCGACTCGACCAGGATGCCGAAGTTCAGGTTGCCCACCGCCGCCGCGCCGGTGCTGTCCAGGCCGATCCAGTTGCCCTCGATGCGGTTGGCGGTGGAGCCACCTCCGATGTAGATGCCGACGCCGCTGTTGCCGGAAATGATGTTGCGGTCAGCCTCGCTGCTGCCGCCGATCCGATTGCCGCTGGTGTTCCAGAGGTTGACGCCCTGCTGGTTGCCGGCGGCGCCGCTGCCCAGGCTGTCCAGGCCGATCCAGTTGCCGGCGATCACATGGTTGCCGCTGCCGGAAATGTCGATGCCGTCCTGCGAGAAGTTCTGGATGCGCAGGCCGCGCACGGTGCTGCCGTCCGAGCCGCTGTAGAGCTGCAGCCCGTCCGCGCCGCCCCCCAGGAAGCGGCCGTCGAGCGTCACGGTCGGCGCGCCGCTCGACGAGGCGTCGATCGACACGGTGCCGGTGATCGTCGGCAGCATCGAGCTCAGCTCGATCGTCATCGGCACGCCGAAGTTGGCGAAGGTGATGGTGTCGGCGCCTGCACTGGAGTTGGCCGAATCGATCGCCGCACGCAGCGTGAAGAACGAGAACGGGTTGTCGCTGAAGTCGGTGACGGTGTAGCTCGCCAGCCGCCCCTCCCAGCGCGCCAGGGCCTCGGCCGCCGGCGCGGACAGCGTCGTCTCGACGGTGCCGCGTGCGGCCTCCAGCTCCCAGTCGGCGTCGGCGGCGCTGCCGCCGGTGGCGTCGGTGCTGGCCGCCACGTCGGCGCCGGTCAGCGCCTGCAGCGCCTCGAGCAGCGCCTCGCCCTGCGAGCCCGCGCCGGTGTCGCAGCCGTAGAGCAGCAGGTCGCCGTTCTCGGCCAGGGCCTGGCCCCAGGCACGCAGCGCCGCCTCATGCCGCGCCAGCGTGCCCGCGTCGATCGCGTCGCCGCCGAAGGAGAACTGTCCGGCCGTGCCGTGGCCGACCAGATGCAGCGCCGCCAGCCCCTCCTGTCCGCCACGTGCAGCCAGCAGCTCGCCGATCTGGCTCAGGCCGTCGCGCGACGGATCGGTCACGATGACCTCGAGCGTGCGGGTGCTGTTCTCGTCCTGCCACCACAGGGCGGCCAGCGCCCCGGCGCCCTCGATGCGACCGTCGATGATGACCAGCTCGCGCCGCACGGCCAGCGTCCAGTCCTCGGCCGGGCCGGTCTCGACCGCGGCCGCCAAGGCGGCGGCGACCGGCGGCGGCGACGGTGGCGGTGGTGCGGCATCCAGCGCGCTGCGGCCCAGCCAGGCGCGCCCGTCGGCATCGGTCCAGGCGGCGACCAGCGCAGCCTGCGCGCCATCGCCCTCGCCGACGGCGGTGCGCAGCGCGGCGCCATCCTCGTCCGGCTCGACCCAGCGCAGCTGCAGCGGCCGCGACGGATCCAAGGCCTGCGCCTCGGCCAGCAGGCGGTCCCAGTCCTCGGCGCGGCGATCGACCAGCAGCCAGCGCGCGCCGCTGTCGTCCTGCGAGGAGGCCGCAGCCGACGCGGAGGCGACCTGGCGCACGTCGGCCACCGGCAGCCCGCCCAGCAGCAGCGCCGCGTCGGCCGAGTACAGCAGACGCGGCTCGATCTCCTCGAGGCCGGGACGCGGACCGCTGGGCAGCATGGAACGGACAGGCCCGGCTCAGCGCAGCACCGCAGGCCGCAGATCGCGCGTCGGCGTGGCACCGGAGGTGCCGGACGCCGCCTTCGCATCGCCCCAGTCCGCGACGCAGCGCACGCCCGCAGGGATCGCATGCTCCGGATTGGGCAGCGTCAGCCGCGCGCGGAAAGTGCGGCTGGCCGCATCGACCACCCGGTCGACGCGCTCGACGGTGGCACTGCGCGTCGGCGCGCCGGGATAGTCGGGCTTGAGCGTGATCGTGTCGCCCGCCTTCAGCCGGCCCATGTCGGCCAGCGGCAGCACCAGCTCGACCCGCAGCGGATCGAGCCGGGCGATGCGCAGGATCGGCTTGTCGTCGACCCGCTCGCCCGGATTCAGGAAGCGCTCGGTGACGATGCCGTCGAGCGTGGCGGCCAGCTCGCGCTGCGCGAACTGGGTGCGTGCGGCCTCGGCGTCGCTGGCGGCGGCGCGCTGCTGCTCGCGCACCGCGTCGACGCGGCGCTGCGCCACCTCGGCCTCGGAGCGCGCCTGCTCCAGCGCGACCTCGGAGATGAAGTTCTGCCGGCGCAGATCCTCGGCGCGCGCGAGCTTGCTGAGCGCCAGGTCGGCGGCGGCACGGGCCGCGCGCAGCTCGGCCTGGACCTGCGAACGCGCGGTGGCCGCGCCCAGGTTGGCACGCTCGACATCGCGGCGCAGCGTCGCCACCACCATGCCGCGGCGCACCGCGTCGCCGCGCTCGACCTCGACGCTGGCGATCACGCCGACCACCGGCGAGCCGATGTCGACCACCTGCGAGGGCTCGATCAGGCAGGCCAGCGGCGCGGCCGCCGCCAGACCTGACGCGCCCGCCAGGACTGCAGCCAGCAACAGCGTCGTCATCGATGGCAGCTTGGGTAGATCAGGTGCATTCAGGTTCATCGCCTCACTCCTCCGGCCCGCTCCAGGCCATGCGCTCGGCCTGCCGGCGGTCCTGTCGCTGCAGCGCATGGCGGGCCCGGATGCCGTCGAGCTCGTCCAGCCACTGGGCCAGGCGCCACAGCCGCTCGGTCAGGCGCGAGCCGGCCGGCCTGCCGACGAGGGTAATCGCCAGCCAGCGCGGCAAGCGCCGGAACAGCACGCCTTCCGCGCAGCTCAACAGGGTTTCTGCCGATCCCGGATCGCCCTGGCGGGCGCAGCGCCCGACCAGCTGACGCCAGGCGCGCCGACCGAAGTCGTCGGCGCAGGCCAGCACATGCAGGCCGCCCCGCCGGTGGACCGCCGGGTCGAGCGCGATGTCGGTGCCGCGCCCGGCGATCTGGGTGGCCACCGTGATGCGCCCAGGCCGACCGGCCCGCGCGATGACCTCATGCTCGAGCGCGCCCTGCAGCGCATGCAGCACCAGCGGCCGCAGCCCGCGCTCGCGCAGCAGCGCCGCGATCCGCTCCGATTCGGCCACCGAACCGGTGCCGATCAGCACCGCACGCCCGTCCTGCGCCAGGGCCTGCGCCCGCTCGCAGGCGGCCTGCCAGCGCTCGGACGCATCGGCGAACACCCGGATGCCGCCGAGCTGCAGCCGCGAGGGCCGGTGGCGCGGCAGCCTCAGCACCGGCGTGCCGAAGGCCAGCGCCAGATCCAGCCCGACCTCGGACAGCGTGCCGCTGAGACCGCCCAGCAGGTGATAGCGCGAGAACAGCCGCCGGTAGGTGAGCTGCGCCAGCGTCTGCTGCGCATCGGGCAGCGCCAGGCCCTCCTTGAGCGCCAGCAGCGCATGCAGGCCGCGGGACCAGCGCCGCTCCGGCGCGGCACGCCCGGTCAGCGCATCGACCAGCACCACCGCGCCGTCCTGCACCACATAGTCGCGGTCGCGCTGCAGCCGGTGCTGCGCGGTCAGCGCCCGCAGCAGGCCGTCCTCATGCCAGCGGCTGTCCGACCAGGGCCGCGGCAGACAGGCCGCCAGCGCCGGCAGCGCATGCCGTCCGGCCGGGGTCAGCCTCACCGCTGCGCCGTCGACCACGAACTCGATGCCCTGCCGCCAGCCACCGGCCTGCGCCAGCAGCTGACGCAGCACCGGCTCGGGCAGATCCTGCGGTGCAGCCGCGGCCAGCACCAGGGGCACGCGGGCCTCGTCGCAGAGCACGCTGTCGACCTCGTCGATCAGCGCCAGGCACAGGCCGCGCAGACGCGGCGCCGTGCCGCTGCGCTGCACGCGGGCCTGCCAGGCCAGGCTGCCGTCGGGCCGGCCGAAGTCGACCCGGTCGCGCAGATGGTCGAAGGCCAGCTCGCGCGCGGGCGCATGCACGACATCGCAGGCATAGGCGGCGCGGCGCCCGGCCTCGTCGGTGCCGCTGGCGATCCAGCCGGAGCTCAGCCCGAGCGCCTGGTAGAGCGGCGCGAGCCGGCGGGCATCGCGCTCGGCCAGATAGTCGTTGGCGGTCAGCACATGGACCGGCACGCCGGCCAGCGCCGCACTGGCTGCGGCCAGGAAGGTGGCCACCGTCTTGCCCTCGCCGGTGGCCATCTCGACCAGGCTGCCCTGCAGCATCGCCCAGGCCGCGAGCATCTGCGGCGGATGCGGCATGAAGCCCAGCTCGCGCTGCACCAGCAGGCCGAGCCGGTGCAGCACCTCGGCCATCAGCGCCGCCTCGAAGCCCTCGCCGCGCAGGCGGGCGCGCCACTGCGGCGCAGCCAGATCCTCGAAGGCGGCCGTCCCGCCGGCCAGCGCCTGCAAGCGGCGCAGGAACAGCGGTCGTGCGCGCTACAGGCGCAGCCGCGTGCGCAGCGCCTGCCAGGGCGGCGGCGGCTCGCTGCGCAGCGGATAGGGGCCCCAGACCGGCCCCGGCCGGACCCGGGGCGGGCCACCGTCAGCGGGCGATGCACGCATCGCGCGCTCAGCCGCCCGCGGGCACGTCGACCGCCTCGCCGAAGCGGCCCAGCACCAGGCGCTGCAACGCCTCCAGCAGCCGGCCGCCCAGCGGGCGCGGACCGTGGTCGAAGCGCACCTTCAGCCGGCCGCCCAGCCGGTCGGCCGCCAGCGCCGGCACCTCCACATCGATCACCGCCACCGGCGCGAGGGTGCGCAGCCCCTCCGCATCGGCCGGATCGACCTCGATGGCGCCGCCGCCGCTGCTGCCCAGCGCGCGCACCGGCAGCCGCAGCGCGGTCTGCGGCAGCACCCCGTCCCAGCGACCGGCCTGCGGCCGCGCGGGCGCCTCCAGCGCCAGCACCTCGACCACCTGCACGCCGCGCATCAGGTCGGCCACCCGCTCCCCCGGCACCGCGACCCGGGCGATCAGCCGGTCGCCGGCCAGCACATGGCCCAGCACCTCGCCACGGCTGACGATGCGCCCGGCCACCAGCCGCTCCGGCGCGATCCAGCGCAGCTGCCCGGCACGCCGGCTGGCACTGTCGAGCTGCGCCAGCCGCCGGGACAGCTCGTCTTCCTGCTGCTGCAGCGCCTGCGCACGGGCCTCGGCGCGCGCGGCGCCGGCCGGATGGCGGATCTGCTGCTGCAGCGCCTCGATCTCGAGCGCGATGCGCTGCGCGTGCACCTCGGCCCGCTCGACCTGCAGAGCCGGGCTGTGCAGGCGCAGCAGCGGCGCGCCGGACTCGACCCGCTGCCGGTCGGCCGCCTGCACCGCGACGATCTCGCCGTCGGCGGGCGCACGCACCAGCGCCTCTTCCGGCATCCAGGCCACCGCCTCGGCCACGGTGGCATGCGGCAGCGGCAGCCACAGCAGCACCGCCAGCAGCGTCGCACCCGGCAGCAGCAGCTGCAGCGCCACCCGCAGCCGACGCCCGCCCAGCTCGGGCGCGCCGGCCAGCCAGCGCATCAGCTGCAGCAGCGGCCGCAGCAGCAGCGTCCAGCCCGACAGCGCCGCCACCAGCAGCGCCAGCAGGGCCGACACATGCGCCAGCCACAGCACCACCGACACCGCCACGCCCACGCCGAACAGCCAGGCCAGCGGCGCATGCAGCGCCAGCGCCAGGCGCTGCGCGCGGCCCGGCCGCGCCCGCTGCGGACGCGGCTGGCGCAGCAGCGCGCTGCGCAGCGCCTCCAGCCAGGCCGAACGGCTGCGCGAGGCCAGATTGGGCAGGTCGAGCAGGTCGGCCAGCACGTGGTAGCCGTCCATGCGCACCAGCGGATTGGCATTGGCCAGCAAGGTCGATCCGGCCCCGACCAGCGCCAGGGTCAGCGCCAGATCGCGCACCGGCCCGGGCTGGAGCACCGACCAGGCCAGCACGCCGAGCGCCGCCAGCACCAGCTCGATCGCGATGCCGGCCAGCGCGACCGCCGCGCGCTCGCGCCGTCGCGCCAGACCGCTGGCCGCCGAGGCATCCACATACGGCGCCGGCAGCAGATAGATCACCGCGATGCCGACATGGCGCACCTCGGCACCGAAATGCCGCACCGCCAGCGCATGGCCCAGCTCGTGCAGCGCCTTCATCAGCGGATAGACCGCCCAGACGCTGGCCAGGAAGACCGGGCTGGCCAGGCGCTGGCGCACATCGGCCAGCAGCGCCGGCCCCTCCAGCAAGGCCTGGGCGGCGCCCAGCAGCACCAGCAGCAGCGCCGCCAGCAGCAGCAGCGGATGCGCCAGCAGCCGGCCGAGCGGATCCAGCCGCACCAGCCAGCGCCCCGGATCGCCCAGCGGCAGCCGCCAGGACAGCGGATTGATGCGGGCCTGGCGGTGGCGCCGCTCCTCGCGTTCCTGTCCGCGCAGCAGACCGGCCAGATCGGGCAGGCGATCGCACTGCAGCAGGCCCGCGGCATCGAGCCTCGACAGCCATTCGACGATCTCGTGCTGGGTCGGCGGCTGGCGGCCGTTCTCGCCCAGCCACTGCCACAGCTCGCCGATGCTGCGCCGGCCGTCGAAGCGGCCGACAAAGGCCCAGGCCGCCTCGTCGAGCAGATGGTGGCGGCCGGTGAGCGTGTCGGCCAGCAGATGGCGCGCCGCCTCGCCCTCGCCGCGGTGGCGCACCCGCACCGTCGGCCGCAGCCGCGGCACCAGGTCGGCGACCCGGTGCCACAGCGGGCTGTCGATCATCGCTGGAGGCTGCATCGCCGTGTGCCGCCTCAGCCCAGCAGCGTCCACCAGCCGATGCGCAGGCTGTCGGGCAGACGGCCCAGCAGCGCCTGCAGCAGCAGCTGCCGCCCGGCCCCGATCCGGGCCACGCCCTCGAAGCCGGGACGCAGGCCCGGTGCCGCACCGCTCAGCGCCGCCTCGACCTCGAAGCCGTTGCGCCCCTCGCGGGTCACCGCCACCGGCGTGACCCGGGTCACCGTCAGCGCCAGCGCCTGGCCAGGCCGGGCCGCCACCCGCAGCATGCCGGACGAGCCGACCCGCACCCGGGCGACATCGCGCTCGTCGACCCACAGCACCAGCCGGAAGCCTTCGGCCGGCGCCACCGTCATCAGCACCTCGCCGCGACGCACCGGCGCGCCCACCGAGCGGCTCAGGTCGCCATCGACCACCAGACCGTCCATCGGCGCCAGCACCCGGCTGCGCTCCTGATCCTCGCGGGCCTGCTCCAGGCGGGCCCGCGCCTCGTCGACCCGGGCCATCTGCACCACCAGCTGGGCCTGGTCATGGCGGGCCAGCGCCTCGCTGACCGCGGTCTCGGCCTGGCTCAGGCTGGCCTCGGCGGCGCGCTGGGCCTGCCGGACCGCCTCGCCGTCGAGGTCGAGCAGCGGCTGGCCCTCGGCGATGCGCACGCCCGGGCGCGCATGGACCACCGCGATGAAGCCATCGCGCGGCGCCACCAGCTGGCGCTCGTGCAGCCCGCGCACCTGCGCCGGCGCGACCACCTCGCGCTCGACCGGCAGCAGCGCCAGCGCGCTCAGCAGCGCCAGCGCGCCGATGGCCAGATGCGGACGCAGCGGACGCAGCCAGGCCGGGCCGTCCGGCAGCGCATCCAGCGCCAGCCGCCGTCGCCCGGCCAGATGCAGCCGCAGCATCGGCGCCAGGAACTGCGCCGCCTGCTCCAGCCGAAGAATCTCCTCGGTGCGGAAGGGAGCGCCCAGGTCGCGCTGCAGCGTCAGCGCGCCGATCACCCGCCCGTCGAGCGCCAGCGGCACGCTGCAGACCGCGCAGGCCCCCAGCACCCGGCCGAGCTGCACATGCGCCAGCCCCGGATGCAGCGGCAGCGCCCGGCGCGAGGGATGGGTCAGCGTGCAGGCGCTGGCCGCAGCCTCCATCATCGCCGCGTGAAGATCGCGCACCAGCTCGCCGGCATCGGCTGGACGCACCAGGTCGGACACCGCCAGCACCTCGATTTCCGAGCGGCTGCGTCGACGCAGGCCCAGCGCGACACGGTCGCAGCGCAGGCTGGCGGCCAGATGCAGCACCAGCGCCCGCAGCGGGTCGGTGCCGCGCGGCGCCTGCAGAAAGGCCGCCAGCGTCTCCATCAGCCAGCCGGCGGCGGGCATGGGCAGAGGCAGCCCGTCCTGACCGTTCAGGTCTTTCGGGCCGTTCGGACGGAGAGGATGGGGAGCATTCACCGTCCGGTATTGAAGCGCTCCGGCGGCGCCGCGGTACCGCGATGAAAGCGGAAAAATCCGCTCAGACGCCCAGCAGATCGGCCAGCCGCGCCAGATCGGGCACGGTCAGATGGTGCAGATGGTCGAGCGCATCCTGCGGCTGGCCGCTGGCCGGCCCGGGCCGGTGCGCGGCATCGCTGCGACGCACCCAGGCGCTGTGCAGCCCGGCCTGGCGGGCGCCCACCACATCCAGCGCCCAGTCGTCGCCGACATGCAGCACCTCGGCCGGCGACACCGCCAGCGCCGCGCAGGCCGCGGCGAAGATGCGCGCATCGGGCTTGGCCACGCCGCAGTCACGCGCGCTGATCACGCCGCGCAGGTGCGGCGTCAGCCCGGTGGCCTCCAGCCCGGCATTGCCGTTGGTCAGGCCGAAGAGCACGAAGCGCCGGCCCAGACGCGCCAGCGCCTCGGCCACATCCTCGTACCAGGTCACCTGCTGGCGCGCGGCGAAGAAGACCTCGAAGGCCGGATCGGCCAGCCCCGTGTCGTCGCCCGAGGCCGCGAGCGCCTCGCGCAGCGTGATGCGGCGCAGCTCGGTCAGGTCATGCGCCAGATCGGGCCGGCGCCGCGCCACCTCCTGGCGCAGTGCCACCATGCGCTCGACGCCGAAGGCCGCGGCGGTGGCCGGCGCCTGCGCGCGCAGCCAGTCGTGCAGCATCTGTTCGGCACGCACCAGCGTCGGCCCGACCGGCCAGAGCGTGTCGTCGAGATCGAGCGTGAGCACCCGGATCGGGCCGGCAGCGCCCGGCGGCAGGGAGGAGAAGGCTGGACAGTCGATCGACATCATGAACAGGGAAGACGGCACGGCCCCGCAGTGTCGCCGAGTGGGCGAGAATCCGCCCCGCCATGCGATATGCCCCCGAACCCGAACACCGTCACGGCCGTGCCACCCGCACCGGCGTGCTGCTCGTCAACCTCGGCACGCCGGATGCGCCGACCGCGCCGGCGGTGCGCCGCTACCTGGCGCAGTTCCTGTCCGACCCTCGGGTGGTCGAGATCCCGGCGGCGCTCTGGAAGCCGATCCTGCACGGCATCATCCTGCGGGTCAGGCCGGCGAAGTCGGCCGCCAAGTACGCCAGCATCTGGACGCCCGAAGGCTCGCCGCTGGCGGTCTGGACCCGTCGCCAGGCCGAGGAACTGCAGCGCCTGGCCGATGCCGCCGGCGAGGTGCTGACGGTGCGCCATGCGATGCGCTACGGCCAGCCCTCGATCGCCACCGGGCTCGACGCGCTGAAGGCCGAGGGCTGCGAGCGCATCCTGGTCGTGCCGATGTATCCGCAGTACTCCGGCACCACCACCGCCAGCGTGATGGACGACGTGCACCGCTGGCAGCTGGTGCAGCGCACGCTGCCCGAGATCCGCTGGGTGCGCCAGCACCATGACGAACCGGCCTACATCGACGCGCTGGCCGCGCGGGTGCGCGACCACTGGGCGCGCGAGGGCCGCGGCGACCACCTGCTGCTGAGCTTCCACGGAGTCCCGGAGCGCACGCTGCACCTGGGCGACCCCTACCACTGCCATTGCTACAAGACCCGGCGCCTGCTGGCCGAGCGCCTGGGCCTGACGGCAGACCAGATCTCGCTGAGCTTCCAGAGCCGTTTCGGCAAGGCCAAGTGGCTCGAGCCCTACACCGAGCCGACGCTGCAGGCGCTGGCGAAGAAGGGCGTCAGGCACCTGCAGGTCTTCTGCCCCGGCTTCGCCGCCGACTGCCTGGAGACGCTCGAGGAGATCGCCATCGAGGGCTCGCATGTGTTCCTGCAGGCCGGCGGCCAGCGCTTCGAGCACATTCCCTGCCTGAACGACCATCCGGCATGGATCGCCGCGCTGCACGCGATCGTGCGGCGCCACAGCGCCGGCTGGCCGCTACAGCCCGCGGAGCTGCCGCGCGCGGCCGAACGCGAGGCGCAGCGGCTGCAGGCACTGGCGCTGGGCGCAAAGCAGTAGGCGACGGCAGAGCCGCCCCGCGATCACGGGGCGTTCAGCCCTGCGGAAGAAACCTCTTCTTACAATCGCGGCCCATGCGCCGCCCCACCCTGCTGCCCTCGCTCGACTCGGCCCACTCGGCCCGCCGGATCGCCCCGATCTGTCTGACGCTGCTGCTGACGCTGCCGCTGACCGCCTGCCTGGAGCGGGAGGGCGAGCTGGCCCTGGCACCGGCCCCGATGCCGACATCGACCTCGACGCCGTCGAACACCGCGCCGGGGCCGGACGCCGCGCGGCCGACCGGCTCCTTCGCGCGCATCATCACCCTGGACGGCCTGCCGCCCCAGGCGCTGCGGCCGCCGGCCGGCGAGACCGATGCCGCCTCGACCGGCACCGAGCACCGCCCGCTGGCGGCTGCGGCCGGCGGCGGATGCAGCTGCGGCCTGCGCCACGCCCAGGCCGGCAGCGTCGGCCGCTGGCATCTGATCAGCGAAGAACAGCTGCCCTGACCGTTGCTCAGGCGGCGCAGAGGCGCGGCTCAGGCCGCCGGGCCCTGCTCCGACGTCTCGCCAGAGGATGAAGCCGAGGGCGCCGCTGCCGGCGGCGCCAGCAGCCAGGCCGGCAGCACCGGCACCGGCGGGCGCTGCGGCGGCGCGGCCTGCGGCTCGGCGGCTGTCTCGGTCTCGCCGCCGGCACGGCCTTCATCGAAGATCGAATCCAGCGCCTGCGCGATGTCGCGGAAGACCGACAGGTCCATGCCGGGCGCGCGCATCAGCGCGGGAGGCGCCGCCACCGGTGCTGGCGCGGCGGCCGGCGCCGGCTCGTCCTCCAGCGGCAGGGCCAGCTGGCGCAGCGCGCAGCCGGCGACCAGCTCGCGCACCGACTGCACCGCCACGCCGGCCTGCTGCGCCAGCGCCCGCACATCGGCCGGCATGCTCAGCAGCGCCGCGCCGCGCAGCCGCGCCAGCACCACCAGCTGACGCCGCTCCAGGCTGGCCGCCTTCAGGGCCACCGCCAGCGCGGCGCCCTCGCCGGCCAGCCGGGCCTGCTCGCGCGCGGCCCGCTCGTCGAAGGGCAGCACCTCGACCACCCGGTGCGCATGCAGCGTGCGCCAGGCGCCCTCGCCGGCCCGGCCGGTGTCGGTCAGCACCTCGGCCAGCACGGTGGCCGGCACCAGCAGCGTGCCGCGCTGCTGGTCGATCTGGTCCAGCCAGGCAGAACGGCTCGCCACCGGACGGTGCTCGGCATCGTCATGCTGGCCCAGCAGCCAGGTCAGGGCATCGGCGTCGGTGAGATAGCGCATCGGGATCATCGGTCGGAGCGGGCATGAATGCAGCAGGCCCGCACGGCGTGATGTCGTGCGGGCCTGCAGGGGCGTCATGGTAACGCCGCGGGAGAATCCACCGAAGCGGCGGCGCGGGAATCAGCCCTGGCGGCGCAGCATCTTCACCAGGCGAGGCAGCACCAGCACCGAGACGATCACCGCCAGCAGCGTGGCCGACATCGGCCGCTCGACCAGCACGCTCCAGCGGCCCTCGCCGATCGACAGCGCGTTGCGCAGCTGGGCTTCGGCCAGCGGGCCCAGGATCATGCCGACCACCACCGGTGCGGTCGGGAAGCCGAAGCGGCGCATCACCACGCCCAGCAGGCCGATCGCGAACATCAGGAACAGGTCGAACGCGCTCTGGCGCATGCCGTAGACCCCGACGGTGGCGAAGATCAGGATGCCCGCATAGAGCGGCGGCTTCGGAATGCGCAGCAGGCGCACCCACAGCCCGACCATCGGCAGGTTCAGGATCAGCAGCATCACGTTGCCGATGTACAGCGACGCGATCAGCGCCCAGACCAGCGCGGCATTGGTGTCGAAGAGCTGCGGACCCGGATTGATGCCGTAGTTCTGGAACGCGCCCAGCAGGATCGCGGTGGTGTTGGAGGTGGGGATGCCCAGCGTCAGCAGCGGGATCAGCGTCGCGGTGATCGCGGCGTTGTTCGCGGCCTCGGGGCCGGCCACGCCTTCGACCGCGCCGGTGGTGCCGAACTCTTCCTTGTGCTTGGAGAGCTTCTTCTCGGTCGCGTAGCTCAGGAAGGTCGGGATCTCGCTGCCGCCGGCCGGAATCGTGCCGAACGGGAAGCCGATGAAGGTCGCGCGCAGCCAGGCCGGCCAGGAGCGGCGCCACTCGTCGCGGGTCATGTGGACGCGGCTCATGCGGTTGTAGCTCTCGACCTCGCGGCCCTGGTAGAGCACCGCGTAGAGCACCTCGGCCACCGCGAACAGGCCGACCGCGACCAGCACCACCTCCAGGCCGTCCATCAGCTCGGGCACGCCGCCGGTGTAGCGCGCCTGGGCCGAGATCTGGTCGATGCCCACCAGGCCCATCGCCAGGCCCACGCCCAGCGCGGTCAGCCCGCGCAGCGTGCTCTGGCCGAGCACCGCGCTCACGGTGCAGAAGGCCAGCAGCATCAGCATGAAGTATTCGGGCGGGCCGAGCTTGACCGCATGCTCGGCCACCAGCGGCGCGAACATCGTCACCAGCACGGTGGCGATGGTGCCGGCGACGAAGGAGCCGATCGCCGCGGTGGCCAGCGCGGCGCCCGCGCGGCCGCTCTTGGCCATCTTGTTGCCTTCGAGCGCGGTCACCATCGAGCCGGCCTCGCCGGGCGTGTTGAGCAGGATCGAGGTGGTCGAGCCGCCGTACATCGCGCCGTAGTAGATGCCGGCGAAGAAGATCATCGAGGCGGTCGGATCCACCTTCAGCGTGATCGGCAGCAGCATCGCCACCGCGGTGGCCGGGCCGATGCCGGGCAGCACGCCCACCGCCGTGCCCAGCGTGCAACCCACCAGGGCCCACAGCAGGTTGACCGGCGTGCCGGCCGTCATGAAACCGTTCAGCAGCTGCTGCCAGAGATCGAGGTTGCCCATGTCAGATCCATCCCGTCTGGGTCAGGCCGGGAAGGCTGATCGCCAGGCCCTTGGTGAACATCCAGAAGACCGGCGAGGCGATCGCCAGCCCGACCAGCGCGTCGGTGATCCAGGCACGTGCGCCGCCGACGGCGCTGCCCTGCGCGCGCCGGAAGCCCTGCACCGCCAGCAAGTAGCACAGCGCGCAGCTCAGGATGAAGCCGATCGTGGTGATCAGCGAGGCATTGAGCAGGATGCCGGCGGCGACCCAGACGAAGCTGCGCCAGTCGCCCTGCTCGGCGCCGTCGACCTCGTCGAGATCGCGGAATCCTCCGGTCAGCGCCTCGCGCAGCATGAACACGCCGCACAGCCCCAGCAGCACGCTCACCACCCACGGCAGGAAGTTCGGTCCGACGCCGGCATAGCCGGCATCGGCGGGAATCGACGCCGCCCCCCAGGCCAGCCATGCGGCCACGGCGAGCGTGCCCAGGCCGACGAGCACCTGCGGCAGCGGAGAGATGGCGGCGGGCATCTGCCCGGCCGCGGGCGCAGACACCGGCACGGAGGACGTCGCACTCATCAGACCATTCCCGCCTTGACCATCGTGGCCCGCAGCGAGGCGAACTCGCGCTCGACGAACTCGTCGAAGGCCGGGCCGGCCAGCCAGGCGTCGGTCCAGCCGTTGCGCGCCATCGCCTCGGCCCAGGCCTTGGACTTGACCGCCTTCTGCACCATCGCGGTCAGCGCCTTGCGCTGATCGGGCGTGATGCCGGGCGCGGCATAGACACCCCGCCAGTTGCCGATCTCGACATCGAAGCCCTGCTCCTTCATCGTCGGGACGCTGGGCGCGTTCTTCAGGCGGGCGGCCGAGGTCACGCCGATCGGACGCATCTTGCCGGACTCGATGTACTGCTGGAACTCGCTGTAGCCGCTGCCGCCGACCGACACGTTGCCGCCCAGGATGGCCGCGGTGGCCTCGCCGCCGCCGCGGAAGGGCACATAGTTGATCTTCGCGGCGTCCAGGCCGGTGGCGCGCGCCAGCATCGCCGCGGCGATGTGCTCGGTCGATCCGCGCGAGCCGCCGCCCCACTTGACGCTGCCCATGTCCTTCTTCATCGCCTCGACCACATCCTTCATCGACTTGAAGGGCGAGTCCGCCGGCACGACGAAGACGTTGTATTCGCTGGTCAGGCGCGCCACCGGAGTCGCCGCGGTCAGCGACACCGGCGGCTTGCCGGTGATGATGCCGCCGATCATCACCGCGCCCATCACCATCAGCGCGTTCGGATCGCCCTTGCTGGCGTTGACGAACTGCGCCAGACCGATCGCGCCCGCCGCACCGCCCTTGTTGTCGAACTGCACCGAGGCGGCCGCACCGGCATCCTGCAGCGCCTTGCCCAGCGCCCGGCCGGTGGTGTCCCAGCCGCCGCCCGGATTGGCGGGAATCATCATCTTCAGGTTGGCATTGGCCAGCGCGGGCAGCGGCAGCGCACCGGCAGCGGCCAGCGCGGCCAGCGACTTCAGGAAGGTGTCTCGACGCATGGGACCAGTCTCCAGGAGGGTTTTCGATGGGAGGAGGGACAGCGCCGATGCTCCTGTCGGTGGCTGTCAAACGGCTGTCCGTGACCCTAGGGGAAACGCCAAGCACCACGGCGGCTGCGCGCCCGTGCCGATGGCGCTAGGCTTCGCGCCCATGAAACTGCTGCTGGTGGAAGACAACCCGACGATCCAGACGACCCTGCGCCGCGCCTTCGAGCGCCGCGGCATGCAGGTGATCGGCTGCGAGGATGGCGCGCGCGCGCTCGACCGCTGGGAGGCCTCGATGCCCGATGTGGTGCTGCTCGACCTGAGCCTGCCGGGGCTGGACGGGCTGGAGGTGCTCTCTCGCGCCCGTGCCGCCGGGCTGCGCACGCCGGTAATGATCCTGACCGCGCGCGGCACGGTCGGCGACCGCATCCTGGGCCTGAACACCGGCGCCGACGACTATCTGGCCAAGCCCTTCGACCTGGACGAGCTGGAGGCGCGCATCCGCGCGCTGGCACGCCGGGCGGCGCCGACCCTGCCCGGCGCCAGCGCGCAGGCGCCCACCTTCTGCGGTCTGCGCATCGACGCCGAGAGCGGCGCGGTCTGCCATGACGACCGGCCGATGGACCTGACCGCGCGCGAGCTGGCACTGCTGCGCGCGCTGCTGGCGCGGCCCGGCCAGGCGGTGGCCAAGGAGCGGCTGTTCGAGCTGGTCTTTCCCGGCGAGCGCGAGGTGCAGACCGAGGCGATCGAGGTGGTGGTCTACCGGCTGCGCAAGAAGCTGGCGCAGACCGGCGTGCAGCTGGTGACGCTGCGCGGCCTGGGCTATCTGCTCAAGGCCGCGCCGGCACCGGCATGAGCGCGGCCACCCCGGGACCGCTGGCGCGGCTGCGCCAGCGCCTGGCCCACCGCATCGCGCACCTGTCGCTGCGCGCCGAGCTGCTGGCGGGCATCCTGCTGCCGGTCACGGTGCTGGTGGTGATCCACACCGTCAGCCTCTACCACGAGGCGAGCGAGGCCGCCGGCATCGCCTACGACCGCACGCTGCTGGCCTCGGCCAAGGCCATCGGCGAGCGGCTGGAGGTGCGCGCCGGCAGCGGCGGAGCGCAGGTCGCGGCCGACGTGCCCTACTCGGCGCTGGAGGCCTTCGAGGCGGACAACCGCAGCCGCATGTTCTTCCGCGTCAGCGGCTTTTCCGGCGAGATGGTCAGCGGCTTCGAGGACCTGCCGCGCTGGGACGGCCGCATCCCGCAGCGCAGCGTCTATGCCGCGCTGGTCGACTTCCAGGATGCCGAGTACCGTGGCATGCCGGTGCGCATGGCGGTGCTGCTGCAGCCGGTGGCGGGCCAGGCCGGCCAGGGCATGGCCACCATCCAGGTGGCCGAGACGCTGGAGCTGCGCCACACGCTGGCGCGGCAGATCCTGATCGGCACGCTGTGGCGCCAGGCGGCGCTGGTGGCGGTGATCGCGCTGGTGGTGGTCTGGGTGGTGCAGCACGCCACCCGGCCGGTGCGCCGGCTCAGCGAGGAGATCGCCCGCCGCGCCGAGGACGACCTGACCCCGCTGGCGACCGAGGAGGCACCGCGCGAGCTGCGCCCGCTGGTGGAGGCCACCAACGCGATGATGGACCGCAGCGCGCGGCTGCTCGAGCACCAGAAGCGCTTCGTGCGCGATGCCGCGCACCAGCTGCGCACGCCGCTGGCGGTGCTGAAGGTGCAGGTGCAGTCGGCCCGGCGCGGCGACACCGACAGCGCCACCGCGCTGGCCGAGATCGAGCACACCGTCGACCGCGCCACCGGCCTGGCCAACCAGATGCTCGCGCTGGCCAAGGTCGAGCAGCTGCGCCAGCAGGGCCAGCCGCCGCTGGCCGACTGGGAGGCGCTGGTGCGCGATGTCGCGCTGGATCTGGCCGCGCTGGCCGCCGAGCGCGATCTGGACTTCTCGGTCGAGACGGTGCCGGCCACGGTGCGCGGCCATGAGTGGGCGCTGCGCGAGCTGGCCCGCAACCTGCTGCACAACGCGATCAAGTGCTCGGCGCCGGGCGGCATGCTGGCGGTGACGATGCACCGCGACGGCCACCACGCCACGCTGACGATCGCCGACAGCGGCCCCGGCATCGCCGAGCCGCTGCGCGAGCGCCTGTTCAGGCCCTTCGCCGCCGGCCCCGAGCGCGGCGACCTGAGCGGCGGCTCCGGCCTGGGCCTGGCGATCTGCCGCGACATCGTCGACTCGCTCGGCGGCACGCTGGTGCTGGACAACCGCATCCGCCGCTCCCGCATCACCGGGCTGGATGCCACGGTGCGCCTGCCGCTGGCAGGGCCTGCCAACCCGGCCGGGCCCGGCGCGGTGCATCATTCAACCTCCTGAGTTCGATTTCCCGAGCCGTCTGCCCGACACGATGAGCCGATCCGCCCGATCTTCCTCCCCCGCACCTGCTGCCGGCAGCCCGGCCGGCCAGCGCCTCGACAAGTGGCTCTGGGCCGCCCGCTTCTTCAAGACCCGCTCGCTGGCGGCCGACGAGATCGAGCGCGGCCGGGTGCGCGTCAACGGCCAGGATGCCAAGCCCTCGCGCGAGGTGCGCGCCGGCGACCGCGTCTCGGTGCGCCAGGGCGACTGCCCGACGCCCCGCGAGGTCGAGGTGCTCGGCCTGTCGGCGGTGCGCGGCCCGGCGCCGCAGGCGCAGCGGCTCTACCGCGAGACGCCCGAGAGCGTGCTGGCCCAGGCCGAGTGGCGCGAACGGCGCCACTACGCCGCCGACCCGGCGCTGAGCATCCAGCAGGGTCGGCCGACCAAGGCCGACCGGCGTCAGCTCGCCGACTGGCAGCGCTGGAGCGTGTCGGTCGACGACCTCGCCTGAGCCTCCGGGCGCATGCCGGCCAGGCGGGCGGCGGTGTCCCCGGAGGTATCGTCCGGCGCCGGCTGTCCGGGCGAGCGCTCATGACGATCGTCCGTCGAAGGGTGCAGGCGCACCCGCCGGGCCTGCAGCAGGCCCTCGGCCGACAGCGTGCCCTCGATCTCGACCAGCCGGCCCTCGGCCGCCAGCGTCGCCAGCAGGTCGGCCGAGCCCCGCACCGGATCGCGCCAGTGGGTGGACTCGCTCCAGCTCACCACGATCTCGCGCACGCTGCCGTCCCCGGTCGTCTGCTGCAGCGTCAGCCGGCGCGCCTGCACATCGAAGGACAGGATGCGGCCCTGGCGGGTGATCTGCGCGGTGCCGTCTCGCGGCTCCTTCAGGCAGCGCACCCGATCAGCCACGATGCCGCGCGATCCAACGCTGCCGGTCACCTCGACATGCAGGCCGTCGACCAGCGTCGCGGTGGCCGCGGCGGCGATGCAGTCCCCCAGGTCCAGCACGGTGGCCGAGGTCAGCGTGACCCGGGTGTCGCGCACCCGGAAGCTGGCCGGACTGTCGGCGGTGGCGGCCGACCAGTCCGACAGCGTGCCCACCAGCAGCGCCGAGCCGGTGGTGGCGACCGCCTCGATCGAGACCGCCTGCCAGCGCAGCGCGTCGCTGCTGCGCAGCGCCACTACCCGGGCATGCAGCCCGTCGGCCGGCAGCAGCGTGGCCGGCTTCAGCACGGTGGCGGCGTCGACCTCCATCGTGATGCCGTCGATCGTCAGGCTGCGCCCGCTCCAGCCGGCGATCAGGCCGGCGCGCTCGATGCGCGATCCGGCCGCCACCAGCGTCGAAGCCGCATCGACCTGCACGCGCGAAGCCCGCAGCACCAGCGTCGCGGCATCGAAGTCGGCGGGGGGCGCATGCAGCGTCAGCATCTGGCCGGCCTGCGCCTGCTCGCCGGCCGGCAGCCAGACGGTGAGCGCGCCGATGCGGACCTGCTGGCGCGAGGTGCCGGCACGGTCGGCCAGGACTTCGCTCACCGGCGCGACCAGGCGCAGCGTGTCCGGCGAGGCCGGGGTGTCGATGCGGGTGGCCAGCAGCCGACGCGCGCCGCCCGGCGCGCCGGTCACGATCGCATGCAGCTCGACCGCCTCGCCCAGGGCGATGTCGGCCGCGCTGCGCCAGCGCTCGCCCAACACGGTGATCGGGCCGCGGGTCGGATCGGCATTGATCACCACCGTCTGGCCAAGCACGCCCAGCGTGTCGGCTGTGCGCTCGCTCACCCGGCCGACCAGCGAGGGTCGCACCTCGATGCGGCCCAGCACCTCGGTGCCGGCGGCGTCGGTCGAATACTCCAGCACCACCCGCTGGCCGAGCCGGATCTCGGCGCTGTCGCGCCCGCCGTCGGCGCGCTCGCGCTCGACCCGCGCGGCGCTGTCATCCCTGCGCACCCCGTCGACGACGACGCTGCCGAAGCCCGACACCGTGCCCACGCTCTGCGACAGCGGCACCGGGCTGCCGGTGCCGTTGCTGCCGACGCCGCTGCCGCCGCAGCCGCCCAGCAGGCCACCGCCCAGTCCGATCAGACCCAGACCGGCCGCCCGGCCGAACAGCCGCCGGCGTTCGGGCTGGAATTCAGCGGCGCGGTCGCGCTCGACCCGCGTCGTTGTCGTCATCGGCATCCTCCATGTCGGTGAAGTAGTAGACCCCGAAGCGCATGCGCGCAACCGGCGCGGCTTCTGCGGACGCTGCGGCGTCGCGGTCACGGTCGAGCCGCTGCTCGGCCTCGTGCACCATGCGCTCGAGCGCCTCGGCCCAGATCGCGCGGGCCAGCACGCCCAGCTCGGCGCCAGCCTGCGGCGACAGGCCCTCGGCGAAGACGCTCTGCTCGAGCAGGCGCTGTCCCGGCCGATCGCAGCCCAGGTTGTGCACCGCCGCGGCCAGATGGTCGGCGACATTGACCGCCATCGCCTGCGCGGCCGCCGGGTCGCGGCCCGGCAGCACGAAGCGATCGCTCAGGCGCAGCACCTCCTCGCCCTCGGCCCGCACCAGGCCCAGGCGCTGCAGCTCCTCGAGCAGGGTGCGCGGATGCACGTCGCTGCAGACCTCGCGCGCGAGCGACTCGAAGCTGGGCGCCCGCCCCTGGCGCGGCAGGCGGGTCCGGGCCCGGCCCTCGGCATCGCGGCAGGACAGATCGGTGATCCAGCGGGTGAACAGCATCGCCGCGGGGGTAGGCGCCAGCGCCGGCCGGCCCGGCAGCTCGGTCGGCATCTGGCGCACATCCTTGCGGTGCACGCCCGTCAGCACGCTCAGCGCCGAATCGGTGACCCGCTGGCCGCGGCGCTCCAGCTCGCGGCGACCCTCGTCGAGATAGACCTGCTTGAGCGTGCGCGTGAGCGCGCCCAGCGGCACGCCATGCCCGAGCAGCCAGCGCACCATCGGCGCGAGCATGACCGCCGCATCGGCCAGCACGGCGGCGGCCGGGTCGTCGACGGCATCGGAGTCGGGGTCGGGGGAAGAAAGACTCATGATCAGCGTGACAGTTTGCATGAAACCGCGACGCACCCGTGACCGTGCCGCCCGGTGACGCCCTGTCGTGCCGATGCAGCAGCCTCTTGAAGCCCCTGGAGCCGACCCCATGTCGCACCGGGATGCCGCTCCAGCGGCCAAGGAAGAGACCATGTCCGACACCCAGAACACCCCGCCCTTTCCCGACACCGAACCGGCCTCGATGAACGGCGCAGCCGCCCAGGCCGACACCAGCGAGGCCCTGGCCCGCGTGGCCGAGCTCGAGGCGAAGAATGTCGAGCTGGCCGACGCCTATCTGCGCGCCAAGGCCGAGATGGAGAACATCCGCCGCCGCGCCGACGAGGAAGTCGCCAAGTCGCGCAAGTTCGCGGTCGAGTCCTTCGCCGAGAGCCTGCTGCCGGTCTGCGACAGCCTGCATGCGGCCATCGCCGCGCAGAGCGCCGGCCAGGGCACGCCCGAGCAGCTGCTCGAGGGCGTGCAGGCCACGCTGCGCCAGCTCTCGCAGGCGCTCGAGCGCAACAAGGTGGTCGAGGTCAATCCGCCGGCCGGCACGAAGTTCGATCCGCACCAGCATCAGGCCATCAGCATGGTGCCGGCCGATCAGGATCCCAACACCGTGGTGAGCGTGCTGCAGAAGGGCTACCTGATCGCCGAGCGCGTGCTGCGCCCGGCGCTGGTGATGGTGGCCGCGCCGAAGTGACGCCGCCGCCCGGTCACCCCTGAAAAGACCCTTCCGCACACACAGAAAAGCGCGCGACCGGCAAGCAGGGCTCTTGAAACCCGCCGGTCCATCCGCAGATCAGCAGCAACCAGACAATTTCCCCGGAGTCAGCAACACCATGGGCAAGATCATCGGCATCGACCTCGGCACCACCAACTCGTGCGTGGCCATCATGGAAGGCAACACCACGAAGGTGATCGAGAACTCGGAAGGCGCGCGCACCACGCCCTCCATCATCGCCTACCAGGAAGACGGCGAGATCCTCGTCGGCGCCTCGGCCAAGCGCCAGGCGGTCACCAACCCGAAGAACACGCTGTACGCGGTCAAGCGCCTGATCGGTCGCAAGTTCACCGAGAAGGAAGTCCAGAAGGACATCGACCTGATGCCCTACACCATCACGGCCGCCGACAACGGCGACGCGTGGGTGTCGGTGCGCGGCAACAAGCTCGCGCCCCCGCAGGTCTCGGCCGAAGTGCTGCGCAAGATGAAGAAGACCGCCGAGGACTACCTCGGCGAGCCGGTGACCGAAGCGGTCATCACCGTGCCGGCCTACTTCAACGACGCGCAGCGCCAGGCGACCAAGGACGCCGGCCGCATCGCCGGCCTGGATGTCAAGCGCATCATCAACGAGCCCACCGCCGCAGCGCTGGCCTTCGGCCTGGACAAGGGCGGCAAGGGCGACCGCAAGATCGCCGTCTATGACCTGGGCGGCGGCACCTTCGACGTCTCGATCATCGAGATCGCCGACGTCGACGGCGAGATGCAGTTCGAGGTGCTGTCGACCAACGGCGACACCTTCCTGGGCGGCGAGGACTTCGACCAGCGCATCATCGACTACATCATCGGCGAGTTCCGCAAGGAACAGGGCGTCGACCTGACCAAGGACGTGCTGGCCCTGCAGCGCCTGAAGGAAGCCGCCGAGAAGGCCAAGATCGAGCTGTCGTCGTCGACCGCCACCGACGTCAACCTGCCCTACATCACCGCCGACGCCACCGGCCCGAAGCACCTGAACATCAAGCTGACCCGCGCCAAGCTGGAGTCGCTGGTGGAGGAGCTGATCGAGCGCACCATCGCGCCGTGCCGCACCGCGATCAAGGACGCGGGCGTCTCGGTCGGCTCGATCGACGACGTCATCCTGGTCGGCGGCATGAGCCGCATGCCCAAGGTGCAGGAGAAGGTCAAGGAGTTCTTCGGCAAGGAGCCGCGCAAGGACGTCAACCCGGATGAGGCGGTGGCCGTCGGCGCCGCGATCCAGGGCCAGGTCCTGGGCGGCGAGCGCACCGACGTGCTGCTGCTCGACGTCACCCCGCTGTCCCTGGGCATCGAGACCCTGGGCGGCGTGATGACGAAGATGATCAAGAAGAACACCACCATCCCGACCAAGTTCGCGCAGACCTTCTCGACCGCCGACGACAACCAGCCGGCGGTGACGATCAAGGTCTTCCAGGGCGAGCGCGAGATGGCCGGCGGCAACAAGCTGCTGGGCGAGTTCAATCTGGAAGGCATCCCGCCGTCGCCGCGCGGCGTGCCGCAGATCGAGGTCTCCTTCGACATCGATGCCAACGGCATCCTGCATGTCGGCGCCAAGGACAAGGGCACCGGCAAGGAGAACAAGATCACCATCAAGGCGAACTCGGGCCTGTCGGAGGACGAGATCCAGAAGATGGTGCGCGATGCCGAGGTCAACGCCGCCGAGGACAAGAAGAAGCTCGAGCTGATCCAGGCCCGCAACCAGGGTGACGCGATGGTGCACTCGGTGCGCAAGTCGCTGACCGAGTACGGCGACAAGATCGAGGCGGCCGAGAAGACCGCGATCGAGGCCGCGATCAAGGAGGTCGAGGAAGCGATCAAGGGCGACGACAAGGACGCCATCGAGGCCCGGACCAACGCGCTGATGACCGTGAGCCAGAAGCTCGGCGAGAAGATGTACGCCGACATGCAGGCCCAGCAGGCCGCCGCGGGCGCAGCTGCCGGTGCAGCCGGCGCCGGTGCGGCCGGTGCCGGCGAGGCCCCGAAGAACGACCCGAAGGATGCGGACGTCGTCGACGCCGAGTTCAAGGAAGTCAAGAAGTGATGGCGCCGGACGCGCGCCGCGGCGGGGCCTGAACCCGGCTGCGCCCGCGTCCGCCGTGCCTGTCGCCGCGCTCGAGTCGCCGGCCCTTCGCGGGCCGGTGCCGCTCGGCGCGGCGTTCCTGTTTCACCGCTGTCGCAATCCGGACCACTTCCATGGCAAAGCGTGACTACTACGAAGTCCTTGGCCTCGCCAAGGGCGCGAGCGAAGACGACATCAAGAAGGCCTATCGCAAGCTGGCGATGAAATACCACCCTGACCGCAACCAGGGTGAAGGCGCGAAGGTGGCCGAGGAGAAATTCAAGGAGGTCAAGGAGGCCTACGAGATGCTCTCCGACCCGCAGAAGCGCCAGGCCTACGACCAGTTCGGCCACGCCGGCGTCGACCCGAACGCGGGCGGCTTCCGTCCGGGCGGCCCGGAGGGCTTCGGCAACGGCGGCTTCGCCGAGGCCTTCGGCGACATCTTCGGCGATATCTTCGGCCAGGGCGGCGGTGGTCGCCGAGGCGGTGGCCAGCAGGTCTACCGGGGCGCGGACCTGTCCTACGCGATGGAGATCACGCTCGAGGAGGCGGCCCTGGGCAAGGAGGCGCAGATCCGCATCCCGTCCTGGGAGGACTGCGACACCTGCCACGGCAGCGGCGCCAAGCCCGGCACCAGCGCCAAGACCTGCACCACCTGCCATGGCTCGGGCACGGTGCATCTGCGCCAGGGTTTCTTCAGCATCCAGCAGACCTGCCCGCACTGCCACGGCAGCGGCAAGATCATTCCCGAGCCCTGCACCACCTGCGGCGGCAAGGGCCGGATCCAGAAGCACAAGACGCTCGAGGTCAAGATCCCGGCCGGCATCAACGAAGGCCAGCGCATCGCGCTGCGCGGCCACGGCGAGCCCGGCACGCATGGCGGCCCGGCCGGCGATCTGTATGTCGAGATCCGCATCAAGCAGCACGACATCTTCGAGCGCGACGGCGACGACCTGCACTGCACCGTGCCGGTCAGCATCATCACCGCGTCGCTCGGCGGCACGGTCGCGGTGCCGACGCTCGGCGGCGAGGCCGAGATCGAGCTGCCCGAGGGCACCCAGCACGGCAAGACCTTCCGGCTGCGCGGCAAGGGCGTCAAGGGCATCCGCTCGAACTATCCCGGCGACCTGTACTGCCACATCCAGGTCGAGATTCCGGTCAAGCTCACCGAGCACCAGCGCAAGCTGCTCAAGGATCTCGACGAATCGCTGAAGAAGGGCGGCGACAAGCACTCGCCGAACGCCAAGAGCTGGACGGATCGGGTCAAGGACCTGTTCAAGTAAGCATCGCCGCAGGCCGATCGGCGATCATCCCCAGGCGTGCCACGATCTGGCACGCCTTTTTTCATGGCTGACGACGACGTGATGCCAATCCTGGAAGGATGTTCCGATGCCCTGCGTGCCCGTGCCCCCCGTTCCCCAGATGCCGGCCCTGCCCGCGCTGCCCGCCGCCGCCACCGGCGACCTGATCCGTCAGATGACCGAGATGACCTTCTCGGTGCCCTTCGTCGTCAACCATCGGCTGACGCGCATGGCACTGGCCGGCCCGAACCCGTCGGCGCGCGACCGCCAGGAATTCATGACGATGGGGCTGGAGAAGGTCACCGCCTTCCAGCAGTCCTGGCTGGCGATGATGTGGACCGGTGCCGGCGTCTCGCAGGACCTGATGGCCGCCAGCCTGCGCTGGTGGATGATGCCGTGGTCCGCAGCGCCGGCCAGCAAGGCGATGGAGGTGATGCACCATGCGCCGATGAAGGTCGCCAGCGCCGGGCTGAAGCCGGTCAGCCGGCGTGCCGGCGCCAACGCGCGCCGGCTCTCGCGCAGCGCCCCCAAGCCCTGATCAGTCCCGCGCCGGCTCGCCCAGCCAGTCGGCGAGCACCGCCGCGCCGTCCTGCCCGAGCACCGGCGGCGCGCTGCGGTAGACCGGCGGCGTGGCCGACAGCCGGATCGGGCTGGCCACGCCCGGCACGCTGCCCGCCACCGGGTGCGGCAGATCGACCCGCAGCCCGCGGGCGACGACCTGCGGATCGGCGAACACCTCGTCGAGCCGGTTGACCGGCCCGCAGGGCACCGCCTTCGACTCCAGCGCCGCGATCCATTCGCGCGTCGTGCGCATCACGGTCGCCTGGCGCAACAGCGGGATCAGCACCGCGCGGTGCGCCACCCGCGCCGCGTTGGTGGCGAAGCGGGTGTCGCTGGCCCACTCGGCATGGCCGGCAACGTCGCAGAAGCGCGCGAACTGGCCGTCGTTGCCGATCGCCAGGATCATGTCGCCGTCCGCAGTCGGGAAGTCCTGGTAGGGCACGATGTTGGGGTGCGCATTGCCCATGCGCTTCGGGACCGTGCCGCCGATCAGCCAGTTGGCGGTCTGGTTGGCCAGCGCGGCCACCTGCACGTCGAGCAGCGCCAGGTCGATGTGCTGGCCCTCGCCGGTGCGGTCGCGGTGGCGCAGCGCGGCCAGGATGCCGACCGCCGCATGCAGCCCGGTCATCACGTCGGTCAGCGCCACGCCGACCTTCTGCGGCCCGGCGCCCTCCTCCGCGTCGCCGCGGCCGGTCACGCTCATCAGCCCGCCCATGCCCTGGATCAGGAAGTCGTAGCCGGCGCGCGGCGCATAGGGCCCGGTCTGGCCGAAGCCGGTGATCGAGCAGTAGACCAGCCGCGGGTTCAGCGCATGCAGGCTGGCGAAGTCCAGGCCGTAGGCCTTCAGGCCACCGACCTTGAAGTTCTCGACCAGCACGTCGGCCTCGCCGGCCAGCCGGCGCACCAGCGCCTGACCCTCGATTGTCGCGATGTCGATCGCGATCGAGCGCTTGTTGCGGTTGGCGCAGCAGAAATAGGCGGCGTCCGGGGTGTCGCGGCCCTGCGCGTCCTTCAGCCACGGCGGTCCCCAGGCGCGGGTGTCGTCGCCGGCGCCGGGACGCTCGACCTTGACGACATCGGCGCCGAGATCGGCCAGCGTCTGCGTCGCCCACGGCCCGGCCAGCACGCGCGACAGATCGAGCACCTTCAGGCCATCAAGCGCGGTGGCCATGCTCAGAACGCCGCGATGCCGGTGATCGCGCGACCGAGAATCAGCGCGTGGATGTCGTGCGTGCCCTCGTAGGTGTTGACCACCTCCAGATTGACCAGGTGGCGCGCCACGCCGAACTCGTCCGAGATGCCGTTGCCGCCGAGCATGTCGCGCGCGGTTCGAGCGATGTCGAGCGCCTTGCCGCAGGAATTGCGCTTCATGATCGAGGTGATCTCGACCGAGGCGGTCCCGTCGTCCTTCATCCGGCCCAGGCGCAGGCAGCCCTGCAGGCCCAGGGCGATATCGGTCAGCATGTCGGCCAATTTTTTTTGCACCAGCTGGTTGGCCGCCAGCGGACGGCCGAACTGCTTGCGGTCGAGCGTGTACTGGCGCGCGGTCTCCAGGCAGAACTCGGCCGCGCCGAGCGCGCCCCAGGCGATGCCGTAGCGGGCGCTGTTCAGGCAGGTGAACGGGCCCTTCAGGCCACGCACCTCGGGGAAGGCGTTCTCCTCCGGGCAGAAGACCTCGTCCATGACGATCTCGCCGGTGATCGAGGCGCGCAGGCCGACCTTGCCGTGGATCGCCGGGGCGGAGAGGCCCTTCCAGCCCTTCTCCAGCACGAAGCCGCGGATCTGGCCCTCGTCGTCCTTGGCCCAGACGACGAACACGTCGGCGACGGGTGAGTTGGTGATCCACATCTTCGCGCCGCTCAGGCTGTAGCCGCCGTCGACCTTGCGGGCGCGCGTCACCATGCTGCCGGGGTCGCTGCCGTGGTTCGGTTCGGTCAGGCCGAAGCAGCCGATCCACTCGCCGGTGGCGAGCTTCGGCAGGTACTTCTGCTTCGTGGCCTCGTTGCCGAATTCAAAGATCGGCACCATCACCAGCGAGGACTGCACGCTCATCATCGAGCGGTAGCCCGAGTCGACGCGCTCGACCTCGCGGGCGATCAGGCCGTAGCTGACGTAGTTCAGGCCGGCGCCGCCGTAGGGCTCGGGGATCGTGGGCCCGAGCAGGCCCAGCTCGCCCATCTCGCGGAAGATGGCCGCGTCGGTGCGCTCGTGACGGAAGGCCTCGGTGACGCGCGGCATCAGCCGGTCCTGGCAGTAGGCGCGTGCGGCGTCGCGCACCGCGCGCTCGTCGTCGAGCAGCTGGCTGTCGAGCAGCAGCGGGTCGTTCCACTGGAAGGAAGCGCGGGACGTGCGGGGGGTGCTGGCCATGACGGGTACTCCTCGAAGGTTCTGAAGTTCGATGGATGCAATCCTAGGGAGCCCGGCCTGCAGGCACAACCGAATAATATGCATCGATCTGTTCCATGAACGCACTCCGAGATCGTCCCCGATGAGCGAACTCTCCCGCCGCCGCCTGCCCGGCACGACCGCGCTGGCCGTCTTCGAGGCCGCCGCGCGCCACGAGAGCTTCACCCGCGCCGCCGAGGAGCTGGCGATGACGCAGAGCGCGGTCTGCCGCCAGGTCGCGGGGCTGGAGGCGCTGCTGGACGTCAAGCTGTTTCGCCGCACCCGCCGCGGCGTGCGCCTGACCGAGGCCGGCAGCGGCTACGCGCTGCGGGTGGCCGACTGGCTCGACACACTGGAGCGCGACACCCGCGAGCTGATGGCCGGCGCCGGGCGGGTGCCGGTGATCGAGCTGGCGGTGGTGCCCACCTTCGCCACCTGCTGGCTGCTGCCGCGGCTGCCGGCCTTCCGGCCTGGGCGGGTGCAGGTCAACCTGCACAGCCGCACCCGCCCCTTCCTGTTCGACGAGACCCGGCTGGACGCGGCCATTCACGCCGGCGACGGCCACTGGCCGGGCTGCACCAGCCGGCCGATCCTGTCGGAGCGGCTGATCCCGGTGGCCAGCGCCGGCCTGCTGACCGCGCACGGCCTGGCGCCGGACGGCGCGCCGCTGCCGGCCGAGGCGCTGGCGCGGCTGCCGCGCCTGCAGCAGACCACCCGGCCGCTGGCCTGGCGGCGCTGGTTCGCCGCCGCCGGCCTGCGGGTGGCCGACGACCAGAGCGGGCCCGCCTACGAGCAGTTCTCGATGAGCGTGCAGGCCGCCGCGCTCGGCCTGGGCGTGGCGCTGGTGCCGGACTTCGCCGCGGCCGCCGCGCTGGCCGACGGCCGCCTGCGCGGCGTGGCCGCCGCGCTCGACAGCGAGCTGGCCTACCACTATGTCGTGCCCGAATCCCATGCCGACGACGCGCTGCTGCGCGAGTTCGGCGACTGGCTGGCAGCGCAGGCGGAGACACATCGTGAAACTTTTCATGCCGCCCGCTCGACGGATCTGAAAGAATGACACGGCACCTCCCACCGCCCCCCCGGACCGATCCCCTGACCGATCCCAGACCGATGCCCACCGAAGATGCTTCACCCCATGCGACTGATCCTCTGGCTGGGCCTGGTCATGACGGTCACGGTCGCGGTGATCGTGTCGATCGGCCGCAGCCCGGCGCTTGACGGCCCGCAGAGCCCGGGCCCGGACCGTCCGCTGCGGGTCGGCTACGCGATCGAGGCGCCCTATGCCTTCCGCGATCCGGGCGGTGGCCTGCAGGGCGAGGCCGTCGACATGATGCGCGCTGCGCTGCGCCGCATCGGCCGGCCGGAGCCGGTCTGGATCCATGCCGAGTTCGGCGCGCTGATGCACGAGCTGGACATGGGCCGCATCGACGCCATCGCCTCCGGCCTGTTCATCACGCCGGAGCGGGCGGCCCGGCTGGCCTTCTCCCGCCCCACCGCCGCAGTGCAGCCAGGACTGCTGGTGGCAGCCGGCAACCCGCTCGGGCTGCACAGTCTGGCCGATGTGGTCGGCGATGCGCGGACACGGCTGTGCGTGCTGGAGCAGTCGGTCGAACAGGACATGGCCCGACGCGCCGGCCTGCCGGATTCACGGCTGCGCACCCGCACCAGCGCGGCCGGCTGCCTGACCGAGCTGCAGCAGGGTGCGGTCCAGGCGATGATGCTGTCGGTGCCCTCGCTGCGCTGGATGGTGCGGCAGCTGGAGCAGCAGGCACGCAGCATCTCCCAGGCACGGGCGCAGCCTCTGCCCGAGCTGGCCCAGCCCTTCTGGGTCTCGTCCGGTCCCGACGGCGCCGCGATCGGCTATCCGGCGCTGGCCTTCCGTCGCGGCGACCGGCTGCGCGACGAGATCGACGCGGCGCTGGCCGCCTACATCGGCAGCCCGGAGCATCTGCAGCGGGTCAGCGTCTACGGCTTCGACGAAGGCCTGATCGCGCCGGTGCGCGGCGAACCGCTGGCAGGCCTGCGCGGCACGGCAACGCGATGAACCGGTCTGTGCCACGGTCCTCGCCGACTTCGCTGCCCTCGCTGATGCTGCCGGCCCTGGCGCTGTTCGGCATGCTCTGCCTGGGCCTGCTCGGCTGGAGCCACCAGCTCTGGAACGAGACGCTCACCGACGCGATGCTGCCCGGCAGCACGCTGGCGCAGATGCGGCTGAACCTGAGCCAGGCCAGCACCCATGCGGAACACGACCTCCACGAGGGCGAGCACGGGGATCTGAGCCGGGTCGACGCGGAGCTGGAGAACGCCCGCCTCGGCGGTCTGCAGCTGGTGGCCCAGGTGGAGCGGATCCAGACCACGCCGGCGCATGCCGACCAGCTGCGCCGGCTCGCCAGGGGCTTTGTCGACTCGATCGACGGCATTCGCGACACCCTGCGCCATCGGGCACTCACGCCGGACGATCGCTCGCGGGTCGCGCTCGATCTGCAGCAGGGCCGCATCGACAGCGCAGTGCGCGAGATGGAGGCGATCATCGAGACGATCCGCCATGAGCGGCTGCAGCGCCAGGCGCGTCTCGGCATGGGCATGGCCGCGCTGATCGGCCTGGGCGTGGGCCTGCTGCTGCTGCACCACCGCCAGAGCCATCTGCGCCAGGCGCTGCTCGAGGCGCTGCAGCAGCGCGAACGCCACATGCAGGCCTTTGCCGAAGCGGTGCCGGACCTGTCCTTCGTGCTCGATGCCGAAGGGCGCTACATCGAGATCTACGGCAGCCGGGACCGGCTGGTCGCGACACGCGAGCAGCTGCTGGGGCAGCAATTCCAGGAGATGCTGCCGCCGCTCGCGGCCGCGCGGGTCGAGGCGGCGGTGCGCCGGGCGCTGGAGACCGGCGAGGTCTGCCGGACCGAATACAGCCTGGAGATCGACGGCAGGGCCTGCTGGTTCGAGGCCCGCACCCATGCGCTGCCCGGCGAGCTGGACCGGGTAGCGCTGATCAGCTGGGATGTGACCGAGCGCAAGCGCAACGAGCAGCGGGTGGCCACGCTGGGTCGGCTCTACAGCTTTCTCAGCCAGGTCAACCAGGCCATCGTCTGGACCCGCCAGCCGCCGGAGCTGCTGCAGCGCATCTGCAATGTCGCGCTCAGCCACGGCAGCTTCCGCGGCGCCTGGATCGCCGCGTCCGGCCCCGACAACCGCACGCTGGTGCCGGTGGCGGTCGGCCCCGGCAACCGCGAGCTGCCGGCCGGCCGGCAGGCGGCGCGGATCGACCCGGACCTGCACCCTCAGCATGTCGTCACCCTGACCTGGCGCAGCGCCGAGCTGCGCTGGGACACGCCGGCCGGCGGCAGCGCGCTGCATGCGGTGGCCATTCCGATCACCTGCGAAGGCCGCATGCACGCGGTGCTGGTGCTGATCCGCGACCAGCTCTCGAGCGAGGATGCCGAAGAGCGCGCGCTGTTCCACGAGATCGGCTCGGATCTGTCGCATGCGCTGACGCAGATGCGCCAGCAGAAACGCTGGCTGCAGGACCAGGAAAGCATGCGCCTGCATGCCGCGGCGCTGGAGAGCACGCAGGACGGCGTCATCGTCTGCGACCGCTCGGGGCGGATCGTGTCGGTGAACCGGGCCTTCTCGACGATCACCGGGCATCGGCGCGAGGACTGGATCGGCCAGCCGCTCGGCCGGCTCGATCCGCAGCCCGGCACGCAGCCCGGCACGCCGGATGACGCCGAGCGTGGCGTCGACGGCTTCGGTCCGCTGCTCGAGCAGGTCGTCAGCCAGGGCGCCTGGTCCGGGGAGATCCGCAGCCGCCACCGCGACGGCCACCTGCAGACGCTGTGGGCCTCGGTGGCGACGGTGCATGACGAGCAGCAGGTGCCCACCCATCTGGTCACCGTCTTCACCGACATCAGCGCGAAGAAGCAGGCCGAGCACGACCTGCACCAGCTCGCCCATGTCGACCCGCTGACCCAGCTGCCCAACCGGCGCCGGGTGCTCGAACGGCTGCGCCAGGCGCTGGCGGCCGCACAGCGCCAGCATCACCGCGTCGGGGTGATGTTCATCGACCTGGACAACTTCAAGACCGTCAACGACAGCCTCGGCCACAGCTGCGGCGACCGGCTGCTGCGCGACGTGGCCGAGCGCCTGGCGCAGCGCACCCGGCGCGAGGACACGCTCGGGCGGCTGGGCGGCGACGAATTCATCCTGGTGCTGGAGGCGCTGCGCGAGCAGGAGGACGCCGCGGTGGTCGCCCGCGAGCTGCTGCAGCTGCTGGAGAGGCCCTTCCAGATCGACGGCAGCGAGGTCTGGGTCCAGGCCAGCATCGGCATCAGCCTGTACCCGGAAGACGGCCATGAGGTCGAGGAGCTGCTGCGCGATGCCGATGCGGCGATGTACCAGGCCAAGCACGCCGGCCGCGGCACCTACCGCTACTACACCGAGGCGCTGACCCAGGCCGCGCAGAGCCGCCTGCAGCTCGACGGCCGGCTGCGGCGTGCGCTCGAGCGCGGCGAGTTCGAGCTCTGGTACCAGCCGCTCTACCGGCTGGCCGATCGCCATCTGATCGGACTGGAGGCGCTGGTGCGGCTGAACCAGCCCGGCCTGCCGCCGATCGGTCCGGCCGAGTTCATCCCGCTGATGGAAGACAGCGGCCTGATCGTCGAGCTGGGCACCTGGGTCACCCGCGAGGCCTGCCGGCAGGCGCTCGCCTGGCTGGACGAGGGCCTGGACTGCGGCCGCATCGCGGTCAACCTGTCGGCCGCAGAGATGCGGCGCGGGCAGACGCTGGCCCGGCTGAGCCAGGCGCTGGACGACAGCGGCCTGCCGGCGGCGCGGCTGGAGCTGGAGATCACCGAATCCGGCCTGATGGAACACATCGACGCGGTCGAGCCGGTGCTGCGGCAGATGCGCGAGATGGGCGTGCGGCTGGCGATCGACGACTTCGGCACCGGCTACTCCTCGCTGGCACGGCTCAGGCGGCTGCCGGTCGGCAAGCTGAAGATCGACCGCAGCTTCATCGCCGACCTGGGCGGCGAGACCGACCCGCAGGGCGCGCAGCTGGTCAGCGCGATGATCGCGATGGGCCGCGGCCTGGGCCTGTCGGTGCTGGCCGAGGGCATCGAGACCGAGGTGCAGGCCCGCCAGCTGATCGCGCTGGGCTGCGAGGCCGGGCAGGGTTATCTGTTCGGTCGCCCCGCGCCGGCGGCGGTCGCCCGACAATGGCTGTCCCCGCTGCCGGAGAACGCCGATGAAGCCCTCGCCCAGACGATCTGGCCCGACATCTGAGTCTGCGGCCGCCCCGTGGCCCGTCCTGCCGAAGGCCGTGGCGCTGGCCACCCTGCTGGCCACGACGCTGACGCCCTCCGCGCAGGCCGGTCCGGTGCAGACGCTGGCCGGCGGCTGGCAGGTCGAGACGATCGCCTCCGGCCTGGAGCATCCCTGGTCGCTGGCCTTCCTGCCCGATGGCCGCATGCTGGTGACCGAGCGCCCGGGCCGGATGCGCATCGTTCAGCCCGACGGCCGCCTCGGCCCGCCGCTGGCCGGCCTGCCGGCGGTGGTGGCCGGCGGCCAGGGCGGCCTGTTCGATGTGCTGCCCTCGCCCGACTTCGCCAGCAGCCGGCGGCTCTACTGGAGCTATGCGGCGCCTGCGCCGGGCGGCCGGGGCGCCAATTCCACCGCGGTCGCGCGCGGCCGCCTCGACGGCGAGCGCCTCGTCGAGGTCGAGGTGATCTTCCGCCAGCAGCCCGCGCTCGACAGCCGGCTGCATTTCGGCGGCCGGCTGGCCTGGGCCGGCGACGGGCGGCTGTTCGTCACGCTGGGCGACCGCTTCTGGCGCCGCGACGATGCGCAGACGCTCGACAACCACCACGGCAAGGTGGTGCGCATCGAGGCCGATGGCCGTGTGCCTGCCGACAACCCGCTGGTCGGCCGCGCGGGCGCGCGCCCCGAGATCTGGAGCTGGGGCCATCGCAATGTGCAGGGCGCCGCGCTGCATCCGCTCACCGGCCAGCTCTGGACCCACGAGCATGGCCCGCAGGGCGGCGACGAGCTCAACCTCACCCGCGCCGGCGCCAACCACGGCTGGCCGCGCGCGACCTGGGGCTGCGAATATGTGACCTGCTTTCGCATCGGCGAGAAATCGGTGGCCGGCCTGGCCGAGCCGCAGACACGCTGGGTGCCGTCGATCGCGCCCTCGGGGCTGGCCTTCGTCACCTCCGAACGCTATCCCGGCTGGAAGGGCAGCGTGCTGGTCGGCGCGCTCAAGGCCCGCGCGCTGGTGCGGCTGACGCTCGACGGCGAGCGCATCACCGGCGAGGAGCGGCTGCTGACCGATCTGGAAGAACGCATTCGTGACATCCGGCAGGGTCCGGACGGCTGGATCTACCTGCTGACCGATGCCCCTGAAGGACGCATCCTGAGGCTGGCTCCTACAATCGCCCGGTGAACAGCACCTGCCTCCTCAACGCCGACCTGCACTGCCACTCGATCGTGTCCGACGGCACGCTCAGCCCCGAGGATCTGGCCGCCCGGGCCAGCGCCAACGGGGTGGAGCTGTGGGCCCTGACCGACCATGACGAGATCGGCGGCATCGCCCGCGCCCGCGCCGCCGCCCACGCCGCAGGCATGGCCTTCCTGAGTGGCGTGGAAGTCTCGGTGACCTTCGCCGGCGAGACGGTGCACATCGTCGGCCTGGGCTTCGACGAGAACGACCCCGGACTGCGCCGCGGCCTGGAGTCGACCCGCGGCGGGCGCGAGGGCCGCGCCCGCGAGATGGCCGCCGAGCTGGCCCGGGTCGGCATTCACGGCGCCTTCGAGGGCGCGCTGAAATATGTCGGCAACCCGGACCTGATCTCGCGCACCCACTTCGCGCGCTACATCGTCGAGGTCGGCGCCTGCGGCGACACCGCGGAGGTCTTCCGCAAGTACCTGGCCGACGGCAAGCCCGGCTTCGTGCCGCACCGCTGGGCCACGCTGGGCGATGCGGTGCGCTGGATCCGCGAGGCCGGCGGCGTGGCGGTCATCGCGCACCCGGGCCGCTACCACCGCTTCGACGCCACCAAGGAATACGCGCTGTTCTCCGAGTTCCGCGAGCACGGCGGCCAGGGTGTCGAGGTGGTCACCGGCAGCCACACCGCGGCCGAGTACGTCAAGTACGCCGACATGGCGATCGAGTTCGGCCTGGCGGCCTCGCGCGGCAGCGACTTCCACTCGCCGGCCGAGAGCCGCACCGACCTGGGCCGGCTGCCGATGCTGCCGGGCAAGCTCACCCCGGTCTGGTCGCTGCTGCAGGAGCGTGTCGCGCTGCCGCCTCAAGCGGCCTGAGAAGACACGGGCACCGACCCATCTGGCGGACAATGCCGCCACCATGGCCCAGTTCTTCGAAGTCCATCCCGACAACCCGCAGCCCCGGCTGCTGCGCCAGGCCGCAGCGATCCTGTCGGCCGGCGGCATCGCGGCGATCCCGACCGATTCCAGCTACGCGCTGGTCTGCCACCTCGACGACAAGGCGGCGGCCGACGCGCTGCGCCGGGTGCGCGGCGTCGACGACAAGCACCACCTGACGCTGCTGTGCCGCGACCTGTCCGAGCTGGCCAGCTACGCGCGCGTCGACAACCGCCAGTACCGGCTGCTCAAGAGCGCCACGCCCGGGCCCTACACCTTCATTCTCGAGGCGACCAAGGAGGTGCCGCGGCGCGTCTCGCATCCGTCGCGGCGCACCATCGGCCTGCGCGTGCCCGAGCATGGCGTGACCCAGGAGCTGCTCGGCCTGCTCGGCCAGCCGCTGATCTGCACCACGCTGATTCCGCCGGGCGAGCGCGAGCCGCTCAACGACGCCGACGAGATCCGCGAGCGCTTCGAGCGCCAGATCCAGGCCATCGTCGCCGCCGGCCCCTGCCCGGCCGAGCCCACCACCGTGATCGACCTGAGCGGTGGCGAGCCGGTGGTGATCCGCGCCGGCCGCGGCGACCTGGCCGCCATCGGCCTGGCCTGAGCGCAGCAAGAACCGCAAGAACCTCAAGATCAGCACGATGGCGAAGAAGACCGCCCACGTCAGCGAGACGCCCGCCACCCAGTGGCTGCGGGCCCACCGCGTCGAGTTCACCGAGCACCCCTACGACTATGTCGACCACGGCGGCACCGCCGAGTCCTCGCGCCAGCTCGGCGTCGACGAGCACGCGGTGGTCAAGACGCTGGTGATGCAGGACCAGGACGCCAAGCCGCTGATCATCCTGATGCACGGCGACCGCCAGGTCAGCACCAAGAACCTCGCGCGCCAGATCGGCGCGAAGAAGGTCGAGCCCTGCAAGCCCGAGGTCGCGCAGCGCCACAGCGGCTACCTGGTCGGCGGCACCTCGCCCTTCGGACTGCGCAAAGCCATGCCGGTCTACGCGGAGTCGAGCATCCTCGCGCTGGAGCGCATCTGGATCAACGGCGGGCGCCGCGGCTTCCTGGTCGGCCTGGCGCCGACGGTGCTGACCGAGGTGCTGGGCGCCCAGGCGGTGCAGGCCGCCGACCCGGCGTCGGCCGGCTGAAGCCGCGCGCTTACACTGGCGGGCTGTTCCTCCGAACGATACGCATCCGTTCCCGTACACCATGACCACGCTCTGGATCGCGGCGGCCTTCGTCGCCGCCTACCTCATCGGCTCCCTCTCGTTCGCCGTCATCGTCAGCCGCGCGATGGGCCTGGACGACCCGCGCAGCTACGGCTCGGGCAATCCCGGCGCGACCAACGTGCTGCGCTCGGGCAGCAAGAAGGCCGCCGTGCTGACGCTGCTGCTCGACGCGGTCAAGGGCCTGATCCCGGTGCTGCTGGTGCGCCTGTTCGGCGAGCGCGTCGGCCTGGGCGAAGGCAGCGCGATGCTGGTCGGCCTGGGCGCCTTTCTCGGCCACCTGTGGCCGGTGTTCTTCCGCTTCCAGGGCGGCAAGGGCGTGGCGACCGCCGCCGGCGTGCTGCTCGGCTTCGAGCCGCTGCTCGGCCTGGGCGTGCTGGCGATCTGGATCCTGGTGGCGAAGACGACGAAGTACTCCTCGCTGGCCGCGCTGATCGCCTCCGGCGTCGCGCCGCTGCTGCACGCGATCTTCTGGGGCGGCTCGTCGGCGACGCTGGCGATCTTCGTGATGTCGCTGCTGCTGATCTGGCGCCACGCCAGCAACATCGCCAAGCTGATCAACGGCACCGAGAGCCGCATCGGTCAGAAGGCGAAACCGGCTGAGGCCGGTGGCGCTGCAGCGGCAGACGCGGCCCCGGTCGCCGCACCGGCCAACCGCGCCGAGCGCCGCCGCAATGCCCGCCAGGCCAAGCGCAAGACGCACTGAGCCTGCCGCCCCGACACGCCTCACCGGACCTGGATCTCGAGAGATGACGACCGCCTCCCCCACTCCGCTGCAGCGCTTCGACGTCGGCCCGCGCCTGTCGGAAATGGCCATCCACAACGGCACGATCTGGCTGGCCGGCCAGGTGCCCGACGACGCCAGCCAGGACATTCGCGGCCAGACCGCGCAGGTGCTGGCGATGATCGACCGCCTGCTCGAGCGCGCCGGCTCCGACAGGAGCCGGCTGCTGATGGTGCAGATCTATCTGGCCGACCTGGCCGACTTCGACGGCATGAACGCGGTCTGGGACGCCTGGGTGCCGGCCGGCCACACGCCGCCGCGCGCGACCGTGCAGGCGAAGCTGGCACGGCCTGACTGGCGCATCGAGATCGTCGCCACCGCTGCGGTGGCCTGAGCCGCGCCCCCGCACGCCGTCCGATGAGCGACACGTCGCCCCCCCGCCCGAGCCTCTGGACCCGCGCCCGCCAGAGCGGCCTGATCGCCGCGCTGGTGATCGGCGTGGCCGCCTGGGGCGTCGGCCGGCTGGTCCAGCAGCAGGCCCGCGACAGCCATGCCGAGACGCTGCGCCAGCTCGTCCAGCCCGGCGACCTGAAGCTGATCTCCTCGACCAGCTGCCTGTTCTGCACCCGCGCGCGCCAGTACCTGACCGAGCAGCGCATTCCCTTCGAGGAATGCTTCATCGAGCGCGACAGCGCCTGTCTGGCCGAGTACCGCGCCCGCGGCGCCGCCGGCACCCCGACGGTGCTGGTGCGAGGCCAGGCGCGGCTGGGCTTCGACCCAGGCCAGGTGGCCGAGACGCTGGCGGCAGCGCGCTGACGCTCGTGGGCCCCCGCCTGCGCGGGGGTGACGGGCAGCAGTGATGCCGTCATTCCCGCGAAGGCGGGAACCTACGTGTCACCACGGCCGCTGCCCTGCGTGGCCCCCCCGCCTGCGCGGGGGTGACGGTGGCGGCAGGCTCGCTCGTCGGCGTCAGACTGCCGGATCCCAGTAGCGGCGGCGCAGCGCGTCGATGCGCTCGAGCAGTTCGGGCGCGAGCGCCACGTTCCACGCCGCGACGTTCTCCTCGAGCTGCGCCACGCTGGTCACGCCGATGATGGTGCTGGCCACCGACCAGCGGCGGTAGCAGAAGGCCAGCGCCAGCTCGGTCGGCGTCAGGCCGTGCTCGCGCGCCAGCGTGTTGTAGGCACGCGCGGCCTCCAGCGCTTCGGGCCGGGCCCAGCGCTGCTTCTTCATGCTGTCGAACAGCGCCAGCCGGCCCGGCTGCTGCGCCGGATCATGCAGGCCGACCTCGTCGTACTTGCCGGTCAGCAGCCCGAAGCCCAGCGGCGAGTAGGCCAGCAGCGACACCTGGTGCTGGTGCATCGCCTCGTCCAGGCCGTTGTCGGGCACGCGGTTGACCAGGCAGTAGGCGTTCTGCACCGTCGCCACCCGCGCCAGACCGTGCTGCTCGGCCAGGCGGATGAACTCGCACACGCCGTAGGGCGTCTCGTTCGACAGGCCGATCGCGCGCACCTTGCCCTCGCGCACCAGCCGGTCGAGCGCGCGCAGCTGCGCCTCGATCGGGGTGACCTGCGCCTTCGCCGCACGCACCGGATCGAAGTAGGTCGCGCCGAACATCGGCACCGGCCGGGTCGGCCAGTGCAGCTGGTAGAGATCGATCGTCTCGACGCCCAGGCGGCGCAGGCTGCCCTCGCAGGCCGCGACGATGTCGTCGGCCGTCAGGTCGGCGCTGCCCGCCCGGATCCAGTCCATGCCGCGCGACGGGCCCGCCACCTTGGTGGCGATCGTCAGCTTCTCGCGCACGCCCGGCCGCGCCGCCAGCCAGCGGCCCAGGATGATCTCGGTGGCGTTGAAGGTCTCGCGCCGCGGCGGCACCGCGTACATCTCGGCGGTGTCGATGAAGTCGATGCCCAGCTCGAGCGCACGATCCAGGATGCGGAAGGCGCCGGCCTCGTCGACCTGCTCGCCGAAGGTCATCGTGCCCAGGCAGACGGGCGAGACGCGCAGATCGCTGCGGCCGAGGGAAACGGATTGCATCGGGAGGACTCCTGCAGGAAGAATGCCGATCTTAGGCGACACCGCCGCGCGCCGCTTCACACGGGTTCTCGCCGCTTCAGCCCACCACGCTGCGCACGAATCGGGTGCAGACCTCGCCCGGGTTCTCGTAGGCGTAGGCACGGGCGCTGTCGTAGATCGCGTGCGCGCCGGCCTCCAGGCGCAGCGTCTCGTCGTCGAAGCGCAGCAGCAGGCAGCCGGCGGTGACGACGATCATCTCGTGCCAGCCCGGCGGGTCGGGCTCGGCGCGGTAGATCTCGCCGGGGCCGAGCGTCCAGGACCACAGCTCGACGCTGCTGCGTGCCGGCGCGCTGCCGAGCAGCACCGCGCGGCTCTCGGCATGGCCGCCGCGCCAGGCCAGCGCGTCGACCCGCTGGCGTGCGGCGCCTGGCGCGGCCACCAGCGTGACGAAGTCGGTGCCCAGCGCACGCGCCAGCCGGTCCAGACCGGCCAGGCTGAGGTTGGCCTCGCCCGCCTCCAGCCCGACGATGGTGCGCCGGCTCAGGCCGGCGGCCGCAGCCAGCGCGGCCTGGCTCAGCCCGGCGGCCGCACGCAGCCGGCGCAGATTGGCCCCGACATGCGCCAGCACCGGCACCTCGCTGGCCTCGGCGTCGGTCTCCGGTTGACTGCGCAATATTTTGCTCATACGCTCAGACTTTTCGTGATGCGCGATATTTTGCGCAATTTCTTGCCCGCATCGTCCATCTCCATGTCCGCCTTGCCCTCTTCCGCCTCGCGCAGCACGCTGCGCACCGATCTGCTGATGCTGCTGACCGCCGCCATCTGGGGCTCGACCTTCGTCGCGCAGCAGATGGGCATGGACTCGGTCGGACCCTTCACCTACACCGCCTCGCGCATGCTGCTGGGCGCGCTGCTGGTGGCGCCGCTGTGGTTCTGGCGCGGCGGGCCGTTCGCGGCCATGCCGGTGGTCGAGAGCCGCGGCTGCATCGGCGCGGGCGTGCTGCTCGGGCTGGTGCTGTTCATCGCGATCAATCTGCAGCAGGTCGGGCTGCTGGGCACCTCGGTCAGCAATGCCGGCTTCATCACCGGGCTGTATGTGGTGGTGGTGCCGGTGCTGATGCGCCTGGGCGGCGCCAGCGTGTCGGCGCAGGTCTGGGGCGCGGTGCTGCTGTCGGCGGCCGGCCTGTACTTTCTCAGCGTCAAGCCGGATGCGGGCATCGCACCGGGCGACTGGCTGCAGCTCGGCGGCGCGATGATGTGGGCGGTGCATGTGCTGCTGGTCGGGCATCTGGCGCGCCGGCATGATCCGCTGCGGCTGTCGGTGCTGCAGTACCTGGTGGCGGGCGCGCTGTCGTGGGTGGCGGCGCTGGTGCGCGAGCCGGTCAGCCTCGACGGCATCCTGCAGGCCGGCGGCGCCATCGCCTGGGGCGGCATCCTGTCGATCGGCGTGGCCTACACGCTGCAGGTGATCGCGCAGCGCGACGCCAAGGCCTCGCACGCCGCCATCATCTACAGCAGCGAGGGCGTGTTCTCGGCCATCGGCGGCTGGCTGGTGCTGGGCGAAAGCATCGGGCTGCGTGGCTGGAGCGGCGCCGGCCTGCTGCTGGCGGCGATGCTGCTGGCGCAGTGGCAGCGCGAGCCGAAGACGCCGGAGGCACCGGAGGTTCCGAAGGCACAGGACAAGCCTGTCGCGGCTTCGCCCTGAGCTTCACCCGGATCAAGGACAGCTCAGGACGACACGGCACAATCGCGACCCACAATCGCGCCCCATCATGTCCGTCACCTTTCCCCATCCCGACGCCCTGCAGCGCGCTGACAGCCAGCGCGCCGCCTCCTGCCTGCGCGAGCAGGGTTTCGTGCGGCTGTCGGCCGCCGCGCTGGCCGAGATCGCCGGCACCCCGAGCGAGGCGCTGCAGGCGCTCGGCGCGAGCTGGCGCGAGCTGCCCGCCGACGAGCATCTGAAGGACGGCGGCCGCTACCGCCGCCGCCGCCACGGCAGCCTGGTGCAGGACACCCGCACCGGCCGGCTCGAGACGGTGCCGCACCGCCCGCACTGGCAGCCGACCACCTACAACGCGCTGCACGGCGGCATGCTGCGCCACTTCGCGCCGCTGGACGCGGCGATGGCCGCCTCGCCCGCCTTCCTGGCGCTGGTGGCGCGACTGGGCGAGGTCTTCGCCGCGGCCGCGCACGACACGCCAACCGAGCCGGCCTTCGACGGCCGCTGGTTCATCGAGGCCCACCCCTTCCGCATCGACACCACCGGCGGCGTCGGCCGGCCGACGCCGGAGGGCGCGCACCGCGACGGCGTCAATTTCGTCGCGGTGGTGCTGGTCGACCGCCAGGGCGTGCGCGGCGGCGAGACGCGCGTCTTCGAGGCCGAGGGCCCGCACGGCGTGCGCTTCACGCTCGACGAGCCCTGGAGCGCGCTGCTGCTCGACGATCCGCGGGTCATTCACGAGAGCACGCCGATCCAGCCCGACGGCGATCGCGGCTGGCGCGACACGCTGGTACTGACCTACCGCGCCGGCGGCTTCCAGGACCCGCCCTCGGCCTGAGGCACGGCATCGGCGCCCCCGGCGCCGGCATCGATCGCGCGCAGCAGCGCGATCTTGTCGTGCACGCCGAGCTTGCGGTAGACCTGCTGCAGCTGGCTGCGCACCGTGTCGGGCGCCACGCCCATCGCCCGGGCGATGACCTTGTAGGACTCGCCCGCGGCATAGCGGCGCGCCACCTCGGCCTCGCGCGCGCCGAGCCGCGCCAGGCAGGATGGCGGCGCGGGCCGGCCGGCGGCCTCGGCCTGCGCCAGCCGCGTCGCCAGCCGGTGCGCCTGACGCCAGAAAGGCAGCGCCTGCGCCAGCGCGAGCTGCTCTCGCCCACCCAGTGGCCGGTTCGCCTCGGCGCGGTAGAGCGTCAGCCAGACCAGATCGTCGCCATCGCCCTCCTCCAGGCCGCCGAGCATCAGCTGGGCGATGTCGTACTGCGCCAGATAGTCGCGCAGGTCGGCGTGGCCGGCGGACCGGTACAGGCCGAGCGGCCCGTCGACAGCACCGCCGCGCACCGGCCGCGGCGCGGCGATGAAGGCCGCCGTCAGCGGATCGGAAGCGGCCACCGCCGCATAGTCGCTCAGCAGGCCGTCCGGGCGCTGGTGCACCACCGCATGCCGGATCCGCATCGCGCCGCCCTCGCGCCGTCCCCAGCCCCAGACCGCGCCGTCGCAGTCCAGCGCCTCGGCCAGCAGGCGCAGCGCCTGGCGCTCGAAGCGCGGCAGCGGCTCGTCGCCGGCGCAGTCGAACAGCGCCAGCAGCGGCAGCACCGGAAGCAGCGACAGATCGGACGGATTCGTGGGGGGCGATGAATGATGCATCTGCATGATGGATCGACGGATCGCGACGCCCGATCATCGCCGACACCCGAGGAGGAGACACCCGATGCGAACCCGAACCCCGATCGCGCTGGCAGCCGCCACCGCGCTGGCCGCGCTGGGCACCAGCGGCTGTGGCAGCCTGTCCGACGAGGACGATCTCAACACCCGCCCGAGCTGGCTGGGCAGCGTCAGCGCCGCCTCCTACGACGGCAGCAGCGACGACCTGCTGAGCGCCGGCCTGGGCAAGACCGGCCTGGGCTCGGCCACTGCGCCGACCTTCGCGACGCCGACCGCCCCGACCGCGGCCGAACTGCGCCGCCTGGCCATTCACACCAACTACCGCGCGCTGGCCGACATGACGGCCAACGGCGGCTACGGCCGGCTCTACGGCCCGAACATCGACCTGGCCGGCAACGACACGCTCGGCGAGGGCCGGATCGCCGGCATCGAGTACCGCGCGCTGATGGACGACGGCTCCGGGCGCGACAATGTCGGCGTGATGGTGCAGGTGCCGGCGAGCTTCAATCCGGATGCGCCGTGCATCGTCGCGGCGCCCTCGAGCGGCTCGCGCGGCATCTACGGCGCGATCGGCACCACCGGCGAATGGGGCCTGAAGCGCGGCTGCGCGGTCGCCTACACCGACAAGGGCACCGGCAGCGGCGCGCACGAGCTGTCCACCGACACCGTCACCCGGCTCGACGGCACGACCGCCGCGGCCTCGGCCGCCGGCAGTGCCGCGCACTTCAATGCCGGACTGAGCGCCGCGGAGCGCGCGGCCGTCAACACCGCCCGGCCGAACCGCTACGCCTTCAAGCACGCGCACTCGCAGCGCAACTCGGAGAAGGACTGGGGCCTGTGGACGCTGCGCTCGATCCAGACCGCCTTCTGGCTGCTCAACGAGACCTACGCCGGGCTGGATGCGAAGGACCGGCGCAAGGTGCGGCTGCGCCCGGACAACACGCTGGTGATCGCCGCCAGCGTCTCCAACGGCGGCGGCGCGGTGCTGGCGGCGGCCGAGCAGGACAGTGGCGGCCTGATCGACGGCATCGTCGCCACCGAGCCGCAGGTCAGCCTGCCGGCCCATGCCGGCATCGCGGTGCGCCGCGGCGGCATGGCGGTCAGCGCCTCCGGCCGGCCGCTCTACGACTATTTCACCACCGCCAACCTCTACCAGCCCTGCGCCGCGATCGCCGCGTCCAACGCCGCCAGCCCGTTCAACACCATCAACGCCACCCGTGCGGCCAACCGCTGCGCCAGCCTGAAAAGTGCCGGCCTGCTGAGCGCCGCCACCACCGCCGAGCAGGCCGAGGAAGCCCGGCAGAAGCTGCGCGACGCCGGCTGGGAGGCCGAGACCGACCTGCTGCACGCCTCGCACTGGGCGACGAACGCCACCGCCGGCGTCGCGGCGACCTATGCGCAGGCCTACAGCCGCGCGCGGGTCGACTCGGCGGTCTGCGGCTACTCCTTCGCGACGGTGGCGGCCACCACCGGCATGCCGACTGCGGCCGCCACCAGCCCGATGACGACCATCTTCAGCATCGGCAACGGCGTGCCGCCGACCAGCTCGATCGCGCTGATCGCCGACAACGCGCCCGGCGGCGCGATCAACTACCTGCTGGCCCGGTCCGCATCGAGCAACACCGAGGATCTGGACTTCGATGGCGCCAGGTGCCTGCGCGACAAGCTGAGCGACGCCACGCTGGCCGCCGGCATCGACGCGGTGCGCCGCAGCGGCCGGCTGCAGGGCAAGCCGACGCTGATGCTGCACGGCCGCGCCGACACGCTGGTGCCGGTCAACCACAGCTCGCGGCCCTACTTCGGCCTGAGCCGCCAGGTCGACGGCAGCGCCAGCCGGCTGAGCTACATCGAGGTGACCCACGCGCAGCACTTCGACGCCTTCATCGGCCTGCTGCCCGGCTACGACACCCGCTTCGTGCCGCTGCACCACTACAACCTGCAGGCGCTGAACTGGATGTGGGACCACCTGCGCTCGGGCAAGGCGCTGCCGCCCTCGCAGGTGGTGCGCACCACGCCGCGCGGCGGCACCGCAGGCGCCGCGCCGGCGATCACCGCGGCCAATCTGCCCGCCATCAGCGCCAGCCCGGCCAGCGCCGACCAGATCGACTTCGCCGCCGGCACGGTCAGCGTGCCGGACTGATCCGGTGGCCGCGGCGAGCGTCACCGGCCGGACACCCGGCCAGGGCGGCCAGCCCCTACAGTGGCGCGGATGCACACCTCCACCGCCACCCCCGCACCTGCCCTGCCCTACGTCCCGCGCCGGCGCGCGCGTTCGCTGTTCGTGCCGCTGCGCGGGCTGCGCTGCCATGTGATGACCTGGGGCGAGCCCGCGCTGGCCACGCCCGAGCGGCCGCCACTGGTGCTGGTGCACGGCTGGATGGACGTCGGCGCCTCCTTCCAGTTCCTGGTCGATGCGCTCGACGCGCTCGAGGCCCGGGACGGCGGCGGCGCGGCGCGCTTCATCATCGCGCCCGACTGGCGCGGCTTCGGCCGCAGCGACAGCGCGCCCGGCGGCCAGCGCACCGACACCTTCTGGTTCCCGGACTACCTGGCCGACCTCGACGCGCTGCTGCGCGCGCCCGGCCTGGGGCTGGCGCACGAGCCGGTGGTCGATCTGGTCGGCCACAGCATGGGCGGCAACGTGGCGATGATGTATGCCGGCATCCGCCCGGCGCGGGTGCGCCGCCTGGTCAATCTGGAGGGCTTCGGCCTGCCGCAGAGCCACCCGGCGCAGGCGCCGGGCCGCTACGCGCAGTGGCTCGACCAGCTGCGCGAACCCGCCACGCTGCGCGACTACGACAGCCTGGACGCGGTGGCCGCGCGGCTGAGGAAGAACAACCCGCGCCTGCGCACCGACTTCGCCGACTGGCTGGCGCCGCACTGGTCACGGCGCAACGAGGCCGGCCGCTTCGAGATCCTCGGCGACCCCGCGCACAAGCAGCTCAACCCGGTGCTCTACCGCAAGGAGGAGGCCGTGGCCTGCTGGTCCCGGATCACCGCGCCGGTGCTGTGGGTCGAGGGCCGCCAGACCGACGTGAGCAAGTGGTGGGGCGACCGCTACCCGCGCGAGGACTTCGAGGCACGCCTGGCCGCCGTCCCGCAGCTCGCGCGCGCCACGCTCGACGACTGCGGCCACATGCTGCACCACGACCAGCCCGAGGCGCTGGCGGGGTGGATGGCGGGGCATCTGGGGGCGGCCCCGCGAGGCCCAGGTCACGCTCTAGCCGCAGGAGATGCCCGGTTCGGGTGTGGCAGGCATCAGACACCCTCGATTTCATGACTTATGTACATCGCGCCGCAAGTTCTGCAGAGCATTCTTAACAGAATCCAAGCACGATCAACCCTGACAATGCGGGTCAACCCTGGTGGCGTCAGCATCCGTGCCTGGCTCATCCGCTAAAAAGGCGGACCGCTGGGATCTGGATTCCAATGCTGGCGTCCAGTCTGCAACCTGAACACCATTTCGCACTTCTTTTCGCGCTCCTGTCGGGCGCTTCGTTTTTGAGGACATCCAAGCAATGAAAGTCACCGTCATCGGCACCGGCTATGTGGGACTCGTGACCGGCGCGTGCCTGTCGGAAATGGGCAACCATGTGATGTGCCTGGACGTGGATCCGGCCAAGATCAGGATCCTGAACGACGGGGGCATCCCGATCCACGAGCCGGGGCTGCTGGAGGTGGTGCGGCGCAACGTGGCGGCGGGCCGGCTGGAGTTCACCACCGACATCGAGAAGTCGGTGGCGCACGGCACGCTGCAGTTCATCGCGGTGGGCACGCCGCCGGACGAGGACGGCTCGGCGGACCTGCAGTACGTCACCGCGGCGGCGCGCAACATCGGCCGGCTGATGACCGACCACAAGGTGATCGTCGACAAGAGCACGGTGCCGGTGGGCACGGGCGACAAGGTGCGTGCGGCGGTGGCCGACGAACTGGCCAAGCGCGGCCTGTCGGAGATGGAGTTCTCGGTGTGCTCGAACCCCGAGTTCCTGAAGGAAGGCGCGGCGGTGGCGGACTTCATGCGCCCGGACCGCATCGTGGTGGGCGCAGAGGACGAGCGCGCGATCCTGCTGATGAAGGCGCTGTACCAGCCCTTCGTGCGCAACCGCGACCGGATGATCATCACCGACATCCGCTCGGCGGAGTTCATCAAGTACGCGGCCAACTGCATGCTGGCCACGCGCATCAGCTTCATGAACGAGATGAGCCGGCTGGCCGAGAAGGTGGGCGCCGACATCGAGATGGTGCGGGTGGGCATCGGCTCGGATCCGCGCATCGGCACGCAGTTCCTGTACCCGGGCGTGGGCTACGGCGGCAGCTGCTTCCCGAAGGACGTGAAGGCGCTGGCGATGATCGCGGCCGAGAACGGCATGCCGAGCAAGATGCTGACGGCGGTCGAGGAGGTCAACGAGGAGCAGAAGATGGTCCTCGTGCACAAGATCGTCGCCCGGTACGGCGAGGACCTGTCGGGCAAGACCTTCGCGATGTGGGGCCTGGCGTTCAAGCCCAACACCGACGACATGCGCGAAGCCCCGAGCCGGGTGATCATCAAGGAGCTGCTGGCACGCGGCGCCAAGGTGCAGGCCTATGACCCGGTGGCGGCCACCGAGGCGCAGCGGGTGATGGAGGGCTGGGCGGGCCTGAGCTATGCCGAAGGCCAGAAGCAGGCGCTGGAAGGCGCCGACGCGCTGCTGATCGTCACCGAGTGGAAGGAATTCCGCACGCCGGACTTCGACGGCATCGCCGCCAGCCTGCGCGACAGGATCGTCTTCGACGGCCGCAACCTGTACGAGCCGGAGCTGATCCGCTCCTTCGGGCTGGAGTATCTGTCGATCGGCCGGCGCTGAGCGGCCGGACGCCGGATCACGGGCCGAAGCCGGCCCGCAACGACAAGGGGCGCCGCGGCGCCCCTTCTTCATGCATCCGGCATGCGCTCGGCGCGCTCAGTGCGCTCCTCAGCGCAGATAGATCTGGCCGGAGCAGCTGTAGGTGGTGACCTTGTACTGGGTCGACAGCTGACTGGTGGTGGCGTAGGACACCGAACGGTTCGCCCAGGTCAGGCCGCAGCCCAGATCGATGTTGCGCATCAGCGCGTAGCTGACATTCAGCGACAGGCCGGTGGTGCGGTCGCTGCCGCTGATCAGGCCCTGCTCGAGCGAGCGACGTGCGTAGGTCAGGCCGGCATCGACGCCGATCTTCGCGGTCGCCTGCCAGTTGGCGCCCAGCCGCAGCGAGGTGGTGTTCTGGGCCTGGTCGGTGTTGGCGCGCAGCAGGTTGCTGACATAGTCGAAGCTGGCGTTGCTGGTGTCGCGGCTCAGGCGCAGCTGGGTCGAGAACTTGCCGGTCGGCCTCCAGTTCCAGCCCAGCGAGCCGGTCCAGGCATTGCGGTCGCGCTCGAGGCCGGTGGCATAGGTGTAGGCCTCGCGGGTCAGGCTCAGGCGGGCGTCGTAGCTGCTGGCGCCACCCGGATTGACGAAGGCCAGCAGGTCCAGATCGTTGCGGCCCACCTCGCTGCCGACATCGACATAGTCGACCTTGCCATGACGCAGGCTGGCGCCCAGCGTCAGGCCGCTGGCCGGGCGCACCCGGAAGCCGGCGTTGAACGAGGTCTGGTCGGCGTTGGAGCCACGGTAGGCCGCCGCGCTGTAGCGGGTCTGGCTGGCGGCCGCGCCGGCCTCGAAGGTCCACATCGTCACCAGACCGACCCGGCCGGTGGCATTGAGCGAGCGGGTGCTCAGCAGGTTGCGCTGGCCGGTCGTCAGGTAGTTGGAATCGGTCGGCAGGCTCTGCGCGGCACGCAGCACCACCACGCCGGACACCCGCTCGACCGTCTCGAGATCGAGCCGGGCGTCGAGCGCGTAGTCGGTGTTGTTCAGGTAGTCGAGGCTGCTGTAGCGGTTGTGGTTGGCGCTCAGGCTGGCCGACAGGCGCTGGCGGCTGATCGGCTGGTCCAGGCCCAGGCGCACGCCGGTCGAGGAGATGGTGTCCGACAGCGCCTTGTCGTCGACGCCGTAGAAGACATTGCTGTTGCGGGTGAAGGCCTGGGAGGCGCCGACGTACCAGGGGCTGGTCTCGGCCTGCGCGGCCTGGGCGGCCAGCAGCAGCATGGCGGTCAGCGGAAGAAGGCGGGCAGCGTGTCGGTTCATGGGGGCGGTCCCTGTCGATTCGGTCGGTTGGCTCGAAGCGCCCGCGATCCTAATGCACCCCGGGCCTGCACGGATTCTGTCGCCATGGAACCCCAGGTTTCCAGGCCAAGCCCCGCCGAACCGGCACGATTACCGCGGAATCTCGCCGCACCGCCGGCAAGGCCGCCGGCACTGTGGCTCAGACGCCGCGCCCGGCTCGGCGCCTGAGCCAGCGAACCACCTCGTCGGCCGGCATCGGATGCGCGAAGCGCCGGCCCTGCAGGGTGTCGCAGCCCAGCCCGCGCAGCACCTGCTCCTGCAGGTCGGTCTCCACCCCTTCGGCCACCACCCGCAGCCGCAGCGAGCGCGCCAGCGCCACCACCGCCGTCACCACCGCGGTGCTCTGCTCGCGCTCGCCGAGATGGCACACGAAGGAGCGGTCGATCTTGAGCTCGCGGATCGGCAGCTGGGTCAGATAGGCCAGCGAGGAGTAGCCGGTGCCGAAGTCGTCGATCGCGATCTCGATGCCGGCCTGGGTCAGCCGGTGCAGCACCGGGATGACCTGGTCGAGATTGCGCATCAGCCCGGTCTCGGTGATCTCGAGCTGCAGCGCACGCGCCGGCAGCCCGGCGGACTGCGCGGCCTCGCGCACCTGCTCGACCAGATCGAAGCGCTCGAAGGCGCGGCTGGGCAGATTGACCGCCACCACCAGCTCGATGCCGTGATGGTCGCGCCAGGCGGCGATCTGGCGCGCGGCCTCGCCGATCGCCCACTCGCTCATCGGCACGATCAGGCCGGTCTCCTCGGCCACCGGGATGAAGTCAGCCGGCTGGACCAGGCCGCCGCCGTCCCGCCGCCAGCGCATCAGCGCCTCGACCGCGCGCACCCGGCCATCGATCACGTCGACCTGCGGCTGGTAGTGCAGCACCAGCTCGCCGCGCTCGAGCGCCTTGTGCAGCGCGGTCTCGATCTCGAGCTTCTCGCGGCCGCGCCCGACCAGATCGGGATGGAAGACATGGCGGGCATTGCGCCCGTCGGCCTTGGCGGCGTACATCGCCATGTCGGCATTGCGCAGCAGATCGACCACCGAGACGCCGTCGCGCGGATACAGGCCCACGCCGATGCTGGCGGTGACGAAGTACTCGCGCCCGGCCAGCACCACCGGCTCGCGCAGCGCCTGCAGCATCGCGTCGGCCACCGCGACCGCCTGCGCCTCGTCGGCCACCTCGGGCAGCAGCGCGACGAACTCGTCGCCGCCGAGCCGGCCGACCGCCTCCAGCGCGCGGTGCGAGCGCAGCGTGGCGCTGTCGATGCCGGGATCGAGAATCTGGTCGCAGTGATGCACGCAGCTGCGCAGGCGCCGGCCGATCTCCACCAGCAGGTCGTCGCCTCGCGCATGGCCGAGGGTGTCGTTGATGGTCTTGAAGCGGTCCAGGTCGATCAGCAGCAGCGCGAAGGTGTGGCCCAGCCGCTGTGCGCTCTCCAGCGCCTTGCCGGCACGCCAGATCAGCTGGTGGCGGTTGGGCAGCTGGGTCAGCGAGTCGAAGTTGGCCAGCACCCGGATCTTGTCCTCGGCCTGGCGGCGCTCGGTCACATCCTGCAGGATGCCGCCGTAGCCGGCCAGCCGGCCCTGCTCGTCGAACTGCGGCTCGGCCTCGACATGCAGCACCCGCTCGCCGCGGATCGCCACATCGCAGTCGATCATGCAGGCCTGGCGCACCGCCTCGCGCAGGCGCACCAGCATCGGCCGGCGCTGCGCCGGCACCACCAGATGAAGCACCTCCACCGGAGACAGCGCGCCGGCATGGCTGCGCCCCAGCACCCGCAGGGCCTCGGGCTCGAGCACCAGGCCCTGGCCGTCGCGCCACTCGAAGCTGCCCATGCGGGCCAGATCCTGCGCCCGCGACAGGCGCGCCTGGCTGCGCAGCAGCTCCATCTGCACCCGGGCCGAGCGCAGCAGGTAGTGCAGCCGTGCCGCCAGCAGCGTCCACTGGTGGGACTTGACGAAGAAGTCGGTCGCGCCGGCCTCGAAGGCCTGCTCGATCGAACCCTCGTCCTCCAGCCCGGTCAGCATCAGCACCGGCATCAGCTCGAAGCCGGGCAGCTCGCGCAGCTCGCGGCAGGTCTCGAAGCCGTCGATGCCCGGCATCATCGCGTCGAGCACGATCACGTCGGGCAGCCAGTCGGCGAGCTGGCGCAGCGCCGCCAGTCCGCCCTCGGCCTCGCTCACGGAAAAGCCGCGATCGCGCAGCGCGGCGGCGGTCAGCAGCAGATTGACCGGATCGTCGTCGACCAGCAGGACACGCGGCGCGCGGTCGCCCTGCCCGAGGTCGGGCATGTCCAGCTCATCGCCAAGATCCCTGCCCCTGTCCCTGTCCATGTGTCGAAGATTCACTGCAATCGTCCTGTCTGCGCGGCCTTGACCGGGGCCGCCGCCGTCATCGTCTCCAGCCGCTGCCGCACCCCGGTCTGGATGCGGATCATCTCCTCGCTCAGGCCCTGGAGCATCGTCGCCAGGGTCCGGGCATCCTGGCCCTGGCGCAGCGCCTGCTCGCACTCGCCGCACAGCGCCGCCAGCCGCAGCGCCCCGAGGCTGGCCGCCGACGAGCGCAGGGTATGGGTGACATGGCGCACCGCGGCCGGATCATGTCCGAGCGGCCCGGGCTCGAGCATCGGCAGCAGCCGGCTGATCGAGGCGTCGAAGGCCTGCATCACCCGGCGCACCAGCTGGTTGCGCCCGCCCGGGTCGAGGTCCTGCAGGCGCTTCATCGCCTGCGGATCCAGCAGTTCGGCCGGCGGTTCCGGCTCCGGCTCGGGCAGGTCCAGCCGCAGCGAATGCTCGATGCGCTCGAGCTCGGCATCGACCCGTGCCGGCGCGAGCTCGCCCGGCGCGGTGTGCGCCGCCGCCTCGACCTCGGCCATGCCCTCGGGCCCGAGCCGATCGCCCAGGAAGCGCGCCAGCAGCGCCAGCAGCTGGGTCTGGCGATAGGGCTTGGCCAGATAGGCATCGAAGCCCAGCGACAGGAAGCGGTCCTCGTCGCCTGCGAGCGCATTGGCGGTCACCGCGATGACCGGCGTGCGCCGCGGCGTGACGAAGCGCCAGCGCGCATCCGGGCCGCTGCGCAGGCAGCGCAGCGCCTCGATGCCGTCCATGCCCGGCATCTGGATGTCCATCAGCACCAGGTCGAAGCGGCGCTCGCAGAGCTGGCGCAGGCCCTCCATCGCCGAGCCGGCCACCCGCACCGCGCAGCCCAGGCGCTGCAGCATCTGGCCCATGACCTCCTGATTGACCGGGTTGTCCTCGACCACCAGCACCTGCGCGCCGAACTGCGGCGCCGCCACCTCGCCGGCCGGCCGGGCCTCGGCGCCCAGGCCCAGGATCAGCTGGCGCAGCTCGGTGCGGCGCACCGGCTTGTGCAGGAACAGATCGAAGCCGGCATCGCGGGCGATGCGTGCGTCGTCAGGCGCCGCCACCGACGACAGCAGCACCTTGTGCGCCTGCCGGGCCAGGCCCTGCTGCCGCAGGTGCTGCGCCAGCGCGATGCCGTCCATGTCGGGCATGTGCCAGTCGATCAGCAGCAGGTCGAAGGGCAGCTCGCCCGGGCGCTGCGCCTGCTGGCGCAGCAGCGCCAGCGCCTGTTCGCCGCCGCCGGCCAGCGTCACCCGCAGTCCCCAGGCGCCGAGCAGGTTGCCGAGCACCGTGCGGTTGGTCTCGTGATCGTCGACCACCAGCACCGACAGGCCCGGCAGCGGGGCCGTCTCGGCCGGATCGCCCAGGGCGGGATCCTGCGGCGGCGAAGCGGCAGCCGGCCCGACCTCGGGCGCCGGGCCGGGCGCGCCCGCTGCCGGCAGGCCGACCGGCACCGTGAAACGAAAGACCGAGCCCAGACCGGGCCGGCTCTCGACCTCGATGGTGCCGCCCATCAGCTCGACGAGCTGACGCGAGATCGCCAGGCCCAGGCCGGTGCCGCCGTAGCGCCGCGCCATGCCCTCATGCACCTGGGTGAAGGCGGTGAACAGCCGCGGCACCGCCTCCGGCGCGATGCCGATGCCGGTGTCGCGCACCTCGAAGACGAGGTCATGGCGCACACCGTCAGCCGGATCGCCGTGCGAGGGCTGGGGGGGCGACAGCAGACGCAGATCGACCGTCACCTCGCCGCGCTCGGTGAACTTGATCGCGTTCGAGACCAGATTGCTCAGCACCTGGCGCAGCCGCAGCGCATCGGCACACACCACCGGCGGCAGCTCATCACCGGCCTGCGCGATCAGCTCCAGTCCCTTTTCGTGCGCACGCGGCGCCAGCAGCTCCAGCGTGTCGTCGAGCAGCGCATGCAGGCCGAACTCGGTGGTGACCAGCTCGAGCCGACCGGCCTCGATCTTGGCGAAGTCCAGCACGTCGTTGATGATCTCCAGCAGCGACTCGCCCGAGCGGTAGACCGCCTGCGCGAAGCGGCGCTGGCGGTCGTCGAGCCGGGTGCCGAGCAGCAGCTCGGTCATGCCGAGAATGCCGTTCATCGGCGTGCGGATCTCATGGCTCATCGTCGCCATGAACTGGCTCTTGGCCCGGCTGGCGCTCTCGGCGGCATCGCGCGCGGTCTGCAGCTGCAGCTCGCGCTCGCGCTCCTCGGTCACATCGTCGAGCAGGCCGTAGACACGCATCTCGCCGCCGGGCAGCTGGCGCACCCGGGTGCGCTGACGCAGCCAGCGCAGGCCGTGCACTGGGTGGTGGATGCGCAGCGTCACGTCGCTGGCACTGCCCTGGCGCTCGAGCTCGCGCTGGCGCGCCAGCAGCGGCCGGTCCTGCTCGAGCACCCGCAGCGACAGCAGCCCGTCGGCCGGCCAGGGCGGCTGGCCCGGCAGGCCCAGCATGTCGAGCACCCGCGCACCGACATAGCTCGGCTCCGCGCTGCGGTTGCTGGTGACGAAGACACCCTCGTCGATCGCCTCGACCAGCTCGCGGTAGCGCTCCTCGGACTCGCGCAGCTGCTGCGCGTCGCGGCGCTGCTGGGTGATGTCGCGCAGCTGGCAGATCAGCACCGTCGGACGGCCCAGCCGGTTGCGCACCGCGACATGGCGGGCGCTGAACAACCGCTCGCCGTCTGCGCCGCCCGGACAGGAAAATTCATGCTCGACCGAGCCGGTGCTGCCAAGCGCACGCACCAGCTGCGGGCGCAGACGCTCCTCCACCGGTGCGCCCAGCAGCTCGTCGAGCCCCCAGCCGCTGGCCTGCTCGCCCGCCACCGAGAACTCCAGCTCGGCCTGCTGGTTCAGCGACACCACACGGAACTGCTGCGCATCCAGCACCACCAGGCTGATCGGAATGTGCTCGGTCAGCACCGCCAGCAGCGCACGCCCCTCGTCGATGCCGAACTCGCGCTCCTTGCGGTCGGTCACATCCCGGCAGACGCAGACCCGCCGCGGCTGGCACTCGACGGTGTCGATGACGATGCGCCCGTCGATCTCCAGCCAGTAGCTGCCGCCGGGCAGCACATCGTCGACGCCGCGCAGCGCCACCATCTCGCGCACGAAGTCGTCGCCGCGCAGCAGGCTGTCGCGCAGCATCAGCGCGGCGCGCGTGTCCTCGCCCCCCGTGCCGGGCAGGATCTCCCAGAGCCGTCGGCCCTGCAGGCGCTCCGGCGCATGGCCGCTCACCTGGGCGAAGCCGGGATGCACCCACTCGACCCGGCCCTGGGCGTCGGTGATCAGCACGCCCCGGCCGATGCGCGAGGCCAGCATCTGCAGCCGGGCCTCGCGCCGGCCCGCCTGCGCCAGCCGCTCGCGCTGGCGGTCACGCTCGGCCAGCAGCCCGAGCGTCTGCCCGAGCCATTCGAGTTCCAGGCGGGCCTCGGCGGCCAGCGGGCGCGGCTGGTGCAGCTCCAGCACCGCCACCGCGCGGTCGGCGCAGACCACCGGCAGCACCAGCAGAGCGCTCAGGCCCGGCGGCCACCAGGGCATCGGCACGAGGGCATCGGGGCGGATCCGGCCCTGGGCCGGCGCCAGCGTGGACAGGGCCTGACCGAGCGCGCCCTGGCCCGGCGCACAGGGCGCCAGCTGGTCGAGATCGATGCGGTCCTCGTCCGGCCATGACGACAGCGGCCAGGGCCGCAGCAGCACGCAGCCCGGCTGTCCGTTCTCCACTTTCAGTACGCTGCCGCCGGACGCGCCGGTGTGCTGGCGCAGCCCCTCGAGGGCCTGCGCCAGCGCCTCGCCCAGAGTCGTGCAGGCGCGCAGCCGCCGGGCCAGCCGCAGGACCGGGCTGCCCGCCTCGGGCTCGTGGTGCAGGACGGAATCAGGCGACATGGCAGACAGGATCGGCGGGCAGGACCGGGATCGGAGACGGGTTTCTCAGGACGGATGCGCGACCACCGGATCCGGACTGCGCGCAGCATAGGCGCTGCCCATCCGCCTCAAGCCGCGAAGAAGCGGCACCAGACCCCTCGAACGCGCAATTTCGCCGAACTCGGAAACGGGCATGATGCTTTCCCGCATCGGTGCCGGGCATCGGCGGGAGCCGTCCCTACAATCGCCCGCCATGTCCCTGCCACCGCGCGAACCGGCCTCCTGGCCCCTGGCAGCCCGCCTGGGCGGCATCGTCGTGACCGCGACGCTGCTGCTGCTGTGCGTGCACTGGCTGGCCGGTCCCCGCCCGCCCTGCCGATGGCCGCCCTGCTGACCCTGCTCATGCTGGTGCTGGCCGCGCTGGTGGCGCAGCTTCAGGCCCTGCTGATGCGCCTGGCGGGTCTGACAGGACTGAAGGGTCTGCATCGATCGACCGAGGCGGAGCCGCCTTCAGGGGCCTCGCGACTGCCGCAGCAGCCCGGCGCCGAGGCCCTGCAGCCCCCGGCGCTGCGCCTGAGCGTCGCCCAGCTGCTCGAGCTGCAGCGCCAGCTGCTGCAGGGCCTGCCCGGGCCAGCGGTGCTGCTGCGGCCGTCCCGGGCGGCGACATCGCCGTGGCAGCTGCTGAGCGCCAACGAGATGGCCCGCGCTACCCTGCCACCGCAGGACAGCCTCGCGCTCGACCGGATGCTGGCGGAGCTGGTGGGCCGCAGCGCGGCCCCTGGCGCGCGGGCGCGACGCATCGACCTGCCGGACGGCAGCCTGGTGCTGTGGCTGCCCCCGGCCGCCGAACCCGAGTCCCCCACCCCGCCGTCCCCGCCCGAGGCCTCGGCCGACGCCTCGTCCGCCACCGAGGCCGCACCCGAAGTCCGCGCCGCCGAGGACGACCGCGCCGCGATCGTCTACACCGTCTCGCACGACCTGCGCGCGCCGATCCGCGTCATCGAGGGCTTCACCCGGATCGTGCGCGAGGACTACGGCCACCTGCTCGACCGGGTCGGCAACGACCATCTCGAACGCATCATGGGCGCGGCCACCCGCATGAACGGCATGATCGACGCGCTGCTGGCGCTGTCGCGGCTGTCGACCCAGCCGCTGCAGTCGGTCGAGGTCGACCTGAGCGCGATGGCCCGGCAGGTCATCGAGGAGCTGCGCCAGCAGTCGCCCGAGCGCCAGGTCGAGGTGCAGATCGCCGAGGGCCTGCGCGCCAGCGGCGACCCGGCCCTGCTGCGCATCGTGCTCGACAACCTGATCGGCAATGCCTGGAAGTACTCGTCGCGCCGCGAGAACGCGCGGATCGAGTTCGGCCGCGCCCGCGACCCGGTGCACGAGCGCGAGTCCTTCTTCGTGCGCGACAACGGCGCCGGCTTCGACATGCGCTTCGCCAGCCGGCTGTTCGGCGCCTTCCAGCGCCTGCACGGCGCCACCGAGTTCGCCGGCACCGGCGTCGGCCTGGCCTCGGTGCGGCGCATCCTGCGCCGCCACGGCGGCGACATCCGCGCCGAGGCGGCGGTCAATCAGGGGGCGACGTTCTGGTTCACGCTGGGCTGAACGCTGGGCCGAACCACGCCCGGCGGCGACCAAGGCCGAAGCTCAGATCCCCCCCGCCAGCGCCAGCCGCTCCAGCGCCTCCACCATCGCGCGACAGCTCTGCGGCAGCGGCCGGCCTTCCTGGCGAGCCAGGCGCTCCAGGCGCTGCAGCGCGGCGGCGCGGTCCAGCGAGAAGCGGTGCATCACGATGCCGACCGCGATCGCGACCATGTCGTCGAGCGGCTTCGGCTCCGCCGGCGCCTCGGCCGGCACGCGGGTGACGGCCGCCACCGGCACGGACTCGGGCGGCTGCAGCACGGCGTCGCGCTGGCTGCGCACCTGCGCCAGCGCCTGCTCGACCGCCGGGATGATCTGCGCGATGTCGAGCGGCTTGACCAGCGAGGCCAGCGCGCCCAGCGCACGGATCTGCGCCAGCGTCGCCTCGTCGGAGAAGGCCGACAGGAAGACGAAGGGCACCTGCAGCGCGTCGCGCAGGTAGCGCGCGACATCGAAGCCGCTCATGCCGTCCATGCGGATGTCGAGCAGCGCCAGGTCCGGGCGGTGCTCGCGCGCCAGCAGGATGGCGTCGTCGCCGTTGTCGGCATCGATGATGTCGAAGCCGGCGTCGGCCAGCCCGTGCACCACGGTGGCCAGCACCAGGCGGTCATCGTCGACGACCAGGATGCGACCGCGCGAGGCGGCAGCCGCAGGAGGAGCCGGGAAAGGGGCGGCGGATCTGTCAGACACCGTGTTCCTGCCTTGCTGATGCATGCGTTGCGGGGGAGGTGGAAGGCGAAGGGGCCGACGATTGTCGCGCGGCGGCAGCCGCTCCGGCACCGTCGCGCACCACGGGCGGGCCGAGCCGCACGGTGGCGCGCACCCAGCCGTCCGCCGCGTCCATCGTCAGGCTGGCCTGGCGGCGCGGCAGCAGCGCACGCACCAGGCCCAGGCCGGAAACGGTGGCCGGCCGGTGATCGATGCGGAAGCCCTCGTGCAGCCGCCCGGCATTGCGGATGACGATCTCGACCGCATCGGCCTGCAGCGCCAGCCGGCAGTGCACCGGCGCCTCGGCCGAGGCGCTGTGCTTGACCGCGTTGGTGAACAGCTCGTTGAGCGTCAGCGCGATCGGGATCGACTCGGCCTCGGGCAGCACCCAGGCGGGCGCGCCGTCACGCTGATCGAGCTGCAGCTCGATCGGGTGCCCGAAGGTGCGCTGCACCGACTGCGCGATCGCCTCGACCACGCTGCGCACCGCCAGCAGTCCGGTGTTGCCGACCTGCAGGCCGTAGACCTGCGCGATCGCCTGGACCTGGCCGACCACCTCGGCGATCAGCGGACGCACTTCGGGGCGGCGGTTCGCCGCCTGCTGCATCAGGCCGGCCACGCCCTGCAGATTGTTCTTGATGCGGTGGTGAACCTCCTGCACCAGCATCTCGCGCTGCGCGATCGCCGCCTCCAGCTCGGCCTTCTGGGCCGCACGCTGGGCGCTGACATCGGTGGCCACCATCAGCAGCTGGTCGACCCGGCCTGCGCCGCGCGCCAGCGGCAGGAAGCGCGCGTCCCAGACCTCGTCGACCCCCTTGCGGCGCAGCATGTACTCGCGCTGCGTCACGCCTTGCGGCTGCGCCAGCGCGGCGTCGAAGTCGGCGCGCAGCCGCTGCGCCACCTCCAGCGGATAGAGATCCTCGGGTGTGCGGCCGATGGCCTGCTCGGGCGCGACCACGCCGCACAGGCCGGCGGCAACATGGTTGAGCTGCTGCACCGCCATCGTCGCGGCATCGCAGACCGCGATCGCCATCGGCGCGGCCTCGATGATGCGCTGCAGCGAACTCTGCGCCTCCGCGATGCGGGCCTCGGCCTGGCGGCGCTGGTCGATGTCCATCATCGCGAAGGTCATCTCGCGCCGGCCGTCCAGCCCCTGGGTGGCCACCGCATTGCCGACGATCCAGAAGGTGCGCCCGTCGCAGGCCTGGACCTGGCACTCGAACTGCACCGCCTCGCCGTCGCGCAGCGCCTCGAACAGCGCCACCGTGCGGCGGAAGGGATGCGAGGCCTGCGTCGTGGCGACGATGTCGAGCGGCCGGCCGAGAAAGTCGCCCAGGTCACCGCCGAACATGCGCCGCGCCGAGCGGTTCAGCCACAGGATGCGACCGCGCTCGTCGGCGGTCACGATGCCCACCAGCACCGAGTCGAGCACCGCACGGGTGCGGTCGGCCTGCTGGCCCAGCGCCAGCGCCATGCGCTCGCGCTCCAGCGCCAGATGCTCGAGCTCGACCTGCTGGGTCTTCAGCCGGGTGATCTCGCTGAGCACCGCGATCGCCTGCGGCGCCTCGCCGGGCGGGCCGATGCGGCGGATCGACAGCGCGTGCCAGTGGGCCTGGCCATCGTCGCCACGCACCTCGATCTCGGTCTCGTGCAGGCCGCCATCGGCCAGCGCCGCGCCGATCGGGCCGTCCTCGTCATAGGCGGTGTCGGCCGCCTCGCCGGTGCCGGTGCACAGCAGCCGGCGGATGTCGGCGCCCAGCGCCTCGCCGGCGGGCACCTGAAGCATGCGCTCGAAGCGCCGGTTGCTGTGCACCACGCGAAAGCCCCGCAGCGAGGCGATGCCCACCGGCGAGCTCTCGACGATGCCGCGCAGCTCCTCCAGCATCTGCTCGGCCTGGTCGCGCTGGTGTTCGGCGCTGCAGTCCTCGATCAGACCGAGATAGCGGCGCACGCCCTGGCGCAGGCCGCTGCAGCGCACCCGTGCACGCAGCCAGCGCCCGGTCTGGCCGGCGGACTCCTGCAGCTGGCACACCCGCCAGCTGCCGTCGCCAGGCTGCAGGCTGTCCAGCACGCCCTCGCCCCAGCCCAGCAGGCCGCGCAGCAGCGCGCCGGCCTCGCCCAGGTCGACCGGCACCTCGCCGACCAGCTGGGCCAGCCGCACATTCGACTGCAGCACCAGCCCGGTCGCGTCGAACAGCACCAGACCGACCGGCACCGATTCGAACCAGTGCAGATGCTCGTGCGACAGCCGCTCCAGCTGCTCGCGCAGCGCCGTCGCCTCGTCGGCGGGCAGCGACGCCAGATCCGGCCCGGCGGGGCCCTGAGCGGCCGGCAGCACCAGGGCCCAGCGCCCCTGGCCGAGCGCCACCAGCGCGCCGGCATCGCCCGGGGCGGGCGGCAGCGGCCTGTCTCCGACCAGCGCCGCATGCAGCCGGGCATGCAGGCGATCGCCCAGCACCGGGCGCAGATCGGCCAGTGCCGTTCCGGGCTCGAGCGCCAGACGGCGCAGCGCAGCACGGTTGAGCCGCTCGAGCCGCGCATCCGGCCCGATCACCAGGACCGGGTCGGACAGCGCATCGAGCAGCGCGGACGGCAGCAGGAGAAGATCGGCGGCAGCCGACGGAGCAGGCGCGAACATGGCTGCAGTGTAGGCAGCCCCCACGGACTTTTCCGGATCCAGCAGCCTGTCTGCCCGGCCTCAGGCCGGGGGCTGTCCGCTATGTCACGCCCTCATGGGGTGTCGCCTGCGGATCAGCCCACATGCAGCGCGCTGCCCAGCGAGCGCAGCAGCGCCCGATTGACATGCCGCATCGACAGATTGCAGGCCTGGACATGGTCACGCACATCCAGGCCGCTGCCCCCTTCCAGCGTGCGCACCAGCTCGAGCACGCAGTGGTAGGGGCCGCTCTCCCCGACCAGCGCCGCATGCACATCGGCGGGCACCGGCAAGGTCGACAGCAGCTCGTCGAAGGGCTTCTGGAACATCCGGTCCAGCAGCGAGAACACGCCGCAGATGAACATCTCGCTGCGCTCCTCGCTGCCGGCGTTCTCGCCGGCCAGCGCCTCCATCAGCAGGCCGCGACGCACCGCGGCGAACATGACCGGGCGCTGGTTCTGGTCATTGCCGGCGGTCACCAGCAGCAGCGACAGCCAGCGCTTCAGGCGCTGGTAGCCCAGCAGCATCACCGCATGCGAGAACGAGGTCACCTCGACCGTCAGCCCGAAGACCGGCGAGTTGATGTAGCGCATCAGCTTGAAGGCCAGCGAGGGATCGCGCTTGAGCGTGGCCTCGAGCACCGACAGCGGCTCCTCGTTGTTGACCTGGTTGATCAGGTCGAGCGTGACCTGCAGGTCCGGGCGGATGCCGCCGCTGCTGCCGCGACGCGGCTTGACCGCCTCGTCGACCGGCCAGCCCAGCACCGCGATCGCGCCGCGCCGGAAGGCACCCTCCATCTGCGCGATCGTGGTCACGCCCTCCTGGAAGAAGCCGATCGAGCGGGTCACGCCCGGCGGCGGCGGTCCGGCATCGAGCCGGCGCTCGTCGGCCAGGTCGATGATCGAGTAGCGGAAGGCGCCCAGCAGCTCGCGCGGCAGCGGATGGTTGGGCCGCCCGGACAGCAGCAGCATGTTGCCGTTGGCCGCCAGCTGCAGGATGTCGTCGCGGTGCGCCGGATCGCCCGCCATGAACTTCGGCACCTCGATCACCACGTTGGCGGACGGCTGGACCATCAGCAGATCGGCCAGCAGGCTCTCGCAGCGCACCGACAGCACCACCTGAGGCCCGTCCTGCGGCCAGACCTCGCTGACGGTGCGCAGCAGCTCGCCCACCGGCAGCCAGCGGGCCTGCCCGAGCGGGAAGACCGTCAGGCGGGTGGCCATCACGTTGCGGTGACGGTCGATGATCGGGCAATAGCTCAGCGCGACCTGCCCGAGGATGGGGGCGTCCGGAAACAGCATGATGGGAAGATCGGGCTCGGGAGTTGATCGGCGGCGACGAGTCGCGCGGGCGGCGGCATCAGGTGCCGATGTAGTCGAACAGCGACATCTTGCCCATGGTCGCGTAGGACTTCAGTGCCGCCTGGTAGACCGTTTCCTTGGTGCTCAGATCGGAGATCGCCTCGGCCAGATCCAGATCCTCGGCCTTGGAGCGGATGACCTGATCGGCCTCGATGCGGCTGTCGGTGCGCGACTCGAAGCCGTCGAGGCGATTGAGCGTGTCACCGGAGCGCGAGCGCATCATCTGCAGGTTCGACAGCACCTGGTCGATGTCGCGCAGTCCGGAGTTGCGCGCCTGATCGAGCGCACCGCTGCCCGCCGACTTGTCCGACAGCACCGAGATCACCTTGTCGAGCGCGTCGAAGACGCTGAGATCCTCGGTCGAGGGCTCGACGGTGAAGACATCGCCCGCCTGCGGCGTGCCGCTGATCGCGAAGCTCATGCCCGGCAGCGCGGTGATCGTCTGACCGGACACATAGGCCCGGGTGCTGCCAGCCGCATCCGGATAGGGCGAGCTGCTGCCGTCGGCCGCGATGCGGGTCACGGTGTAGGTGGAACTGTCGGAGAAGGTCAGCGCATAGCTCTCGCCCGCGCCCAGCTCCAGCGCCGACGGGTTGCTGACGCTGCCTGCGCCGATCCAGGCGGTGCTGCCCGCGCCAAGGTTGCCGGGTGCGGTCTTGAACACGCCGTTGCCGCTGCGCGCGCCCAGCCAGGCGGCCTCGCCGTCGAGCGTCAGCGGCAGCGCCTCGTCGAGCGAGCCCTGCGCACTCTCGGCCACGCCATTGAAGACCACGCCGCCCGCGGTGTCGACGAAGGGCACCCGTTCGGCCGCCTGGCCGCCGAAGATGTAGTGGTCGCCGGTGTCGGTGGTGTTGGCCAGACGCAGCAGCTCGCCGCGCACATGCTTGAGGCTCTCGGCCAGCGAGGTGCGGTCGGCGGCGTTGTAGATGCCGTTGCCGGCACCCACGATCGTCTCGCGTGCGCCCTGCAGCAGCTCGATCGCGCCGCCCATCGTCGATTCGGCCAGCGACATCGCGGTGCGGCTGGCCTCCATCGAGCGCAGCAGACCCTCGCTGCGGGTCTGGTTGACGCGGGCCCGCTCGGCGCGGGCTGCGGCGGCCGGATCGTCGCTGGGCTTGTCGACCCGACGCCCGCTGATCAGGCGCTCTCGCGCCTCGCTCAGGGACTTCTCGTGGCGCTGCAGCGCGATCAGGCTGGAATCCCGGCTCTGGGCCGAGGCGATGCGGTAGCTCATGGCAAGGCTCCTGGTTCGTTGCCGTCTCAGGGCAGGCTCAGTTCATGATCGACAGGATGGTGTCGAAGATCTTCTGGGTGGTGGTCAGCACCTTGGCCGCCACCTGGTAGTTCTGCTGGAACTGGATCAGGCGCGCTGCCTCCTCCTCGAGGTTCACGCCGGTCTCCGAGCTGATCTGCTCGGTGACCCGGTCGGCGACCTTGGTCGAGGCATCTGCATCGGACTCGGCGCGCTGCACCTTCACGCCCAGGTCGGCGACCATGCGCGAGTGCGCGTCGGTGAAGGAGCGGCCCTCGAAGGTCTTGGCGGTGGTCAGCGCCTGCAGCTTCAGCGCGTTGGCATTGCCCGAGCCGGCCGAGCTGGCGCCGGCTGCGGCGATGCGGCGGCCGTCGGTGATGGCCGAGCGGGCATTCTGGGCCGCCTGGCTGACCGGCTGCAGCGTGAAGCGGTCGCCCGTGGCCATCGCCGCACCGCTGATGTCGATCCGGAAGCCGTCGATGGTCGTGCCACTGGCCACGCCCGAGAAGACGGTGCCGTCCGAGGTCCGGGTGACCTGGTAGGCGGACGGATCGGCCGGATCGGCGCGCAGCTCGTAGTCGCTGGCGCGCAGCGCGCTGCCCTGGCCGGCGACCCGGGTGATCTGCACCGAGGTGGCCGGCTGGCCGAAGGCATCGCGGGCATTGCGGTCCGACGGGCGCACGGTGGCCTCGCCGACGCTGAGCAGGTCGCCGCCGGTGCGGCCGTCCAGATCGGTGCCCTGGGCATGCTGGGTGTTGATCGTGTCGGCCAGCACCGCGGCCAGCATGCCGAGCTGGCTGCGCGCCTCCGGCAGATCCTCGTTCTGGAAGCGCAGCAGGCCACCGATGCTGCCGCCGGTCACGCTGGCCGAATCCAGCGGCCGCTTCGTGCCGCTGGCCTCGATCTCCAGGCTGGCCACCTGCGGCGAGCCCTGCGAGATGCGCACGCCCAGCTCGCGGGTGTCGCCCCCCAGCACCAGCGCCTGGCCGCCGGCGACGAACAGGCTGACGGTGCCATCGGGCTTGCCGTCGGCGCCGCGGGTCTCGACGCGGCTGACATCGATGTGCTGGCTCAGTTCCTTGATCAGCTGATCGCGCTGGTCGAGCAGATCGTTGGGCTGGTTGGCCTGGGCGCCGGTGCCAGCCAGCTTGCCGTTGAGCGTGGCGATCTTGGCGGTCAGGCCGTTGACCAGCGAGACCTGGTCCTCGATCTCCGACAGCGTCGACTCGTGCAGCTGCTCGATCTGGTCACCGGTGGAGCGGAAGCGCGAGGTCAGCTCCTGGACCTTGCCCAGCACCACCTCGCGCACCGACTCGTCCTTCGGTGCGCTCGACAGGTCGGAGAAGGAGGCATACAGATCGGCGGTGGCCTGGCCCAGACCCTCCTCGCCCATGCCGTAGGCGCTCTCGAGCTGCTCGAGCAGACCGAAGCGGGCCCCGTCGGCCGCGGCCTGCGACTGGGTCTGGATCACCTGCCCACCGAGAAAGGTGTTGTGCGAGCGCTCGATGGTCTGCACCGACACGCCCCGGCCGATGTAGCCGGCGGACGTCTCCTGGCCGGCCATCGTGCCGAGCTTGACCTCCTGGCGCGAGTAGCCCTTGACGCTGGCGTTGACGATGTTGTGGCCTGCGGTGGCGATCTGCGCCTGCGCGGCGAACATCGCCTGCACGCTCATGTTCATCAGGATGGAGGTGCTCATGACGGTCTCGGTGATGTCTGGATCGGAACGCTGGAATTCGGAAAGTCAGGATGTCGAGGCGGTGGCCAACCCGCATCACGCAAAGGCCGCACTCGAACTGCAAGAACTCATGAGGTGATGTCGGCAGAACCCAGGTGGCGCTGAAGCCTGCGAGTCGTATCAATCACACGCTTGAGCTTGCCGGCGTAGTCCGGATCGGTCGCATAGCCGGCGCGCTGCAGGCTGCCGGCGAAGGCGGCGGCGTCGCCGGTCGAGCGCATCGCCTCGGCATAGCGCGGACTGGTGCCGATCAGCCGGGCGTAGTCGCGGAAGCTCTCCTCGTAGGACGCATAGGCGCGGAAGTTCGCCCGCACCTTGCGGGGCATGCCGTCGATGACCTCGGTGGTGGTGATGGTCACCGTCGGGCCGGTCCAGCCGGCACCGGCCTTGATGCCGAACAGGTTGTGCGAGTTGCTGCCATCGCTGCCGCGGATCTCGCGCCGGCCCCAGCCGGTCTCGTGGGCGGCCTGCGCCAGCATGAAGTCGGCCGGAATGCCGCTGCTGCGCGCCACCGCCTGCGCCGCCTCGGCATGGCGGCCGATGAACTGGCGGGCGCTGGCGCCAGGATCGCGCGCCACCGCGCCGGCAACGCTGGCCTCGTCGTCGCGGTCGACCGGCGCGACTGCAGGTGCGGCACGGCGCCCGGCCATCGCGTTCATCGCCCAGGTCGACATCGGCAGCATCGTCATCGCGCCCGGCTCCGGGGCAGCGCCGCCCAGGCCGGCGGCACCCGCCGGCAGACCGGCCTGACGCTCGAGCTGGCGCGCGATCGCCGCGGCCAGGCCGCCGGGCTGGCCCGACATCTGCACCGCGTACTGCTGGTCGAGCATGTCGCGGCCCATGCCGGTGGCCTGGTTCTCGAACAGGCCCTCCGACATCGTGGTGGAGCGCATGCTCTTCATCAGCTCCTGCATGAACAGCGCCTCGAACTGCTTCGAGACCTCGCGGATCGCCGCCTTCGGATCCTCGGCGGCGGCACGCCGCAGGGCCTGGAGGGAAGCGCCGCCGGCGGCGAGCTGCTGCGGGGACGAGACCATGTCAGATCACCTCGAGTTCGGCCTGCAGGGCACCGGCCGCCTTGATCGCCTGCAGGATGGTCAGCAGATCGGCGGGCGTGGCGCCGAGCGAGTTCAGCGCCTTGACCACCTCGGTCAGCCGGGTGCCGGCGGGCAGCTGGATCAGCGCGCCGCCGTCCTGCTGCATCTTGATGTCGCTCTTCTCGGTCACCACGGTCTGGCCGCCCGACAGCGGCGCGGGCTGGCTGACCTGCGGCGTGGTGCTGATGGTCACCGAGAGATTGCCGTGCGCCACCGCGCAGGGACCGAGCGTGACGGCCTGGTTCATCACCACCGAACCGGTGCGGGCATTGACCACCACCTTGGCCGCCGGTGCGGCCATCTCGACCTTGAGGTTCTCGACCTCGGCCATGAAGCTGACCCGCTCGTCGGGCGTGGGCGGCAGACGCACCTTGACAACCCGGCCGTCGAGCGCCTGGGCGGTGCCGGCGCCGAAGCGGGTGTTGATCGCACCGGCCACCGCGCGGGCGGTGGCGTAGTCGCTGCTGGAGAGATCGAGCTGCAGCGCATCGCCCTGCCCCAGCGGGCTGAGCACGCCGCGCTCGACGGTGGCGCCGCCCGGAATGCGTCCGGCCAGCAGATGGTTGACCTGCACCTTCGAGCCACCGGCCGAAGCGCCGGCGCCGCCCACCATCAGGTTGCCCTGGGCCAGCGCATAGATCTGGTTGTCGGCGCCGCGCAGCGGCGTGGCCACCAGCGTGCCGCCGCGCAGGCTCTTGGCATTGCCCAGCGAGGAGACGGTGATGTCGAGCAGCTGGCCGGGCTGCGCGAAGGGCGGCAGCGTGGCGGTCACCAGCACCGCGGCGACGTTCTTCAGCTGCATCGAGGTGCCGGCCGGCACCGTGACCCCGAGCTGCTGCAGCATCGCGTTCAGGCTCTGGGTGGTGAAGGGCGTCTGCGTGGTCTGGTCGCCGGTGCCGTCCAGGCCGACCACCAGGCCGTAGCCGATGAGCTGGTTGGGCCGCACGCCCTGCACGGTGGCGACCTCCTTGATGCGTGCGGTGGTGGCGGTGGCCGGCTGCACCACCGGCGCCGCCGCCGGCGCAGCCTGCACCGGCGTGACCCAGGCCGACAGCAGCGCCAGCAGCATCACCACGCCGACCGGCAGGACCGGCGAGCGCCGGAGCATCAGGAGACTGGACATCGGGAACTCCGCCGATCGTGCTGCCCGCAAGGGCCTCAGATCGGCATCAGGTTGAGAAAGAAGCGCGACAGCCAGCCGATCTGCTGCGCGTCGGCCTGGCCGCCCCGGCCCTTCTGCTCGACACGCACATTGGCGATCTGCGCCGACGCGACCTGGTTGCCCGGCTGGATCACCCGCGGATCGATCTGGCCGGAAAAGCGCAGCACGTCGACGTTGTCGTTGACGCCGATCTGCTTCTCTCCGGCGACGATCAGATGCCCGTTGGGCAGCACGTCGACGACGGTGGCGGTGATCGTGCCGCTGAAGTTGTTGCTGTTCTGGGTGCCGCCCTTGCCGCTGAAGGTGTTGGCACTGCTGCCGCCCACGCCCGCACGGGTGAAGGAGTTGGCCGACAGCATCGGCAGCGCGGTGATCGAGCCCGACAGCTCGCCCTTCTTCTCGACCGTGCTGGTCGAGTTGGAGCTGGCGCTGACCCGCTCGATGATCTGCACCGTGATGGTGTCGCCCACCAGCCGGGCGCGGTGATCCTCGAACAGCGGCCGGTACTGGCTGGCCTGGTAGATCGAGCCGTTGGCGCGCACCGGCACCGGCTGCGCGTAGGGGCGCACCACCGGCGTCTCGGGCATGTCGACCTTGGCGACCGTGGGCAGCATCGTCGTCTGGCAGCCGGCCAGCAGCAGGGCGCCGGCCGACGCGATGCGCGCCGCACCCAGGACGCATCGCCGCGAAGCCGGCGCGGTCACAGCTGCGCCAGACGCTGCAGCATCTGGTCCGAGGTCGAGATCGCCTTCGAGTTCAGCTCGTAGGCGCGCTGGGTCTGGATCATGCCGATCAGCTCCTCGACCACATTGACGTTCGAGGACTCGACGAAGCCCTGCGCCAGGCTGCCGGTGCCGTCCGCGCCGGGCGCGGCCACGTTCGGCGTGCCCGACGAGGCCGTCTCGGTGTACAGATTCTGGCCGCGCGGCTCCAGACCGGCCGGATTGACGAAGTTCGCCAGCGTCAGCTGGCCGACCTGCTGCGGCGCAGCCTGACCCGGCACCGCCACCGAGACGGTGCCGTCGGCGCCGACGGTGACCGACTGGGCATTGGCCGGAATCGTCACGCCGGGCAGCACTTGCTGGCCGTTGTTGGTCACCAGCTGGCCGGTCGAGCTGACCTGGAAGGCGCCGTCGCGGGTATAGCCGGTGGTGCCGTCGGGCATCTGCACCTGGAAGAAGCCGTTGCCCTTGATCGCGACATCCAGCGGATTGGTGGTCTGCTGCAGCGTGCCCTGGCTGAACTGGCGCGAGGTCGCCACCGTGCGCACGCCCAGGCCGACCTGCAGGCCGGTGGGCAGCTGCGCCTGCTCGCCGTTGGAGGCACCGGTCTGGCGCAGCGACTGGTACATCAGGTCCTCGAAGACCGCATGCGACTTCTTGAACCCGTTGGTGGCCACGTTGGCCAGATTGTGCGAGACGACATCCAGCTGAGTCTGCTGGGCTTCCATGCCGGTCTTCGAGATCCACAGCGCGCGCATCATGGCGTCGGCTCCTTGTTCATGGTCGGTTCAGATCCGTTCGGGATCCGTTCGGGATCCGTTCGGGATCAGTTCATCGACAGCAGCTGCTGGGCCTGCTGCTCGTCCTTCTCGGCGGTCTGCATCGCCTTGGTCTGGGCCTCGAACTGGCGCGCGGCGGCGATCATCGCCACCATCGTGCCGACGGCGCTGACATTCGAGCCCTCCAGCGCGCCCTGGGTGACGCGTGCGGTCGGCTCGGCCGCCAGATCGCCGCCCTCGGCGCGGAACAGGCCGTCGTCGCCCCGCTTGAGCGCGGCCTCCGGCACCACCAGCTTGAGCCGGCCGACCGCGGTCGAGGCGCCGCCCGGCACCTTGGCCGCGACGGTGCCGTCGTCACCGATCGTGACCTCGGCATTGGCGGGAATCGAGATCGGGCCGCCCTCGCCGATCACCGGCAGGCCGCCGGAGCGGGTCACCAGCGTGCCGTCGGCGGTGGTCTCGAAGCCGCCGGCGCGGGTGTAGGCCTCGGTGCCGTCCAGCGCCTGGACCGCAAACCAGGCATTGCCCTGAGCCGCGACGTCGAGCGCGCGGCCGGTGGCCATGACCTGGCCCGGCGCCGGGTTGTAGCCGGTCGTGGTCTCCAGCGCATAGGCCCGCGTCGTGGCGCCGTCGCCGCGCACCGGCACCGCGCGGAAGGCCTGCAGCTCCTCGCGGAAGCCTGCGGTCGACACATTGGCCAGATTGTTGGCCAGCACGTCCTGGCGCTGCATCGTCGCCTTCGCGCCCGACATCGAGAGGTAGATCCTGCGGTCCATCGCCGGCTCCGTTCAGTGGATGGGCCGGCCGCTCAGCGCAGGCTCACCAGCGTCTGCAGCACCGAATCCTGCGTCTTGATCGTCTGCGCATTGGCCTGGTAGAGGCGCTGCACGGTGATCATGTTGACCAGCTCGGCGGTCATGTCGACGTTGGACTCTTCCAGCGCCCCCGACTTCAGCAGGCCCAGCGTGGCCGATCCCGGCACGCCGGCGATCGGATCGCCCGAGGCGAAGCTCGAGGCCCAGACATTGCCGCCCATCGACTTCAGGCCCTGCGGGTTGCGGAAGTTCGCCAGCTCGATCTGGCCGGCGGTCTGGGTCATGCTGTTCGAGTAGCGGGCGGTGATGACGCCGTCCTCCTCGATGGTGAGCTGGGTCAGCTGGCCCGGCGCATAGCCGTCCTGGCTGACATCGGTCACGCCGAAGTTGCCGCCGAACTGGGTCAGGCCGGACAGGTCGAGCTTGATGTTGCTGATCGGATCGTAGGCCGCACCGCCCCCCGGAATGTTCAGCGTCAGCTCGGTCACGCTGGGATTCAGGCCGTTGGAGTCGAAGGTCACCGCCGAGACGTCGATCTGCTCGGGCGTGCCGTCGCCGTTCACGTCCGGTGCGGTGGTGTAGATGTTCCAGCTGTCGGTGCCGGTCTTCTGGAAGTACAGCGTCACGTCGACCGGCTGGCCCTTGGCGTCGTAGATGCGCACCGAGGTGGCGTTGTGATAGGTGGCCGGATCGTCGTAGTCGATGGCACCGGCCACCGCGGTCTTGCGCGAGTCCAGGTTCATCTCGAACTTGACCTCCTCGGTGGCTTTCGGGGCGATGCCCACGGTGGGCAGCTGCAGCTGCGAGCGCACCTGCGTCACCAGATTGCCGACGTTGTCGACCGGATAGCCCAGCAGGCGATGCCCGGCGCCGTTGACGATGAAGCCATCGCTGTCGAGCTTGAACTGGCCATTGCGCGAATACAGCATCTGGCCGCTGGTGTCCTGCATCTGGAAGAAGCCGTCGCCGTTGATCGCCACATCCATCAGGTTGTTGGTCGAGACGATGCCGCCCTGGGAGAACTGCTGTGCGATGTTGGCCACCTGCACGCCGATGCCGGCCGCATTCGCGCCACCGAGCGAACGGGCATAGAGGTCGGCGAACTCGGCCCGCGCGGCCTTGGCGCCATAGGTGCCGGCATTGGCGATGTTGTTGCCGATGACCTCGAGGCTCTTGCTGGTGGCGTTCAGGCCCGACAGGCCTTGCTGAAAGCTCATGGGGGACTCCTGGGGGGAAATTCGGGGAGAGAAGACGACGGGTTCAGCTGCCGAAGGCACGCACTGCGCTGTAGGCGACGGTCGATCCGTCCTTCAGCGTCAGGTTCATCGAGGCGCTGCCGCTGCTGCCGGCGGCCACCGAGGTGATCTGCTGGCTCTGCAGCGCGGTGCTGCTCACCGCGGCGGTGCCCCGGGTGGCGCTGACGCGGAAGCGCAGGCCGGTGGTGTCGACGCCCTCGGCCGGCGTCCAGCTGAACTGGTGGCGGCCGGAGGTCTCGGCGCCGATGTCGATGGTGTCGATCACCCGCCCGGCGCTGGAGAGCACATCGACCTTGACCGAGTCGGCCGCGCTGGACAGCTCGAACTGGCCGGTGGCCTTGCCGTCGGACACCGTCAGCGCGTTGCCCGGCACGATCACCGAGCGCCCGACCAGCGAGGCGCTCTGCATCGCCTGCATCTGCAGGAACTGGCTCGACATCGACGAGATGCTCTCGTTGACCTTCTCGAGGCCGGAGACGGTGTTGATCTGCGCGAGCTGGCTGGTGAACTGCGCGTTGTCGGTCGGGTTGAGCGGGTCCTGGTTCTGGATCTGCGTGATCAGCAGCTTCAGGAACTGGTCCGACATCGCCTTCGTGGTGCTGGCGGTGCCGCTCGAGCTGCCTGACGAGCTGGCGTTGATCTGCGCGACCAGCGCGCTGGTGGACGATGCGGTCGACGAAGTGGTGGTGGTCATGGTGGTCCTGCGGCCTGGTGTCAGCCTCAGCCCTGGCCCATCTGCAGCGTCTTCAGCAGCAGGGACTTGGCGGTGTTCATCACCTCGACGTTGTTCTGGTAGGAACGCGAGGCGGAGATCATGTTGACCATCTCCTCCACCGGATTGACGTTGCTGAAGGTCACATAGCCCTCGGCATCGGCATTCGGGTGGGCGGGGTCGTGGATGCGGCGGCCCGGCGTGTCGTCCTCGCGCACCGCCGAGACCTTGACGCCGACGCTGCTGGCGTCGTCGCTCATCGGCAGGGTCTGGAAGACCACCTGGCGGGCCTTGAAGCTCTTGCCGTCCGGGCCGGCCACGGTGTCGGCATTGGCGAGATTGGACGAGACGGTGTTGAGCCGCTGGCTCTGCGCGCTGACCGCGCTGCCGGAGACATGGAAGATCCTGAGCAGAGACATCATTGCCCCTTGATGGCATCGAGCATGGTGCGCACGCTGCCGTTGATGAAGCGCAGCGAGGCCTCGTACTTGACCGCGTTGTCGGCGAAGCTGGCACGCTCGCGGTCCATGTCGACGGAATTGCCGTCGAGGTTGGTCTGGCTCGGCAGCGCGTACAGCAGCGAGGCCTCACGTGTGGCGGGCAACCGGCCGATACCGAGGTGGCGCTCGCTGGTGCCGGCCATCGCCACCGCAGGCACCGTGGAGCCGCCGGTGGCCTGACGCAGCGCGGTGGCGAAGTCGAGATCGCGCGCCTGGTAGCCGGGCGTGTCGGCATTGGCGATGTTGCTCGCGATCAGCCGCTGGCGCTCGGCGCGCAGCAGCAGGGCCTGGGACTGGAAGCCCAGCGAGCTGTCGAGACGGTTCAGCATGACATCCTCGGCATCGGGGTCGGGGTTCGGGGATCTGGCGGCATTCTTGATGCCCCCCCGGGACCGCGCTCACCGGAAAAGGCCGACGCGTGCGCCCCATCTTGGGCACTGGAACGCCCGGGGCGCAACCTACAGTGGCGTGTCATGATCGAGTCACCGTCCCCCTCTGCTGCCCTCGCTGCGCCTCGGCCTGCACCGTCTGCCCGGTGCACCGCGCCACGCCTGGCTCTGGCCGGGGCACGGACGCTCGCGGCGGTGGCCTTGCTGATGCAGGCGCTGGCGCTGCCGGCGCACGCCGACGCACCGACGCCAATTCCCATGCAGCAGCTGATGGAACTGGCCCGTGGCGGTGCCGCCGCGCTGCCCGCCGATGTGCGCATCGAGATCGAGCCCGGACAGCTCGATGCCCGCCTGAAGCTGGCGCCATGCCGGCGCATCGAACCCTACCTGCCGACCGGCTCGACCGCCTGGGGCCGCACCCGCGTGGGCCTGCGCTGCACCGACGGACCGGTGAACTGGAATGTCTTCCTGCCGGTCACCGTGCGGGTCTGGAGCCCGGCGGTGGTGAACGTCGGACCGCTACAGGCCGGCGCCGAGATCCGTGCCGAGGACCTACAGATCCGCGAGGTCGACATCGCCAGCGCCGCAGCGCCGGTGTTCCGCGATCCGCAGCTGCTGGTCGGACGGCTGCTCGCCGCCACGCTGCCGCCCGGCACCCCGCTGCGCCCGCAGCACCTGCGCGTGCGCCAGTGGTTCGCCGCCGGCGAGACGGTCACGCTGGTCTATGTGGGCGAAGGCTTCTCGGCCAGCACCGAGGCCCAGGCCCTGTCGAACGGCCTGGACGGACAGGCGGTCCGGGTGCGCACCCCTTCCGGCAAGATCGTGACCGGATGGCCTGCCGGCGAGCGTCGCGTCGAGGTGCGCTCATGAGCCGCAAGATCCGCCGTGATGCCGAACGAGACGGCCATCCCTGGCTTGCGGAGCCCGGGATGGCCCACGGACCTGAAGTGCATCTTCACGCAGATTTGATACACAAGCAGATACAACTTCTCCACGCTCCGGCTAAAGTGACCGGCGGGCAGACCGATACCCAACTTGACACAGAGGTTGCGAGAATTCGGTCACACGCCACGACACAGGGGTTGTGTTCTGGCAGTCGAATGCTCGACACCCGGAACAAGGACCACCCAAGGTCTGCAGGAGTACGTGATGAAGATCGGCAACAGCAATCCCCTGAACACCCCGGCGCCAGCCCTGGCGGCGGTCAATCCAACGGCCCCGCCCGTCCGGCAGGAGGCCGCACCGCGTGATGCCACGCCTCCGGCTCCGACCAGCGGCACGCCGGCCGATGCCCCGGACAGCAGCACCAACGTGCAGATGTCCGAGACCAGCGCCGCGCTGCGCGAGGGTGGCATGGCCGACGCGAATGCGGAGTTCGACACCGAGAAGGTGCAGCGCATGCGCCAGGCCATTTCCGACGGTGTCTACCGCATCAATGCGGAAGCCATCGCCGACAAGCTGCTGGCCAATGCCCAGGATCTGCTGGGCCAGATCGGAACCGGTCGCTGAGGACAGGGCGCCCTGCCCGCTCGCCGCGGCGACCGCCAACGCGAGACCCCGTCGACCATGAACTCTTCACGACACACCCCGCCTCCCGCCCCGAACGCCCTGTCACCCGAAGCGCTGATGGGCCGCCTCGAGCGCGAGATCGCGCTGCTCGAGCATGCGCTGAGGCTTCAGGACCATGCTCGCATCGAGCCGCAGGCCCGGCGCCTGCATGAACTGCTGGCCTGCACGATGGACACGCTGACCCCGGCGGCCCGTCAGGGCCGGCTGTCGACAGCGATGCGCGACCGGCTGAGCCAGGCCTCGGGCCGCGTGCGCGAAGCCTTGGCGCGCCTGCAGCGCAGCCGTGCGCCGGTCGACCGGGCGGTGGCGGTGCTGGCCGGCGAGGAACAGGATCCGGTCCGACGCAGCTACAGCGCCTGAGCCAGAGGCCGGGTCGTCACAGGAAGCGACGGGAAGTCAGCGCGCAACGGCCTGCAGCAGGCCGAGCGAGGCCCGCACCACCTCGCCGATCAGCAAGGCGTCGACCGGCTGGCTGTAGCGGAACTTCAGGATGCGCATGCCCCGGCCGACGCCGTCGAGCTGGGGAAAGCGCATCATCAGCTCCGCCCCGTTGAGCACCTGCAGATGCGCCTGGCCCTTGTGCAGCGCCATCGCCATCAGGTTGCTGCCGCGATACAGGAACATCAGATTGCCCCAGCGCACCGTCTGGGCCAGATCAGGCTCGGCAGCGATCACCGCCTGCTGGATCGCGGTTGCCGTCGCGACTTGCGCAGGCGGCAGCATGTCGAAGAAGTTGGCCACCAGTGCGGCGGGCCGGACAAGATGTCGCATGGAGGAATTCCGTCGCGGCGGAATGTCTGGGGGAGCGGATGCGCCTCGTCCGTGGTGCCGCGATGCGGCAGGGTTTCACGCCCGACCCGCATTGACGGGATGGGACGAACAGCCGTTCGATGTTAGCAAAGCGCCCCGGAAACGGACCGGGGCAATCCCCCATGGGCGCTCAGGTGCGCGGCAGCGTGACGCCGGTCTGGCCCTGGTACTTGCCGCCGCGGTCGCGGTAGCTGGTCTCGCAGATCTCGTCGGACTCGAAGAACAGCACCTGCGCGCAGCCCTCGCCGGCGTAGATCTTGGCCGGCAGCGGCGTGGTGTTGGAGAACTCCAGCGTCACATAGCCTTCCCACTCGGGCTCGAAGGGCGTGACGTTGACGATGATGCCGCAGCGCGCGTAGGTGCTCTTGCCCAGGCAGACGGTCAGCACGCTGCGCGGGATGCGGAAATACTCGACCGTGCGCGCCAGCGCGAAGCTGTTGGGCGGGATGATGCAGACCTCGCCCTTGAAGTCGACGAAGCTCTTCTCGTCGAAGTTCTTCGGGTCGACCACCGTGGAATGCACGTTGGTGAAGATCTTGAACTCGTCGGCGCAGCGGATGTCGTAGCCGTAGCTCGAGGTGCCGTAGCTGACGATCTTGTGGCCGTCCGGAGCGAAGCGCACCTGGGACGGCTCGAACGGCTCGATCATGCCGTGCTGATCTGCCATGCGGCGGATCCACTTGTCGCTCTTGATGCTCATACGGACTCGGGGTCGGAGGGGGAAACGGGGCGTGATTCTATGCCCAGGCGACAGGCCGGCATCGGCCGCTCAGCGGATCAGCCCGGCCTGCCGGGCCGCATCGCGCACCGGATCGAAGGCCTCGGGCGGCGCCAGCACGAAGCGGCGGGTGCCGTGGCTGCGCAGGATGTCCTTGCCGCCGGGCACCGCCTCCAGCGCCAGGAAGGCCGCCGCGATCGCGTTGCGGTGGCCTTCGCCGAAATCGCCGCGCACGCTCAGCGAGCGGTCGGCGCGGGGCTCGGTGCTCATCAGCACCCGCCACTGGCGAGCATCGACGCGCGCGGCCGCGCTCCAGCCCTCCCAGGTGGACTGGGAGAACGCCGCCGCGTCGACCTGACCGGCCTGCAGTGCCTGCAGCACCGCGTCCTCGCTCTGCGCATGGCTGACCTTGAAATCGCGGCCGGGCTCGATCCGGGCCGCCAGCAGCGCCGCGCGCGGCATCAGGTGCGCCGCGGCGCTGCTGACCGGCCCGAAGCCGAGCGTGCGCCCCTTCAGGTCCTGCGGCTTGCGCAGGGCCGAATCGGCGCGCACGACGATGACCGAGCGGCTGCGCGCATCCTCGTCACGCTGCACCAGCGGCAGCACCTGGCCGGGCGCCTGCGCCTGCAGCATCACCAGCGTGCCGGCCGGAATCCAGGCCAGGTCGACCTTGCGGGCCAGCAGCGCGGCCGAGAGCTGCGCCTCGGTCTTGAACGGCACCCACTGGGCGCGGGTCTTCAGCCGCTTCGACAGGTACTCGCCCAGCGGCTCGAACTGCTCGGCCTGCTGCTCCGGCGTGCGGCCGTCGGGCGCTGCACTGATGCGCAGCACGCTCTGCGCGGCGGCGGCGCCGGTCAGGCCGGCCAGCAGCAGGCTGGCGCCCCAGCGCAGCAGGAATCGGTTCATGGCGATCGCTCCTCGTGTCGGGCCGGTTCGGTTCGTCTCAGTGGGGAAAACGCAGCCCCAGCCGCGCCGCGGTGACCACCGCCTCGGTGCGCGAGCCCACGTCGAGCTTGCGGAACAGCGCCAGCAGATGCGTCTTGATGGTGGACTCGGCCAGATCGAGCTCGCGGCAGATGATCTTGTTCGACTGCCCGGCCGCCAGCAGCCGCAGCACGTCGACCTGACGCGGCGACAGGCCGAGCCGGTCGATGATCTCGGCATTGCGCGCGTCCTGCGACACCGAGGGCACCGAGGCCACCGGCGCAGGCGCCACCGCGTTGTAGACCGCTGGCGGCAGGTAGACGCCCCCGCCCAGCACCACCCGCAGCGCACTCTCGACGCCGCCGCCCCGGGTGGTCTTCGGGATGAAGCCCGCCGCGCCCTCGTTGAGCGCGGCGATCATGGTCTCGGCGTCATCGGTGGCCGACATCACCACGATGGTCAGCTCGTCGGACACCGCACGCAGCTGGCGCAGCGTCGACAGGCCCTGGCTGTCGGAGACGCCCAGATCGAGCAGCACCAGCTCGATGTCGGGCTCGGCCTGCAGGCGCTCGAGCGCCTCGCGCACGCCGCCGGCCTCGCGCATCTCCACCTCGGGAAAACGGGCGGACAGCAGCATCATCAGGCCGGAGCGGAACAGCGTGTGATCGTCGACGAGGAGAGCCTTCATGCAGCGGCCAGCGAATCGGAGGAGCCCCGACTATAGCCAAGCCGGCCTGCGTTCAGCTTGCAGGCGCCTGTGCCGCCCTCCGTGCTGTCACCGGTGTGGTGACAGCGCGTCGGCTGCCTCGGCCAGGCAGCGGCAGCCGGTCAGCGCCATCGCGATCTCCAGCTCGTCGCGCAGCAGGCGCAGCATGTGCGCCACGCCCTGCGCGCCGGCCACCGCCAGCGCGTGCACCTGCGGGCGGCCCACCAGCACCGCAGACGCGCCCAGGCCCAGCGCCTTGAGCACATCGGTGCCACGGCGGATGCCGCCGTCGACCAGCACCGGCAGCCCGTCCGCCGCCGCGACGATGCGCGGCAGCAGCTCGGCGGTGGCCGGCAGGGTGTCGAGCGTGCGCCCGCCGTGGTTGGAGACGACCAGGCCTGCGGCGCCCGACTCGCGCGCCAGACGCGCATCCTCCGGATGCGTGATGCCCTTGAGCAGCACCGGCAGCCGGGTGTGCCCGACCAGCCAGGCCACATCGTCCCAGGTCGGCATGGCGGCCAGCAGGCCGTCGAAGAGTGCGCTCTGGCCGGGCAGCAGCGCCGGTGCCGGCGGCGGGCGCAGGCCCTCCAGATGCACCGCACGCACGCCCGGCGGCAGCCGGAAGCCGGTGCGGCGCTCGCGGTCGCGCGCGCCGCTGACGGGGGCGTCCACCGTCAGCACCAGCGCCTCGCAGCCGGCCGCTTCGGCACGGCGCACCAGCGCCAGCGTGAAGTCTCGGTCGGGCTGGATGTAGACCTGGAACCACAGCGGCCCCGAGTCCGGATCGCGGCGCATGATGTGCGCCACCGCCTCGACCGGCACGCTCGACTGGGTGCTGAGCACCATGCCCGCCTGCAGCGCGGCCGCCGCCTGCGCGGTGGCGAGTTCGCCCTCCGGATGCGCCAGGCGCTGGTAGGCCACCGGCGCCAGCAGCACCGGATGCGCCAGCGTGCGCCCGAGCAGCTCGACCCGGGTGTGCGCACCGGCCATCGGGCGCAGCACCCGCGACTGCAGCCCGATCTGCTGCCAGGCGCGCAGATTGGCCGCCAGCGTCAGCTCGTCGGCCGCGCCGCCGTCGAAATAGGCGCGGGCCTGGGCCTCCAGCCGCTCGGCAGCAGCGGCGGCATAGTCGGGCAAGGCGACCGGCAGCGCCACCGGCGGCGTCACGGCTCGGGCTGGCTGACGAAGCCGACCTTGCTCAGGCCGGCCTTCGTCGCATCGGCCAACGTCTGCGCGACATGGCGGTAAGGCACGTCCTGGTCGGCGCGCAGATGGATCTCGGGCTGCACCGGCTTGAGTCCCTCGGCCTGGAAGCGCAGGGCCGCCTCCTCGCGGCTGACGCGCTCGCCGTTCCAGTAGCGCTGGCCCTCGGCATCGATGGCGAACTCGATCTTGTCGGGCACCGGCAGGTTCTCCTGGCTGGTGGCCTGCGGCAGCTGCAGCTTGACGGAATGCGTCAGCAGCGGCGCGGTGACGATGAAGATCACCAGCAGCACCAGCATCACGTCGATCAGCGGCACCATGTTGATCTCCGACACCGGGGCGCCGGAGGACTGTCGGTCGAAACTGGCGAAGGCCATGTCGGTTCTCCCGGTTCCGCGCGATCAGGCCGCAGCCGGACGCAGCGGGCGCACCGCACCGGCCTCGGCGCCACGATCGCGGCCGTTGTCGGCCAGCGTCGAGCCGGTCGACAGGAAGGTCAGCAGCTCGAAGGCGAAGGCGTCGAGCTTGGCATTGAGCACCCGGTTGCCACGGTTGAAGGCGTTGTAGGCGATGACCGCCGGAATCGCCACCGCCAGACCGATGCCGGTCATGATCAGCGCCTCGCCGACCGGACCGGCGACCTTGTCCAGCGTGCCCGCACCGCTCATGCCGATGGCCAGGAGCGCGTGGTAGACGCCCCAGACGGTGCCGAACAGGCCGACGAAGGGCGCGGTCGCGCCGACGGTGGCCAGCAGCGTCAGGCCGTTCTCCAGCCGGGTGGTCTCCTCGTCGAGCACCTTCTTGATGGTGCGGGTGACGAATTCCTGGCCGGTGCCGGCCTCCTGCAGCTTGGCCGCGCCGTACTTGGCGTGGTGGGCCTGGGCATGGATCGCATGCGCGGCCAGGTGGCCGAAGGGATCCTGCACGCCATGGGCGCGGATCTCTGCATCCACCTCGTCGAGCGAGCGGGCATTCCAGAAGAAGTTCAGGAACTTCTCGCTGCGACGACGGCGGATGAACTGCGACAGGCCCTTGATGATGATCAGGGCCCAGGAGGCCACCGACATCAGCACCAGCACGCCCAGCAGCGCCTTGCCGACGAAGTCGGCCTGGGCGATGAAGTGGCCGAAGCCCATGGCCTGGCCGGCAGCGGCGGTCTGGGCGACCGCCTGGGTGGCGGTGGCGGCAGCGGCATCGGCCGCCGAGGCGGCCAGCGTGGCGGCCGAGGCCGCGGTATCGGTCGTGGACGGGTTCATCGGAGCTTCCGTTTCAGTCTGTTCGTGTTCGTGTTCGGTTCGTGTTCATGTTTCCGGATGCGATCGGGCAGGCGCCCTCACTCCAGCTCGAAGGCCAGCGGCATCGCGATCCAGAACTCGAAGGGCACGCCGTTCTCGGTGCGCGGCTTGACGCGGGCGCCCATCGCCGCACGCAGCGCCGCCTGGTCGAGGCGGGCATGGCCGGAGGAGCGCTGCAGCAGCACCTGCTTCGGCGCGCCGCGGGTGTCGATCAGCGCGCGCACGATCACGGTGCCCTCCTCCTTGAGCCGGCGCGAGGCCAGCGGGTACTCGATCTCGGGCACCCGCACCCAGTCGCTGTCGGTCAGCACCACGGTGCGCGGCGCCGCCGGTGCGGGCGCCGGCGGCGTCGGCGGTGCAGGAGGAGCCGGCGGTGCCGGGGGCGCGGGCGGCACCGGCGGCGCTTCCGGCGCGGGCAGCGGCGGCGGCTCGGCCGGTGGCGGCGGCGCGACGAAGGCCGGCTGCGGCACCGGCAGCGGCGGCGGCTTGGCCGCCAGCACCGGTGCGGGCGGCGGCGGCGGGGTCTTCGGGCGCGGCTGGGGCGGAGGCGGCGGCTTCGGCGCCTCGGGGGTCGGCGCGATCAGGTCGACCATCATCGGCGCCATCTCGGCGGCGGCCTCGCGCACGGCAGGCACCTGCAGCAGGGCCCAGCCGGCCAGCAGATGCGCGCCCAGCATCGAGCCGACCAGCACGCGGCGCGCGCCCGGGCCCAGCGCATCGGGCGAGGCGCTGCCCAGGTGCAGCGGCGGCAGCGGTGCCGGCGGAAGGGGTGCGGTGGTGTCCATCGGGTTCAGGTGTCAGCCCACAGGCGCAGCAGGTTGTGGTACGAGCCGGTCAGGCCGACCACGCCGGCATCGGTCTCGCCGACGGTGCTGCGCAGGTGCATCAGGTGGCGGTCCATGTCGTGGAGCAGGCGGCGCTGCTCGTCGCTGCGCACCATGCTCTCGACCCAGAAGAAGCTGGCGACACGGTGGCCGCGCGTCACCGGCTCGACCCGGTGCACGCTGGTGCCGGGATAGACGACCATGTCGCCGGCGGCCAGCTTGACGCGCTGCTCGCCATAGGTGTCGTCGATCACCAGCTCGCCGCCGTCGTAGTCGGCCGGATCGGCCAGGAACAGCGTGCAGCTGATGTCGGTGCGCACCCGCTCGGGCGGCAGGCCGCCGCGCGCCGGCACATAGCGCACCGCGTTGTCGACATGGGCGCCGTAGGTGTTGGTCCGCCCGCCATAGCGGTTGAACATCGGCGGAAAGACCCGCTTGGGCAGCGTCGCCGAGAAGAACAGCGGGTGGCGGTCGAGCGCCGACAGGATCAGCCCCTGCAGCGCCTGCGCCACCGCGCTGCCGACCGGCAGCTGCTCGTTGTTCTTGACGGTCAGGGCCTGGGCGCCGGCGGTGACCGCGCCGTCGCTCCACGGCGCATCGGCCAGCAGGCGCCGGGCCTGCGCGAGTGCCGCGGCATCGAGCACGGCGGGAATGCGGATCAGCATGGCGCCCGGCCCTTTCCGATCAGAACTTCAGCGAGCCGGTGACCTGGATCAGGCGGCCGGCACCCGGCACATAGTGGCCGGAGTACAGCGAATCCGCATACAGCTTGTTGGTCACGTTGCTGACATTGGCCTTGACGGTGAAGTCCTCGCTGACCTTGTACTCGGCCATCAGGTCGCCGGTGATGAACTTCGGTGCGGCCCAGCCGGGGTTGCGGTTCGGGGTCTGGCTGCTGCGGGCGTTCAGGCCGCCACCGACACGCACCTTCGGGGTCAGCTGGTAGGTGGTCCAGATGGTGCCGCTGTGCTTGGGCGTCAGCGACGGACGGGTGCCCTGGCCTTCCGAGCCGGCCACGCCGACATCGATGTTGGCCACCGGCAGCCACATGTACGAGCCGAAGACTTCCCACGCCGGCGTCAGGCGGCCCGACAGGTCGATCTCGGCGCCCGCCACATGGCGCTTGCCCGACAGCGTGACCAGCGCGCTGTCCGGATCGGTGTTGCGCTCATGCAGCTTGGTGGTGCGGAAGATCGCGAAGCGGCCGGTGAAGTTGCCGTCGGCCGAGGTCAGGTAGCCACCGAACTCAGCGTTGATCGACTGCTCCGGCGGCACCGCAGCGTTGCCCGCGCTCAGCGAGTAGGCATCACCCGAGGTGTTGAACGAGGTCGCACCGGTCAGATGGAAGGACATGCGCTCGCTCGGCTGGAAGATCACGCCGGCGCGCTTGCTCCACTCCGAAACTTCCATCTTGTAGCTGGTGGTGGTGACCGGGCTCAGCGAGGCGGTCGGCACGGTGTAGATGTCGTAGTCGCCATCCAGTCGGTCGTAGCGGGCACCGACCAGCACCTTCCACATCGGCGCGACCTGCACCAGATCCTGGGCATAGAAGCCCACGCCGCGCGAGACGTACTCGTTGCCGGTGCGGAAGCTGCGCAGGCTCTCGTCGACCCAGCCGCTGCCGCTGTCGGCGCCGACGGTGGTGGTGGCCTTGGTCGGCACCACGCCGCCCTGGGCCGCGGTCACCTGCGCGTAGACCTTCTTCTTCTCCAGCGCGTAGTCGGCACCGGCAAGCACCTCGTGCCTGACGCCCAGGCCCTCGAACTTGCCGCTGAAGTCGGTCTGCGCATAGATGTTGCGCACGTTCTGCACCTTCAGCTGCGTGCCGCGGGTCAGCACCGTCGCATTGCTGAAGTTGGCCAGGCTGGCCGCGACGCCGCCGGGCTGCAGGGTCGCCGCCGCCAGACGCACGGTCGAGGCGCGCTGGTTGCGGTCGTAGTCGCCGATGCGCACCTTGGTGTTCAGCTCCATCGTCGGCGAGAAGCGGTGCACATGACCGAAGCCGACGGTGGTGGCCTCGCCCTGGTTGCGGTCGCTGGTCATGCCGTAGTAGGCGCTCGGATCGACCGGCAGCAGCGTGGTCGTGCCGACGGCGGACGTCGCGGTCGGGCGGACCCACGGCAGGCCGTAGTTCATGCCGTTGTCGTTGTCCAGATGGTAGAAGGACAGCGTGAACTCGTCCTTCTCGCCGATGCCGGTGCGGTAGGTGCCGGCCAGGCCGGTCTTGTTGATCGACGAGCCGGCGCCGTTGTTGTCGGCCTGGGTGTCCATCACGCCCAGACGCAGCGCCGAGCTGTCGCCAGTGCGGATGTTGAAGTCGCCCACCACCCGCAGGTAGCTGTGGCTGCCGACGGTCACATCGACCTGGTTCTCGTTGATCAGACGCGGGGTCTTGGTGACCTGGTTGACCGCGCCGCCGGTCGAACCCCGGCCGAACATCATCGACGCCGAGCCACGCAGCAACTCCAGACGATCCAGGAAGAAGGTATCGCGGTCGTAGAAGGCCGGATCACGCATGCCGTCGACGAAGACGTCGCCGGTCGACTGCAGCGGGAAGCCGCGCAGGCGGATGTCCTCCTCGCCGCCTTCGGCCGCCAGGAAGCTGATGCCGGCGGTGTTTTTCAGCACATCCTTCATCGTGTCGAGATTGCGATCGTCGATCAGCTTCTCGGTGACCACGGTGACCGACTGCGCCACGTCGCGCAGTTCCTGCCGGCCCTTGCCGATGGTGGTGGTGGTGGCCTGCAGGCTGTCCTTGCCGCGCTCCTCGTCCTTCTTGCCCTTGACGGTGATCTTGCGCAGCGTCGAGACCTCGGCGGCAGCCGGCTCGGTGGCGGCGGCAGGCGCCTGCTGGGCCAGCACCTGCGGCGCCAGGCAGGCCAGGCCGAAGCCGGCGGCCAGCGCGCCCAGCGGCAGCGCCTGGGCCAGAGAAGGACGGGTTGCGGGAGCTGCTGGCGCAGCAACGGAGCGGGAACGACGGCGAGCCATGTCGGAGTCCTGATGCAGTGAAGTCGTTGGGGAGAGCGCGATGCATCGACGATCTGCCTGGCTCGCGGCTGGGTGTCATCGTCAGTTCATTAATGATAACGATTCTTATTATTTTGACTGCAACCCTTCTTGATCTTGCTGGAGCGCAGGCGCTGCAGAAGGCAAAACCGTCGCCAAAGAGCAACAGATCATGGGCAAAGAAGAAGTCGAGACCTTTGAACGTGCGTCAGATCACATCCGACACAAAAATAACATTAGTAAGAATGAGTCGCAAAAAGATTGCCGCCAGATCGGTGCATGCTTCGCACAGGTGCCCTTTCCCCCATGCAGTTCCCGCACACCATGCCCACGCCCCTGAACGCCTCCTCGTCGACCCGCAACGGACTGGAGATCCTGCAAGGCCGCAGCGGCTTCGCGCAGCTCGCGCCGGAGTGGCGGCGGCTGGTGGAGACGCAGACGCCGGCGCAGACCAGCCCTTTCCAGCATCCGGACTGGATCGGCGCCTGGCTGGCATCGATCTGCACCGAGCCGGACGGGCTGCGGCTGCTGGCGCTGCGCCACCACGGCGAGCTGGTCGCGGTGCTGCCGCTGGTGCCGCATGCCTGCCCGCTGGCGCGGCTGCTGCCGCAGTGGACGATGATCCAGGGCCCGCACATGGTGCTGACCGAGCTGGCCGGCGGCCCCTCGCGCTGGCCCGCGATGCTGCAGGCGCTGCTCAGGCAGCGCACGCTGCGCTGCAGCGCGCTGCAGCTGCCGGCGGTGATCCATGAACTCGCCCCGGCCGCCGAGGCCCTGCCCGCTGGCAGCACGATGCGCCGGGTGCACCGCAGCGAATCGGCCTGGCTGGACTGCAGTGGCGACATCGAGCAGGCGCTGGCGCGGGTGCAGCGCTCCTTCCGGCAGAACCTGCGCCGGCTCGGCCGTCGCGCCGACAGCCAAGGCCAGGTCGCGCTGGAGGTGGCCGACACGCCCGCGGCGCTGGAGGAGGCGCTGACGCATTTCCTCGACATCGAGGCCTCCGGCTGGAAGGGCCGCAGCGGCTCGGCGATCCGCGACGATGCGCGGCTGGTCGGCTTCTACCGCGCGCTGGTGCGCGACTTCGGCGCACGCGGCCAGTGCCGCATCCACCGGCTGACGCTCGACGGCCGCACCGTCGCGGCCCAGTTCGCGCTGCGGAGCGGGCGGCAGCTCAACCTGCTGAAGATCGGCTACGACGAAGCCTTCTCGGCGATCGCGCCCGGCCATCTGCTGATGATGCGCATCATCGAGCGCAGCTGCGCCGACCCGGATCTCGACCGGCTCAGCCTGGTCACCCATCCGTCATGGGCGCATCTGTGGAAGCCGCAGCTGGCCGAGGTCGATCACCTCACGCTGACCATGCCGGGCTGGGACGGCCGGCTGCTGGGCCGCCTGATGCAGTGGCGCGACCAGCGCCGCGCCCGCACGGCCGCGACTCCGGACGAGCCGGCGGCCAGCTCGGGCCTGCCGACCCGGACTCAGTTCGACGGCACCTGAGCCGCAGCCGTCGAGATGGCCTGCTCCAGCCCGCGCACCAGACCGCTGGCGCTCGGCCGGTCGACGAAGACGCACTGCTTGCCGGTGCGCCGGCAGTGGTCCTTCACCCGCCAGTAGGCGTTGTGGCTGATGCAGCCGGCCTGGCAGATCACCAGATCGGCCGCCGCCAGATGCGCATCGAGCTGGCCGGCGGCATCCTCCTCGCCGCCGTCATGGTGCAGGAAACGTGCGCCGCGCACCTCCACCAGCTGCCGGTAGACCGGCACGCTGGCGGTGCGGCCGCCCACGCAGAGCACCGCCTTGTCGCGCAGATCCTCGGCGACCAGCACCGCACCACCGGGCGGGACCGCCGCGACCGGCACGGCCACCACCGGCGACGGCACCGGCCGGCCGGCATCGGCCCGCTCGGTCGGCCGTGGCGTCTGCCACTGACGACGGCTGCCCTGCAGCCGCATCTCCAGCTCGCGGATGCGTGCCTGCTGCTGCTCGATCTGGCGCGCCATCGCCTGGCGGCTGCGCAGCGAGGGGGACGCGTCCTCGAGCTGCGCGACCTGGGCGCGCAAGTCGTCGATGGTGGTGTCGCGGGTGATCAGCCGCGCGCGCAGCCGCACCAGCTCGGCCTGCTGGCGCTCGATCTGTGCCGACTTCTCGGCCAGCATCTGGGTGGTGCGCTGCTGCGCGGCGGCCAGCTCGCGGCCCAGCGTGCCGTTCTCGCGCTGCAGCGCGTCCAGGCGCTGCACGTCGGCGCGCACGCCCACGCCGGCCTGATGCTGCAGCATGTGGATGTCGCGCTGCACCTGTTCCTCGAGCGCGGCATCGCAGTCGGGATGGGTCAGCGTGACCCACAGCGCCGCGGCCACCTCGCTGCCCGCGCAGGCCTGGCGCCAGTGCGCGACCAGCGCCGCATGGCCCTTGATGGCACGCGACTGGCGCACCGCCCGCTCGAAGCGGGTGTCGAGCTCGCGCTGCAGCCGCTCGGACAGCTCGCTGCGGCGCGCGCTCTCGGCGATGGCGCGGCAGTGCAGCTCGTAGTCGTCGACGGCCGCGCAGTCGGGCAGCACCGCCGCCGTCAGCCGGCGCAGCCGGTCGATCGTCAGGCAGGTGCCCAGCACCGGACAGAAGACATTGCGCGGCAGCTCCCAGAGCCGCCGGCGCCGGGACGAGCGCTCGACCGGCACGGGCTCCGTGGCCGCACCGGCTCTGGCCTGGACCTGGCGGGCGACCGCGCGAGCCAGGTCGGAGCCCGCCGCGTCATCGGACGCCGCGAAGCCGCGGCGCAGCAGATCGCTCAGCGGGGTGGAAGAGGAGGTCTGGCACATCGAATCGATCCCGCGTTTCTGCTCGTCTCAGTTCAGCTCGTCTCAGTTCAGCGCCTGCTGCAGCGCCAGGCGCCAGCCGCAGGGATCGCCCCGGCCGGCGCTTGCCGCCGGACCGAGACGCGCCAGCAGCTCGCCACCAGGCCCGCCCAGCTCCAGTCGCTGGTGCAGCCCCCGGGCGCTGGCATGGCCGACCAGCTCCAGACGGGCCAGCCGCATCTCGTCGAGCTGCCAGAGCCGCGCCTCGCCCCGCACCGTCAGCCGCCGCCGTCGCATGCACAGCGCGACCTGCTCCGGCATGAAGCCGATCTGCAGGCGGGCGGCCTCGCCACCCACCTCGGCCTGCAGCGCCAGCCGCTGCAACCGGGCCTCGTTCAGGATCTGGTGCAGGACCTCGATGTCGCAGCCCTGGCGCCAGGCCGGATCGACAGGCACCCCAGCGGCGGGATGCGCATCGAAGCCCGTCGGCGCCGTCCAGGCCAGGCCTTCGCTGCCGCAGGCCAGCAGACTCTCCCAGGCCAGGGTCGGCACGGGCGAGCGCCATTCCAGCGTCAGCACCGTCTGCCCGCACACATCATGGAACTGCAGCCGGCGCCAGACGGCACCGCGCGGCGAGAGCATCTCGAGCGCAAAGCCCCGGGCCCAGCGCCGCGGGTCGGCCTCGAGCCGGGCGGGCAAGCACTGCGGCGAGTCCGCCGCCACCAGCGCCAGCCGTCGGGCCGACGCCGGCACCCGGCACCACCGCGCATCGACCTCGATGCGGCAGCTCGCGTCGCCGCAGCCGAGCCGGGCCGGACCGAAGGCCTCGATCCGGTCGAACAGCCCGGGCATGTCCTCAGGCAGCCGCACCGCGCGCAGCACCACCTCCTCAGGCCCTCTTTCCATCGCGACTCCTCGGACCGACGACAGGATTCATCGGGAGAAAAAAGCGCGGGCTGGCAGGAACCCGGCCGGGTTCCCTGGTGACAGGCTGGCTGGCGCAGACAAAAGGCAGGCGGACCGCCAGGACCGTTCTGCCACCCTCATTCGAGGACCGGCGACTCTTGTCGCCGATCCGGTCACTTCATCACTTCACTTCGTCAGGATCAGCTTGCCCAGCGCGGTGACACGCAGCCGGTACAGCATGCCCTCATGCTCGATCTCGACCTCGCGGGCCGGGCCCAGCAGATCGCGGCTCGACAGGCGCGGCGCCGACGGCTGGGCCGGCCCGACACCCGAGCTGGCCAGGATGCGGGCATCGGCGCGTTCGTGGGACATCGGCTGGGGGAGTGCGGAAGTGATCATGGCTCGATATTAATGAGAACGATTCTTATATGCAAGAAAAATCTCGCCAGGGCCTCAGCCGATCGTGCCCCCACCCGGCGGACGCCGGCGCGCGGTCCCGATGCCGGGACGCTCCTGGCTGCAGCCGCCGCAGATGCCGAACATCGCCAGCCGGTGCTCCACCAGCGAGAAGCCGCGGCTGCGCGCCACCTCATGCTGCAGCGCCTCGATCTGCGGATCGAAGAACTCCTCGACACGGCCGCAGTGCACGCACACCAGATGGTCGTGATGGCCGCCGTGCTCGATCTCGTACACCGCCCGACCGGCATCGAACACATTGCGGCGCACGATGCCGACCTGCTCGAGCTGGCCCAGCACCCGATAGACGGTGGCCAGGCCGATGTCCTCCCCCTGGAGCAGCAGCCGGCGATGGATCTCGTCGGCGCTCAGATGCGCGCGCTCCTCGCGCAGCACATCGAGCACCTTCATCCGCGGCAGCGTCGCCTTCAGGCCGTGAATGCGCAGGTTGTCGTCATGGTTCATGCAGTCATGATAATCATTCCCATTAATAGCGAAAAGCCGTCGACAGCGATCTTGAATAGCAAATGGCTATCTGAAACAAAAAAACAGTCAATTGGCACTATGTACCGGGTCGAGCCTAAGATTCATCCCGTCGGTGCTGCAGTTCCCGGCCGGTGCAGCCGGCCCGCACCGCACCCAGACACCTGTCGATCCATCAACCCAGCTCGAGGAGCGCGATTCATGTCCCTGATCAACACCCCGGTCCAGCCGTTCAAGACCACCGCCTTCGTCAACCGCGCCGGCAAGGGCGAGTTCATCGAGGTCACCGAGGAGAGCCTGAAGGGCAAGTGGTCGGTCCTGATCTTCATGCCGGCCGCGTTCACCTTCAACTGCCCGACCGAGATCGAGGACGCCGCCGACAACTACGCCGCCTTCCAGGCCGCCGGCGCCGAGGTCTACATCGTCACCACCGACACCCACTTCTCGCACAAGGTGTGGCACGAGACCTCGCCGGCGGTCGGCAAGGCCAAGTTCCCGCTGGTGGGCGACCCGACCCACACCCTGACCAACGCCTTCGGCGTGCACATCCCGGAAGAAGGCCTGGCGCTGCGCGGCACCTTCGTGATCAATCCGGAAGGCGTCATCAAGACCGCTGAAGTGCACTCGAACGAGATCGCCCGCGACGTGTCGGAAACCCTGCGCAAGCTGAAGGCCGCCCAGTTCACCGCCGCCAACCCCGGCCAGGTCTGCCCGGCCAAGTGGAAGGAAGGCGCCGCCACCCTGGCCCCGTCGCTGGACCTGGTCGGCAAGATCTGATCCTGCTGCCGTGCCTGCCCCTCGCCGGGGCAGGCCTCGGGCGGGACCGGTTCTCGCTCCCGCCCGCTCGCCTCGATCCCCGGGGCCCCAAAAAAGACCTCAACCCCTCGCCGACGGACCCGAAGGATTGCAGAGCCTGCAGCCCTTCCGGCCTGACACGCCCGTACCCCACCCCCCTCTCAAGGAGCACCCACCATGCTGGACAGCAACCTCAAGACCGCACTGAAGGGCTACCTCGAGCGCCTGGTGCAGCCGATCGAGATCGTCACCTTCGCCGACGACGGCGAGAACTCGCGCCAGATGCTCGAACTGGTCGCCGACATCGCCTCGGTCGCGCCGGCCGGCCGCCTGAGCGTGCGCAGCGGCTCGACCGCCGGCGAGCGCCTGCCCTCCTTCCAGATCACCCTGGCTGGCCTTGACACCGGCGTGCGCTTCGCCGGCCTGCCGATGGGCCACGAGTTCACCTCGCTGATCCTGGCGCTGCTGCAGACCAGCGGCTACCCGGCCAAGGTCGAGGCCGACCTGATCGAGCAGATCAAGGCGCTCGAGCCGGCGCAGGAACTGGTCTTCGAGACCTACATGTCCCTGACCTGCCACAACTGCCCGGACGTGGTGCAGGCGATCAACCTGATGGCGGCGCTGAACCCGAAGATCCGCCACACCACCATCGAAGGCTCGATGTTCCAGGCCGAGGTCGAGTCGCGCCAGATCATGGGCGTGCCCTGCGTGTTCCTGAACGGCGAGATGTTCGCCAGCGGCCGCATGGAGCTGGGCGAGATCCTGGCCAAGATCGACACCGGCGCGGCCGACCGCGAGGCGAAGAAGCTCTCGGCCAAGGAGGCGTTCGACGTGCTGGTGGTCGGCGGCGGCCCGGCCGGCGCGGCGGCGGCCATCTACGCCGCCCGCAAGGGCATCCGCACCGGCGTGGCGGCCGAGCGCTTCGGCGGCCAGGTGCTCGACACCCTGGGCATCGAGAACTTCATCTCGGTCAAGGAGACCGAGGGGCCGAAGCTCGCCGCCGCGCTGGAGCAGCACGTCAAGGAATACGACGTGGACATCATGAACCTGCAGCGCGCCACCGCCCTGGTTCCGGCGGCCGCGCCGGGCGGCCTGATCGAGGTCAAGCTCGAGAACGGTGCCAGCCTGCGCAGCAAGAGCGTGATCATCTCGACCGGCGCGCGCTGGCGCTCGATGAACGTGCCCGGCGAGGCGGAATACCGCACCAAGGGCGTGGCCTACTGCCCGCACTGCGACGGCCCGCTCTTCAAGGGCAAGCGCGTCGCGGTGATCGGCGGCGGCAACTCGGGCGTCGAGGCGGCGATCGATCTGGCCGGCATCGTGGCCCATGTGACGCTGATCGAGTTCGACTCGAAGCTGCGCGCCGACGCGGTGCTGCAGACCAAGCTGCGCAGCCTGCCGAACGTCACGATCCTGATGTCGGCGCAGACCACCGAGGTGCACGGCGACGGCCAGAAGGTCAACGGCCTGTCGTACAAGGACCGCGTCAGCGGCGAGCTGCGCCGCGTCGATCTGGAAGGCATCTTCGTGCAGATCGGCCTGCTGCCCAACAGCGACTGGCTCAAGGGCACGGTCGAGCTGAGCCCGCGCGGCGAGGTCATCGTCGACAGCCACGGCCAGACCTCGGTGCCGGGCGTGTTCGCCGCCGGCGACGTGACCACGGTGCCCTACAAGCAGATCATCATCGCGATGGGCGAAGGCGCGAAGGCCTCGCTGGGCGCCTTCGACCACCTGATCCGCAGCAGCGTGGCCGGCTGACCCCCCTGCCCCCCCTGGCTCGCGATGCCGGCGAGCCGGCCGGCTGCAGGTGCGGCCGGGCAGAGAGCGCGCAGATCTGAAAGAACGTGACCCCGATCACGAAACGCTCAGACTGCCGGCGCACAGGTCGATAAGCGTGATGGATCCCCGGCCCCGTTCCGGGGGGTTCAGACGACCCGACCCTCTGCCCGAATCATGCCGAACCTAGCATCGCGGTCCATGAAAACCTCTCTTGCGCTGCTGATCGGCGCCCTGCTGCTGGGGGGCGCGGCCGCCGGCGGGCGAGCACAGCAGATCACCACGCTGTCCACCGGCTCGAGCCTGGTCCCGCAGGGCATCACGCTGCTGTCGCGCACACCGCAGCTGGTGCTGCGGGTACGCGGCTCGCTGGTGCGCGGGGTCGGCCCGCGCATGACGGTGCGCCTGAACGGCCAGCCGCTCGGCACCGTCGCGGTCGACCACACCGACTGGCGCGACCATGCCTTCACCGTGCCGGCGCTGCTCGCCAGCGGCACGACGCTGGAGATCGTCTTCGACAACGACGCGGCGGCCGGCGGCGAGGACCGCAATCTCTTCATCGCCTCGGTCGGTCAGGGCAGCACCCGCTTCCAGCCCGGCCCGCTGCAGTCGGTCTATGACCGTGGCGCCGGTGCGCGGGCCTTCGACGGCCGGGAGGTGTCGGCTGGCCGCAGCGATCTGCCCTGGGATGGCGCACTGCGCATCACCTGGCCTGAAAGCTTGACCCCGCTGGCCACCACCGCGCGCCTGCAGCGCCAGCAGGCCGCACGGCTGCTGCAGCAGGCCAGCTTCGGCGCCCTGCCCGGCGAGATCGAGCAGCTCGCCGTCACCGGACTGCCGGCCTGGATCGACCGGCAGCTGGCCCTGCCGGCCTCGGCCGACTTCGTCGGCGCGGTCCAGGCCCGCTACGACCTCGGCCCGGAACACCGGCCGCGCGGCGCGCAATACCACCCGCACCAGATCGGACACCATTTCTGGCGCCATGCCAGTCAGGCGCCGGACCAGCTGCGCGCGCGCACTGCCTTCGCGCTGCACCAGATCTTCATGGTCTCGCAGCATGACGACAGCCTGTGGCTGCATGCACGCGCCTACGCCAGCTATCTCGACCTGCTGAACCGCCAGGCCTTCGGCAATTTCCGCGACCTGATCGAGGAGATCGCGCTGTCGCCGGCGATGGGCCTGTACCTGTCGCACATGCGCAACCAGAAGGAAGACCCCACCCGCGGCCGCCTGCCCGACGAGAACTTCGCCCGCGAGCTGATGCAGCTCTTCACCATCGGCCTGCATGAGCTGCGACCGGACGGCAGCGTGGTGACCGACGCCAGCGGACGACCGGTCGAGACCTACGGCAATGCCGACGTGATGGCGCTGGCACGGGTCTTCACCGGCTACGGCTGGGCCTTCCCGGACAGCGAGCTGACCGAGGCGAAGCTGCGCGCCGGCTGGCCCGACTACAGCGCTGACGGCGACCGGCGCATCGACCTGCAGCGCATGAAGGCCTATCCGGGACAGCACTCGCCGCTGGAGAAGCGCCTGTTCACCGGCAAGCCCTGGGAGCGCAGCATCGCGGCCGGCGGCAGCGCCGCCAGCGACCTGAAGATCGCGCTCGACACCCTGTTCAACCATCCGAACGTGGGCCCCTTCATCGGCCGGCAGCTGATCCAGCGCCTGGTGCGCAGCGACCCCAGCCCGGCCTATGTGGGCCGCATCTCCGCGGTCTTCGCCAACAACGGCCGGGGCGTGCGCGGCGATCTGGGCGCGGTGGTGCGCGCCATCCTGCTCGACCCGGAGGCACGCAGCCTGCCGACCGCCGGCACCGGCCACAAGCTGCGCGAACCGGTGCTGCGGGTGACGCAGTGGATGCGCGCCTTCGAGGCACGCTCGCAGACCGGCCAGTTCCGCATCGACACCGAGATGGATGCCACCGGACAGCGGGTGATGATGTCGCCCTCGGTCTTCGGCTACTTCCGTCCGGGCCATGTGCCTGCCGGCACGGCGATGGGTGCGCAGAGCCGCACGCTGCCGGAGTTCCAGCTGGTCAGCGAGACCTCGATCGCGACCTGGGCCAATCTGGCGCTGCGCATGAGTGGCGCCGGCCTGGGCTGGACCGGCTCGAGCGCCGACGTGAGCGCGCGCTATGACGCGCTGGCCGAGCTGGCCGGCCGCGGCGATCTCGAGGGCGTCGTCGACCAGCTCGATCTGCGCCTGTTCGCTGGCGGCATGAGCGCCGGCCTGCGCCAGACCCTGATCGACACCATGGCCGATGTTCGCGGCCATGACGCGACCAGCCATCTGAACCGCGTGCGCGCGGCCGTGCTGTTCGCGCTGGCCTCGCACGAGTACCTGATCCAGCGCTGAATCCAGCACGGAACCCCGCACTGAAGCCGATCGGCCGGAGATTTCCGCATGAGTTCTTCATCCCCCTCTTCCCGCCGCGCCTTCCTGCGCACGCTCGGCCAGCTCGGGCTGCTGGGCGGCCCGGTGGCGGCGGCGCGACCGGCCTTCACGCTCGGCCTGGCCGGCCTGGGCGCAATGGCGGCGCAGTCGTCGAGCGCCGCACAGCTCGACCGGCCCTATCGCGCGCTGGTCTGCCTGTTCATGAACGGCGGCAACGACGCGCACAACTGGCTGGTGCCGCTCGACAGCGCCGAGCATGCGGCCTACACCCGCGCACGGGGCGATCTGGCGCTGCCGGCCAGCGCGCTGCTCGAGATCGCCAGCCGCAGCCAGCAGGCGGGCCGGCGCTTCGGCCTGGCGCGCGAGCTGCAGCCCCTGAGCACCTGGTACGGGCGCGGGCGCTGCGCCTTCGTCGCCAATGTCGGCCCGCTGAGCCAGCCGACCACGCTGGCCGATGTGCAGGCCGGCCGCGGACTGCCCGCCAAGCTCTACTCGCACAACGACCAGCAGGCGACCTGGCAATCCCTGCAGCCCGAAGGCATCGCACGCATCGGCTGGGGCGGCCGGATGGCCGATCTGCTGGCCTCGGCCAACCAGAACACGGTGCTGACGACGATTTCCGCCGCCGGCCAGGCGATCTTCCTGAACGGCAGCGGCGTGCAGCCCTACCAGATCGACCCGGAGGGCCTGGTGGACGTGCGTGCGCTGCAGTCCGGCGCCTGGCTGCACGGCAGCGCCGGCGCGCAGGCGCGGCTCGAGGCCCTGCTGCGCAGCAATGGCAGCACCGACCTGCAGGCCGAGCACGCCCGGGTGACCCGCCGGGCGCTCGACACCGCAGCGCAGCTGCGCGGTGCGCTGGCCGGCACGCCGGAGCTGCCGCTGGGCGCGGTCACGCTGACCGACGGCAGCCGGCTCGATCTGGCGAAGGATCCGCTGGCGCGCCAGCTGCGCATGGTCGCGCGGCTGATCGCCGCCGCGCCGGCGCTCGGCCTGCGCCGCCAGGTCTTCATGGTCTCGATCGGCGGCTTCGACACCCATGCGCAGCAGGCGGCGCGCCATCCGCTGCTGGGCGCGCGGGTCGCGCATGCGGTCGACGCCTTCCTGAACGGCCTGCAGGGCCTGGGCCGGCTCGACGATGTGCTGCTGTTCAGCGCCAGCGACTTCGGCCGCACCCTCACCAGCAACGGCTCGGGCAGCGACCATGGCTGGGGCGGACACCATTTCGTCGCGGGCGGTGGCATCCGGGGCGGCGACATTCTCGGCCGCTTTCCCACGGTCGCGCTGGGCACCAGCACCGATGTCGGCTCCGGCCGGCTGCTGCCGACCACCTCGCTGACCGAGTACGCCGCCTCGCTCGGGCGCTGGATGGGCCTGAGCCCCAGCGAGCTGCTGACGGTGCTGCCCGGACTGGAGCGCTTCGCCACCGCCGGGCCGGATCTGGGCGGAGGCTGAGCGCCGAGCCCGTGGTCCAGCCCGACAACCCCTGGCAGCGCTGGCCTCGGCCGCGCTGAGCGCCAAACGCCGGACTTCAGCCGGCGAAGCGCGAGAACACCAGCGTCGCGTTGGTGCCGCCGAAGCCGAAGCTGTTCGACATCACGGTGTCGACGCGACCGTCGCGGCGCTCGCGCAGGATCGGCAGGCCTTCGGCGGCCGGATCCAGCGTCTCGATGTGGGCCGAGGCGGCCAGGAAGTCGTTCTGCAGCATCAGCAGCGAGTAGATCGCCTCCTGCACACCGGCCGCACCCAGAGAGTGGCCGGTGATCGACTTGGTCGAGCTGATGAAGGGCACTTCCTCGCCGAAGACCTGGCGCACCGCGCCCAGCTCGGCCAGATCGCCCACCGGGGTGGAGGTGCCGTGGGCGTTGATGTAGTCGATCGGCGTCTTCACGGTCGACATCGCCTGCTGCATGCAGCGCATCGCGCCCTCGCCCGACGGGGCCACCATGTCGTGGCCGTCGGAGGTGGCGCCGAAGCCCACCAGCTCGGCCAGGATGGTGGCGCCGCGCGCCTGCGCATGCTCCAGCGACTCCAGCACCAGCATGCCGCCGCCGCCGGCGATGACGAAGCCGTCACGGCTGGCATCGAAGGCGCGCGAGGCGTTGGTGCCCGGCTCGTTGTACTTCGAGGACATCGCGCCCATCGCGTCGAACAGCAGCGACAGCTCCCAGCTCTCCTCCTCGCCGCCGCCGGCGAAGACCACGTCCTGGTTGCCCCAGGCGATCAGCTGCGCGGCATGGCCGATGCAGTGCGCGCTGGTGGCGCAGGCCGAGGTGATCGAGTAGTTGACGCCCTTGATGCCGAACGGGGTGGCCAGGCAGGCCGACACGGTGCTGCCCATCGTGCGGGTGACCATGAAGGGGCCGACGCGCTTGATGCCCTTGGCGCGCAGCGTGTCGGCGGCCCAGACCTGGTTCAGGCTGGAGGCCCCGCCTGAGCCGGCGACCAGGCCGGTGCGCGGGTTGGAGACCTGCTCCGGGGTCAGGCCCGACTGCGCGATGGCCTGCTGCATCGACAGGAAGGCGTAGGACGCGGCGTCGCCCTGGAAGCGCAGGTCGCGGCGGTCGATCGCCGCCGCGAGGTCGATGTCCGGGCGGCCGCTGACCTGCGAACGCATGCCCTTTTCCGCATAGACCGGGTTGAACTTCAGGCCGCTGCGCGCCTCGCGCAGGCTGGCGGTGACTTCCTCGGCGTTGTTGCCGATGCTGGAGACGATGCCCAGGCCAGTGACGACGACACGGCGCATGATCAGAAGTCCTGGGTCGAGGTGAACAGGCCGACCTTCAGGTCGGTGGCGGTGTAGATCTCGCGGCCGTCGACGAACATCTGGCCGTCGGCGATGCCCATGACCAGCTTGCGCTCGATGACGCGCTTCAGGTGCAGGCGGTAGGTGACCTTCTGCGCGGTCGGCAGCACCTGACCGAAGAACTTGACCTCGCCGGAGCCCAGCGCGCGACCGCGCCCCGGGTTGCCGCGCCAGCCCAGCCAGAAGCCGACCAGCTGCCACATCGCGTCCAGGCCCAGGCAGCCGGGCATCACCGGATCGCCCTCGAAATGGCAGCCGAAGAACCAGAGGTCCGGGTTGATGTCGAGCTCGGCCTCGATCAGGCCCTTGCCGTGGTTGCCGCCGGTGTCGTCGATGCGGACGATGCGGTCCATCATCAGCATGTTGGGCAGCGGCAGTCGCGCGTTGCCCGGGCCGAACAGCTCGCCGCGGCCGCAGGCCAGCAGCTCTTCGCGGCTGTAGGCGTGACGACCCAGTTCTCGCTGGCTGGTGGTCGGGGGGGCAGAAGTCATGGTGGGGTCGGTGGAGCGGGTCATCGGACTCTTGCCCGCGAGGGCAAGAGAGAAGGGAAATCGCTGCGGGCGGCCCGGCGCTGCCGGACCTCGCAAAGTTCCCGATCTTATTACGCCCGCTGCCGACCGACCTGACACCCGGCTCCGGGTGGGGTCCCGGAGCGGGTCTGGGAAGGCAGAGAAAGGATCAGTCCGGCCTCAGGCGGCGCTGTCGGCCGCAGCCGCCTTGCGCAGGATGACGTAGAGCTGGTCCTTCAGATGCAGCTTCTCCTTCTTGAGCGTCTCGATCTCCTCATGGGTGCCGCCGACGATGTGGGCCTCCATGTTCTTGATCTTCTGGTCCAGCTCGTTGTGGCGGTCGAACAGGTTCACGAAGTGATGGTCAGTGGTCTTGAGCTGGGTGATCAGGTCGCGGTATTCGGGGAACATCGTTCGGACTCCTGGTGTGTGCGGTGAAGGGGGACGCCTCCAATCTAAGCCCGCGGCGACGGCTCAAACTCGATCCAGGTCAAGGTCTGCTCAGGTGCGGGGCGTCAAGTGCTTGCCACTCGGCATGGGCGCTCCTGAGACAATCCACCCCATGCTGATCTTCCCGCCCACTTGCTTGCACAGGAGCCGCCAATGCTGACACGCCTGCAGATCAAAGGCTTCAAGAATCTGCATGACGTGGACTTGCGCTTCGGTCCGTTCACCTGCATCGCCGGGCGTAACGGGGTAGGCAAGTCGAACCTGTTCGACGCGATCACCTTCCTGAGCGACTTGGCCTCGATGCCCTTGCTGGCGGCGGCCCTGAAGGTGCGGGGAACGGGTGACCGCATCGGCGGCATCGAGAACCTGTTCGCTCGATCGGATGCCGAATCGAAGCAGATGACGCTGATCGCGGAGATGATCGTTCCGGGCGAAGTCACGGACGACTATGACCGCCAGGCCACAGCAAGCGCGACCTTTCTTCAATACACACTGGTCCTGGGCCTAGACACCCAGCGATCTGACGATTTAGGGAGGGATCCGATCTACATAGAAAAGGAAGAACTGATTGCGCGCAGCTCGAGTGACGCGGCAAAGCAGTTGCCTTTCCAGCCGAGCAAGGAGTGGCTGATGCGCCATGTCATTGGCCCGGGCAAACGCACAACCCCGTTCATCGCCACCGAAGGCATCGAAGAGCCCGCCATCAAGATTTACGGCGAAAAGACCAGCGCCCGTCGCCCGTCGACAGTTCCTGCCAAAAAGTCACCTCAGACCGTCTTGTCAGGCGTCAATGCCTCGTCACACCCGACTGCGCTGGCGGCTCGCCGTGAAATGCAGTCGTGGCGACTGCTGCAGCTTGAACCCAGCGCACTGCGCGCGCCCGACGAGTATCGTGGTCCGGCACGCCTGAGCGCCACCGGCGGCCATCTGCCCAACACGCTGATGCGCATCGGCAGCCAGAACGAAGTGGCTGAGCAACTGGCCGAACTGATTCCGGGCATCGTCTCGGTGGATGTGGACAGCGACGACGTCCGCCAGCAGCGCACGCTGGGCGTCACGATGCGCAACCGGGAGCGCTATGCGGCCAGTTCACTGTCTGACGGCACGTTGCGCTTCCTGGCACTGGCCGTGCTGGCTTCGGATCCACAGGCCTCTGGACTGACCTGCCTGGAAGAGCCAGAAAACGGCATCCACCCTCAACGCATTCCAGAAATGCTTCGGCTGGTGCGCCGGCTGGCCGAGGAGGTCGAGCCAGAGGAGAAGCACTTGGTGCCCCCGTTGCGCCAGGTGATCATCAACACGCACTCACCTCTGGTGGTCGCCGAATTGCACGATGGCGATCTGCTGATGGCCGAAACCCTTCGAGCTCGCCGAGCAGAGTGGATCCACTTCAAGCCTCTGGGCAACACCTGGCGCGCCACGGGTCTGGAGCCCACGGAACTGATCAGCAAGGGTGAGCTTCAGGCCTACCTGGGCGGCCCGACCACACGTGCTCCCGGCACGCAGCGGAGGGTGCTCGATCATTACAACCAGCAGTTGGACATGTTCAATGCACCCGCCGATCGGAGCGCCTGATGCACGCCACACGGCACAAGCCGCTGACCTGCACGCTGGTCGCTGATGGCAGTTCCGACCGAGTGCTTGTTCCACTGATCGAACTGTTGCTCGACGAGCACTGTGATCGCGCCTATCGATCACCCCACTTCGCAGAACTGCCTGCAGGAACTCCGCTGGAACAACGCATAGCCAGCGCACTGGACCAGTTTCCGTGCGATCTGCTGTTCGTCCACCGCGACGCAGAAAAGCAAAGCCCGGCGCACCGAAACGAAGAAATCAAGCAGGCCATGGCCTCGCTGAAGACGCCTCCCGACTTCGTGGCTGTCATCCCGGTGCGCATGACAGAGTCCTGGCTGCTGGTCGACGAAAAAGCCATCCGGACCGCAGCCGGCAACCCGTCCGGCAAGGTGCGACTCGATCTGCCGACGCTGGCCCGGATCGAATCCTTGCCCGATCCCAAGCAGGTCCTGTTCGACGCCCTGCGCACGGCCAGCGAGCTGTCTGCCAACCGGCTTCGCAAGTTCAACCCCGAAGAGAAGCGGCATCGGGTCTCCGACCTGATGGACAGCCTGGACCGGCTACGCCAGATTCCCTCGTTCGCGCACCTGGAAGACCAGATCCGCGCCCATTTCGCCGCCTGAATTTCCCCATGCTGCAATTCGACCTCCTCGCCACCGAAGGCCATGCCCGCCGCGGCCGCCTGACCCTGAACCACGGCGTCATCCAGACGCCGATCTTCATGCCCGTGGGCACCTATGGCACCGTCAAGGGCGTGATGCCGCGCGACCTGGAGGCGATGGGCGCGCAGATCATCCTGGGCAACACCTTCCACCTGTGGATGCGCCCCGGGCTGGACGTGATGAAGCAGTTCGGCGGCCTGCACAAGTTCGAGAACTGGAACAAGCCGATCCTGACCGACTCCGGCGGCTTCCAGGTCTGGAGCCTGGGCGACATGCGCAAGATCAGCGAGGAAGGCGTCAAGTTCGCCTCCCCCGTCAACGGCGACAAGCTCTTCATGACGCCCGAGGTCTCGATGCAGATCCAGACGGTGCTCAACTCCGACATCGTCATGCAGTTCGACGAGTGCACGCCCTACTGGCAGGGCGCCAAGGGCTCGGGCCACATCACCAGCGAGAAGGAAGCGCGCAGCTCGATGGAGCTGTCGATGCGCTGGGCCAAGCGCTCGAAGGCCGAATTCGAGCGCCTGGGCAATCCGAACGCCCTCTTCGGCATCGTGCAGGGCGGCATGTTCGAGAACCTGCGCGAGGAATCTCTGGCCGGCCTGGTCGAGATGGACTTTCCCGGCTACGCGATCGGCGGCGTCTCGGTGGGCGAGCCGAAGGACGAGATGCTGCGCATCATGAACCACACGCCGCACCGCCTGCCCGCGCACAAGCCGCGCTACCTGATGGGCGTGGGCACGCCCGAGGATCTGGTCGACGGCGTGGCCGCCGGCGTCGACATGTTCGACTGCGTGATGCCGACCCGCAACGCGCGCAACGGCCACCTCTTCACCCGCTTCGGCGACCTGAAGATCCGCAACGCCCGCCACCGCAGCGACGAGCGCCCGATCGACGAGACCTGCAGCTGCCACACCTGCCAGAACTTCAGCCGCGCCTACCTGCACCACCTCGACCGCTGCGGCGAGATGCTGGGCCCGATGCTGACCAGCATCCACAACCTGCACTACTACCTGAACCTGATGCAGGAGGTACGCGATGCGCTCGACGCCGGCCGCTTCGAGGCCTTCCGCGCCCAGTTCAAGGCCGACCGCGCCCGCGGCGTCTGAATGCGCATGAGCGACGCACACGCCGCCCTCGAGGCCGGTCTGGCCGCGCTGGCCGCCGCGCTGGGGCAGCCGCTGCCGGCGGACTACCTGGCCTTGCAGCGCGCGCCCGGCCCGGTGCCCGGCCCCTTCGGCGCCCATGAATGGCTGCGCCCGGCCGCCGCCCTGGCGCAGTGGCAGCAGAACCAGGAACTGCACGGCAGCGGCACGCTGCGCGCGCTGCCGGTGGCGGCCGATGCCGGGGTGCGGGCCCAGGCCTGGCATCCGGGCTGGCTGCCGCTGACGCACGACGGCGCCGGCACCCTGGCCGCACTAGATCTCGCCCCGGCCGAGGGCGGCCAGGCCGGACAGGTCATCCTGGTCGATGCCGAGGGCGGACGGCGGCGCCGGCTCGGCCGCGATCTGGCGGACTGGCTGGCCCGCCCTGGTGCCGGCCTGGCGGACGACGCGGGCTGAGCGCCCGACTCAGCTCGCCAGCAGCTCGTCGATCACCTCGATCCAGTGCCGCACCGGCGTCGGGGTGCCGCTCTGTAGATGCTGGATGCAGCCGATGTTGCCCGAGACGATCAGCGGCGCCTCGCGCGCGGCCAGGGTCTCGAGCTTGCGGTCGCGCAGCCGGTAGGCGATGTCGGGCTGCAGCACCGAGTAGGTGCCGGCCGAGCCGCAGCACAACGCCGCGTCCTGCAGCGGCAGCCGCACCTCGAAGCCCAGCGCGCCCAGCGCCGCCTCGACCTGGCCGCGCAGCTGCTGGCCATGCTGCAGCGAGCACGGCGGGTGATAGGCCAGCACCCCGCTGGCGCGCCGGTTGCCGAGCGCCGACTTCAGCGCTCCGGTCAGGCCCGGCAGCAGCTCGGAGAGATCGCGGGCGACCTCGCTGACGCGCCGCGCCTTGTCGGCATAGTCCGGATCATGGGCCAGCGCGCGGCCGTAGTCCTTGACCGACACGCCGCAGCCGGAGGCGTTGACGACGATCGCCTCGACCGGATCGAGCCCGCCCAGGCCCTCGACCTGCGGCCACCAGGCGTCGATGTTGCGGCGCATGTCGACCAGCGCACCCTCATGGTCGCCGAGGTGGTCGCGCACCGCGCCGCAGCAGCCCGCCTCGTCCGAGACCAGGGTCTGGATGCCGCAGGCGTCGAGCACGCGGGCGGTGGCGCTGTTGATGTTGGGCGCCAGCGAAGGCTGCACGCAGCCCAGCAGCATCAGCACCTTGCGGGCATGCTGGCGGGTCGGCCAGCGCTGCGCATGGGCCAGTGCGCGGGCGCTGGGCTTCGGCGGCACCTTGTTCTTGAGCATCGCCGGCAGCAGCGCGCGCACGTTCTGGCCGGCACGCAGCGCCGGACCGAAGCTCGGCGAGGTCATGCCCTCGCGCAGCATCCAGCGCACGCCGCGCTCGGCACGGCTGCGCTCGACCTTGCGATCGACGACCTTGCGGCCGATCTCGAGCAGGTCGGCGTACTCGACGCCCGACGGGCAGGTGGTCTCGCAGCTGCGGCAGGTCAGGCAGCGGTCCAGATGCTCCTGGGTGCGGCGGGTGGGCATCGCGCCCTCCATCACCTGCTTGATCAGGTAGATGCGTCCGCGCGGGCCGTCGAGCTCGTCGCCGAGCAGCTGGTAGGTCGGGCAGGTCGCGGTGCAGAAGCCGCAGTGCACGCAGCGGCGCAGGATCTCCTCGGCGCGTTCGCCTTCGGGGGTGTCCTGGAATTCGGGAGCCAGATGGGTCTGCATGCGTCTCAGAGCCCCGGATAGAGGCGGCCGGGATTGAACACGCCGTCGGGATCGAAGGCCTGCTTCAGCTCCTGGTGAATGCGGTCGAGCGGTGCCTTCAGCGGCGTGAACACGCCCAGCCCGCTGGAGGCGACGGCCTTGTCGCGGGCCCGGAACAGCGTGGCATGGCCGCCGCTGGCCGCGGCGATCTGGCGCACCCGCGCAGCCGACTCGCGGGTGACCCACCAGCGCTGCGCCCCGCCCCACTCGATCAGCTGCTCGCCGGGCAGCGGCACCGGCGGCGCCCCGGCCGGCAGCGACAGCCGCCACAGCGCCGCGCCCTCGGCCAGCGAGCGTCGGGCATCGACGAAGAAATCGTCGGTCTGGTCGCGCATGCCCAGCCAGAAGCGCTGCGCCAGCGCGTTGTCGATCGGCTCGCCGCCCATCTTCTGGTTGGCCGAGGCCACCGCTGCGGTGGCACCCGCCAGGCGCACCACCAGCGCGCCCTGCCACCAGGCGGTGGCGTTGACCGGCAGCGGCTGGCCGGCCCAGCGCTGCATCAGGTCGAGCGCCTCGCCCTCCGAGCAGTCGAAGCGCAGCGTGCTGGTGTAGGACGGCACCGGCATGACCTTCAGCGAGACCTCGCAGATCACGCCCAGGATGCCCAGCGAGCCGGTGACCATGCGCGCCACGTCATAGCCGGCGACGTTCTTCATCACCTGGCCGCCGAAGCTCAGCACCTCGGCCTTGCCGGTGAGCAGGGTCAGGCCGAGCACATAGTCGCGCACGCCGCCCACCGCCGCGCGCGACGGCCCGGCCAGGCCGGTGGCGACCATGCCGCCGATGGTGCCGCCGCGCTGGCCGGGGCGCTCGATGTCGGGGTAGCGCGGCGGCTCGAAGGCCAGGTACTGGTTGCGCCGCGCCAGCTCGGCCTCGACCTCGGCGATCGGGGTGCCGGCGCGCGCGGTGATGACCAGCTCGCTGGGCTCGTAGCGGGTGATGCCGCTCAGGCAGCGCACGTCAAGCAGGCGCCCCTGGACCGGCTCGCCGTAGAAGGACTTGGTGCCGCCGCCACGGATCGCCAGCGTGCCGCGCGCCTCGCGGGCCACGCGGACCCGCTCGATCAGGCTGTCGAGTGCCTTGATGCTCATGGGAGGTGTGTTCTGTGTTCTTCGGTTCGTCGTCGGGTGCGGTGCGGCGGCCGGGCTCAGAAGCGCGGCAGCTCGCTGAAGGGCAGCAGCCCGCGGCGCACATGCATCTTGCCGTATTCGGCACAGCGGTGCAGCGTCGGGATCGCCTTGCCGGGATTGAGCAGGCCGGGCGCATCGAAGGCGTGCTTGACCGCGATCATCATCGCCAGTTCCTCGGGCGAGAACTGCACGCACATCGAGTTCAGCTTCTCGACGCCCACGCCGTGCTCGCCGGTGATCGTGCCGCCCATCTCGACGCTGAGCTCGAGGATCTCGGCGCCGAAGGCCTCGGCGCGGCGCAGCTGGTCGGGATCGTTGGCATCGAAGAGGATCAGCGGATGCAGGTTGCCGTCGCCGGCATGGAAGACATTGCAGCAGCGCAGGCCGTGCCTGTCCTCCATCGCGGCGATCGCGCGCAGCATGTCGGCCAGGCGACGGCGCGGAATGGTCGAGTCCATGCACATGTAGTCGGGGCTGATGCGCCCCGAGGCCGGAAAGGCGTTCTTGCGACCCGACCAGAACTTCAGGCGCTGCGCCTCGTCGCGGCTGACCTCGATGCCGCTGGCGCCGCAGCGCGTCAGCACCTCGGTCATGCGGCCGATCTCCTCCTCGACCTCCTCGGGCGTGCCGTCGCTCTCGCACAGCAGGATCGCGGCCGCGTCCAGGTCGTAGCCGGCATGCACGAAGTCCTCGACCGCGGCGGTCATCGGCTTGTCCATCATTTCCAGGCCGGCCGGAATGATGCCGCTGGCGATGATCTCGGCCACCGCCTCGCCGGCGGTCTCGACGGTGGGGAAGCTTGCCATGATGCAGCGTGCCAGCTGCGGGCGCGGGATCAGCCGCACCACCACCTCGGTGACGACCGCGAGCATCCCCTCGCTGCCGATGACCACGCTCAGCAGGTCCAGCCCCGGCGCATCCAGCGACAGGCCGCCGAACTCGACCGCCTCGCCGTCGATGGTGTAGCCGCGCACCTTCAGCACGTTGTGCAGCGTCAGGCCGTACTTCAGGCAGTGCACGCCGCCGGAGTTCTCGGCGACATTGCCGCCGATGGTGCAGGCGATCTGGCTGGACGGATCGGGCGCGTAGTAGAGGCCGTAGGGCGCCGCCGCCTCGCTGATGGCGAGGTTGCGCACGCCGCACTGCACGACGGCGACGCGCTCGCGCGGATCGACCTTCAGGATGCGGCTGAACTTCGCCAGCGACAGCGTGACGCCGTCGCGGTGCGGCATCGCGCCGCCGGACAGGCCGGTGCCGGCGCCGCGCGCCACCACCGGCACCGACAGCTCGCGGCAGGTCCTGAGCACCGCGGCGACCTGCGCCTCGGTCTCGGGCAGGGCCACCAGCAGCGGACGCTCGCGGTAGGCGCTCAGGCCATCGCACTCGTAGGGAATCGTGTCTTCGGCATGCCACAGCAGCGCGTGGGCCGGCAGCACGCCGCTCAGCGCCGAGACCAGACGCTGCTGGCGCTCGCGGCGGGCCGACAGGGTCTGAGCGGTATCAGGTCGCACGCTGCCAGCGGCCGGGCCGGCGGCCAGCGCATCCTGCGGCAGGGGGGCATTCATCGGACATCTTCTCCAGCTGGGGCGGGCAGCTCGCCGGCTGCCTCGCATGGGGGCGCACTGTAATGGCTTGACCCCCTGTTTTGCGGGCTTGCGCTCAATATTCCACGAAGACCGTGAGAACTCCGGTGTACCCGTACAGATGGCGCCGGGCGATCTCGCCCCCCGCGAAGAAGCCGACCAGCGGCACCTCGCCCAGCGCATGGCGCAGGATCTGCAGCTCGGCCGACGGTCCGCCGAAGTGCGGGCCGCCCCGGCCGGAGCAGCTGACATAGATCGCGCCGAGAATGCGGCCCGGCGCACTGCCGTCCTCGGGCGAGAGCTCCTCGCGGATCTCGGCGCAGATGCGCATCAGGTCGCGCCGCGCCGCCTCGGCATCGCGCCGGCAGAAGGTCATCGACATGCCCGCCTCGACCCGGTCGGCGATCGCCACCGCCGAGCGCATCGGGTCGAGGCCGATCAGGTGGCGCACCCGGGTGTCGGCGCCGAACTGGCCGCGCGAGAGCACATCGTCGCCGGCGTCGGTCAGGCCGACCAGCGTGGAGCGCAGCCGGGGCACCGCCTCGCGCGGACGGCCCAGGTCGATGCCGAGATCGTCGAGCAGGCACTGCAGCGCGCTCTGGCCGTCGAGCTTCAGCACGATGTTGTCCTGCGCGGCCTCGACCCGGCGCACCGGACCGACCGGCTGGCAGCCCTGGGTGACCCGCGACAGCAGCGCGACCTCGGCGGTGAAGGCGACGCCGGACATGCCGCTGTCGTAGAGGCCGGCCGGCGCCGGCAGCCCGGCAGGCGGCACCGGCGCGCAGAACTGCACCCCGCGCCGGCGCGAGGCGCTCAGGCCGCCGAACAGGTAGCCGCTGCCGACCCGCCCGGCCAGCTCGCCCACCAGCTCGCCGATGTCGGGCATCGCCCCGTCGGCATGCACCAGCGCGGCGTGCAGATCGTCGCGCAGCAGCGGACGCTCGCCGCTGAACAGCTCGAAGCTGCCCGGCGGCAGCTCGGCCAGCATCAGCACCAGCGCCGGCTCGTCGAAATACTCGACCCCGCAGACCGCCACCCCGATGCCGACCGAGCCGACCCAGGGCACGCCCGGCCAGCGCAGCTTCAGCTCGGCCAGCAGCGCGTCGGCCTGGTCGGCATGGTGGTCGGTGATGTAGATGAAGCCCAGCGGTGCCAGACGCCCGCGATCGACCGGCGCACGCGAGGCGCGCTGCCCGTCGAGCTGGGCGGCCGCCAGCGCCAGCGCCATCGTCGCGTCGGGATGGGTGGCATGGGCGATCAGGAAACCGGGGGTCGGCACGCGGGACACCTGCTGCTCGGGGCCGGCCGCCGCTCAGGTCTTGCGCGACGCGGCCGCGGTCTTGCGGGCGGCCTTCCTGGCCGGCGCCGGCGCCGATGCAGGCTCTGCAGGCGGGCTGCGGCGCGCGGCAGCCTTCTTCGCCGCGGCGGGCGCCGGCTCCGGTGCGGCCGGGGGCGTGACGGCGGCCGCGGCCACGCTGCTCATCACATCCTGCATCGCGCCGGCGGCACGGGCCTGGGCCTCGGCGGCGGCGCTCGAAGTGGCCTGCACGGTCTGGGTGGCCAGCTCGGTGAACTGCTGGGTGAGCGCACCCCACCACTGCATCGGATCAACCGCCGGCGGCGCCGGCTCGGCGGCGGCCGGGGCCGGGGCCGCTGTGGCCGGAGCGGGCGCCGGGGCCGGGGCGGATGCCGGCGCCCGGGCCGGAGCGGCCGCGGCCGCGGCCGCGCTGAAGACATCGGGCACCCGCACCTTCAGCGCCTCGCCGAGATCGGCCATCGGCACGTTCATCGTGCGCAGCGTGCCCAGCGTCATGCGCTGGACCTCCAGCGCCTGCACGGTGGTGGCGATCATTCGCGCGTTCTGCTCGAGCCAGAACTGCACGGTGCGCAGCTCGCCGATGCGCTTGTCGAGCTCCTGCGGATCCAGGGTCGGCGCCACCCACTGCCCGATGCTGGGCAGGGTCTGGCCGGCGTTCTTCACCAGGCCCTGCAGAAAGTCGAAGCCGGGCACGAACTTGGCGAAGGCCTCGGTGCAGGCCTGCGAGTAGGTGTTGCCGAACGGGTTGCTGCTGTCGCTCATCGGATGCTCCTCATGTCTTCGTGCCGTCGTGTTCGTGTGTCTTCAGGAAGCGCAGGATGCCTGCATTTCCTTCATTTCCACCGCGCCGGCCCATTGTGCCGACCGATGCCGGACGTGTCACTGACGTCGCCGACGTCAATGACGCCCCGCCTGCGGCAGCAGCAGCTCGACCTGGAAGCCGCGCCGGGCCAGCAGCGCCGGCAGCCCCTCGGGGCCGGTCATGTGCAGGGCGCCGACCGCGGCGAAGACCCGCGCGCCGCGCTGATGCAGCGTGGCGATGCGCTCGGCCATGGCGGGATTGCGCGCCAGCACGCCCGCTTGGTGCGCCTGGCGCTCGGCCTCGCTCTCGAGGCAGCCGCACCACTGCGCGAAGTTCTCGATCGCGGCCAGATCCGACGCGGCCCAGTGCTCGGCCAGCCGCAGCGCCACCCGGCGGGTGGCCGGATCCTCCAGCTCGTCGAGGCCGCGGCGCACCACCGTCGCCACCTCGGCGGGACGCGGCGCCACCAGGAGCGCGACCTGCTGCTCCGGCGTCTCCAGCGAGAGCACCGTCTGGCGACGCGCATGGGCCAGCCGCGCCAGCCAGCCGTCGATGCCCCAGGCCGGATCGAGCCCGTCGCCGCGCAGCGACAGCGACACCAGCGTGATCACCTGCAGCTCGGGCCTCAGACCCTCGAGCAGGCTGCCGACGCAGGCCAGCGAGCGCTGCTGCGCCAGGCGCTCGGCCAGATCGTCCGGCAGACGGGGCTGACCGGCCGGAACACGGGCGGCGCGCTGCAGGCGCTGCAGCACATCCGGATCGAGCAGATCCAGCTCGAAGGCGACCCGGTCGGCGGCCGCCAGCGCCGCCATCACCTGGGACCCCGGCGAGATCCAGTCCGGGCGACCGACATGCACCGTGCCATAGAGATGCGAGACGCGCCCGTCCTTCTCGATCCGCCACAGCAGGCCGCGATCGACCGGGCCGGGCAAGGCCTGCAGCCACTGCGCCTGCGCCGGCGGTTCGGCCAGCGGCGGGCACAGCGCCTCGGCGGCCAGCGGCGCCTCGAGCGCCTGAGCCCGCAGCAGACCCGGTGCCATCAGCAGCGGCAAGGACAGCAGCACGGCCAGCAGCCGGCGCGCAAGCAGCTTGGAGAGCATCCGCCTCGGCCCTCAGTCGCGCCGCAGCCGGCGCAGGCCGACGTCCAGCGTGCCGAGCGGCATCTGGCCACGCGGCGCCAGCGCCGCCAGCACCACCCGCTCGACCTCGCCCAGCGGCTGCGCCGCCGGACCCAGCGCCAGCAGCGTGCCGGCCCGCACGCCCCGCGCCCGGGCCAGCCGGGCCAGCAGCGGCCCGATCGGCGTCGAGGGCTGCACCGGCGCGCCGGCCGGTGGCAGGCCCTCGGGCGCCAGGCTAGGCGTCAGGCTCAGCGCCAGCCGGCCGCGCCCCTCGCCACGCTCGCCCGCCTGCAATGCGTCCGGCGTCATCAGCACCGGCGCCAGGCTCAGCCAAGGGCGCGGGCAGGCCTCGTCCCGCTGCTGCCACTGCAGGCCTGCACCGACCAGACGCACGCTGCCCAGCGCCTGCTCCGGCGAGGCCCCGACCGGCAGCTCGCCGCTCAGCACGATCCAGCGGGGCGCCACCGCCAGCGTGGCCGCCGGGCCCGCCAGCGACACCTCGTCGCAGGCGCCCAGCAGACCGTCGCCCGGCAGCGGCTGCCAGGCCTGGGCCTCGTCCCCGCCCGATTCGTCGCCAAGCTGCACCTCGACCGCCCGGCAGGCGCGCGGCAGCGGCGCCATGCACATGCGCGGATCGAAGGGAAAGGCATGGCGGGCCCGGCCCTCGTCGAGCGTGCGCGCCAGATCCTGCAGCTGCGGTGACAGGAAGGACCAGTCATCGAGCACCTGCTGCAGCCGCGAGGCGATCGCGCTGACATGGTGGGCGGTGGTCAGATCGGACGAGACGACGACGAGCTGGCCGTCGCGCGAGCCGTCCTTGTAGGTCGCGAGCTTCATGGGCGCAATGATCGCAGACGTGGCAGACTGGGGCGAACGCCACTTGAATGCGCCACGGAGGTCCGCCGCTTGCTGCCCGATCGCCCTGCCCTTGCGGCCCCGCGCCGCGCCGTGCGCTCCCGACGGGCGCTGGCCGGCCTGCTGGCGCTCAGCGCCGGGCTGCATCTGTGGCTGATCGACCGCTGGCAGCCGGCAGCGGCGACTTCTTCCTCTGCATCTGCCACCGCCCCTGCCCCTGCATCCGTTGCGGCTGCGCCTCCCGCACCGGCCCGCCCGGTCGAGCTGCTGTCGATCCCGGCGCCGCTGCCTCCGCAGGCAGCGCCCGTGCCGCCCGCACCGGCTGCGGCCCTCGTCACCCAGGCGCAGGTTCAGGCCCCCGCGCCGATGCCGGCGCCCCGCGCGCCTGCCGCCCCCGCACGATCGGACCCGCCGGTCCAGGCCCTGCCCGCCCCGATACAGACAGCCGCCACCCAGTCCGAGACCCCGCCAGCCGAACTGCTGGCCGTGGCAGCCCGGCCGCTGGTGTCGCTGCCAGCGGCCGGGCCGGTCGTGCCGCCTTCGGTCCGACTTGACTACCGCATGAGCCGCGGCGCGCTGGTCGGCCGGGGTCAGATCGACTGGGACAGCGACGGCCAGCGCTACCGCATGCGGCTGGAGGCCCGCGTGCCGGTGGTCGGGCTGATCCTGGCGCAGAACAGCAGCGGCCGCATCGATGCACAGGGCGTCGCGCCCGAGCGCCACACCGAGCGGCGACTGCGCCGCAGCGAGCGCGCGGTCAGCTTCGTGCGCGAGGGCGCCAGCCCGCATGTGAGCTTCTCCAGCCGCGAGGGCCAGGAGCCGCTCGAGCCCGGCATGCAGGACCGGCTGAGCTGGATCGCGCAGCTGACCGCGCGGCTCGATGCCCCCGGCCTGAAGCCGGGCGGGCAGATCCTCATGCCAGTGGCCGGCACCGGCGGCGAGGTGCAGCACTGGGTCTTCACGCTGATCGAGCGCGACGAGGCCGGCCGCTGGCACCTGCGCCGCGAGCCTGAGGGCCCCTTCGACACCCGCGCCGAGGTCTGGACGCTGCCGCAGGCGCCGCACTGGCCGCAGCGGCTGCGCCTGAGCGAGGCCGACGGCGACGCGCTCGAGCTGCTGCTGCTCGCGTCTTGAATCCCGCCGCGCCTGCCCCAGATTTCCTCCAACCGTCACTCAACCGTTCCTCAACCGTTTCCCAAGGAGATCACGATGCACATGCTCTACAACTCCGAGAACTTCGCGGTGATGCAGCACATGGGCGACGGCCATCCGCACGGCGGCTTCGAGATCGTCGACAAGACCTCGCGGCGCGAGATCTATCTGGCGGGCCTGCTGGCCGAGCATTTCCAGGCCGGCGTCGAGCGGCTGATCGGCGACGAGGTCGACGAGATGCACATCGACGATTTCCTCGCGGCCTACACCACGCTGGCCCACCATCCCGTGGTGCTGCACTGAACCTCGGGCGTCGGGCCGGTCGCGCGCCGTCGCCCCATCACCCCCGGACCGCGTCGGGGCGCGCGGTCCGGCCTTGCATGTCTCGCCCGGTTGGCGCGAAGATGGCAGACCAGCAGGCCGAAGAAGGCCTCGAGATGGCCCGAGAATTTCCCGAGATCGCGAGGAGACCGCATGCGCAAGGAAGTGTCCCGCCCCGAGCCGGTCCGCCGCTCGCGCAGCCGCAAGGGCGGCGCGCCGGTGCTGCTGTCGCCGGGCCTGCTGGACTCGCCGGTGCTCGATCAGCTCTGCACCCATTTCGTGCTGACGCTGACGCTGCGCCAGGCCGGCCGCTTCGCCGGGCGACGCGACTGGAACAGCCTGCTGTCGCTGACCGCGCGGCATCTGGTCTGGCCGGTCAGCGTGCTGCAGCGGCTGCGCGAGTTCCTGGGCCGCCGGGTGCGCGACCATGAGGCCTGGTCGGACCATGCGCAGCTCGACGACGCGGCCTTCCTGGAGCGCCACGGCTGGTGGGGCGGCCCCTACGAGGAAGGCACGCTCTACTTCTACCTCGACGAATACATCAAGGACGCGCCCAAGGACCTGATGGCGATCCTGGGCACCACCGGCGACTGGCTGGCGCAGCACCTGCGGCAGAACGACACGCTGGTCGAGAAGAACGTCGAGCTGCTGGCCGGCCTGCTGCAGCTCAATCCGGCCGAACGTGCGCTGATCCTGTACGGCACGCTGGCGCGCTACCAGCGCGACCTGCGCGGCCTGCTGGTCGAGTTCAAGGTCGCCAGCGCCCAGGAGGCCTACGCGACGCTGGCCGAGGTGGCCGGCGTCGACCAGCGCGATGTGGCCGAGGCGCTGCGCGCCGGCAGCCGGCTCGAGCGCATCGGCATGATCGAGAACCTGATCTCCGAGCACAACATCACCGACCTGGCCGACCTGATGAAGGTCTCCGACCAGCTGCCGCCTGTGCTGATGCGCGAGTACCGCGACCCGCAGGACCTGATGGCGGTCTTCACCCGGCCCTCGGTCAAGAGCGAGCTGACGGCGGCGGACTTCCACTTCGTCGCCGACGAGGTCGAGGTGCTGACCGCGCTGCTGAGGAACGCGGTCGCGCGGCGCGAAGGCGGCGTCAACGTGCTGATGTACGGCCCGCCCGGCACCGGCAAGACCGAACTCGCCCGGGTGGTGGCGCAGCAGGCCGGACTCGAGCTCTACGAGGTCGAGCATGCCGACCGCGACGGCAATTCGCTGTCGGGCCGCGACCGCTACCGCTCGCTGCAGATCAGCCAGGTCTTCCTGAAGGCCAGCCCGGAGGTGGCGCTGCTGTTCGACGAGGTCGAGGATGTCTTCCCGCCGATCTCCTCGGACGCGGCGCAGCTGATCGCCCGGCTCGAGAGCAGCGGCGATGGCGGCGCCTCCGGCTCGGTCAACGGCAAGGCCTGGGTCAACCAGATCCTCGAGAGCAATCCGGTCCCGGTGATCTGGGTCACCAACCGCATCGAGCAGATCGATCCGGCCTTCCGGCGCCGCTTCCAGTACCACCTGGAGCTGAAGTCGCCACCGCCGGGCGCGCGCGAGGCGCTGGTGCGCCGGGCGCTGGGCCCGGCCGAGGTCAGCGCCGAGTTCATCGAGCGGCTGACGCAGCGCAAGGCGCTGACGCCGGCGCAGATCCGCACCGCGGTGCGCTTCGCCCGGCTGGTCGGCGAGACGACACCCGGCGACGCCACGGCGCTGGAGCGCCTGATCGAGCGCCAGATCGCGCACGCCGACCTGGCGCTGGGCAACACCGACGCGACCCGCCCGGCCGCGCGCCCGGCGGTGACCGGCTATGACCTGGCGCTGCTGAATGTCGAGAGCCGCTTCGAGGTGCCGCGCATCGTCGAGGCGCTGCGCCGGCGCGGCCACGGCGCGCTGTGCTTTCACGGCGCGCCCGGCACCGGCAAGACCGCGCTGGCCGAGCACATCGCGCAGGCCCTGGGCCGCCCGCTGATGATCCGCCAGGCCAGCGACCTGGTGAGCAAGTTCGTCGGCGAGACCGAGCAGAACATGGCGCGCATGTTCGCCGAGGCCGGCGCCGAGCAGGCGGTGCTGCTGCTCGACGAGGCCGACAGCTTCCTGCGCACCCGCCGCCGCGCCGAGCGCAGCTACGAGGTGACCGAGGTCAACGAGATGCTGCAGGGCATGGAGCGCTTCGGCGGCGTCTTCATCTGCACCACCAACCTGTTCGAGGATCTCGACGAGGCAGCCCTGCGGCGCTTCACCTTCAAGATCCGCTTCCTGCCGCTGCGCGCCGAGCAGCGCGAGCGCATGTTCGTCGCCGAGGCGCTGGGCGGCGCGGCCGAGCGGCTGAGCGACGAGCAGCGCCGGCGCCTGGCGCTGCTCGACCAACTCGCCTGCGGCGACTTCGCTGCGGTGCGCCGCCAGGTCGACATTCTCGGCGAGGCCTTCGAGCCCGACGAGTTCCTGGCCCAGCTCGAGAGCGAGCACCGGGTCAAGCCGCAGGTGCGCGAGCGCCGCTCGATCGGCTTCACGCACTGACGCTGGGCGACGGCGCCCCCCGGGAGACTGCGCCGCCGGGCGCGTCCCGGCCGGCGGGGCCTGGCCTCAGCGGCGCACGCCGCCCTTGAGCTCGGCGGCCAGCGCGGCGAAGCCAGCCTCGTCGCCGGCGGCCAGCAGCGCGGCCTGCTGCGGCCAGCTGGCCGGCTGGGCCAGCCGGAAGCGCGGGCCGGCTGCGGCCAGCACCGCCGCCAGTTGCTCCGCATGCGCGTCCGCCAGCGCGGCAAAGCCGGTGATGCCGGCTTCCTTCAACAGCGTGGCGATGCGCGGGCCGATGCCCTCGATGCGGGTCAGATCGTCGTCGACGGCAACCGCAGCCACCGGAACCGGATCGGCCACGGGCGCCGGCTCGACCGGCTCGACCGGCTCGGCCGGCGGCTCCGGCGTGGCCGTGCCCCCCTGCGAGGCCGGTGGCAGCCAGGCCGCCCAGGACATCCAGGCCCACCACTACGCTGCTGCGCCCATCAGCGCCAGCATCTGCTGTCCGGCCTGCACCGGCTCGAAGTCCTGTGTCGTGTCCATCCGTTCCTCTTTCTCTCCAGAGATCATCGAAAGCACGCTTCCCGCATTGAATCACCCTTGTCCTGCGGCACTGTTGCATCCCCGCCGCAGCAGCACGATTACCTACAATCTGCCGCCATGACCGCCCCGACCCCCGCCTATACCCGCGCCGCCCGCCTGCCCGAGCTGCTCCAGCAGCGCATCGTCATCCTCGACGGCGCGATGGGCACGATGATCCAGCGCTACAAGCTCACGGAAGCCGACTTCCGCAGCGAGCGACTGAAGGACCACCCCAAGGACCTCAAGGGCAACAACGACCTGCTGGTGCTGACCCGCCCGGACGTGATCGGCGAGATCCACCGCCAGTACCTGGCCGCCGGCGCCGACCTGATCGAGACCAACACCTTCGGCGCCAACCGGGTCGCGCAGGACGACTACGACCTGGGCGCGCTGTCCTACGAGATGAACGTCGCCGCCGCGCGGCTGGCGCGCCAGTGCTGCGACGCGTTCAGCACGCCGGAGAAGCCGCGCTTCGTCGCCGGCGCGATCGGCCCGACGCCGAAGACCGCCTCGATCAGCCCGGACGTCAACGATCCCGGCGCGCGCAACACCAGCTTCGACGAGCTGCTCGAGGCCTACAAGGAGCAGGCGCGCGGCCTGCTCGACGGCGGCGCCGACCTGTTCCTGATCGAGACCATCTTCGACACGCTCAACGCCAAGGCCGCGATCTTCGCGGTCGACGAGCTGATGGAGGAGACCGGCGAGCGTCTGCCGGTCATCATCTCCGGCACCGTCACCGACGCGTCCGGGCGCATCCTGTCGGGCCAGACGGTGGGCGCGTTCTGGAACAGCGTGCGCCACGCCCGCCCGATCGCGATCGGCCTGAACTGCGCGCTGGGCGCCACGCTGATGCGGCCGTATGTGGAAGAACTGTCGAAGATCGCTGGCGACACCTTCATCTCCTGCTACCCGAACGCCGGCCTGCCCAACCCGATGAGCGACACCGGCTTCGACGAGACGCCCGACATCACCGGCCGGCTGGTCGAGGAGTTCGCGCAGGCCGGCTTCCTCAACATCGCCGGCGGCTGCTGCGGCACCACGCCGGACCATATCCGCGAGATCGCCGAGCGGGTCGGCAAGTACCAGCCGCGCTGCCGCCATGCCGCGCCGTTCACCTCCCTCATCGGCGACTGAAGCCTGCAGGACCACAAGAACATGAACACCTCCCTCACCCCGCCGCCGATGCGCCTGTCGGGCCTGGAGCCGGTCGAGATCGGCCAGGGCAGCCTCTTCGTCAACGTCGGCGAGCGCACCAACGTCACCGGCAGCCGCGTCTTCGCGAAGATGATCCTGGCCGGCGAGTACGAGAAGGCGCTGGCCGTCGCGCGCCAGCAGGTCGAGAACGGCGCGCAGATCATCGACATCAACATGGACGAGGCCATGCTCGACAGCAAGGCCGCGATGGTGCGCTTCCTCAACCTGATCGCCGGCGAGCCGGAGATCGCGCGCGTACCGGTGATGATCGACTCCTCCAAGTGGGAGGTGATCGAGGCCGGCCTGAAGTGCATCCAGGGCAAGGGCGTCGTCAACTCGATCTCGCTGAAGGAAGGCGAGGCCGAGTTCAGGCGCCAGGCCACGCGGGTGCGCCGCTACGGCGCCGCGGCCGTCGTGATGGCCTTCGACGAGAAGGGCCAGGCCGACACCTTCCAGCGCAAGATCGAGATCTGCGAGCGCGCCTACCGGGTGCTGGTCGACGAGGTCGGCTTTCCCCCTGAGGACATCATCTTCGACCCGAACATCTTCGCGATCGCCACCGGCATCGAGGAGCATGACAACTACGCGGTCGACTTCATCGAGGCCACCCGCTGGATCAAGCAGAACCTGCCCGGCGCCAAGGTCTCGGGCGGCGTGTCCAACGTCTCGTTCAGCTTCCGCGGCAACGAGCCGGTGCGCGAGGCCATCCACACGGTGTTCCTGTACCACGCGATCCAGGCCGGCATGGACATGGGCATCGTCAACGCCGGCATGGTCGGCGTCTACGACGACCTGGAGCCCGAGCTGCGCGAGCGCGTGGAAGACGTGGTGCTCAACCGCCGCAAGGATGCCGGCGAACGCCTGATCGAGATCGCCGACCGCGCCAAGAGCGCCGGCAAGGACGAATCGGCCCGGCTGGCCTGGCGCGGCACGCCTGAACAGCCCGCGCCGGTCGAGCAGCGCCTGTCGCACGCCCTGGTGCACGGCATCACCGATTTCATCGAGGCCGACACCGAGGAGGCCTGGCAGGCGATCCGCGCCCGGGGCGGCCGCCCGCTGCATGTGATCGAAGGCCCGCTGATGGCCGGCATGAACGTGGTGGGCGACCTGTTCGGCGCCGGCAAGATGTTCCTGCCGCAGGTGGTCAAGTCGGCCCGCGTGATGAAGCAGGCGGTGGCCCACCTGCTGCCCTACATCGAGGCCGAGAAGAAGGCGCTGCAGGACGCCGGCGGCGACGTGAAGCCCAAGGGCAAGATCGTCATCGCCACCGTCAAGGGCGATGTGCACGACATCGGCAAGAACATCGTCACGGTCGTGCTGCAGTGCAACAACTTCGAGGTGGTCAACATGGGCGTGATGGTCCCGTGTCAGGACATCCTCAGGAAGGCCAAGGAGGAAGGCGCTGACATCATCGGCCTCTCCGGCCTGATCACGCCCAGCCTGGAGGAGATGCAATACGTCGCCGCCGAGATGCAGCGCGACCCCTACTTCGCCGAGCGGGCCACGCCGCTGCTGATCGGCGGCGCGACCTGCTCGCGCGTGCACACCGCGGTGAAGATCGCCCCGAACTTCAGCGGCCCGGTGGTGTACGTACCCGACGCCTCGCGCGCGGTGGGCGTGTGCTCGGACCTGCTGAGCGAGGAGCGCGCGCCCCAGTACATCGCCGAGCTGAAGGCCGACTACGACCGGGTGCGCGAGCAGCACGCCAACAAGAAGGCCACGCCAATGGTCACGCTGGCCGAGGCGCGCGCCAACAAGACGCCGCTCGACTGGGCCACCTACACGCCGCCGGCGCCGAAATTCCTCGGCCGGCGCGAGTTCCGCAACCAGGATCTGGCCGAGCTGGCCGCCTGCATCGACTGGGCGCCCTTCTTCCAGACCTGGGACCTGGCCGGCAAGTACCCCGACATCCTGAGCGACGAGGTGGTCGGCGAGCAGGCCACCCGCGTGCTGGCCGACGGCCGCCGGATGCTGCAGCGCCTGATCGACGGCCGCTGGCTGCAGGCAAGCGGCGTGATGGGCTTCTGGCCGGCCAACACGGTCGACGACGACACCATCGAGATCTACGCCGACGAGTCGCGCAGCCAGGTGCTGATGCGCTGGCAGCCGCTGCGCATGCAGACGGTGCGCCCGGTGATCGACGGCGTGGCGCGGCCGAACCGCTCGCTGGCCGACTTCATCGCCCCGAAGGGCACGAAGCCGGACTACATCGGCCTGTTCGCGGTCACCGCCGGCCTGAACGTCGAGAAGAAGGAGGCGCAGTTCCTCAGCGAACATGACGACTACAGCGCCATCATGCTCAAGGCCCTGGCCGACCGCCTGGCCGAAGCCTTCGCCGAGCGGCTGCACCAGCGGGTGCGCACCGAGCTGTGGGGCTATGCGGCCGACGAGGCGCTCTCCAACGAGCAGCTGATCGCCGAGGCCTACCGCGGCATCCGTCCGGCGCCCGGCTACCCGGCCTGCCCCGACCACCTCGTCAAGCGCGCGATGTTCGAGGTGCTGGATGCGCCGGCCATCGGCATGGGCCTGACCGAGAGCCTGGCGATGACGCCGGCCGCCTCGGTCAGCGGCTTCTATCTGGCCCACCCGCAGGCGACCTACTTCAACGTCGGCCGCATCGGCGAGGACCAGCTCGCCGACTACGCTGCCCGCGCCGGCCTCGATCTGGCCGACGCGCGGCGTGCCCTGGCCCCGGTGCTGGGCTGATCCGAGCCGGCGCCAACAGCCGGCAGCAAGCAGAAAGGGCACCCCGAGGGGTGCCCTTTTGCAAGGAGCGCACCGCGGACATCGTCCGCGGAAGACGCTCGCCGCGGTGACTCAGCCCAGGCGAGCCGCGCCCTTGCGGCGACGCGACATGAAGCCCAGCGCGCCCAGACCGGCCAGCATCATCGCGTAGGTCTCGGGCTCCGGCACCGGTGCCGAGATCGCGACGTTGTCGAGGGTCACGCCCGAGCCGAAGCCCGAGAAGTACAGATGGTAGGAGGTACCGGCCACGCCATTGAAGTTGTAGCTGGCGGTCACCGGGGTCGAGCCCCAGTCGGTGACCTCGTTGAGCACCGTGCCGCTGGTAGCCACCGGCGTGGTGAAGTTGCTCAGGCCGACATCGCTCGACAGGAACAGGCGCGAGCGGCCTTCGCCGGCCACGGTGAAGCTGATCTGGTAGACCGCCGTGCTCAGCACCGAGAAGGACTGGTAGACCGAGTCGCCTGCGTCCAGATCCAGCATGCCGCCGACCAGCTCGGGCGTGCCCGAGCCGATGCTCCAGGAACCGTTGGCATAGCCGAGATCCGAGGCGCTGAAGGTCGGGTCGAGCAGAGAAATGGACTGGGCCTGGGCGGCGCCCGCCAGAGCGGTCAGCAGGGCGGCGGCCAGCGGCAGGCGCTTCAGGAATCGGGTGGTCATCGGGGAAATCTCCTGGACATGGATCGGCAGACGCGATTGCTGCCGTGGTTTTCCAGTCTAGGCAAGCCCTGCGAACACGCCACCCTCATTCACGGGGTAGGTCGCGAAGACCGTCAGGCAATTCACCGACTTATTTCATGTTCCCCCGGAAACCGGGGGGACACCCCCGGGAACTCCTTGGGATTCAGAGCCGGACCAGGTTGTCGCGATGGATCAGCTCGGGCTCGTTGGCATAGCCCAGCAGCCCCTCGATCTGCGACGAGGGCTTGCGCGCGATGCGCCGGGTCTCGCTGGCAGCGTAGTTGGCCAGACCGCGCGCGATCTCGGCGCCGGCAGCAGTGCGCACCGCGATGACATCGCCGCGCGCGAACTCGCCGCTGACCTCGATCACGCCGATCGGCAGCAGGCTCTTGCCCTCGTCACGCAGCTTCAGCGCCGCGCCGTCGTCGACGACCACCGCGCCGCGCAGCTGCAGGTGATCGGCCATCCACTGCTTGCGCGCGGCGACCTTCTGCGTCGCCGCCACCAGCAGCGTGCCGATCGATTCGCCCTCAACCAGGCGCAGCAGCGCATCCTGCTCGCGGCCCCAGGCGATCACGGTGCTGGCACCGCTGCCGGCTGCGCGCTTCGCGGCCAGGATCTTGGTGATCATGCCGCCCTTGCCGATCGAGCTGCCGGCGCCGCCCGCCATCTGCTCGAGCTCCGGCGTGCCAGCCACCGCCTCGTGAATGAACTTCGCGTCCGGATCCTTGCGCGGATCGGCCGAATAGAGGCCCTTCTGGTCGGTCAGGATGACCAACGCATCGGCCTCGATCAGATTGGCCACCAGGGCGCCGAGCGTGTCGTTGTCGCCGACCTTGATCTCGTCGGTGACCACCGTGTCGTTCTCGTTGATGACCGGCACCACGCCCAGCTCCAGCAGCGTCAAGAGCGTCGAGCGGGCGTTGAGGTAGCGCTCGCGGTCGGCCAGGTCGGCGTGCGTGAGCAGCACCTGCGCGCTGCCCAGGCCCTGCTCGCGCAGCGAGGTCTCGTAGATCTGCGCCAGGCCCATCTGGCCGACGGCGGCCGCGGCCTGCAGCTCGTTGATCTCCTTGGGCCGGGTCGCCCAGCCCAGGCGCTTCATGCCCTCGGCGATCGCGCCCGAGGACACCATCACCACCTCGCGGCCCTGGCGCACCAGCGCCGCCAGCTGCACGCACCAGGCGTGGATCGCGGCGGCGTCGAGCCCGCGCCCCTCGTTGGTGACCAGGCTGGAGCCGACCTTGACGACGATGCGGCGGGCGTTCTTCAGGACATCACTCATGGCAGCGGGCCGCGGCGACCGCGGACGAAGAGGTGGAGACGGAATCAGCGGAAGCGGGGATCGTCGGAGTCGGGCACGTAGGCGGCCTCGTCGTCCTTCGGCGCGGTCGGCTTCAGCGCAGCCTTGGCACGGCGGCGCGGCGCGGGCGCGGCGACCTCGACCGGCGCCGGCTCGGCCGACTCCTCGATGAAGCGCACATCCGGGGCCTCGATCGGCGGCGCATTCAGCTTCGAGACATGGTCATAGAGCGCATGCACCAGCGGATCGCAGCCCTCGCGGGTCAGGGCGGACAGCTCGAACACCGGGCCCTTCCAGCGCAGCCGGCGCACGATGTCCTTCACCCGCGCCTTGCGCTCGACCGGATCGGGCAGCATGTCGAGCTTGTTGAGCACCAGCCAGCGCGGCTTCTCGTAGAGCGCCCTGTCGTACTTCTTCAGCTCGCGGGCGATCGCGCGGACCTCGGCGACCGGGTCGACGTTCTCGTCGAAAGGCACCGCATCGACCAGATGCAGCAGCACGCGGGTGCGCTGCAGGTGGCGCAGGAACAGGTGGCCCAGGCCGGCGCCCTCGGAGGCGCCCTCGATCAGGCCCGGCACGTCGGCGACGACGAAGCTCTGACTCGGACCGACGCGCACGACACCCAGGTTCGGATGCAGCGTGGTGAAGGGATAGTCGGCGATCTTCGGCCGCGCGTTCGAGATCGCGGTGATCAGCGTCGACTTGCCGGCGTTGGGCATGCCCAGCAGGCCGACGTCGGCCAGCACGCGCAGCTCCAGCTTGAGCGCCTTGATCTCGCCGGGCCAGCCCGGGGTCTTCTGGCGCGGCGCGCGATTGGTGCTGGACTTGAAGTGCAGGTTGCCGAAGCCGCCGTCGCCGCCCTTGGCCAGGACGATCTTCTCGCCGTGCTCGAGCAGCTCGGCGATGATCTCCTCGGTCTCGGCGTCGCGGATGATCGTGCCCACCGGCATGCGCAGCACCACGTCCTCGCCAGCAGCGCCGAACTGGTCCGAGCCGCGACCGGCCTCGCCATTGCGCGCCTCGTGGCGGCGGGTGTAGCGGAAATCGACCAGCGTGTTCAGGTTGCGGTCGCCCAGCGCGTAGACATGGCCGCCGCGGCCGCCATTGCCGCCATCGGGGCCGCCAAAGGGAATGAACTTCTCGCGCCGGAAGCTCGCGCAGCCGGCACCACCGTTTCCGGCGGCCACGTCGATCGTGACCTCATCGACAAATTTCATGCGTGTTCTCCGGACGAGAGATCTTTGCAATGCAAAAAGCCCCGGCACGCCGGGGCTTCATGCGCATGAGGCGAAAGGACAGGTGTGTCCGTTCGCTCAGACCGGCGTGACGACGACGGTCTTGCGGTTCTCGGCGCCCTTGACGGCGAACGAGATCGTGCCGTCGACCAGCGCGAACAGCGTGTGGTCACGGCCCATGCCAACGCCCGGACCGGCGTGGAAACGGGTGCCGCGCTGACGCACGATGATCGAACCTGCGCTCACGACCTGGCCACCGTAGGCCTTGACGCCGAGCATCTTCGGCTGGGAATCACGGCCGTTCCGTGTGGAACCGCCGCCTTTTTTCTGTGCCATGTTTCAGCTCCTGGGAGATCTGGAATGAGGACCGGGGATCAGGCCACGACCGCGCTGATCTGCAGCTCGGTGTAGTTCTGGCGATGGCCCTGGCGCTTCTGGTAGTGCTTGCGGCGACGCATCTTGAAGATGCGGACCTTGTCGTGACGACCGTGCGAGACGACGGTGGCCGTCACCGAGGCGCCATCCACCAGGGGTGCACCGACCTTGAGCTCCGCGCCGTTGCCGACGGCGAGCACCTGGTCGATCACGATCTCCTGGCCGACGTCCGCAGTGATCTGTTCTACCTTGATTTTTTCGCCGGCTGCAACCTTGTATTGCTTGCCACCGGTTTTTATGACCGCGTACATGTCAACCCTTTCGTGGGGAAAAGAACTTCCTGATCGCGCGCCGTGGCCTGCCTGCCTTGTGAAGCAGCAGACCCGTTCCGCGCGAAGCCGAAGATTGTAGCACGGCTCATGCAAGCAGTCCGCAATCCTGTCGGATCGGGCCGACGCACCCGCGCCGCCGGACTGTCGGGCGATACCGTCACGGGCAGGCGGGGGCCGCAGGCTTCCTATAATCCACGGATTGTGCCCTCCCGACCTGAGAAGTCCTCCCTCGTGAGCCTCGCCACCGATTCCTCGAACAACCAGGCCGCCATCACCGAACTGATGGCCGGCGAGATGGCGCAGGTTGACGCCGTGATCCACCGTCGGCTCGCCTCCGAGGTGGTGCTGATCAACCAGATCTCGCACTACATCGTCAGCGCGGGCGGCAAGCGGCTGCGCCCGATGCTGGTGCTGCTGTTCTCGCGCGCGCTCGGCTTCGAGCAGCCGGCCCGCTTCGAGCTGGCCGCCACCGTCGAGTTCATCCACACCGCGACGCTGCTGCATGACGACGTGGTCGACGAGTCCTCGCTGCGACGCGGCCGCCAGACCGCCAACGCGCTGTTCGGCAATGCCGCCAGCGTGCTGGTGGGCGACTTCCTGTACTCGCGCGCCTTCCAGATGATGGTGTCGGTCGACAGCATGCGGGTGCTCGAGGTGCTGGCCGACGCAACCAACGTCATCGCCGAGGGCGAGGTGCTGCAGCTGCTGAACATGCATGACCCCGACATCTCGGTCGAGGACTATCTGCGTGTCATCCGCTACAAGACCGCCAAGCTCTTCGAGGCCAGCGCCCGCATCGGCGCGGTGCTGGCCGGCAGCGACAGCCCGCTCGAGGAGGCCTGCGCGGCCTACGGCCAGGCGCTGGGCACCGCCTTCCAGATCGTCGACGACCTGCTCGACTACGAGGGCACCACCGCTGCGCTGGGCAAGAACGTCGGCGACGACCTGCGCGAAGGCAAGCCCACGCTGCCGCTGCTGGCGGCGATGAGCCGCGGCACGCCCGAGGAGCGCGAGCTGATCCGCCATGCGATCCAGAACGGCCAGGTCGAGCGCCTGGACGAGATCGTCGCCATCGTGCGCCGCACCGGTGCGCTGGACATCACCCGCGAAGCCGCCCGGGCCGAGGCCGAACGCGCTCGCGAACATATTTCTGCGCTCCCCTCTTCCCAATTCAAGGATGCGCTGCTAAGATTGACAGTCTTGGCGGTTGACAGAACTTCCTGAGCAATCAGACGAGTTCACGACTGAAGAGCACACGGGGTGTAGCTTAGCCTGGTAGAGCGCTACGTTCGGGACGTAGAGGCCGGAGGTTCGAATCCTCTCACCCCGACCAGCTTCTTCAGCATCCATGTCAGCCAGACGCCAAATTTCGGGGTGTAGCTTAGCCTGGTAGAGCGCTACGTTCGGGACGTAGAGGCCGGAGGTTCGAATCCTCTCACCCCGACCAGACATTTCCTTGCACGACAAGGACGCATCAAAGCCCCACCTGCTGGGGCTTTGTCGTTTCCGGCCCCGAGCGCTGTCGATCCTCGGGCGCGGCGGGCCAACGGAGTCAGAATCCCCCCATGACCCACGCCCCCTGCACGACCCTGCCCTCGTGGCCCCACGCCTATCCGGCCAGCGGCGCCCGCGCCACGCTGAAAGCCCTCAACGAGGACTTCATCGTCACCGAGCTGCCGCTGCAGCTGCCCGGAGGCACGGGCGAACATCTCTGGCTGGATGTCGAGAAGAACGGCGCCAACACCGCCTTCGTCGCGCAGCAGCTGGCTGCCGCCTCGGGCGTGACCGAGCGCGACGTCGGCTACGCCGGCCTGAAGGACCGCCACGCGATCACCCGCCAGTGGTTCAGCATCTACCTGCCGACCGGCAAGGCTGGCGAGACGCCCGACCTGACGACACTCGAGCACCCGGAATTCAAGGTGCTGGCCCAGAGCCGCCATGTGAAGAAGCTGCGCCCCGGCGATCTGCAGGGCAACCGCTTCCGCATCACTCTGCGCGACGTGAAGGGCGAGCGCGAGGCCATCGAGGCCAACCTGAAGGCGGTTGCCGCGCAGGGCGTGCCCAACTACTTCGGCGCGCAGCGCTTCGGCTTCGACGGCGGCAACGTCGAGCAGGGCCGGGCCATGCTGGCGCGCGAGATCCGCGTGCGCAACCCGAAGAAGAAGGGCATCTACCTGTCGGCGGTGCGCTCCTTCGTCTTCAACGAGGTGCTGGCGCAGCGCATCGCGCAGGGCCTGTGGGGGCAGGTGCTGCCCGGCGACGTGATGGACGAGGCCGGCCGCCCCACCGGGCCGCTGTGGGGCCGCGGCCGCGTGAGCACCGCCGACGAGGCGCAGGCGCTGGAGAACGGCGTGGCCGAGCGTCACGCCACGCTGTGCAGCGGCATGGAATTCGCCGGACTGGACCAGGAACGCCGCGCCCTGGTGGCGCTGCCGGCCGACATGACCTGGGAATGGCCGCAGGCCGACCAGCTGGTGCTGAGCTTCAGCCTGCCCGCCGGCAACTACGCCACCTCCGTGCTCGACGAGATCCTGCACACCACCGAGCCCGAGCGGCACGCCGAGAACGAGCCCGAAGCCGAAGCGCCATGACCGCCGCCGCCCGCCTGCTCGCCCTGCCCGTGCTGCTGCTGCCGCTGGCCGCGGCGGCCCAGACGCCACCGAACGCCGCGCCCGAGGCCACGCTGCAGGCCTGCTTCGCCGAATTGCAGCCTGCCGCCCGCGCAGCCGGCGTCACGCCCGAGACCTGGCAGCGCCACACCGCCGGCCTGGCCGCCCTGCCCGACGTGCTGGACAAGCTCGACCAGCAGCCCGAGTTCCGAACGCCGATCTGGGACTACCTGGCCGCACTGGTCGATGACGAGCGCGTCGCGCAGGGCCTGGCGATGCTGGAGCAGCACCGCCTGGTGCTGGACGAGGTGGCGCAGCGCCACGGGGTCGACCCGGCCACCGTGGTCGCCGTCTGGGGCGTCGAGAGCAACTTCGGGCAGACCTTCGGCAAGTACCCGCTGGTGCAGGCGCTGGGCACGCTGTCATGCCAGGGGCGGCGCCAGACCTTCTTCCGCGGCGAGCTGTTCGCGGCGCTGCGCATCCTGCAGGCCGGTCATGTCGCGCTGGAGCGGCTGGTCGGCTCCTGGGCCGGCGCTTTCGGACACACCCAGTTCATGCCGACCACCTACGAGCGGCTGGCGGTCGACTTCGACGGCGACGGCCGCCGCGACCTGATCGACAGCGTGCCCGACGCACTGGCCTCGACCGCGAACTTCCTGACCCGCGCCGGCTGGAAGGACGGCCTGCCCTGGGGCTTCGAGGTGCGGCTGCCGGCCGGCTTCTCCACCGAGGGCCAGGGCCGGCGGGTGCGCCAGCCGATGGCGCGCTGGCGCGATCTGGGCCTGCGCCGCGCCGACGGCTCGCCGCTGCCGGAACTCGAGCAGCCCGCCGGCCTGATGACGCCGGCCGGCGCACGCGGCCCGGCCTTCCTGGTGCTGAAGAACTTCGACGCGATCTACAGCTACAACGCCGCCGAGAGCTACGGGCTGGCGATCGCGCATCTGGCCGACCGGCTGCGCGGCGGCGGCCCCTTCGTGACGCCGTGGCCGACCGACGACGCCGGCCTGTCGCGCGCCGAGCGCCGCGAGCTGCAGCAGCTGCTGGCCGGACGCGGGCACGACATCGGCACGATCGACGGCCTGCTGGGCGAGCGCAGCCGTGCGGCGATCCGCGCCGAGCGCCAGCGCCTGTTCGGCGAGCGCACCCCGGACGGCCGCGCCGGCCAGAAGCTGCTGCGCACGCTGCGCGCCGAGGCGCTGCTGCCGGCGACCGACAGCGCAGCACCCGCCTCGCCCGACATGCCGATCAGCCGGTGAACAGCGCGCGGTGGGCGTCGCGCAGCAGGTTCTTCTGCACCTTGCCCATCGCGTTGCGCGGCAGCTCCGTCACCACGAAGGCGCGCTTGGGCACCTTGTAGCCGGCGATCTGCGTCTTCAGCCGCGCCACCAGCGCGTCGGCGTCGAGCGCGGCGCCCGCCTTGGGCACGATCAGCGCGATCACGCCCTCGCCGAAGTCCGGGTGCGGCACGCCGACCACCGCCGACTCGGCCACGCCGGGCATGTCGTTCAGCCAGCCTTCGATCTCGGCCGGGTAGACGTTGTAGCCGCCGCTGATGATCAGGTCCTTGCTGCGGCCGACGATGGTCAGGTAGCCCTGCGCGTCGAAGCGGCCGACGTCGCCGGTCCTGAACCAGCCGTCCACGGTGAACTCCTCGGCCGTCTTTTCCGGCATGCGCCAGTAGCCGCCGAAGACGTTGGGGCCGCACACCTGCACGTTGCCGATCTCACCCACGGGCAGCGCCACGCCCTGGTCATCGACGACGCGCACGCCCACGCCCGGCAGCGCCGGCCCGACCGTGCCACCCAGGCGACGCGGCTCCGGCTCGCCATCGGCGGCGCGGCAGGGGTTCGACGTCAGCATGATCGTCTCGCTCATGCCGTAGCGCTCCAGGATGGTGTGATGGGTGCGCGCCTGCCAGTCGCGGAAGGTCTCGATCAGCAGCGGCGCCGAGCCGGAGATGAACAGCCGCATGCGCGCGCAGGCCTCGCGCGTCAGCCCGGCCTCCTGCAGCAGCCGCACGTACAGCGTCGGCACGCCCATGAAGACGGTCGCGCGCGGCAGGCGCTCGACCACCGCCTTGGGGTCGAACTTCGCCAGCCACAGCATCTTCGAGCCGTTCAGCAGCGCGCCGTGGCTGGCGACGAACAGGCCGTGGACATGGAAGATCGGCAACGCGTGGATCAGCACGTCGCCCTCGCGCCAGTCCCAGAAGTCCTTCAGAACCTGCGCGTTCGACAGCAGGTTGCCGTGGCTGAGCATCGCGCCCTTGCTGCGGCCGGTGGTGCCGGAGGTGTAGAGGATCGCGGCCAGATCGCCGGCCGCCTTCGGCGCGATCTCGTGCGTGTCGGGAAAATGCGCGGCGCGGTCGAGTAGCGTGCCGGTGCGATCGTCGTTCAGCGTGAAGACATGTGCCACGCCCTTCTGGAAGGCGAGCTGGCTGATCCATGGGAAGTTCCTGCCGGCGCAGACCACCACCGCCGGCTCGGCGTTGCCGATGAAGTAATCCAGCTCGGCCGCCTGGTAGGCGGTGTTCAGCGGCAGGTAGACGAAGCCGGCGCGCAGGGTCGCCAGGTACAGCATCAGCGCCTCGACCGACTTCTCGGTGTGCGCGGCCACCCGGCTGCCGGCCGGGATCTCCAGCGACTGCAGCAGGTTGGCCAGCATCGCGGTGGCGCGGTCGAGGTCGCGCCAGGAGTAGTCCAGCCCGCTGTCGGTCTCGATCGCGATCGCGTCGAGGTCGGCGGGAAAGGCGGCGCGCAGGGCGGCGAAGAGGTTGGGATTGGCGGCGGGGCTCATGGGCGGCGGGCGTGGATCCCCGCCTGCGCGGGGATGACGGAAGGAAGGGGCGGACTCAGGCGCCGAAAGGCTCAGGTGCAGGCGGACTCAAGCGCCGGTGAACCTCGGGGCGCGCTTCTCGATGAAGGCGGTGATGCCTTCGCGGTGGTCGGGACCGCTGGCGTAGGCGGCGAGCTGCTGGCGCTGGGCCTCGGAGAACGCGAACTGCGGCGCGACCAGACGCAGCGCCTGCTTGTTCAGGCGCGCCGCGCGCGGGGCGCCGGCGGCGATGCGCCGCGCGGTGGCCTCGGCCTCCTGCGCGACCTCCTCGTCGGGCATCACCCGCTGCACCAGGCCGCGCTGCAGCGCGACCTCGGCCTCGAGCAGCCGCGCCTCCAGCAGGATCTCCGCGGCGGTGGCCAGCCCGGCCACCCGCGCCACGCCGGCAAGCTCGTCGATCGCCATCGGGAAGCCCAGCCGGGCGATCGGCGCGCCGAAGCGGCTCGAGCGCCCGGCGATGCGGATATCGCACTGGCAGGCGATCTCCAGCCCGCCGCCGACGCAGGCGCGCTCGATCTGCGCCACCAGCGGGATGTCGCAGCGGTACATCGCGTCGAGCGCCGGCGCGACGATGTTCTCGTGGAAGTCGCGCACCGTGTCCGGCTCGAAGCGGAAGGCCGGGAACTCCTCGATGTCGCCGCCGGAGACGAAGGTGCCGCCCTCGCCGCGCACGATCACGCAGCGCAGGTCGGGCTCGCGCGCGGCCAGGCCGTCGAAGATCTGGCGCAGCTCGCGCCACATCGCGACATTGACGGCGTTGAGCTTGCCCGGGTTGGACAGGGTGAGCACCGCCACGCCCGACAGCGTGGCGTGGGGTTCGAGGCGGACGGCGGACGGGGCCGGGGCATTCATGCGGGACGATCTCCAGAGAAGTCCTGAAAGGACGGATGCGCAGGCATCGGGGGCGACGATGCTAGGCCGGCTCGCTGACCGCAGGCTTGAGCGGCGCCCGGCTCACTTCAGCGCATCCCACAGCAGCTTGACGCCGGTCAGGAACATGCCCCACTGCACCAGCCGGTAGAACCAGCGCGGCGAGACATGCTTCGTCGCCTGGATGCCGATCAGCACGCCGGCGGCGGCCACCGGCATCAGCGCCGCCGAGGTGGCGAGCTGCCCCCAGTCCAGCAAGCCCAGCAGCCCGTAGGGCACCCACTTGGCGGCGTTGATCGCGGCGAAGAACACCGCCGAAGTGCCGGCATAGGCCAGCGGCGCCATGTGGCGCGGCAGCAGCGCCATCACGATCGGCGGGCCGCCGCTGTGCGCGATGAAGCTGGTGAAGCCGGAGGTCAGCGCCAGCGCGCCGCTGGCCGCCGCGCCGGGCGGTGCGGCATCGGCCTGCGGCGGGAACTTCAGGTTCCAGGCCAGGAAGATCAGCGTGACCAGGCCGGTCAGGCCGCCCACCCACTGCGGCGACAGCACGCCGAAGCCGATCCAGCCCAGCACGATGCCGATCAGGCCGGCGGGCAGCAGCTGGCGCAGCACCGTCCAGTCCGCATGACGGCGCAGCGTCATCAGACCCATGACGTCGGAGAGGCACAGCAGCGGCAGCACCAGCGCGGCGGCCTGCGGCACGGTCACGCTCATCGCCAGCAGCGGCGTGGCCAGCGCGCCGATCCCGGAGGCGAAGCCGGACTTGGAGATGCCCACCAGCAGCGCGGCCGGCACCGCGACGGCGTAGAACGCCGGATCGGTGATCACAGGATGCGGCAGGCGTCGTCGAAGTCCAGGCGCGCGGCACGCGGGCGCAGGCCGGCGGGGTCGCCGTGGCCGAGATTGCACACCAGCAGCGTCTTCACCGCGGTGCCGCCCCAGAAGGCGGCGTCCACGCCGGCGGCGTCGAAGCCGGCCATCGGGCCGCAGTCCAGGCCCAGCGAGCGCGCGGCCAGGATGAAGTAGCCGGTCTGCAGCGTGGCGTTGAAGCGCGCCATGTGCTCGACCTTGGCCGGCTGGCCCGCGAAGGCGGCAGCAGGCACATGCGGCGCCAGCCGGCCCATCGTCGCGGGAAAGTCGAGGTCGGCGCCCAGCACCGCCACCACCGGCGCAGCGGCGGTCTTGGCACGGTTGCCCTCGGCCATCAGCGGCAGCAGCGCAGCACGCGCCTCGGCCGAGACGATGAAGCGCACCCGCAGCGGGCCGCAGTTCATCGCCGTCGGCGCCCATTTCAGGCGCTCGTGCAGCTCGCGCAGCAGTTCGGGCGCGACCGGGCGATCCTGCCAGGCGTTGTGGGTGCGCGCCTCCGAGAACAGCTGCGCAGAGGTGAGCGTGATCGTTTCCGGCGAGGTCGTCATGGCGGGGCCGTCCGGCCCGCAGCCGGCAGCGACAGTGGAAAAAGGCCACAATTGTCGGATGTTTGCCCCCAGCCAGAACGACGTCCGGACATTCTTCTGCGAGGCCTGGCGCAAGTCGCGCGCCGGCGAGCCGCTCTCGCCGATCGAGACCCTCGCGTCGCAGTGGATCGAGCTCCACCCCGAATACCATGCCGAGCTGGCCGACCTGCCCGCCGCGCTGGCCGCCGTCTACCAGGTCGAGGACGGCCGCACCAATCCCTTCCTGCACCTGTCGATGCACCTGAGCATCAGCGAGCAGGTCTCGATCGACCAGCCGCGCGGCATCCGCCAGGCGGTCGAGCTGCTGGCCGCCAAGCGCGGCGACCTGCACGCGGCGCAGCACGAGGTGATGGAGTGCCTGGGCGAGATGATCTGGGCCTCGCAGCGCAGCGGCCAGCCGCCCGACCCGCACGCCTACCTCGACGGCGTGCGCCGCCGCGCCACCGCCGACCGCGGCTGAAGCGGCAGATCGCCCCATGAGCGCCACCTCCCCCGCCGCCACCACCGTGGCCCGCCCGGCCGATCTGATCATCGCCATCGCGCTGGCGCTGCTGCTGGGCCTGCAGCCGGTCTCGACCGATCTCTACCTGCCGGCGCTGCCCGGCATCAAGACCGAGCTGGGCGCCTCGATGGTCGCCACCCAGCAGACCATGGCCGCACTGCTGCTGGCCTTCGGCTTCGGCCAGCTGGTCTGGGGGCCGGTGGCCGACCGCTTCGGCCGCCGGCCGGTGCTGCTGGTGTCGCTGTCGGCCTATCTGCTGTCCAGCCTGGCGGCGGCCGCCGCGGCCGACATCCAGGCGCTGATCCTCACCCGCATCGTGCAGGGCGCGGCGATGTCGGGCGCGGTGGTGGTGGCCCGCGCGATGGTGCGCGACCTCTACCAGCCCAGCGAGGGCATGCGCATCATGTCGCTGGGCATGTCGGGGCTGGGGCTGATCGCGCTCTCCAGCCCGCTGCTGGGCGGCCTGGTGACCGGCTGGTTCGGCTGGCGTGCCAGCTTCGTGACGATTGCGCTGATCGTGCTGGGCGCGCTGCTCTTCGTCGCGCTGCGCCTGCCCGAGACGATCCGCGAGCGCAATCCACACGCACTGCAGCCGGGTCCGCTGCTGCAGGGCTGGTCGCGCATCCTGCGTCATCCGACCTTTCTCGGCTGGTCCGGGCTGACCGCGGCGACCTACGGCGGCCTGTTCCTGTTCCTGTCGGGCTCGTCCTTCGTCTACATGCAGGTGCTGGGCCTGAGCGCGACCCAGTACGGCCTGGCGCTGTGCAGCAGCTCGGTGGCCTATCTGGCCGGCACGGTGGTGTGCCGGCGCTGGCTGGTGCGCCACGGCCCGACCGGCGCGGTGCGCCGCGCGGCGCTGATCTCGCTGGCCGGCGGCCTGTCGATGGCCGCGCTGGCGCTGGCCGGCGTGCAGACGGTCTGGGCGGTGCTGCTGCCGCAGCTGGCCTATGCCTTCGGCCACGGCACGCACCAGCCCTGCGGGCAGGCCGGCGTGGTCGGCCCCTTCCCCCAGCAGGCCGGCATGGCCTCGGCGCTGTCGGGCTTCATTCTGGCGGCGACCGCCTTCCTGCTCGGCCAGTGGCTGGGCGGCGCGCTCGACGGCACGACCCGGCCGCTGGCCTGCGGCGTGGGCGCGGCCTCGGTGGCGGTGGCGCTGATCGGCTGGACCGTGGTGCAGCGCCACGGCCTGCCGGCGGAGAAACACGCATGAGCGCCGCCCCGGTGCTGGTGATCGCCGGCCCGACCGCCTCGGGCAAGACCGGCGCGGCGCTGGCGCTGGCGCGTGCGGCGCGCGCGCGCGGCCTGCCGCCGGTGGAGATCATCAGCGTCGACTCGGCGCTGGTCTACCGCGGCATGGACATCGGCACCGCCAAGCCCACGCCGGCCGAGCGGGCCGAGGCGCCGCACCACCTGATCGACCTGATCGAGCCGACCGCCGCCTACTCGGCCGCCGAGTTCGTCGCCGACACGCGCCGGCTGATCGGCGAGATCCGCGCGCGCGGCGCCGAGCCGGTGCTCGCCGGCGGCACGATGCTCTATCTGAAGGCGCTGTTCGACGGCCTGGACACGCTGCCGCCGGCCGACGCCGCGCTGCGCGCCGAGCTGGACGCGCAGGCCGCGCAGATCGGCTGGCCGGCGATGCACGCGGAGCTGGTGCGCATCGACCCGGTCACCGCCGCGCGGCTGGCGCCGAACGACGCGCAGCGCATCCAGCGCGCGCTGGAGGTCTGGCGCCTGAGCGGGCAGCCGCTGTCGGCCTGGCACACCGGACGCTTCGACCGCGCGCGGGTGGCCGAGGCGGCCCGGCCCGACGAGTTCCGGCTGCTGTCGCTGGAGCCGCAGGAGCGCGCCTGGCTGCACGCGCGCATCGCGCAGCGCTTCGAGGTCATGCTGGCCGAGGGCTTCGTGCCCGAGGTCGAGCGGCTGCGCGCGCGCGGCGACCTCGACCCCGGCCTGCCGTCGATGCGCTGCGTCGGCTACCGCCAGGCCTGGGAGGCGCTCGACGGCCTGTGGCCGGCCGACGAGCTGGCCGAGCGCGGCATCGCCGCGACCCGCCAGCTCGCCAAGCGCCAGCTCACCTGGCTGCGCGGCATGCCGCAGCGCGAGGTCATCGCCGCCGACGGGCCCGACCCGGTCGGCGCGGTGCTGGCGCGCGGCCTGCCGCTGCTGGAGGCGCGGGCACGATGACGCCGGCACCGCTGCTGCGCCTGCAGGGCCTGGGCAAGGCCTACCGCGACACGCCGGTCTTCGACGCGGTCAGTCTGGAGATGGCGCCGGGCGAGGTGGTGGCGCTGGTGGGCGACTCCGGCGTGGGCAAGTCCACGCTGCTGAACTGCATCGCCGGGCTGGACCGCGCCGACCGCGGCCAGGTCGAGATCGCCGGCCGCGAGGTGCAGTCGCTCGACGATCACGCCGCCGCGCTGCTGCGCCGCGAGGCGCTGGGCTTCGTCTTCCAGGCCTTCCATGTGCTGCCGCATCTGAGCGTGGCCGACAACATCGCGCTGCCGCTGCTGCTGCTGGGCTGGCGCGAGCGCACGGCCATCGACGCCCGCGTGGCCGAGCTGCTGGCCGAGGTCGATCTGGCCGGGCTGGGCCCGCGCCGCCCGCGCGAACTCTCCGGCGGCCAGCTCCAGCGGGTGGCGATCGCACGCGCGCTGGTGCACCGCCCGGCGCTGATCCTGGCCGACGAGCCCACCGGCAATCTCGATCCGCGCACCGCGCAGCGGGTGCTCGACCTGCTGGTCGGCCAGGCACGGCGCCACCGGGCCGGCTGTCTGATCGTCACCCACTCGGAGAGCGCCGCCGCGCAGGCCGACCGGCGGCTGCGGCTGCGCGCCGACGGCATCGAGGCGCTGCGATGAACCCTGCCGAGCGGTCCGCGACCTCAGCCGCCGAGCGACAGCGGCAGGGTGTGCACCCGGTCGCGGCCGGCACGCTTGGCGTCGTAGAGCGCCTGGTCGGTGGCACGGATCAGCGCATCCAGCGTCGGCGTGGCCGCGCTCATCGCCACCACCCCGAGACTGATGGTCACCGGCACCTGCAGCGGATGCTGCGGATCGCGCAGCCCGGTCTGCACCGCCTGGCGCATGCGCTCGGCCAGCCGCACCGCCTCGCGCTGGCCGGTCTCGGGCAGCAGCACGATGAACTCCTCGCCGCCGAAGCGCGCCAGCAGATCGGTGCGCCGCAGCGTCGCCGCGCAGGTCTGCGCGATCTCGACCAGCAGCCGGTCGCCGGTCTGGTGGCCGTGCTCGTCATTGACACGCTTGAAATGATCGACATCGATCAGCACCAGCGCCAGCGCACGGCCATGCCGGGTGGCACGCTCGAACTCCAGCGCGGCCTGGGTCATGAACCAGCGGCGGTTGCGCACACCGGTCAGCGCATCGGTCAGCGCCAGGTGCTCGGCACGGCTGCGCGCCTGGTCGAGCGCGACGATCAGCCGCAGCGTGATGCCTGCGCCCAGCCCGGCGATCGGCACCGGCAGCAGCGTGGCCAGCAGCAGCGAGCGGGTGCTCAGCGGCCAGCCCGCCAGCAGATGCCACAGCACATCGAGCAGCACCGACAGCAGCACGCTGGAGCCGACGATGGCCAGCGTGGCCTGCCTCACCCCGATCCGGTGCACCCAGTCGGCCAGCCGGTCCATCCACGGACCGAAGCCGGTCGGCAGGCGCTGCGCCGCCTCGACCGGTTCACCCACCGCCGCCGGATTGGCCAAGTTTGCCGGATGGGTTTCGGGATCGTTCATGTTCTTGGATTGAATCTGGAACGTGGATCAGGTACTGCAACGGATTGTGCGCTCAAATCTGCTCACAAACGGTACCGAACCGTTGCAATGCAGACACGCCTGTGACGACCTCGCCTGCCTCGCCCCCCCTCGTGCGCCCGAGTCGCCCGGCCGGCGCCCTGCCGCTGCTGCTGACGCTGATCGCGCAGGAGATGCGCCACCATCCCGGCCGGGTCGCGGTGGCGCTGCTGGCGGTCGCGCTGGGCGTGGCGCTGGCCTTTGCGGTGCATCTGATCAATGCCTCGGCGCTGGCCGAATTCGGCCAGGCGGTGCGCACCGTCAACGGCCAGCCGGATCTGGAGCTGCGCCCGGCCGGCGCCCGGCAGCTCGACGAGGCGCTGTATGCGCAGGTCGCGGCGCGGCCGGAGGTGGCGCTGGCCAGCCCGGTGATCGAGATCGACACGGTCGCGCTGGACGCGGGCGGGCGCAAGCGCGGCCTGCGGGTGATCGGCCAGGACATGCTGGTGGCCGCGTCGCTGGCGCCGGCGCTGCTGCCGCGCGCCGATCCGGCGCTGCGCGAGGCCTCGGGTGACGCGCCCCGGCTGGCGGCGCTCGATCCGGACCGTGTCTTCCTGAACCCGGCGGCGCAGCGCCTGTTCGGCGTGGCCCCGGGGGGAACGCTGCGGGTGCAGAGCGGCGGCCGGCTGGTGGCGCTGACGGTCGGCGGCTCGGTGGCGGCCGACACCGCGCCGCTGGCGGTGATCGACATCGCCGGCGCGCAGGCGCATTTCGACCGGCTCGGCCAGCTCGGCCGCATCGACCTGCGCCTGGTGCCCGGCGCCGACCGCGCAGCGCTGCTGGCCGCGCTCGGCCCCGGCGTGCGCGCGGCCGCGCCGGACGAGGCGGCGCAGCGGGTCTCCAATCTGTCCCAGGCCTACCGGGTCAATCTGACGGTGCTGGCGCTGGTGGCGCTGTTCACCGGCGCCTTCCTGGTGTTCTCGGTGCAGTCGCAGGCGGTGGCCAAGCGGGTGCCGCAGCTCGCGCTGCTGGGCGTGATCGGCATGACCGGCCGCGAACGGCTGGCGCTGGTGCTGCTGGAATCGGCGCTGCTGGGCGGCGCGGGCGCGCTGATCGGCCTGGCGCTGGGCGCCGGTCTGGCGCTGCTGGCGCTGCAGGTGCTCGGCGGTGATCTGGGCAGTGGCCTGCTGGGCGGCGGTGCGCCGGCGCTGCAGTGGTCCGGCCGCGCGGCAGCGGTCTATGGCGGCCTGGGCCTGCTGGCGGCGCTGGCTGGCGGCTGGCAGCCGGCGCAGGTCGCCGCCCGGCTGGCCCCGGCCCAGAGCCTCAAGGGCCTGGGCGGCGAGGATCTGCAGGCGCGCCGGCCCTGGCTGGGCCCGCTGCTGCTGGCGCTGGGCGTGGCGCTGGCCTTTGCGCCGCCCTGGCAGGGCCTGCCGCTGGGCGCCTATGCGGCGGTGGCGCTGCTGCTGGTGGGCGGCATCGTCACCGTGCCGCTGCTGGTGGGCGGGGTGCTGGGCCGCCGGCCCGGTGCGCGCCAGCCGATCCTGCTGCTGGCGCTCGAGCGCGCCCGCGACCAGCGCGACAGCGCCACCATCACGGTGGCCGGCGTGGTCGCCAGCCTGGCGCTGTCGGTGGCGCTGACGGTGATGGTGGCGAGCTTCCGCGACTCGGTCACCGGCTGGCTCGACGAGGTGCTGCCGGCCGACCTGTACGCGCGCACCGCCGCCACCGTCGCCCAGGCCGACGGCGCCTATCTGGAGCCGGACTTCGTGCGCGCCGCCGCCGCCCTGCCCGGCGTGGCGCGGGTGCAGGCGCAGCGCATCGTGCCGGTCGATCTGGATCCGGCGCGGCCACCGCTGGCGCTGATCGCCCGCGAGATCGGCGACGCGCGACGCACGCTGCCGCTGGTGGGCGAGCCGACCGAGCCGGCCGGCGACGGCCTCCCCGAGATCTGGGCCAGCGAAGGTGCGGTCGCGCTGCATGGCCTGGCGCCGGGCCGGGTGCTGGCGCTGCCGCTGCCCGATGGCCGCCGCATCGAGGTGCGGGTGCGCGGCGTCTGGCGCGACTACGCGCGCCAGAGCGGCGCGCTGGCGATCGAGCGCGACACCTGGCAGCGCCTGAGCGGCGACCGGCGGGTCAACGATCTGGCGCTGTGGCTGGCGCCGGGCACCGATCCGGGCGCGGTGCAGGCCGGCCTGCGCGCGCTGGCGGCCGATGCGGCGCTGCTGGAGATCGCCACGCCGGCGCAGATCCGCGCCACCTCGCTGGCGATCTTCGACCGCAGCTTCGCGGTGACCTACTGGCTGCAGGCGGTGGCGATCGTCATCGGGCTGTTCGGCATCGCGGCGAGCTTCTCGTCGCAGGTGCTGGCGCGCCGGCGCGAGTTCGGCGCGCTGCAGCATCTGGGCATGGCGCGCCGCCAGGTGCTGGCGCTGGTCTGCGCCGAAGGGGCGGTGTGGACCGGCTTCGGCGCGCTGCTCGGGCTGGCGCTGGGGCTGGCGGTCAGCGTGGTGCTGGTGCATGTGGTCAATCCGCAGAGCTTTCACTGGACGATGGAGATGGCCCTGCCCTGGGGCCGGCTGGCCGCGCTGGTCGCGGCGGTGCTGGCCGCCGGCACGCTGACCGCCTGGATCGCCGGCCGGGCCGCCGCATCGCGCGAGATGGCGCTGGCCGTCAAGGAGGACTGGTGATGACACCGATCTCGCCGCCCCCACCACCACGCCGGCTTTCACGCCGCGCGCTGCTGCGTGCCGCCGCACTGACAGCACCGCTGCCGGCCGCTTCGGCCCCCTCGGCACCGGCCGGCGTGCGCCCGCGCGCACTGGTCTTTCCGGCCGACTTCGGCGCCCATCCCGACACCCGCACCGAATGGTGGTACGCCACCGGCTGGCTGGCCGACCCGGCCCGGCCCGGCGAGCCCACCCACGGCTTCCAGGTGACGTTCTTCCGCTCGCGGACCGCGCTGGCGCAGCGCCAGCCGCCGCATCCGAGCGCGTTTGCCGCGCGGCAGCTGATCTTCGCCCATGCCGCGCTGACCGATCTGGGCGCGCGGCGCCAGCATCACGACCAGCGCATCGCGCGCGAGGGCTTCGGCCGCGCCGGCGCCGCCCTCGGCGACACCCGCGCCACGCTCGGCGACTGGCATCTGGCCCGCGAAGCCGGCGTGAACAGCGACACCAGCCTGTACCGAGCCCGGGTCGGGTCGGCCGCGCTGGGCGGCACGCTGAAGCTGGTGCTGCGCACGACGCAGCCGCTGCTGCTGCAGGGCAGCGCCGGCTTCTCCCGCAAGGGCCCGGACCCGGAGCAGGCCAGCCACTACTACAGCCAGCCGCAGCTGGCGGTCGAGGCGCGCTGGCAGCCCGAGGGCGCTGCGGCCGCCGCACGCACGCTGGCCGGCCGCGGCTGGCTCGACCATGAGTGGAGCGAAACGCTCCTGCACCCGCAGGCGGTCGGCTGGGACTGGATCGGCATGAACCTGGACGACGGCAGCGCGCTGACCGCCTTCCGGCTGCGCCGCGCCGACGGCAGCACGCTGTGGGCCGGCGGCTCCTGGCGCCGCGCCGGCCAGACGCCGCTGCAGGCCCGGGCCTTCGGCCCGGACGAGGTGCGCTTCACGCCCGGCCGCCACTGGAGCAGCGCGGCCACCGGCGCACGCTACCCGGTCGAATGGCAGGTCGGGACGCCGGCCGGACGCTGGACGGTGCAGGCCCTGCTCGACGCGCAGGAACTCGACAGCCGCGGCAGCACCGGCACCGTCTACTGGGAAGGCCTGAGTGCGCTGATCGGGCCCGACGGCCGCCGCGCCGGGCTGGGCTACCTCGAGATGACCGGCTATGCCGGCCGGCTGGCGCTGTAGGCTGCCCCGACCTCCCCACTGGATTGCACACGACTTTGCACACGATTGCGCACGATGTCCGCACCCGCACGATGAGCCCGCCTCGACCTGATCGCCCTGCCGCCCCCACCGCCCGCCCGCTGGCGGCGCTGCGCCCTTTCTTCGCCCCCTACCGCCCGCAGATCCTGCTGGCGGCGATCTTCCTGCTGCTGGCCGCGGCCAGCACGCTGCTGCTGCCCTTCGCGCTGGGCACGCTGGTCGACCGCGGCCTGGTCGCGGCCGATCCCGGCGACCGCATCATGGCGCTGCGCGAGCATTTCCTGGCGCTGTTCGCGGTCGGGGCGGCGATCGGGGTGTTCTCGGCGGCGCGCTACTACATGGTGAGCTGGCTGGGCGAGCGCATCACCGCCGACCTGCGCTCGGCCATCTACGCGCATGTCATCCGCCAGAGTCCGGCCTTCTTCGAGACCACCCGCGGCGGCGAAGTGCTGTCGCGGCTGACCACCGACACCACGCTGGTGCAGACGGTGGTGGGCTCGAGCCTGTCGATGGGGCTGCGCCATCTGGTCACCGGCCTGGGCGCGCTGACCGTGCTGGTGCTGACCAATCCGGGCGTGATGCTGCCGGTGCTGGGCGTGCTGATGCTGGTGGTGCTGCCCACGCTGCTGGTGGGGCGGCGGGTGCGCCGGCTCAGCCGCGCCAGCCAGGACCGGGTGGCCGACACCAGCGCGATCGCCGCCGAGGTGATCGCCGCCATCCCGGTGGTGCAGGCCTTCGGCCAGGAGGGACGCGAGGCCCGGCGCTACCGCGACGCGGCCGAGGCGGCCTTCGAGACCGCCGGGCGGCGCTCGCGCATGCGGGCGCTGATGATGGCCTTCATGATGACCGCCACCTTCGGCGCGGTGCTGTGGGGCCTGCACCAGGGCACCGGCGCGGTGCTGCGCGGCGAGCTCTCGGCCGGGCATCTGGGCCAGACCGTGGTCTATGTGGCGCTGCTGGTGGGCAGCGTGGCGGTGCTGTCGGAGGTCTGGGGCGACCTGCTGCGCGCCGCCGGCGCCACCGAGCGCCTGATGGAGCTGCTGGCCGAGCGCTCGCCGGTGCAGGATCCGCCCGCGCCGCGCCGGCTGCCGCCGGCGGCCGGCGGCGCGGCGCTGAGCCTGCGCGGCGTGGTCTTCCACTACCCGTCGCGGCCCGACCGCGCCGCGCTGGCCGGCATCGACCTGGAGATCCGGCCCGGCGAGACGATCGCGCTGGTGGGCCCCAGCGGCGCGGGCAAGACCACGCTGCTGCAGCTGCTGCTGCGCTTCCATGATGTCGATGCCGGCGCGGTCGAGATCGACGGCGTCGACGTGCGCACTCTGGCGCTGGCCGAGCTGCGCGCGCGCATCGGCCTGGTGCCGCAGGACAGCACGATCTTCTCGGCCGACGCGATGGAGAACATCCGCTACGGCCGCCCCGATGCCAGCGACGAGGCGGTCTTCGCCGCCGCGCGCGCCGCGCAGGCCGACGGTTTCATCCGCGCGCTGCCCGAGGGCTACCGCACCTTCCTGGGCGAGCGCGGCGTGCGGCTGTCGGGCGGCCAGCGTCAGCGCATCAGCATCGCCCGCGCCATCCTGGCCGACGCGCCGCTGCTGCTGCTCGACGAGGCCACCAGCGCGCTGGACGCCGAAAGCGAGCGTCTGGTGCAGAGCGCGCTGGACGCCGCCATGAAGAACCGCACGACGCTGGTGATCGCGCACAGGCTCGCGACGGTACAGCGTGCCGACCGGATCATCGTGCTGGACAATGGCATGATTGCCGAACAGGGGCGGCACGCCGAACTGGTCCTGCGCGGAGGACTCTATGCCCGGCTGGCCGCCATGCAATTCCAATCCAGCGCCACGACATGACGACACCCACCCAGCGAGGATCGATCGACGACCGCAAGGAGCCGCGCTACCAGGTCAACTGGCGCGCCCGCATGACCCTGCCCGACGGGCAAGTGCTTGATGTGCGCGTGCAGGACATCTCGCAGAGCGGCGTAGGCATGCTCAGCGATGTGCCCGTTCAAGGCAACACGGTCATGAACGTGGTGATGGGCGTGCCTGACCCGGACAACCTGGCTCGGGTGATGGGCGTGCCGGTGCAGGTCCACATGGCCTATGTGGTGCTGAACAACCACGACTTCCGCGTCGGCGGCAAATGGGTCAACCTGCAGCCGGCGGCACGCGACCTGCTGCAGGCCTGGATCCGGCGCCTGAGCTTCCAGGACTGAAGGCGGCCGGAGCGCGGGCCGGCCGACCGGGCCGGCGCATGACAGAATCGCGGGCCTTTCCCTGTCCGCTGTCCTGCCCCTGCCGCCGATGAGCCCGTCCACCGATTCCCGCCCCGTCCGCACCCCGTACGAGGACTTCCTGCGCCATGTGCAGCAGCACGGCACGCCCAAGTCCGACCGCACCGGCACCGGCACCCTGAGCGTCTTCGGCCACCAGATGCGCTTCGACCTGCGCGAGGGCTTCCCGCTCATCACGACGAAGAAGGTGCACTTCCGCTCGGTGGCGCTGGAGCTGCTGTGGTTCCTGCGCGGCGACTCGAACGTGAAGTGGCTGCAGGAACGCGGCTGCACCATCTGGGACGAATGGGCCGACGACAGCGGCGACCTCGGCCCCGTCTACGGCGTGCAGTGGCGCTCGTGGCCGGCGCCGGACGGCCGCCACATCGACCAGATCGCCCAGGTCATCGAGCAGCTGCGCAGCAACCCGGACTCGCGCCGCATCCTGGTCAGCGCCTGGAACGTCGCCGATCTCGACCGCATGGCGCTGATGCCCTGCCACGCGCTGTTCCAGTTCTACGTCGCCAACGGCCGCCTGAGCTGCCAGCTCTACCAGCGCTCGGCCGACCTGTTCCTGGGCGTGCCCTTCAACATCGCCAGCTACGCGCTGCTGACGCACATGGTGGCGCAGCAGTGCGACCTGGAGGTGGGCGACTTCATCTGGACCGGCGGCGACTGCCACATCTACAGCAACCACGCCGCGCAGGTGGCCGAGCAGCTCTCGCGCGAGCCGATGTCCTTTCCCACGCTCAAGCTGGCGCGCCGGCCGGCGTCGATCCTCGACTACGAGCTGGCCGATTTCGAGATCGTCGACTACCGCCACCACCCGGCGATCAAGGCGCCGGTGGCGGTATGAGCGGCCCGGCCCGCCCGATCGTCGCGCTGATCGCCGCGGTGGCACGCAACCGCGTCATCGGCCGAGGCAACGAGCTGGTCTGGCACGACCCGGCCGACGCGCGCCATTTCCGCAGCAGCACGATGGGCTGCCCGGTCATCATGGGCCGGCGCACCTGGGAATCGCTGCCGGCGCGCTTCCGGCCGCTGCCCGGCCGGCGCAATGTCGTCGTGACCCGCCAGACCGACTGGAGCGATGCCGGCGCCGAGGTCGCGCACAGCCTGGATGAGGCGCTGGCGCGGCTGGCCGAGGCGCCCAGGGTCTTCGTCATCGGTGGCGGCCAGCTCTACGCGCAGGCGCTGGCGCTGGCCGACGAGCTGGTGCTGACCGAGATCGACGCCGACTTCGACGGCGACACCTTCTTTCCCGAGTGGCGCGGCGCGGAGGCCGGCTTCGTCGAGGTGACGCGCCAGGCCGGCACGCCACAGCCGGGCGGCCCGGCCTTCGACTTCGTCAGCTGGCGGCGGACGGCGCCTCTGCCTCATCCGGCAGCGTGAAGCCGATCAGCGCCAGCCACAGGCGCTGGGTGTCGGCCAGGCGCCAGGCGCCGGGCTCGAAGGCCAGACCGGCCAGCAGCGTGGCGGTGTCGCTCAGCCAGGGCTCGACACCCGCTTCGCGCAGCAGGCCGGCCAGATCGCTCATGCCGCGGGTCAGCGCGACCTGATGCGCCGGCGTGGCCTGCTCGTCGGCCACCTCGGCCGCCAGTGCCAGCACCGGGCGCAGCAGCGCCGCCACCCGCGCGCCGAAGGGCGCCTCCTGCGGCAGCGTCACGAATTCCGGCAGCGGCGCGACCGTCTCGCCGCGCGCCAGCCGGTCGCCGCGCTCGGCCTTGCTGCGCACGTCCAGCCACAGCCCGAAGGCCTCGACCCACAGATAGGACTGCGCCAGCAGCCCGTGCGCCGAGCCGTCCAGCAGCTCGAACTCGATCTCGTGCACCGGCAGCGTCGCGCTGCCCGCCTCGATCGTGCCGATGTCCAGCGCCAGCTCGACGCGGGCGCCCTCAGCCTCGATCTCGCGGCTCAGGCGCTGGATGTCGGTGGAGAACTGCAGCGCCAGGTCGGCCTCGCCCAGGCCGCGGCTGGCCAGCAGCGCCGCCAGCGCGATGCCGGCGGGCGTGCCGGCGTGGCGTCCGAGCGACAGGGCCGGCACCGCATCGGCGCCGGCGCGCGGCGGCAGGTCGACCGGCGCGTTGTGCTCGAGCCGGCGCATCATGCCGTCGCCGCGGCCCTTGAGCGTCTGCACCCAGCCCTCGTGCTCGCGACGCAGCCGCAGCGCGAAGGCCGCGCCGGCCAGGTCGCGCGCCGCGGTGTCGAAGTAGCGCGCCTGCAGCCGCACCGCCCGCACCGCGCCGTCCTCGTCGACGGTGCTCGCCAGCGCGTCGCGCCCGCGTGGCGGAATCTGGAACTTCAGCTCGATCTCTTGCATGGATGGCCTGAGTGACAAGGATGGTTTGTAGAATCGGGGGTTACTCTAACCCTTCACCTGCCGCCATGCCGCTCTTCTGGAAGCCCTATCAGTCCGACGCCACCCAGTTCATCGAGAGCCTGAAGAAGCAGGATCCGCAGCTCGAGCAGCGCCAGCGCGAAGGCCGCGCGCTGCTGTGGGACCGCGAGCAGGACCGCTCCGCCCAGGCCGGCTTCAATGAAGCCCGCGTGGCCCAGCAGCCCTACGTCTACCAGACCAAGGCCTGATGAGCGTGCCAGCCGCTGCCGGCGAGACCGCCGGTGACGGCGACGGCGGCGCCCCGCCCGACAGCGCCGAAGCGCCTGCGGCGCGTGCGCTGCTCTACGGCGAGCCGCTGCTCGACCTGCCGCAGGACCTCTACATTCCGCCGGAGGCGCTCGAGGTCTTTCTAGAGGCCTTCCAGGGCCCGCTGGACCTGCTGCTCTACCTGATCCGGCGCCAGAACTTCAACATTCTCGACATCCCGCTGGCCGAGGTCACCCGCCAGTACCTGGGCTATGTCGAGCAGATCCGCCGCAGCAATCTCGAGCTGGCCGCCGACTATCTGGTGATGGCGGCGATGCTCATCGAGATCAAGTCGCGGCTGCTGCTGCCGGCGCGGCCCAGCGAGCCCGGCGCCGAGCCGGAAGACCCGCGCGCCGAGCTGGTGCGCCGACTGCTCGAGTACGAGCGCATCAAGCTCGGCGCGCTGCAGCTCGACGAGCTGCCGCTGCGCGGGCGCGACTTCCTGGTCGCGCAGGTCCACATCGAGCAGGCGGTGGCCGAACGATTCCCCGATGTCAGCGCCGACGAGCTGCGCGCGGCCTGGGCCGACATCGTGCGCCGCGCCCGACTCACCCAGCACCACCGCATCAGCCGCGAGCAGCTCTCGGTGCGCGAGCACATGACGCTGGTGCTGCGCCGGCTGCAGGGCCGGCGCTTCGTCGAGTTCCACGAGCTGTTCGAGATCGAGCGCGGCGTGCCGGTGCTGGTGGTCACCTTTGTCGCGCTGCTGGAGCTGGCGCGCGAGCGCCTGCTCGAGATCACCCAGGCCGAGGCCTTCGCGCCGATCTACGTGCGTCTGAGCTGGCAGCCGGCCTGAGCCCTGGATCCATCGGGAAGTCCCCGCCCGATGTGCAATATTTACATTGATCTGCAAAAATGCAGCGCGATCCGCGTGCTGTTCTCGACCTTGCTGTTCCGGTCGACGGTCTGTCGCACCCGCCACACCCGACCCACAGGAACGATCCGAGACCATGCTCCGCCTGCCGACGCCGTCCCTCCTTGCGCTGCATGGGCTGTGCGGGTTGATCGCCGGCCTGGCCAGCGCCACGGCCGTGCAGGCGGCAACGCCGGACCTGCTCTACACCGTCCGCCCGGGTGACAGCGCCTGGAGCCTGATGCAGCGCCACCTGAACGATCCCGCGCGCTGGCTGGACCTGCGCCGCCTCAACCGGCTGCAGGGCGACCGGCTGCGCCCCGGCCAGGTGCTGCGCATTCCGGTGCCCTGGCTGCGGCTGCACAGCCGCCAGGTCCGGCTGCTGGCGCTGAGCGGTCAGGTCCGCACCGGGCCGGCGGGTTCGCCCGGTCAGTGGACAGCCGCCCGCGAAGGCATGACGCTCGGCCCGGAGCAGGTGCTGAGCACCGGCGCGGACGGCAGCGCGACGCTGCAGGTCGACGACGGCAGCGTGCTGCTGCTGCGGCCCGACAGCGAGCTGCAGCTGCGACCGGTCGATGCCGAGCGGGCCCGCCAGGCCCTGTCGCGCAGCCTGGACAGCCCCGCGAGCGGTCCGGCCGCACCGCCCGCGACACCGCAGATCGGCCTGCGCCTCGAGCTGCTGCGCGGCGGCCTGGAAAGCCGGGTCGCGCCGCAGCGCGACGGCACCCGCCTCGAGGTGATCACCCCGTCGGCGGCCACGGTGGTGCGGGGCACCGAGTTCCGGATCCGCGCCACCGACCAGGGCAGCCTGGCCGAGGTGGTCCAGGGCGAGATCGGCTTCGGCAATGCCGCTGGCGAGATCGCGCTGGGCCGCGCCACCGGATCGGTCGCCGCGGCGGCCGGTGGCGCGCCGCTGCCGGCGCAGCCGCTGCTGCCGGCCCCGGACCTGGCGGCCCTGCCGTCGCGCCTCTCGGTCACCCGGCTGCGCCAGATCGACTGGTCGCGCCCGTCCGGCGCCGGTCCGCTGCAACTGCAGTGGCTGGACCGACCGGCCGATGCAGCGCCGCCCGAGCCCGCGGCGCCCCTGCCCCGGCTGGTCGCCGAACACCGGCTCATGCCGGATGCCAGCGGCCGGCTGCCGCAGCTGCAGCCGCCGCCGCCCGGCGCCTACCGGCTGCGCGTGCGCGGTGTCGACCGGCACGGTCTGGAGGGCCTGTCGGCCGAGCGCGAGGTCGAGATCATCGCCGTCGAGCCGCCGCGCCCGCTGCTGCCGCCTGACGAGGGCTGGATGCCCTCGGGCCTGCCGCTGCTGCAGTGGAGCGCCTCGGCCGGTGCCGACCGCTACCGGCTGCGCATCGAGGCCCAGGACGACCGCCCGGCGATCGAGGTCGAGGTCGATCGACCGCAGTGGCAGGCGCCGCGGCTGCCCCCGGGGCGCCACCTGTGGCGCATCGCCGCGCTCGAGTGCGCGAGCCGGGCCGGCCCATGCTGGCCGGCCGGCGACTTCGGCCCGGCACGCGCGCTCAATGTGCCCTGGCCGGCGCCGGAGCTGCTCGAGCCGCAGCTCGACGGGCACGGCCGGCTGCTGCTGCAGTGGCGCGGCATCGAGCCGGAAGCCCTGGTGCAGCTGCAGATCGCCACCGACGAGGACTTCCGCGAGGTGCTGCTCGACGAACCCCGGCACGGCGACCAGGTGCGGCTGCCGCTCCCCCCGCCCGATCTGGCCGGCCCGCTGCATGTGCGGGTGCGACCGCTGCCGGCCGGCGGCGGCCTGGGGCCGTGGTCAGGCACCCGCCTCGTGCACGGCCCGATGCTGCGGGCAGGCCGGGACTGAGCATGACCGGAACCTCCTGGCGCGGGCTGCGCGCGCTGGCCGCTCCGGCCCGCCTGCCCTGGCTGCTGGCGCTGCTGCTGGCCCTGGCCCTGCTGGGGCCGGCGCAGCCGCTGCGGGTGCGCATCGACCTGCTGGTCCATGACCTGGTGTCCACGCTGGCGTCGGCCCGTCTGCCAGGCCAGGCGACCGACCCCGCAGACGGCACCGAGGGGCCGGTCATCATCGCCATCGACGATGCCAGCCTGCAGGCCCTGGGCCCCTGGCCCTGGCCGCGGACGCTGCATGCCGAGCTGATCGACACCCTGCGCCGCGCCGGCGTGCAGGCCATCGGCTATGGCGTGATGTTCGCGGAGCCCTCGCGACAGCCCGAGGATGATCTGAGACTGGCCGCGGCGATGCGCGCCCAGGGCCGGGTGGTGCTGCCGGTGCTGCCGCTGCGCGACGGCTCGGGCCGGCCGCAAGGGGTGCTCGAGCCGCTGCCGCTGCTGGCGGCCAGCGCTGCCGCACTCGGTCATGCCGAGGCACCGATCGACGCGGACGGCCGCATCCGCGGACTGGCGCTGCAGGCGGGCAGCGGTCTGCAGCGCTGGGAGGCGCTGCCGCTGGCGCTGCAGCGGGTCGCGGCCACCGGCAGCGGTGGGGGTGGTGGCAGCCCCGGCAGCAGGCTGACCGAGCCGCCGCCAGAGCCGGATCCGACCCTGCCCTGGTGGCGCCACGACCTGCGCCTGCTGCCCGACCGCCCGGCGCGGCTGCACGAGATCTCCGCGATCGACCTGCTCGGTGATCCGGCGCGGGCCGGCGCGCTGCTCGGGCGCAGTGTCTGGGTCGGCGTGACCGCCACCGGCATCGATCCGGCCCTGCCGACCCCGGGCCGGGCCGGCCAGGTCGATCTGCTCAGCACGGTGCAGTGGCAGGCCCGGGTACAGGCCGCGCTCGAGCAGGGCACGCTGGTGCGCCCGCTCGGCGGCCTCTGGCTCTGGCTGCTCACGCTTCTGCCGCTGCTGGGCATGCTGCTGCGGCCGCTGCCGGCGTCCCCTGCGCTGGCGCTGGGCTGGCTGCTGCTGCCCTGCGCGGCGGCCACGCTGCTGCTGACGACGCAGGCGCTCTGGCTGCCGGTCGGCACGCTGGCCTGCGCGGGCGCCCTGGCGCTGCTGCTGGAGCGCCTGATGGCGCTGCAGGGCGCACGGCGCGGCCTGCGCGAGGAACGCGAGCTGGCGCTGGCCACGCTGCAGGTGCTGGGCGAGGCGGTGATCTCGCTCGACGGCCAGGGCCGCATCGTCCAGCTCAATGCCCGCGCCCGCCAGTGGCTCGGCGCCGATGCCGCACCGGGACGGGCGCTGGCGCCGCTGCTGCGCATGCCCGCGCTGGACCGGCGCATCCTGCTGCAGGCGCTCGACGACAGCCGGCACCAGACCGCGCCGCTGACGCCGGACCTGCCGCTGCGGCTCGCCCGCGACCCCGGCCAGGCCGACCGGCCGCTGCTGGCCTCGATCCAGCCCCTGCCCGCGCCGCGCGACGACCAGCTGGTGCTGGTCCTGACCGACCTGAGCGAGGTGATGAGCGCACGGCGCCAGATCGAGCACGACCGCCGGCATGACCGACTGACCGGCCTGCCCGAGCGGCGCCTGTTCATCGAGCAGCTGACGCAGCAGCTCGGCGCGGGGCCCGCCGGGCCGGACGCGTCAGGTTCGTCGGCGCCGGCGCCGCGGCTAGCACTGCTGTTCATCGACATCGACCGCTTCGCCCGCATCGGCGACCACCTCGGCCATGCGCAGGCCGACGAGGTGCTGCTGCGGCTGGCGCGCCGGCTGCAGGACGGCTGCCACCGCTCCGAGCTGCTGGCGCGCTGGGGCGGCGACCAGTTCGTGATGCTGCTGCGCCAGGCCTGCGACCCGGACGCGGCACTGGCGCGTGCGCGGGAGCTGCTCGAGCTGGTGTCGCCCGACATCGAGGTCGGCGGACTGGCGCTGGGCCTGGGCGCCAGCATCGGCGTGGCCTGCGCGCCGCGGGACGGCCGGGATGCCGACACGCTGCTGATGCGCGCCCGCACCGCGATGGGCCGTGCCAAGGCGGCCGGCGGCCACCGCGTCGCCGGTGGCGGGACCGATCCGGCGCCGCCACCCGACCCACGCCAGCTCGGTCTGGAAACCCGGCTGCGCCAGGCCATCGAGCAGGACGAGTTCGTGCTGCACTACCAGCTGCAGTTCGCGCTGGACGATGGCCGTCCGGTCGGCGCCGAAGCGCTGCTGCGCTGGCCGCGCGAGGACGGGCTGTGGCTGCCCGGGCGCTTCATCGGCCTGATCGACGAAGGCGGCATGACGGTGGCGCTGGGCGAGCGGGTCATCGCGCAGGCGATCGCGCAGCTGCGGCGCTGGCGCGAGGCCGGCCTGGCGCCGGTGCCGGTGTCGGTCAACATCTCGCCGCGCCAGTGCCTGGACACGCGCCTGCCCGAGCTGGTGGCCGAACGGCTGGCGCAGGAGCAGGTGCCCGCCGCGCTGCTGAAGATCGAGATCACCGAGAGCGCGGCGATGCATGACCCGCAGCATCTGCGCGGACTGCTCGAGCGGCTGCGCGCGATGGGCGTGCAGATCGCGCTCGACGACTTCGGCACCGGCTACTCCTCGCTGGCGCATCTGCGCGACATGCCGGTCGACCAGATCAAGATCGACCCCGGCTTCGTCGGCTCGATGGAGCAGCATGCCGGCTCGCGCGCGATCGTCGAGGCGACGATCGCGCTGGCGCACGGCCTGAAGGTGCCGGTGGTGGCCGAAGGCGTGGAGAGCGCCCGCCAGCTCGAGCTGCTGCGCGAGCTGGGCTGCGACCAGGTGCAGGGCTTCCTGCTGGCGCACCCGCTGCCGCCTGACGCGCTGGCCGCGATCCTGGCCAAGCGCCTGCGCGCCGACGCGCCCTCGCCTCACATCAGCAGATGCTCTCCGGCGTTGTCGCCGCCCAGGATCACGTAGTTGACGCGGCGGATGTCGGCCAGCCGGGTGCCACCGGCATACGAGATCGAGCTCTGCAGGTCTTCCTGCATCTCGCGCAGCGTGTCGGCCAGCCGGCCCTTGACGGGTTCGAGGATGCGCTTGCCCTCGACATGGCGGTACTCGCCCTTGTTGAAGTCGCTGGCCGAGCCGTAGTACTCCTTGTAGAGCCGGCCGTCGACCTCGACCGTCTTGCCCGGCGACTCCTCGTGGCCGGCGAAGAGCGAGCCGATCATCACCATGGCCGCACCGAAGCGCACGCTCTTGGCGATGTCGCCGTGGTGACGGATGCCGCCGTCGGCGATGATCGGCTTCGTCGCCACCCTCGCGCACCACTTCAGCGCCGAAAGCTGCCAGCCGCCGGTGCCGAAGCCGGTCTTCAGCCGGGTGATGCAGACCTTGCCCGGGCCGATGCCGACCTTGGTGGCGTCGGCGCCCCAGTTCTCCAGGTCGATCACCGCCTCGGGCGTGCCGACATTGCCGGCGATGACGAAGGCCTGCGGCAGCCGCGCCTTGATGTGCTCGATGGTGCGGCGCACCGATTCGGCGTGCCCGTGCGCGATGTCGATGGTGATGTAGTCGGCGCCCAGGCCCTCGGCGGCGAGGCGGTCGATCACCGCGAAGTCGTGCGGCTTCACGCCCGAGCTGATCGAGACGAACAGGCCCTGCTCGCGCATCGAGCGCGCGAAGGCGACCGTGTCGAGGTCGAAGCGATGCATCACGTAGAAATGGCCGTTCGCCGCCAGCCAGGCGGCCAGCGGCGCGTCGAGCACCGTTCTCATGTTGGCCGGCACCACCGGCAGGTGGAAGCGGCGGCCGCCGAAGACGACGGAGGTGTCGCACTCGCTGCGGCTGTCCACGCGGCACTGGCGCGGCAGCAGCAGCACATTGTCGTAGTCGAAGATGTCCATGACGGGAAAGGCTCTCGGAGTCGGTGGGGTGCGGCGACGGGAATGCAGTGCCGCCGCAGGACTGCGAGCGCTTGACCTGGGGACCGGTCGAAGGCGGCTGGGGAAGCCGCCGGCACCGGGCCGCAGAATTTGGGCCCGATGAACGATTCTACGCGGGGTCGTGACATCTTCGGCGCCACGAATTGGCATCTGCACGCCCGCCCGATGGACAGAAAAGCGCCGGAATTCTCCACTTCCATCCTCGATCAAGATTTCAGATCGGGACACATCAGGAAGGAAACCGCGCATGAGCACCACCCCGACCAGCGCCCCGAAGAAGCGCGCCACCCCCCGCCCGGCCGCATCGGCCTCCGCCGCTGCCAAGCGCCGGGCGCTGTCGCTGCACATCGGCCTGAACAAGGTCGATCCCGGTCACTATGCCGGCTGGGACGGCGAACTCTTCGCCTGCGAGGCCGATGCGGCCGACATGCGGGCCCTGGCGCTGTCGAAGGGCATGAAGCCGACGGTGCTGCTCGGCGCCCAGGCCAGCCGCGCGGCGGTGCTGAAGGCGCTGCGCGCGGCATCGGGAACGCTGAAGTCGGGCGACTATTTCCTGCTGACCTTTTCCGGCCACGGCGGCCAGGTGCCCGACACCAGCGGCGAGGAAGTCGATCGCCTGGACGAGACCTGGTGCCTGTGGGACGGCCAGCTGATCGACGACGAGCTCTACCTGGAGCTGAGCCGCTTCGCCGCAGGCGTGCGGGTGCTGGTGCTGTCCGACAGCTGCCACAGCGGCACGGTGACCCGCGCGGCGCCGGCCTCGCCTCCAGTGGTGCTGCCGGGCCAGCCGCGCCCGCGCCTGATGCCGCGCCAGATCGCGCGCAAGACCTACCGCGATCACCAGGACTTCTATGACGGGCTGCAGCAGGAGGTCGCGGCCGAGGCCGCCCGGTCCGGCGGCGTGATCGATCCGGATGCGGCGCTGGCGCAGGTGCGCATCGACAGCAGCCGGCTGACCGGCGTGGTCACGAAGTTCCTGCCTTCGGTCATCCTGATCTCGGGCTGCCAGGACAACCAGACCTCGATGGACGGCGAATTCAACGGCGCCTTCACCGGCCGGCTGCTGGAGGTCTGGAACCAGGGCCGCTTCGGCGGCAACCACACCCAGTTCCGCCATGTGATCGTCGCCGGCATGGAGCCGACGCAGACGCCCAACCTCTACACCCTGGGCCCCTGCGCCACCTTCCTGGCCCAGAAGCCCTTCACCGTTTGAGCGCGGACACGGACGCCGCCACGGCCGCCCCACCCGCCCGGCCGACGCTGAGCGTGCTGGTGCGTGCCGGCGATCTGCGCGGCCTCGCGCTGCCGCTGCTGGTCGGGCAGCATGAGCAGGATCCGATCGCCGGACCGCAGGCGCTGATCGACCAGACGCTCGACGGCGCCCTGAGCGATCGCCATCGGCTCGGCCTGTACGCCGGCCCGATCGGCACCGCGACCGTGGTGCTGCGCGGCGGCCAGAGCGACAGCGAGCCGCTGCGCGGCGCGGTCGTGACCGGACTCGGGCCCTATGACGGCACGCTGGGCAGCCTCGGCCTGACCGAGGCGGTGCGCACCGGCGCGCTGCGTCTGCTGCTGCAGGTGCGCGACCAGCTCGGCCCCGGCCCGCGCGCCTTCACGCTGGGCACGCTGCTGCTGGGCAGCAACTCGGCCGCGAATCTGGGCCTGGAGACCGTGGTCGAGGCGCTGGTGCTCGGGGTGCTGCAGGCCAGCCAGCGCTTCGCCGAGGTGGCCGGCAGCGCCATCCGCATCGCTCGTCTCGAGCTGGTCGAGCTTCGCCCCGACCTGGCGCAGGCGGCGGCGGAGCAGCTCGACCGGCTGGCGCCGCGGCTGCAGCGGCTGGCCGAGCACGGCGGCCTGACGCTGGACTGGCAAGGCACGCTGCTGCGCAGCCGCGGCCATCGTGTGCGTGCCGCCTCGGGCTCGACCGTCCATGGCGGCTCGAACGCGGCCGGCACCGCTGGCAGCTACTGGCCGCGGCTGCTGGTGCGCACACGCGCCGACGGCGCGCTGGACTATCTGCACCTGGGCGCACGGGCACGCGCCGAGGCGGTCGGCCAGCCGCTGCAGCCCGGTCTGCTCGATGCGCTGCTGCGCCCGGCAGACATCGCTGGCGCGCCGGGCTGGGATGCCGAGCTGGGCCGAACGCTCTTCCATCTGCTGGTGCCGCCGGACTTCCGGGAAACCGTGCGCCAGCTGTCGCGCGCGGTGCTGGTGGTCGATGCGCACAGCGCCGCGGTGCCCTGGGAGCTGCTGCTGGCCGAAGATCCTGCCATCGGCCCGGCCGAGCCTCTGGCGCTGCGCATGCCGCTGGTGCGCCAGCTCGCCAGCAGCAGCTTTCGCCGCCAGGTGCGGCGCAGTCCGGGCCAGGCGGCGCTGGTCATCGGCAATCCCTCCACGCTCACCCGCAGCGGTCAAGGCAGCGGCGACCCGCTCGAGCCCCTGCCCGAAGCGGCCGAGGAGGCGACGCAGATCCACCGGCTGCTGCAGGACTGCGGCCAGGCGTCGACGCTGCTGGTCGGCGAAGAGGCCCTGGCGGGCCGGGTGCTGCGCCAGCTCCATGCCCGGCCGCTGCATCTGCTGCATGTCAGCGCGCATGGCCGGCTGCCGGACGGCCCCGGCGGGCGCTGCGGCGTCATGCTCTCCGACGACCTGATGCTGACCGCCATCGAGATCGGCGCGATGGACCCGGTGCCGGAACTGGTCTTCCTGAACTGCTGCCATCTCGGCCGTCTGGACGACGGCCGCACGACACCGCCGCAGCGCGCCGCCAGCCTGGCGCAGACGCTGATCGACATCGGCGTGCGCTGCGTGCTGGTGGCGGGCTGGGCGGTCAGCGACGCGGGCGCGGCACAGTTCGGCACCACCTTCTACCGCGAGCTGCTGCAGCACGGGCGGCCCTTCGGCGAAGCGGTCTTCCGGGCTCGGCAGAGCGCGCGCGAACGGGCCCTGGCGGGCGACCTGAGCTGGGGCGCCTTCCAGGCCTACGGCGATCCGGCCTGGACGGCGGTGCGGCCGGCACGGCCGTCCGCACCGGTCAGCATCAGGTCAGCGCCCGCAGCCGGGCGCCCGCGCCGCTGACCCGGCGGTCGTTCATGCCGGGCGGCAGCGGCACCACACGCCGGCGCCGCTCGGACGGCAGGTCGACACCGCCCTCGTCCGCGCCGGTGCCGCTGACCCCGGTGCCGCGCAGCGCCAGCCGCACCGGACCGGCACGGCGCCCCTCGGCCGCCACCGCCGAGCGCGAGACCGGCGGCAGACGCTCCACCCGCGCCTGCAGCCGCGCACGCGCCGCATCCGACTCCTCGAGCAGGCCGAGCAGCTGGGCCACTTCGGCACGCGCGGCCGCGAGCTGGCTGCGCAGCGCCTCGACCTCCCGGCGATGCGCCGCGCGCTCGCCGCCGATCTGCCGGTCCTGCTGCACCAGCTGCTGGCCCAGGGCCTGCTCGACATGACGGCGCGCCGCCTGCAGCGCCTCGATCTCGCGCTGCAGCTCGGCCTCGCGCCAGACCGCCTCGTCGCGCACCTGGCGCAGCGCGGGCAATTCGCCCTCGAGCGCCTGCAGCCGCGCCTGATGCTCGTCGAGCCAGTGGTCCTGCTCGGTCCAGCACTGGCGCTGGTGCGCATCGAGATGCGCGCGCACCCGCTGCCGGGTCAGCAGATGCATGCCGCCCGCGCCCGCCAGCAGCAGCCCCGCCGCAGTCGCCAGCCCGCCCAGTCCATGCCACAGTGCCATCGCTTCCATGTCGCCCTTGGCCTCCCGCAAGTAACAAAAAGAAACAAATTGAATGATGCCCGGGGCCTGGCGGAACATCTTGAAGAGAGCCTGAGCACATGCCGCCGCCCCCCCGCCCTGCAAGCGGAACACAAGGACAGGAGCGCCCCGGGCTGCTACCTTGGCTGGCATCGCTTTCAACCGGAAACCGCCGGAACCTTGACCTCATGAACCAGCTGCGCATCGTGGTGATGGAAGACGGGCCGCTGCAGGAGCAGGACCATGACGCGACGCTGCGTCATCTGGGCCTGATCGATGCCCGCACCGGTCTGCCGCACCGTGACCTGCTTCTCGACCGGCTCGGCCAGGCGGTGGCCTCGGTCAGCCGGGGTGGCGCGGCCTTCGCGCTGATGTGCATCGGCATCTCGGTGCTGCCCGGGCCACCCGGCCCCAGCCGGGCCGAACCCGAGGCGCTGCGCGACGAGTTCGCGCATCAGCTGCTGGCGATGAGCCGCCATACCGACAGCTTCGCGCTCAGCGGCCCGGACGAGTTCCTGGCGCTGATTCCCGGCAATCCATCGGTCGGCGGCCTGATGACGATGGGCCAGAAGATGGCCGCGGGCTTCGCCGGACGGCTGCAGGTGCACATCGGCGTGGCGCTGTGCCCGCGCCATGCGGCCGATGCCGGCGTGCTGCTGCAGCAGGCCTGCGCCGCGCTGGAGCAGGCCCGCGGCGCACAGGTCATCACCGCGCTGTACGAGCCGCGCGGCCTGGGCACCGCCAGCCGCTGCGAACCCGCGCCGGAGCCCGAGGACGAGGCCTGCACACCCGGCTTCGTGCCGGTGATCGACCTGCAGGAAGGCGGGCTGCTGCGACTGCAGATCGTGGCCGGCGCCGGTGGCCCGGGCAGCGGCAGCAGCACCGACTTCGCACCGACCTCGATCGGCGCGCCGCCACGCCAGGACCGCAGCCAGCAGCAGCATCAGCTGCTCGGCCTGCTGGACCGGGCGCTGCAGGCCGCCAGCGGCTGGCGCCGCCAAGGCCTGAAGGTCAGGCTGTCGCTGCCGCTGCCCGGCCGGCTGCTGGACGAACCGACGCTCGCACCCGCGCTGCTGGCCCTGCTCGACCGCCACCGCTGGCCGGCACCCGACCTGACGGTCGAGGCCCGCAGCGCCGCGATCATGCAGCGCGGCGCCGAGGTGATCGAGGCGCTGAGCAGCGCCGGCGTGCCGCTGTCGATCGACGACGAGGGCGACGGCATGGCACTGCATCTGGCGATGGCCGCCCCGGCCAGCGTGGCCGAGCTGAAGTTCGACTCCACCTCGCTGGGCCTGCTGCGCAGCGAGGCCCAGCGCATCGCGGTGGTGCGTGCGCTGGTCGCACTGGCACAGGGCTGGCAGGCGCGGGTGGTGGCCACCGGCGTCGACGATCTGCTGACCCGCGCCTGGCTGGCCGAGCTGGGCTGCGATGCGGCCCAGGGCCCGGCCTGCGGACGCGAGCTGCCCGCCGATCAGGTGCCTGCCTGGTGCGCCGGCCGCTCGGGGCCGCCGGGCCTGTCGACGAACACCGCCGCGACTCAGGCCACGATGCCCGCCTCGGCCGCGGGATCCAGGCTGGCACACGGCCAGAGCGGCGGCGCCAGCGCGGCAGAAGGCTCGCGGCCGCGCTGACAGGCGGCGGCCATCCGCGCGAGCCGCTCACGCTGAGCGGCAGCCGGATCGGCATCCCCCGGCTGCGCGGCCAGCGCCCGCACCAGGCAGACATCGGCCGCGCCGGCGGCCATGACCGCCTCGACCTGCGTCTCATCCAGCACGCCGCCGATGCCGACCACCGGCACCGGCGCCATGCGCGCCCACCAGCCCAGGTTGTGCAGGCCCTGCGGCGTCCACGGCATGTCCTTGGTCGTCGTCGCCCAGACCGGGCCGCAGGCGACATAGGCCGGCTGCAGCGCGGTCGCGCGCGCCAGCTCCCACAGGCTGTGCGAGCTCAGGCCCAGCCGCAGCCCGCGCGCCTGCGCCGCGGCCAGCCGCGCGCGCCCGGCCGCGCCCAGCGCCAGCATGTCTTCCTGACCCAGGTGCAGCGCGATCGACGCCGCGTCCAGCCGGCCGGCCTCGATCGCGTCGAGCACCAGCGCGTGGTGGTCGTTGATCACCAGCACCGGGCGGCGCGCGGCCGGCAGCGCCGCGATCGCCGCCTGCGCCTGGCCGATCTGCGCCTGCAGCGCCTCGGCGAAGGCTGCGTCGTCCAGGCCGCGGTGTGCGGTGCGCTTGATGCGCAGCTGCAGCGCGCACAGGCCCGCCACCTCGGCGGCGGCGGCCAGCAGCGGCGCGGCCTGCGCGAACGAGTCGCTGATCGCGTAGAGGCCGCCCGGCCACCGCTCGGGCGGTACGACCACCGGCCCCGGCGGCGTCTCGTCGCAGCCCAGGCGCGGCAGCCGGCGCGCATCGCCCGCGAAGCCCGCATCGAAGCCGACCGGCCCGGCGCCCTGGCCCGCCGCATGGCCGGCCGCGATCGCCGCGGTGGTCGCCATCTTGGCCAGCACCAGCGCGTCGGCGGTGACGAAGCCGCGCGCCATCGCCGCGGCGGCGCTGGTCGCGAAGGTGCAGCCGGTGCCGTGCGTGTGGCGTGCGTCCAGCCGCGGCAGCGCGAGCCAGCCGCGCGCCAGCGGCGTGTCGATCCAGTCGAGCGCATCGGCGCCGTCCGCGCTGTCGCCGCCGGTGATCGCCACCGCGCCGGCCCCGAGCGCACGCAGCGCCGCGGCCTGCGCCGGCACCTCGGCCGACGTCGCGGCGTCAGCAACGCCCAGCAGCCGTGCCGCCTCGCGCCGGTTCGGCGTGATCAGGTCGGCGCGCGGCAGCAGCCGCTCGCGGTAGGCCGCCAGCAGCGCGTCATCGCAGAAAGCCGCGCCGCCCGCGCTGGCGCCCAGCACCGGATCGACCACCAGGCGCACGCGCGGCCCGCCCTCGGCATCGAAGCGCGCCAGCCAGCGCATCAGCACCGCCACGCCCTCGGCGCTGCCGATCAGCCCGGTCTTGATGACGCTCGGGCGCAGGTCGGCCGCCAGCGCGGCGAGCTGTGCGTCGAGCACCTCGGCCGCCACCGGCACGACGCGGTCGACGCCGAGCGAGTTCTGCGCGGTGATCGACGCGACCACCGGGCAGAGGTGGACCGCGCAGCCCTCGGCGGCCCGGGCGTCGGCGCTGAGACCTGCGCCGCCGCCGCTGTCGTTGCCGGCGACGCTCCAGAGAACAGGACGATCCGACATCCGTGCGGCCGTCACAGCAGGAAGGGCCGGCCGCTGACCGGCGTGGTCGCCACCGCCATCGCCTGCGGCGCCATCACGCCGGCCTCGAAGCCGAGCCGCCCGGCCTGCACCGCGCGCCCGAAGGCGGCGGCCATGCGCACCGGGTCGCGCGCCTGCGACACCGCCGAGTTCAGCAGCACCGCGTCATAGCCCAGCTCCATCGCCTGCACCGCATGCGCGGGCGCGCCGATGCCGGCGTCGACGATCAGGGGCACATGCGGCAGCCGCTCGCGCAGCGTGCGCAGCGCCCACGGATTGATCAGGCCCTGGCCGGAGCCGATCGGCGCGCCCCAGGGCATCAGCACCTCGCAGCCCACGTCGAGCAGGCGCTGGCAGGTGACGAGGTCGTCGGTGCAGTACGGGAAGACCTGGAAGCCCTCGCGCACCAGCTCCTCGGCGGCCAGCACCAGCTCCCACGGGTCGGGCTGCAGCGTCTGCTCGTCGCCGACGACTTCCAGCTTGATCCAGGCGGTGCCGTACAGCTCTCTGGCCATGTGCGACAGCTCGACCGCCTCGCGGGCGGTGCGGCAGCCGGCGGTGTTGGGCAGCAGGCGTGCGCCCTGCTCGCGCAGCGCCGAGCGGATCGCGGCGATGTGGCCGTTGTCGCCGCCACCCTCGCCCGCATGGACGCGGCGCAGGCCGACGGTGACCACCTCGGTGCCCGAGGCGACGATGGCCTCGTGCAGCGCCTGCGGCGAGGGATAGCCGGCGGTGCCGAGCAGCAGGCGGCTGTTCAGCGTGACGCCGTAGGCGTGCCAGGCGGACGGGTTCAGCGTGGCATTCAGGGCGCTCATGGCGTTTCAGCCTCCGACGATGGGTTGGAACAGCGTGACCGACTCGCCGTCGGCCAGCACCCGCGTGGCGCGGGCGGCGCGCGGCACATGGCGGCCATCGACCGCGCTGCCGACCGCCTCGGGCGCGTGGCCCAGGCGCTGCAGCAGCTCGGCCAGCGTCGTGCCCTCGGGCAGCTCGACGGGGTCGCCGTTGACGTGGATCTTCATGATGACAAGGTCGTGTGTTGCAGCGCCTGCTCGATCAGGGCCGGCGCGAGCAGCCAGCCGTGGCGGAACAGGCCGTTGATCGCGACGCGGCCGGGTTCGATGTCGAGCCGCGGCGCGTTGTCGGGCAGCGCCGGGCGCAGATTGGTTTCCATGTGCAGGATGCGCGCCTCGGCCAGCGCCGGCAGCACGCTGTGCGCGGCGGCCATCAGCTCGACCGCGCTGCGCAGGCTCACCGGCGAGCGGTCCTCGCTCTCGATCTCGCTGGCGCCGATGACGATGCGATCGTCCGGCCGCGGCACGATGTAGACCCGGTGGCGCGCATGCAGCAGCCGCAAGGGGCGCGACAGCAGCACGCCCGGCGCATGCAGCCAGATCACCTCGCCGCGCACGCCGCGCAGGGTCGCCACCTGCGGCCGCGCGCCCAGGCCGCGCACGTCGAAGACGAGGTCGAAGCCGTGCGCCGTGCCGTCGTCCAGCGTGATCGTGCCGGGCGCGGTCGAGGCCACCGCGCGGCCCCAGTGCCAGCGCACCTCGCGGGCCAGGGCGCATAGCGCCGGCAGCAGCGCCTGCGGCATGACCTGGCCCTCGCCGTCGAGGAACCAGGCGTGCAGGCCCGGCAGCAGCGCGGGCTCGAGGTCGAGCAGCGCCGGGCGGGTCAGCCGGCGCGGCTCGGGCAGACCGGCCGGCGCGGTCGACAGGCGCGCGAGCACCCGCTGCGCCGCGCCCAGGTCCGGCCCGTGGGCCAGCATCAGGCTGCCGCGCTGGCGGAAATAGCGCGTCGCATCGCCCTGACCGTCGAGTGCGGCCAGCCGCTGCGCGACCTCGGCCCACAGCGGCACCGAGCGCAGGCCCAATGTCGCCACCTCCGGCCCGGCCGCGTCCAGCTCGGCCAGCGGGCTGAGCATGCCGGCGGCGGTGAAGCCCGCCGGCCCCAGGCCGTCGCCGCGCGGCTCGGGCCCGGGAGCCGGGTCGAACACCTCGACCGCATGCCCGGCGTGCGAGAGCTGCCAGGCCAGCAGGCGGCCCAGCACGCCCGCGCCGGCGATGCCGATGCGCAGCAGCATGGCTCAGCCCTTCGCCGGCTGGATCGGGATGTAGAACTCGCCGCCCGCCGCCTTGAACTCGGCGGACTTCTCGGCCATGCCCTTCTCGGCATAGTCCCGCACGTCCTGCGTGATCTTCATCGAGCAGAACTTCGGCCCGCACATCGAGCAGAAGTGCGCTTCCTTCGACGAGTCCTTCGGCAGCGTCTCGTCGTGGTATTCCTCGGCAGTCTGCGGATCCAGGCCGAGCGCGAACTGGTCGCGCCAGCGGAACTCGAAGCGCGCCTTGCTCATCGCGTCGTCGCGCGCGCGCTGGCCCGGATGGCCCTTGGCCACGTCGGCGGCATGCGCGGCGATCTTGTAGGCGATGATGCCGGCCTTCACGTCGTCGCGGTCCGGCAGGCCCAGGTGTTCCTTCGGCGTCACGTAGCACAGCATGGCCGTGCCCATCCAGCCGATCATCGCCGCGCCGATCGCCGAGGCGATGTGGTCGTAGCCCGGGGCGATGTCGATGGTCAGCGGGCCCAGCGTGTAGAAGGGCGCTTCCTTGCAGTGCTTGAGCTGCTCGTCCATGTTGGCCTGGATCATGTGCATCGGCACATGGCCCGGGCCTTCGATCATGGTCTGCACGTCGTGCTTCCAGGCGATCTCGGTCAGCTCGCCCAGGGTGCGCAGCTCGGCGAACTGCGCCTCGTCGTTGGCGTCGGCACCCGAGCCCGGGCGCAGGCCGTCACCCAGCGAGAAGGTGACGTCGTAGGCCTTCATGATCTCGCAGATTTCCTCGAAGTGCGTGTAGAGGAAGTTCTCCTTGTGGTGCGTGATCATCCACTTGGCCAGGATCGAGCCGCCGCGGCTGACGATGCCGGTGCGACGCTTCGTGGTCATCGGGATGAAGGGCAGGCGCACGCCGGCGTGGATGGTGAAGTAGTCCACCCCCTGCTCGGCCTGCTCGATCAGCGTGTCGCGGAAGATCTCCCAGCTCAGGTCCTCGGCGATGCCGCCGACCTTCTCCAGCGCCTGGTAGATCGGCACCGTGCCGATCGGCACCGGCGAGTTGCGCAGGATCCAGTCGCGGGTGGTGTGGATGTTCTTGCCGGTGGACAGGTCCATCACCGTGTCGCCGCCCCAGCGGATCGACCAGACCAGCTTTTCCACTTCCTCTTCAATCGAAGAGGTGACGGCCGAGTTGCCGATGTTCGAGTTGATCTTCACCAGGAAATTGCGGCCGATGATCATCGGCTCGACTTCCGGGTGGTTGATGTTGGCCGGGATCACCGCGCGGCCGCGGGCCACCTCGTCGCGCACGAACTCCGGCGTGATGATCTCGGGGATGCGCGCGCCCATCGCGTTGCCCTTCAGGCGGGCCTCGCGCTCGGCGTCCTGCAGGTACTCGCGCATCCACTCGCGCTTGCCGTTCTCGCGGATGGCGATGTATTCCATCTCCGGCGTCACGATGCCCTGGCGCGCGTAGTGCATCTGCGAGACGTTGGCGCCGGCCTTGGCGCGGCGCGGCATGCGCTGCAGGCCGGCGGCCTCGGCGCGCAGCTGCTCGATGCGGCCGCCGTCGCGCTCCTCGTTCTTGCCGCCGTCGTCCAGCGCGACACGCTGGCGGCCGGTGTAGCTTTCGGTGTCGCCACGCGCCTCGATCCAGCCGGCGCGCACCGGCGCCAGGCCCTGGCGGATGTCGATCGCGGTGGTCGGGTCGGTGTAGGGGCCGGAGGTGTCATAGACCGTGACCCGCTCGCCGTTGGTCAGCGCGATCTCGCGCATCGGCACGCGGATGTCGGGCCGGCTGCCTTCGACATGGACCTTGGTGGAGGCGGGGAACGGCTCGCGGGTCAGCGTGAGCAGTTCCTGGAGCTTGTCGGGGGCGTTCATCGGAGGGTTCCTTCGGTTTCAGGCGGTCGGGTCGCGCTCCGAAGGGACTCCCGGGGCCGCGGTGCCGGTCGTCGCGAGAGAGGCGACGGACTGGCAGGGGCCGAGGTGCAGGCTCTTCTTACGCCGGTATTAACCGGGTCAAGTACAGCGGGTTCGGTCTTCGACCATCTCAGCACATCGGATCCGCAAGACCTCGTCCCGGTCCGGGATGAGGCTTTGCCGACCCGGGGCACCCCGGAGCGTGGGGCGCATTGTGGTGACATGCCCTCCAGGCGTCAAGCCGGGGTCATGCAGCAACAGGTCCGTGTCACGATCGCGGTCCGCGCGCGGCCCGGCTCGCGCGTTGACCCACCTGAAGCCCCCTCGAAGAACGATCCCGCCGCCGCTGATGACTGTCGACGTCCCCGAGAACACCCGCCCGCACCGCCCTCACCGGCTGCTGCGTGCCGCCACGATCATGCTGGCCGGCCTGCTGCTGCTGTGGCTGCTGGCCTGGCTGGCGCTGCCGCCGCTGCTGAAGTCGCTGGTCGAGCGCCAGGCCAGCCAGGCGCTGGGGCGGACGGTCACGCTCGAGCGGGTCAGCATCCGTCCCTGGGCGATGGATCTGGCGATCGAGCGGCTGCGCATCGGCGCCGCGCCCGGCGCGCCATCGGCCGAGCCGCTGCTGGAAGTCGCACGGCTGCGGGCCGATCTCGACGCGGCCTCGCTGTGGCAGCTGGCGCCGGTGGTGGCGGCGCTGGAGATCGAGGCGCCGACACTGCGCCTGACCCGCACCGCCAAGGGCCGTTACGACATCGACGACCTGATCGCCCGGCTGGCCGCGCCATCGCCCGCGCCGCAGCCCGAGCACGGCCCGGCACGCTTCGCGCTGCACAACCTGCGCCTGAGCGGCGGCTCGGTGCATTTCGACGACCGGCCGACCGGCCGGATCCACCAGCTCGGCGAGCTGACGCTCACGCTGCCCTTCCTGTCGACGCTGCCCTCGCAGGTCGAGATCGAGGTGGCGCCGCGGCTGGCCTTCGTGCTGGATGGTGCGCGCTTCGACAGCCAGGCGCAGGGCCGGCCGTTTGCGCCGCACCGCCGCACGCAGGCGAGCTTCTCGCTGCCGCAGCTCGACCTGGCGCCGTGGCTGGGCCACTGGCCGGCGGCGCTGCCGGTGCGGCTACTGCGCGGGCGCATCGGCACCGAGCTGAAGCTCGACTTCGACGCCCCGGTCGGTGCGCCGCCGGTGGTGCGCCTGAGCGGCCGGGTGCAGGCGCAGGCGCTGGCCTTTGCCGACCGCGACGGCCGCGCGCTGCTGGGCTGGAACGACCTCGACATCGCGCTGCGCGACGTGCAGCCGCTGGCGCGGCGCCTGGCCTTCGGCGCGATCACGCTCGACGGGCTGACGCTCGACCTAGCACGCGACGCGCAGGGGCGGCTGAATCTTGCCAGGCTGGCGGTACCGGACAGTGCCGCGTCGCCGGCCTCCGCCGCGGCCACACCGGCCTGGCAGGTCAGCGTCGAGGCGCTGGCGCTGCACGACACCCGCATCGGCTGGCAGGACGCGACGACGCAGCCCGCCGCCCGCCTCGCGCTCGAGCGCCTGTCGCTCGAGACCGGCGCGCTGGCCTGGCCGATGCAGCAGCCCGCGCGGCTGAAGCTCGAGGCCGCGCTGGCCGCACCGGCGCGCGGCACGCTGGCGGTCGAGGGCCAGGCCGATCCGGGCGCGGCCGATCTGGCCCTGAAGATCGACGCGCTCGGGCTGGAGGCCTTCGCGCCCTATCTGCGCCCGGTGCTGAAACCGCGGCTCGACGGCCGGCTGGCGGCGCAGGCGCGGCTGCGCTGGCAGGCGGGCGACGCGCCGGCACTGAACATCGCGCTCGAACGCGGCGAGCTGACCGCGCTGAAGCTGAGCACGCCCGACGCCCCGGCCGCCACGCCGCCGCTGGCGACGCTGGAGCGCCTGGAGATCGAGGCGGGCCAGATCGACCTGAACGCCCGCCAGGCCGAGATCGGCCGGCTGCGGCTGCAGCAGCCGCGCACCCGGCTGGAGCGCGACGCGCAAGGGCGCCTGAATCTGGCCGACTGGCTGGCCGCGCCCCCGGCGGCATCCACGTCGGCGCCCCCGAAGGCGTCGGCCGCCGTCGAGCCGTCGACGCCGGGCTGGTCGCTGCGGCTCGGCACGCTGCAGATCGAGGACGGCCGCCTGGGCTGGCGCGACCTGCAGCCCGAGGACGATGTCGCGCTCGAGATCGAGCGGCTGCAGCTCGGCGTGCAGGACCTGCAGTGGCGCGGCGACCGGCTGGCCGCGCCGCTGCGCTGGCAGCTCGCCGCCGACCTGCGCGGCGAAGGCGGCACCCGCCGCGCCGGCCCGAGCGCGCCGGTGATCGACGCCCGCGGCCAGCTCGCGCTCGAGCCGCTGGCGGTGTCGGCCCGGCTGCATCTGCAGGCGCTGCCGCTGCACCTGCTCGCGCCCTACGCGCCGCCGATGCCCGGCGTCGAGCTGGTGCGCGCGCGGCTGGGCTGGGACGGCGAGCTGACGCTGCGCCAGCCCGCCGCCGGCCTGCAGCTCGCGCTGCGCGGCGACGGCCGGCTCGCCGACCTGCAGCTGCACACCCGGCAGCGCAGCGCCGGCGCAGGCAGCGGCAGCGGCAGCGGCGGCAGCACCGAAGGCGACGACGGCGCCGAGCTGCTGAGCTGGCAGACGCTCTCGCTGCAGGGCCTGGACGTGGCGCTGCAGCCGGGCGCGCGCCCGAAGGTGCGCCTGCGCGAGACCGCGCTCGACGGCCTGTTCGCGCGGCTGATGATCACGCCGGAGGGCCGCTTCAACCTGCGCGACGCCGGCGAGCGGCCGGTCGCCGTCACGTCCGCACCGGCGGCAGCATCCGCGGCGGCCTCGGCGGCGTCCGCGCCCGCCTCGAGCCCGGCGGCGGGCGCACCACCGGCCGAGCTGCCGGTCGACCTCGACATCGGCCCGACCCGGCTGAGCCGCGCGCGCATCGACTTCGAGGACCGCTTCATCCGCCCGAACTACAGCGCCGACCTCGACGACCTGCACGGCCAGCTCGGGGCCTGGCGCAGCGGCTCGCGCGAGATGGCAACGCTGACGCTGGCCGGCAAGGTCGCGCGCACTGGCGACCTGTCGGTGTCGGGGCGGCTGCAGCCGCTGGCCAGCCCGCCGGCGCTCGACATCCAGGCGCGCGCCAGCGACATCGAGCTGGCGCCGCTGTCACCCTATTCCGGCAAGTACGCGGGCTACGGCATCGAGCGCGGCAAGCTGTCGATGGACGTGGCCTACCGCATCGACGAGAGCGGCCGGCTCGACGCGAAGAACCGGCTGGTGCTCAACCAGCTCACCTTCGGCGAGGCGGTCGACAGCCCCGACGCGACGAAGCTGCCGGTGCGGCTGGCGGTGGCGCTGCTGAGCGACCGCCACGGCGTCATCGACCTGGACCTGCCGATCGGCGGCTCGCTGAACGATCCGCAGTTCAGCGTCTTCGGCCTGGTGCTCAAGGTCATCGGCAACGTGCTGAGCAAGGCGCTGACCGCGCCGTTCGCGCTGCTGTCGGGCGGCAGCGGCGAGGACCTGAGCCGGGTGGCTTTCCTGCCCGGACTGGCGCAGCCTCAACCGGATGCACCGGCGCTGCTTGACCGCGTCGCGCGCGCGCTGGCCGACCGGCCGGCCCTGACGGTGACGCTGGCCGGCGAGGCCGACCGCGAGGCCGAGCGCGCCGCCTGGCAGGCCGCGGCGCTCGAGCGCCGGCTGCAGGCGCTGCACCGGCGCGAGCTGGCCCGCGCCGGCGCGCGCGCCGATCTGGCCGACGAGACCGCCCGCGCGATGACCGACGCCGAGCGCCAGCGTCTGCTCGCGCTGCTGGTGACGCAGCGGCTCAAGGGCGGCGTGCCCGCCGGCAGCACCGCCACCGCCGCGCTGGCCGCGGCCGAGCCGGTCGACGACGAGGACTGGCGCGAGCTGGCCACCGCACGCGCCGAAGCGGTGCGCGACGCGCTGCGCGAGCGCGGCCTGGCCAACGAGCGGGTCTTCGTCGCCGCGCCGAAGCTGCTGGCGGGACAGGCCGGCTGGACGCCGCAGGTCGGCATGACGCTGTCGGCGCGCTGAGGGCACCGACAGCGGGCGGTCCGCTCAGCCGCGCAGGCGCCGCCCCAGGCCTTTCAGGAAAGCCACCGGCGCCAGCTTCGAGTGCAGGTTCCAGACCGACAGGCGCCGGGTCTGGAGGCAGTCGTCGTACCAGGACATCGCCGAGGCCGCTGCCCCGGCGGGCTCGCGCAGATTCACCAGCCGGCTCTCGGTCGCGGTGGTGGCGAAGCCGTGCTGCAGCGCCTCGAGCAGCAGCAGCAGGCTGGGCGTGTGCGCAGCGCGGGCCGGATCGAAGCAGGCGTGGCGCTCGATCCAGATGTGGCCGCTGCGCAGCCGCAGCAGACCGGCGACCTCGCCCTGCTCGACGCTGCCCAGCAGCCAGACCGCCGCGTCGCCGTCGGCCGCCAGGCGCGGCAGCCACTCGCGGTAGAAGGCGACCCGGCGCTCGTCGCTGCCGATCGTCACGCCGCCGCCCTGCTCGCGCAGCCCGGCCTCGAGCGCGAGATAGCGGTCGAAGGCGGCCAGGATGTCCTGCGGCGTGTCGGCCACCGCCACGCACAGCCCCGGCATGGCCGCGGCCAGCTGCTGGCGCGCCTGCAGCCGCTGCTCGCGCAGGGCCTCCGGTCGGCGAGACAGATGGGCCGGCCAGGTGCCGGTCAGCGGCTGGAAGGTCGAGATCACGTCATCGCCCAGCTCGGCCTGGAAGCCCGGACCCGGCTCGGCCAGCTCGCGCAGCGGCCAGCTGCCGGGGTCGAGCTCGCGCAGGTCCAGCACCTGCCAGTCGGCCCGGGTCGCCTGCAGATGGCGCCACAGCGCGGCCCAGACCGCATCGGCATCGTCCAGCGCGAGCACGCCCGGGCGGTCGCCCTCCAGGATGCCGATCTGGCGCAGCACCTTCAGCGTCATGCCGTAGTGGCGCTCGCTGGTGCGCAACAGCGGCAGCACGCCGATCAGGCGCTCGTCGTCGGCGCGAACCGTCAGCACATGCAGCTCGTCGCCGGCGCCGAGCAGGTGACGCGCGGCCAGCTGCACATGACGCCAGCGCACGAAGGGCCCGCCATGCACCGCCCGGCGCTCGAGCGCTTCCCAGTCGGTGCGCAGCGCGCTCAGGCCGTCGGCATCACGCACGACGCTGACGCTCGGTTCGATGGCAGGGGACAGCAGCGGAGCGGGGGCGGAGACGTTCATGGGGTCGGTGTCGATGTTCTGGAAAGGGAATGAATGTCGAGCAGTTGCTGCACCTGGTGCTGCAGGGCTTCCGGCGTGAGCCCGCGGGCGGGCATCGGCGCGGCCACCGCCACGCCGATGCGGCTGAACAGACCCCGGCGCAGCGGCCGGGCCAGCGCGCGGCCGCCCTCGATGCGAGAGAAGCTCGAGCCCCACAGGTCGAGCAGCGCCACCGGCACCACCGGCACCGGATCGCGCTCGATGATGCGGGCGATGCCGCCGCGGAAGGGCTGCAGCCGGCCGTCGCGGGTGATGCCGCCTTCGGGAAAGATGCCCAGCAGGTCACCATCGGCCAGCACCTTCGAGGCGGCCTCGAAGGCACGCTGGTAGACCACCGGATCCTCCTTCTGCGGCGCCACCGGAATCGCGCCGGCCAGCCGGAACAGCGCGCCCAGCACCGGGGTGGCGAAGATGCGGTGGTCCATCAGGAAGCGGATCGGCCGCGGACTGGCCGCGGCCAGCACCAGCGCGTCGACGAAGCTCACATGGTTGGCGGCGATGACCGCCGGCCCCTCGGTCGGAATGTGCCCGGCGCCGCTCACCCGCAGCCGGTAGACGACATGGGTCAGCAAGAAGGCGACGAAGCGCAGCAGGTACTCCGGCACCAGCAGGAAGATGTAGCCCGCCACCAGCGCATTGGCCAGGCCGGTGGCCAGGAAGACCTCCGCGATGCTGAAGCCCGCCGACAGCATCGCGCCGGCCAGCAGCGAGCTGGCGATCATGAAGAGTGCGTTGAGGATGTTGTTGGCGGCGATGATGCGCGCGCGGTGGCTCTTCGGGGCGCGCAGCTGGATCAGCGCGTACATCGGCACGCTGTAGAGCCCGGCCGACAGTGCCATCAGCGCCAGGTCGAGCATCACCCGCCAGTGCGCCGGCTGCGCCAGGAAGCCCGCCACACCCCAGGGCGCGGCCGGCGTGGCCAGACCGCTCGACGCGAAGTACAGGTCGACCGCGAACACCGTCATGCCGATCGCGCCCAGCGGCACCAGGCCGATCTCGACCTGGCGGCGCGACAGCACCTCGCACAGCAGCGAGCCCGCGCCGATGCCCACCGAGAACACCACCAGCAGCAGCGAGGCCACCCGCTCGTCGCCGTGCAGCACCTCCTTGGCGAAGGCCGGGAACTGGCTCAGGAAGACCGCTCCGAAGAACCACATCCACGAGATGCCCAGCAGCGAGCGGAACACCACGAGGTGGCCATGCGCGAGCTTCAGGTTGCGCCAGGTCTCGGTCAGCGGGTTCAGGTTGATGCGCAGGCCCGGATCGGTCGCCGGCGTCGCCGGCACCTGATGCGCGGTCAGCCGGCCCAGCAGCGCCAGCGCCACGCAGGCCACGGCCACCGCCGCCGGCCCCACCTGCGGCAGGCCGATCAGCAGGCCGCCGGCCACATTGCCCAGCAGGATGGCCACGAAGGTGCCCATCTCGACCATGCCGTTGCCGCCGGTGAGCTCGCGCTCGGACAGGTGCTGCGGCAGGTAGGCGAACTTGACCGGGCCGAACAGCGTCGAGTGCAGCCCCATCGCGAAGACGCAGGCCAGCAGCGTGGCCACCCGCACCTGGTCGTCGGTCTGCACGAAGGCCCAGCCGGCCAGCGCCATGATGCCGATCTCGAGCGACTTGACGAAGCGCATCAGCAGCGCCTTGTCGAGCTTGTCGGCGAGCTGCCCGGCGGTGGCCGAGAACAGCACGAAGGGCAGGATGAACAGCGCCCCGATCACCAGCCCGGCCAGCGACGGCGGCAGCCAGGCCAGCTGCAGCTGGTAGGTCACCAGCACGGTCAGGGCGAACTTGAACAGGTTGTCGTTGGCCGCCCCCAGGAACTGGGTCCAGAAGAAGGGCGCGAAGCGGCGCTGGCCGAGCAGCGCGAACTGGCTCGGCTCGGCGGCAGGCGTTGACGGGGTATCGATGGGCATCATCGCGGTCAGGCTTCAGGCGCACGGCGGGAACCGTGCCGATGATCGCGGCAATCCGGAGAATCCCGCGCGCGGAAAGAACGGTTTTGCCGGTTCAGTTTTTCCGGATCCGATCAGGATCCGGTGCGCAGACCCTCAGGGAATCGCCTGTGCCGGGCCGGCCAGTCTCGCACTCTGCAGGAAGGCGAACACCGAGTCCACGGTCACCGTGTCGATGCGGTCGGAGAAGCGGCGGGCGCCGGGATGATCGTCGAAGGCGATGTTGGCGGTGCCGACGCGGGCGCCCAGGCGCTGGCCGGCGCTGAGGTTCAGCGTGGTGGGCTGGTAGCCCTTGAACTGCAGCCAGGCCTGGGCACGGCTGCGGTCGCAGGCGCCGGGCTCCATCGCGCAGGCCAGCGTTTCCAGCGCCCACTGGTTGCTCTGCTGATAACGCTGCGCCCAGGGATAGGCCACCATGCTGTAGGGCTTGTGATGCAGCACGGCCGCCCGGGCATTGTCCTGCAGCATGGGCAGCAGCGCCTCCTGCACGGCCGGCGTCGGGACCATCAGGCCGGCCTCGAAGGCGTAGAGATCGTCGCTGAAGAACTCGGCCAGCCCCTGCCGGTAGAGCGCGGATTCGGCCGTGCCGCATTGATTGAGCTTGTGGACCACACGCCAGGCCTTGGCCGCATCGTCGCGGTAGACATAGCCGAGGTGCGAGTAGCGCAGACCGTAGCGGTCGAGGTTCTGGCCACGCCGGGCGATGACGACCAGTCTGGCGCCGCTGTCGTCCAGCCAGCGCGCCGTCTTCACGGCCAGATCGAGCGAGCGGCGGATCTGCTCGATGCCGGGCGGCTTCTCGGTGCAGTTCTGGCCGGCCTGCGCCGGCACCGCGGCCAGCCCGGCGGCCAGGGCCAGCGCCGCGGCGGCCACGGCACGGATCGCGGCGGTGCTCATCGCGTCATCCGTTCGTTGTGGATCAGCGAAAGGCCGATCTCGTTGGGCACGAAGCACAGCGCCTTGCCCGCCGCCGACAGGATCCAGCCGGCACTCAGCGCGGTCACCACCACGGCGGTGCCGGCGGTGACGGAGACGGCCTCGGCACCGGCTGCGCTCAGCGTCAACACCACACTGGCGCCGGTCGAGGCCTGGGTCAGCACCCAGACCGTGCCGGCAGCGGCGACCTGCACGCTGGCCACCGTCAGCGTGGCGCCGGCCGAGAGCAACGCCGCGGCCGGCGCCGCCGAGATCGCCAGCGGCACGCCCAGCGACAGGGCGGACAGGACGCTGGCTTCGGAGCCGTCCCGGTGGGCGTGGGTGGCCATGGGGGCCACGGCGAGGGCGGCGGCCAGCAGGAGGCCGAGGAGCTTGTTCGGGGTCTTCATGAGGTCACCTGGTGGGGTGGGTGCCCGCTTGCGCGGGCATGACGGAGAAGGGTTGCGGCGGGATCAGGCTTCGTCGCGGGCTTCGCGGCGGCCTTGCAGGCGGGCTTCGAGCACATCGGCCTCATGGGCATCGCGCAGCGTCTTGGCCAGCGTGAACACCGAGGAAATCAGGTAGAGCCAGCTCACCACCAGGTAGGCCTTCCACACCGGCTGCACCTCCATGCGCCACAGGCCCCAGCCCGTCAGCACCATGGCCAGGAAGAAGCCGCCCCAGACGACCCACTTCCAGCCCGGGGTGTCGCTGCGGCGCTTCTCGTTGTCGCGAATGAACTTCGACAGGCCGAAGGCCGAGGTCAGGCAGAACAGATAGCCCATGACCATGAAGGCGCGGTCCAGATCCTGGCCGGGCAGCCACGCCAGCCCGGTGGCGCACAGCATCGCCGCCAGACCGAAGGAGATCCAGACCTGGGCGCGCCAGGCGCGGGTGTCGCGGCGCACGACCGGCGCAGGCATCGAGACCGAGAACGGGGAAGAGGCATCGGAAGACATGACGTGCGACCTTTCGGCAGAGAGTTGCGGGGCACGGGACGGATGCTCCGTGCATCCCCTGCACGGTGCAACAAGGCGCCACGGAATATCGGATAACGCCCATAAAAGTATCATCAGAAGATACTTTTCAGACCTTGTCCCTTCTCCATGAGCACCACCGCCGACCTGATCCGCGTCCTCAAGGCCGAACTGAAGAGCGCCGGCATCACCTATGCCGCGCTGGCGGCGCAGCTCGGCATGGCCGAGTCCAGCGTCAAGCGCATGTTCGCGCAGGGCGACATGCCGCTGTCGCGCATCGACGCGATCTGCCGGGTGCTGCGCACCGACTTCGCCGAGCTCTCGCGCCGGCTCGCCGACGAGCAGCCCGCGCGCACGGAGCTGACGCAGGAGCAGGAGCGCGCGGTCGTGGCCGACCGGCGTCTGCTGCTGGCGGCGATCTGCTGCCTGAGCCAGTGGACCTTCGAGCAGATGCTGGCCAGCTACCGCTACGAGCCGGCCGAGCTGGTGGGCCTGCTGCTGCAGCTCGACCGGCTGGGCATCATCGAGCTGCGCGAGCACAACCGCTACCGGCTCAAGGTCAGCAAGACCTTCCGCTGGCGCCCGCACGGGCCGGTGATGCAGTTCTTCCGCGCCGAGGTGGTGCCGGACTATTTCCGCGGCGGCTTCGACGGCGAGGGCGAGCAGCTGATGCTGGTGCACGGCGAGATCAACCGCGCGCTGGCACCGGTCTTCAACGAGCGCCTGGCGCGCCTGGGCGCCGACTTCGCGCGCCAGCACCTGGCCGACCAGCGCCTGCCCGAAGACCAGAAGCAGCCCTTCACGATGGTGCTGGGCCTGCGCTCATGGCTGTTCGGGCCGTTCCGCGATCTGCGGCGGCCGTAAGGCCAGCGCGCCCCTGGGCAGGCCAGAATCGACCCTTTTCCTCTTGCATTGCCCCCACTCCTGCAGCGACGAGCACGACAAGCACAATGGCCAGCACGATCAAGGATGTCGCCCGCCTGGCGGGCGTGGGTGTCGGAACCGCCTCGCGGGTGATCTCGGGCAAGGGCCCGGTCGCGCCGGAGACGGCCGCACGGGTGCAGCAGGCCATCCAGACGCTGGGCTTCCGGCCCTCGAGCATCGCGCGTGCGCTGTCGCGCAAGAGCCTGGACATGCTGGGCGTGTACGTGCCGCAGTACCAGGGCCTGTTCCACGGCGCGGTGCTCGAGACGATCGGACGCGAGCTGCGCGATGTCGACCGCCACATGGTCACCGCCAGCGGCGGCGCCTGCGGCGACGCGCGGCTGCAGGCGCTCGACGGCATCGACTTCCTGCGCCAGCGCGAATGCGACGGTCTGCTGCTGATGAGCCACGCGCTGCACGACGACGACCTCCGCCAGCTGCATGCGCAGATGCCGCAGATCGCGGTGCTCAACCGCATCGTGCCCGGGCTGGAATCGGTGTGCTTCTCGAGCGACCACGCGCTCGGCGGCCGGCTGGCCGCGCAGTGCCTGCTCGAAGCCGGGCACCGCGAGGTCGCCATCATCAGCGGCCCGCACCACGCGCCCGACAACGAGGCGCGGCTGCACGGCTTTCTCGACACGCTCGGGGCGGCCGGCGTGCGGGTGCCCTCCGAGCACATCATCACCGGCGACTTCACGCCGGCCTCCGGGCGGGCGGCCGCCGAGGCGCTGCTGGCGCGCTGCGGCCCGGCGCCCCTGCCCTTCTCGGCGCTGTTCTGCGCCAACGACCCGATGGCCATCGCGGCGATCAGCGTGCTCGCGGCCGCCGGCCTGCGCGTGCCCGAGGACCTGTCGGTGATCGGCTACGACGACTGCGAGTTCGCCGCCCATGTCTGGCCGGCGCTCACCACGGTGCGCATCGACATCGGCGCGGTCGCCACGCAGGCCACGCGCGACCTGATCAACCGCTGCTACGGCCGCGACCGCCCGGTGATCCGCGATGTCGCGCCCGAACTGGTGCGGCGGCAGTCGGTGCGCCGGGTCGACGCGGCCTGAGGGGAAAGGCGTCGGGGCGTACAGTCCGGGAACCCCGTCACCCGGGCCCGCCGGCCCGCCCCGACCATGTCCACGCCCGACGCCGATCTGCCCGCACCGACCTTCCTGCCCCTCGGCTTCCCCTGGCCGACGCAGGACCCCTTCCTCTTCTGCGTCCACCACGACGACCGCTACCCCGCCGGCAACGGCCGCTTCGGCCCGGCGGCGTCGCTGGCCGGCCGCCAGATCGGCAGCGACTTCTCCTGCCGCGACGGCTGGAGCATGTACCACGGCCAGTCGGTCCCCGGCTTCCCAGCCCACCCGCACCGCGGCTTCGAGACGGTGACGCTGGTGCGCACCGGCCGCATCGACCATGCCGACTCGGCCGGCGCTGCGGCGCGCTACGGCGACGGCGACGTGCAGTGGCTGACCGCCGGGCGCGGCATCCAGCACAGCGAGATGTTCCCGCTGCTGCGCACCGACGCGCCCAACCCGCTCGACCTGTTCCAGATCTGGCTGAACCTGCCGGCGCGCAGCAAGTTCGCCGAGCCGCACTTCACGATGTTCTGGGCCGACACGATGCCCCGCCACGTCGAGACCGATGCCGAGGGCCGGCGCGCCAAGCTGCTGTGCGTGGCCGGCGCCCTGCCCGATCTGGCCGCCCCGCCCAGCCCGCCGCCCGACTCCTGGGCCAGCGTGGCCGAGGCCGACGTGGCGATCTGGACGCTCAGGCTCGACGCCGGCGCGCGGCTGACGCTGCCGGCCGCGCGGGGTGGCGCGGCGACGAAGCGCCGGCTCTATTTCTTCCTCGGCGACGGCCTGCGCATCGCAGACCAGCCGGTGCCGGGCCACTGCGCGATCGACCTCGCCGCCGAGCGGCCGGCCGAGATCGTCAACACCAGCACCACGCCGGCCGAGCTGCTGATGCTGCAGGGCCGCCCGATCGGCGAGCCGGTGGCGCAGTACGGCCCCTTCGTGATGAACACCCAGGCCGAGATCCGCCAGGCCTTCGCCGACTACCAGCGCACCGGCTTCGGCGGCTGGTCCTGGGACGACGCCGCGCCGGTGCACGGACCGGACGCCGCCCGCTTCGCCCGGCACCCGGACGGCCGCGTCGAGCGGCCGGAGTGACACGCTGCCCGTCCCGTCACCCCAAAGTCCCGTCACCCCCGCGCAGGCGGGGGCCCACGCAGGGCACGGCGGCGGCGACTCGTAGGTTCCCGCCTTCGCGGAATGACGGGGCTGCGGCGGGAGCGCCGCTCAGCCGCCGATCACCCCGCCGTCGTCCTTGGTCACCACCACCGTCGCCGAGCGAGGGCGGCCGCCGGGCGCGGGCCAGCCGGGGTCGGGGTGCTGGATGTTGAGGAAGAGCGTGCGGCCGTCAGGCGTGATCACCGGGCCGGTGACCTCGCAGCCCGGCGGCGCGACCAGGAAGCGGCGCATCTGCGGCCCGCCCGGCGCCACCGGATCGCAGGCCAGCAGCTGGTTGCGCGGCAGCCAGAGCCGCTCGCCGGGCGCGGCCTCCAGCATCGGCGCCGCGTCGGTGGCCACCCAGAGCCGGCCGAAGGGGTCGACCGTCAGGCCGTCGGGGCCGCTGAAGGCGTCGCCCGCGGTCTCGCCGCCGCCCAGGGCCACGATGTCCCACTGGAAGGTCTCGGCCGCCAGGTCGCCGCCGTGGCGCCAGCGCAGGATGTGGCCGGTCGGGTTGGGCGCACGCGGATTGGCCGCGTCCGCGCCGGGCAGGCCGGGCTTGCCGCGCTGCGCGTTGTTGGTCAGCGAGACGAAGACCTCGCCGGTGACCGGGCTGATCGCGGTCCACTCGGGACGGTCCATCTTCGTGCCGCCGAGGCGGTCGCTGGCCTCGCGGGTGCGGATCACCACCTCGCCCTGGTCGGCAAAGCCGTTCTCGGGCGTCAGCCCGCCCTGCCCGTGCGTCAGCGCCAGCCAGCGCCCGCGGCCCTGGGCATCGAAGCGCGCGACGCTGAGCGTGCCGTGATCGAGCAGGTCGCGGTTGGCCGCGAAGCCGCCGGGGCGGACCCGGTCGCGGCTGACGAAGCGGTAGATGTATTCGAAGCGCGCGTCCTCGCCCATGAAGACCACCGCGCGGCCGTCCTTCGACACGCCGGTGGCGGCGCCTTCGTGCACCGCGCGGCCCAGCGCGGTGCGCTTGACCGGGGTCATCGTCGGATCGTGGGGATCGATCTCGACCACCCAGCCGAAGCGGTGGAACTCGTTGGGATGGCGGCGCAGGTCGAAGCGCTCGTCGTGCAGATGCCAGCGCGCCCAGTTGCCGCGCCCGCCCGCCTGCAGGCCCCAGCGCCGCTGCGAGGCATCCAGCTCGGCCGGCGGCTCGAAATAGCCCTGGATGTTCTCCTCGCAGGTGAGGTAGGTGCCCCAGGGCGTGGCGTTGGCGGCGCAGTTGGCAAAGGTGCCCAGAATGCGCCGGCCCTCGGGATCGGCGGCGGTGCGCAGCAGCGCGTGGCCTGCGGCCGGGCCGCTCACCGACATCGGCGTGCGGGCGGTGATGCGCCGCGCCTGGCGCGAGGGCCGCACCACCGACCAGGCGGCGGCCGCGCCCTCGCTGCGCACCTCGATCACCGACACGCCATGCGCGGCCTGCGAGCGCGCGACCTGCTCCGGCGTGCGCGCGCCGCCCGCCAGCGAGGCGTCATCGCGGTGCAGCAGGCGCTCGTCGGTGTATTCATGGTTCAGCGCCAGCAGGCCGTGACGGCCGTTCAGCACGCCGCGCCCGCCCAGCGGGAAGAAGGCCATGCCGTCGTGATGCATGCCGGCCTGCAGCGTCTGCTCGGCCGGCGTCGGCACCGCATCGCTGCGCCACGGCGGGACGGCGGCCTGCCCGGTGGCGTCGCCCCAGGCGTAGAGCACCCGCGCGGTGTAGCCCGGCGGCACCGCCAGCGGCGCCTCCACCGTCATCGGCACCGGCGTGAAGGCCAGTGCCGGCGTCGTGCCGGTGCGGCCTGCCTGCGCCCGCCCGGCGCCCAGGCTGGCCAGCATCATCCAGGCCGCCGTCGCGCCCAGCCCGCGCCGGCGTGCCGGATCGGCCGGAAGAAGATCGTCGGCTTCGGTCATCGCGTCCATCCTTCGCCGTCGTGTTCCCCCAGGCGCGGCGCCGGCCGGAACAGGCCGCCGGGCGTGTCGCCGAGCTTCGGGACCACGCCAGGCACCTCCAGCGCCAGCCCGTCGGCGGTGACGATGCGCTCGATCATCTGCCGCGCGCGGTAGTGCGGATCGGCGGCGATGTCGCGCACGGTGTAGATGCGCCCGACCGGCACCTGCACCGCCTGCAGCGCGGCCACCACCGCGTCGACCGGGCGCTGCACCGTCCACTGCGTGATCGCCGCGTCGATCTCGTCGACCCGGGCGACGCGGCCGGCGTTGCTGGCCAGATCCGGCGCCTCGGCCAGATCGGCGCGGCCGATGGCGCTCATCAGCCGGCGGTAGATCGAGTCGCCGTTGCCGCCGATGACCACCTGGCCGTCGGCGCAGCGGTAGGCATTGCTCGGCGCGATGCCGGGCAAGGCCGAGCCGGCCGGCTCGCGCACCGCGCCGAAGGCGCTGTACTCGGGCAGCAGGCTTTCCATGCAGTTGAAGACCGCCTCGAACAGCGCCACGTCGACCACCTGGCCGCGCCCGGTGCGCGCTCGCGCCTGCAGCGCCAGCAGCACGCCGATGACGCCGTGCAGCGCCGCCAGCGTGTCTCCCAGGCTGACGCCGGCGCGCACCGGCGCACGGCCCGGCTCGCCCATCAAGTGGCGCATGCCGCCCATCGCCTCGGCCACGACCGCGAAGCCCGGCAGGTCGCGGTAGGGGCCGGTCTGCCCGTAGCCGCTGATGCGCAGCATGATCAGGCCGGGGTTGTCGCGCGCCAGATCGTCGAAGCCCAGGCCCCACTTCTCCATCGTGCCGGGCTTGAAGTTCTCGATCAGCACATCGCACTCGGCGGCCAGGCGGCGCACGTCGGCGCGGCCCTGCTCGGTGCGCAGGTCGAGCGCGACGCTCTTCTTGTTGCGGCTCTGCACCTGCCACCAGACGCTGGTGCCATCGTGCAGCAGGCGCCACTGGCGCAGCGGATCGCCGGTGCCGGGCGGCTCGACCTTGATGACCTCGGCGCCGAAGTCGCCCAACGTCTTGCCGGCGAAGGGTCCGGCGATGAGCTGGCCGAGCTCGAGCACCTTCAGCCCGGCCAGCGGGCTGCGCGAACGGGCGGCGTCGGAGGAATGGGAGGGGGTGGCGGTATCGGACATGGCACCGAATCTACCGCGACACGCCGCCCGCCGGCACCAGGGGCTAGGCCAGACAGGTCTCGAACTCGCCGACTGGCACCGGCGGCCGCGTTGGCACCTGCGGCAGCGCCCGCATCACCGCACGCCCCAGCGCCGAGCGGAAGAAGTCCGGCCACAGCCCATGCCGGGCCAGCCAGCCGGACGACAGGCCGTCATGCGCCTTCAGATCGGCAGCCAGGCCAGCGACCGCCTTCGACGGCGTGAACAGGCTGGTCGCCCGGTCGAGCGCGGCGATGCGGCGCGCCCAGGCATCGCCCGGGGCGTCGCCGACGCCGGCCCAGCTGCGCGCCAGCGACGCGGCGAAGGAGCGCAGCAGCGGCCCGTCCTGGTCGAAGCCGTTGGCATAGCCGGCGAGCAGTTCGACCCGCCAGCGCGCCGCCGCGGCAGCATCGCCCCGCGCCAGCGCCGCCGGCAGCACCTGCTGCCAGTACAGCGCGATCCGCTCCGGCTCGACCAGCGGCAGCGGATCTTCGCCGTCCACCCAGAAGGCCAGCGGCAGCCGGCGCCATTCGGCGCGCGCCAGACCCCGGCGCGGATCGGCGCCCGCCTGCGCCAGGCGCTGGCGCAGCAGCACCCCCAGCCGCTGCGCGTCGCCCGGCACCGGATCGACCGGCGGCGCGGGATCGGGGCGGCGCAGCTGAGCCGCCAGCGCCTCGACCGCCGCAGCAGTCTGCGACCAGTGTTCGGCGGCGCTCATCGCGAGGCGGCCGCGTCGGCGGCGCGGGCCCGGGTCAGCGTGGCCTCCAGCTCGGAAGGCGTGCGGTAGGTCAGCACGATGCGCAGATCGACGCGGCGGTTGCGTGCATCCGTCGGATCGATGCCGGGCAGCAGGCGCTTGTCGCCATAGGCGCTGAAGGAGAACAGCGGCTGCGCCAGCCGGTTGCGGTAGCCGTTCAGCGGGCTCTGCTCGACCAGCGCCGCATGCACCGCCCGCGCGCGGTCCAGCGACAGGCTGGTGTTGTCGTAGGCGCCGCGCGCCATCGGGCGGCTATCGGTGTGGCCCTCGATGTAGATGGTGTCGATCTCGTGGCCGGCGCGGTTGCCGGCGCAGCCGCTGGCCACCTTCTGGTTGGCCACATAGCAGGGCAGCACCTCGACCAGCCCGTCGACCGCCGCATGCAGCGCCGCACGCCCCTGGGCCCCCAGCTCGGCACGGCCGATCGGGAACAGCACATCCTCCGGCAGCGAGATCACGCCGGTGACCGGATCGATGCGCACCGTCGGCATCGCCGCCAGCATCGCCTGGCCGATGGTGTCGGTCACCTTGCCGCGCGGATCGGCCTGGCCGCGCAGCTCGTTCTTGCTCGCCTCGATCTCGATGGCCTGGCGGCGCTGCTCCAGCGCCAGCACCACCACCAGGATGATGAAGACGAAGAGCAGACCGATCATCAGGTCGGAGGCCGAGGCCAGATAGCCGCCCTCGCCCCGGGCGGGAGCGCCGGGAGCCGCAGGCGCGGTGCGTCGGGTCATCAGCATGATCGTCGTCGCTCCGGGATCAGACCGCCGCGACCCGCTCCTCGAGCAGGTCCTCGAGGCTGCGGGTGAAGGTGGCCAGCTCGCGCACCGCGCCGCCGATCTGGCCGACCGCGCGGGCCAGGTGGCCGTCGAGCTGCTGCTGCTGGGCCAGCGCCTGCGCGGCGCCCTGCTCGATGCTGCTGCGCACCGACTCGACCGCGGCGGCCAGCACCGCACTGCTGCCGGTCAGCGCGTCGCGGCCGGACTGCATCGCCGCAGCGGTGTCGCGGCCGGACTGCTCCAGCATCGTGCCGACCTGGCGCACCGCCTCGAGCGCCTGCGGTGCGCTCTGGCCGACCGTCTCGACCAGCGTCTGCTGCTGCCGGGCCAGCGTCTCGACGCTGGCCAGCGCGCGGCCGATCTCCTCGGCGATCTGGCCGAGGCGGTCGGTGGTGCCGGCCCAGCGCGGCTGCACCTGGTCCAGCTGGGTGAGGGTGTCGCGCAGCTGCTGCGCCACCGCGCGGATCTGGTCGGCGCCCTGGCGGCCCTGGCTGCTCATGTCGGCCAGCACATCGCGCATCGCCACCGCGCTGGTGGCGAGCTTGTGCTGCGCCGCATCAAGATCCTCGGCGCCACGGCCCAGCACGCCGCCGATGCGGGTCACGCCGCTCTCCAGCTCGCTGCCAGCCTGCTGCAGCGACTGCGTGGCCTGCGCGGCGCTCTGGCTGAAGGAGGCCACCGCCTGCTCCATCGTGCTGCCCAGCGTGGTGCCGGCACGGCCCAGCGCGTCGACCGAAGTGGCGATGCTGCTGCCGAACGCGTTCGAGGTCGCCTGCGCCGAGTCGCTCCAGGCGCGCGAGGCGGCGGTGAGCTGCATCTGCAGGTCCTGGCCGGCGCCGCGCAGCACGCCGGCGACATCGTCGGCGCCGTTGACCAGCGTGCCGGCCGAGGCCTGCAGGCGCTCCGACATCAGCGTCAGCGCCGCGCGCAGCTCGCCCATCTCGTGGCGGGTCGACTGCTGGATCAGGCCGGCGTGGTCGCGCATCATCTGCTCGAGCGCCTGCTGGTTCATCGCCGAGATCTGGCCGGTCAGGCCGTCCAGGCTGGCGACGATGCGCCGGCTCATCGCCTCCATCTCGGGCACGATGGAGGCGCTGATCGAGCGGCCCAGGTGCTCGGCGACCTGATCGCGGAACTGCGCGAAGAGCTGGCGCTGCTCGCGTGCGACCGTCAGCAGCTCGCCGGCGCGGGCATGGCTGGCGTCCAGCCGGGTGTTGACCGCCTCGCCCTGGCGCAGCTGCTCGACCAGTGCCAGCTCGGTGCCGTTGGGCGGCAGCCGCTCGGCCAGCGCCTCGAGCAGCAGCTCGCAGCGGTCCTGCACCCGCGCCATCGCCCGGCGGGCCGCCACCGTCCAGCCCACCGAGGCCCCCAGGCCCGCCAGCGAGGTCAGGAACTTGCCGCCGGCGGTGTCGAGCAGCCCGCGGGTGGCATCCAGCAGATCGGCCGAGGCGCCGCCCTGCTGCGACAGCGCCGAGGTCGCGCCCATCAGCGCGCCGGTCAGGAACAGGAAGGTGAAGAACAGGCCGATGCCGACCAGCAGATTGGGCACTGCCTCGGCCAGCTCGACATTGAGCCGGCCGGCCAGCAGCCGGTTCGGCGTCCAGAGGTCGCGCGGCGAGCCGAGCATCAGCACCCGCAGCCGGCCCGACACCGGCACCGCGATGATGCGCTGCTCGGTCTCCTGCCAGGCCTGGCGCAGCTCGGGGTGAGCCGCGACCACCTGGCGCACGGTGGTCGAGCGGTCGAGCGTCCACGGCTCGCCGGCCGGCCCGAGCGCGGCCAGCGTCTCGGACAGCGCCGCGCCCAGCCGGCGCAGCGGCGGCAGGAACCAGAACAGGAACAGGCCGATCGCCGACAGCAGGATGCCGGAGAACACCAGCCAGATCAGCATCTCGCCACGAAGGAAGGAAAAGGCATTCAAGTCACGACTCCCGACTCGACTGCAGGCCACGGAAGCTGCAGGACGGGCCGATTCTTGAATCCGCCCCCGGCCGGGAATCGCCGGAAAAGCAGGGCTTATTTCGGCGGCGTGACTTTCTTCCTCAAGTTCCGGCGCGACCGGTTTCAGATTCAGCCGGGTTCAGCCGGGTTCAGCCGGATTCAGGCCTTCAGGAACTCCATGCGCCCGCCCAGCCAGCGCTGGATGTGGGCGGCGGCCGCGGCCGGATGGCGCTCGAGCAGCGCCGGCGCGACCGCGCGGGCGCGCTCGAGCAGCGCGCCGTCCTGCCCCAGATCGGCGAAGCGCAGCAGCGCGTCGCCCGACTGGCGCGCACCCATGAACTCGCCGGGGCCGCGGATCTCCAGGTCGCGCCGGGCGATCTCGAAGCCGTCGGTGGTCTCAGCCATCGCCTTCAGGCGCTCGCGCCCGGTCGGCGACAGCGGCGAGGTGTAGAGCAGCACGCACACGCTGGCCACCGCGCCGCGCCCGACCCGGCCGCGCAGCTGATGCAGCTGCGCCAGCCCGAAGCGCTCGGCGTGCTCGATCACCATCACGCTGGCGTTGGGCACGTCCACGCCGACCTCGATCACGGTGGTGGCCACCAGCACGCTCATGCGGCCGGACGAGAACTCGGCCATCACCGCCGCCTTGTCGCTGGAAGGCATGCGCCCGTGCAGCAGGCCGACCGCGACGCCGTCGAAGGTGGCGGCCAGCCGCGCGTGCGTCTCGGTGGCGTTCTGCAGGTCCAGCGCCTCGGACTCCTCGATCAGCGGCACCACCCAGTAGACCTGGCGGCCCTTGGCCACCTCGTCGCGCACCCGCTCGATGATCTCGTCGCGGCGGCCGTCGGCGAAGACGCGGGTGACGATCGGCGTGCGCCCGGGCGGCAGCTCGTCGATGGTGCTGACGTCCAGGTCGGCGAAGTAGCTCATCGCCAGCGTGCGCGGGATCGGCGTGGCGCTCATCATCAGCAGGTGGGGCTCGAGCGCCTGCGCGGCGAGCTTGCGGCGCAGCTCCAGCCGCTGCGCCACGCCGAAGCGGTGCTGCTCGTCGATCACCGCCAGCCCCAGCCGCGCGAAGCGCACCTCCTCCTGGATCACCGCGTGCGTGCCGACCACCAGCGCGGCTTCGCCCGAGGCGACCCGCTCGAGCATCGCGGCGCGTGCCTTGCCCTTGCGGCTGCCGGTCAGCCAGGCGACACCGATGCCCAGCGGCTCCAGCCACTGCAGCAGCTTCCTGAAATGCTGCTCGGCGAGGATCTCGGTGGGCGCCATCAGCGCGCACTGCCAGCCCGCGTCGATCGCCACCGCCGCCGCCAGCGCCGCCACCACCGTCTTGCCCGAGCCGACATCGCCCTGCAGCAGCCGATGCATCGGCTGCGGCCGCGCCAGATCGGCGGCGATCTCGGCGCAGACACGCTGCTGCGCGCCGGTCAGGCCGAAGGGCAGTGCCGCCAGCAGGCGCGCGTGCAGGCTGCCCGGCGCGCCCTGCCCGTCTGCGGCGGCCAGCACCGGCGCGCGCAGCCGGGCGCGCTCGCGCTGCGCCGTCAGCTGCGAGAGCTGCTGCGCCAGCAGCTCGTCGAACTTGATGCGCGCCCAGGCCGGATGGCTGCGCTCCTCGAGCTGCCAGGCCGAGGTGCCCACCGGCGGATGGTGCAGCAGCTGCAGCGCCTCGCGCAGCGCCGGCAGGCCGCGCGGCACCACGCCGGCGGGCAGCACCTCGTCGAGCGGCGCACGGCGCAGGCCCGACTCGACCGCCTTTCTCAGGTAGGCCTGCGGCAGCTGCGCGCTGGCCGGATAGACCGGCGTGAGCGCCTCGGCCAGCGGCGCGCCGCCCTCCGGGACCGCCTTGAAGACCGGATGCACCATCTCGCGGCCGAAGAAGCCCGCGCGCACCTCGCCGCGCACCCGCACCCGCGCGCCCACCGCCAGCGTCTTCTGGTGCGACGGAAAGAAATGCACGAAGCGCAGCACCAGCTCGGCCGCGCCCTCGACCAGCCGCACGACCAGCTGGCGGCGGGTGCGCGTCTCGACCACGCACGAGCGCACCACGCCCTCGACCTGCGCGCTGTCGCCCTCGCGCAGCGCCGCGATCGGCGTCAGGCGCGTCTCGTCCTCGTAGCGCAGCGGCAGGTGCAGCGCCAGGTCGATGTCGCGCACCAGGCCGAGCTTGTCCATCGCCCGCTGCGGGGCGGAGCGGGCCGCGGCCTTCGGGGCGGCGGCGTCCGTGGTGGTGTGGTCAGCGCTCACGGGCCGTCATGTGCCGGCGCAGCCAGGCGGCCAGCTCATCCTCGGTCAGCTCGCCCGCGGCCAGCGCCAGCGTGGTCAGCACGCACGCGGCGTCATCCGCGGCCAGCTGCTGGCCATTGAGCAGCAGGCACAGCTCGATCGCGACGAAGGCCGTGCGCTTGTTGCCGTCGACGAACGGATGATTGCGTGCCAGCCCGTAGCCATAGGCCGCCGCCAAGGCGGCCAGGTCCGGCTCGCCATACATCACCAGATGCCGGGGTCGCGCCAGCGCCGACTCGAACAGGCCGATGTCGCGCACGCCCGGCGCCCCGCCGTGCTCGACCAGCTGCTCCTCGTGAACCGCTCTCAGCACGGCCGCGTCGATCCAGACCCATGCCGGGTTGGCCGGCTCGCTCATTTGGCCAGCTCGTGCAGCACCGCGCGGCGCGCCTTCATGACCTCGCGCGCCTGTTTCATCTGTTCCTCGAACACCGGATCCTGCCGAGTCAGGCGCAGTCCGTCCGGGCTGTCGGTGAGGTAGAGGGAGTCGCCCTTCTCGAGCTTCAGCCGCGCCAGGATCTCCTTGGGCAGGATGACGCCGACCGAGTTGCCGATCTGGGTAAGCTTCAGTGCGTGCATGGCGGACTCCGGTTATAACCAATGTTATACGATGCACCATTCTGCGCCGCCGCCCTTCCCTTCGCAAGCTCTCCCGCGTGAACCCGTGAACCACACCGTCGCCGACTTCGACTTCGACCTGCCCCAGGAGCTGATCGCCCAGCATCCGACGCCTGAACGCAGCGCCTCGCGCCTGCTCGACGGGCGCGCGCTGCCGGCCACCGAGCGGGTGTTCCGCGAGCTGCCCGACCTGCTCGAGCCCGGCGACCTGCTGGTGTTCAACGACACCCGGGTGATCCGCGCGCGGCTGCACGGCGCCAAGGACACCGGCGGCAGCGTCGAGGCGCTGGTCGAGCGGGTGCTGCCCGGCACCGAGGACGGCCGCCACGAGGTCTGGGCGCATCTGCGCGCGAGCAAGTCGCCGCGCGCCGGCCAGACGGTGCATTTCCACAATGCCGCCGGCGAGCGCTTCGCCGCCGAGGTGCTGGGGCGCTGCGGCCCGGAGAACGGCCTCTTCCACCTGCGCCTGCCCGGCGACGCGCTGACGCTGCTGGAGCAGTTCGGCCATGTGCCGCTGCCGCCCTACATCACGCATGCCGACGACGAGGACGACGCACGCCGCTACCAGACGGTGTTCGCGCGCGTGCCCGGCGCGGTGGCCGCGCCCACCGCGGCGCTGCATTTCGACGAGGGCGTGCTGGCGGCGCTCGAGGCCCGCGGCGTGCGCCGCGCCAGCGTGACGCTGCATGTGGGCGCGGGCACCTTCCAGCCGGTGCGGGTCGAGTCGATCAGTGACCACCGCATGCACAGCGAATGGTTCGAGGTGCCGCAGGCCACCGTCGACGCCATCGCCGAGACCCGCGCGCGCGGCGGGCGGGTGATCGCGGTCGGCACGACCACGCTGCGCTCGCTGGAATCGGCCGCGCTGGGCACACCCGACCGGCTGCCGCGCGCCGGCGCGCGCGACACCGACATCTTCATCACGCCGGGCTTCGACTTCCGCGTCGTCGACCGGCTGGTGACCAACTTCCACCTGCCGCGCAGCACGCTGATGATGCTGGTCAGCGCCTTCGCCGGCTTCGACGCGATCCGCACGCTCTACGCCGACGCGATCGCGCGACGGATGCGCTTCTTCAGCTACGGCGACGCGATGCTGCTCCAGCGTGCAGCATCTGCCGGCAACGACGGCGATCCATCTGGCAACAGCGCTGTGCCACGCTGACAAAAGCCGCCGCACGCTTGATCTTGCGCAACCTTGGGGCGCGGCGCGCCACTACCTTGGAGGCATCCGATTCAACCCGCGGCCGAAGCCGCGACTCCAGGAGCCACCATGAAGACCCGCACCCAAGCCCTCGCCGCCGCGATCGCCCTGCTCGCCAGCGGCGCCGCCCTGGCCGACAAGGCGAAGGATGACGCGATGCTGGCGCTCGCCACCAAGAGCGGCTGCATGACCTGCCACCACATCGAGCCGGGCGCCAAGGGTCCGGACGGCCTGGCGCCGATCGGCCCGGCCTGGAAGGATGTCGGCGCCAAGTACAAGAGCGACAAGCAGGCCGCCGACACCCTGACCCAGATCGTGCTGAAGGGCTCCAACCCCTACGACAGCCACTGGAAGGGCAAGGCCTCGGGCCTGGCCATGCCGCCCAACGCGGTCGCCATCAAGGAAGCGGATGCCCGCGATCTGGTGAAGTGGATCCTGGCGCTCTGATGCACCACTGAAGCGCCGCCGAGGCGCTGACGGCGGCGGCCGGCTCTGCGATCATCGGCGGCGCCGATGACCGCTCCGCCCCCTCCCCCGCCCTTGCCACCGCCTGGCGCCCGTTCCGCCACGCTCGCCCTGATCCGCTCCAGCCCGCGGCTCAGGGCCGGGCTGCTGTTGCTGGGCGGCCTGATCCTGACCGCGCTGGCGGTGGTGCTGGTCCTGCTGCTGGCCGGTCCGGACGATGCCCGCGGCATGGGCACCACGCCGGCCACCCTCGCGGACGGGCGGGCGCCGGGCGCCGCACCGATGCAGATGATCGAGCTGAGCGAGGCCGAGTTCCGCCTGCGCCCGCGCGATGCCTGGCAGCCGGTGCCGCTGCCCGACACCTGGGCGCGCCGCGGCCTGGCCAGTGCCGGGCTCGGTCACTACCGCATCGAGTTCACGCTGGGCGCACGGCCTGCGGGCCTGTGGGTGCTGTGCATTCCGCGCATGAGCCGGGTGCATGAGCTGCGGCTCAACGGCGAGCTGCTCGGCGGTGCGCTGATCGATCCCTTCGAGCGTCCGCCCGGCGACACCGGGGGCCGCGACCATCTGGTCAGCGTGCCGCCCCACCTGCTGCAGGCCGGCCTCAACCGCATCGAGCTATCGGTGGTCCACAGCCGCAATGCCGGCCTGTCGATGCTGATGCTCGGCCCGGCGCAGGCCCTGCCGACCGGCGCCCGACTGATCCACCAGATGGCCTGGATCCCGAGCAGCCTCTATCTGGTCGGCGCCGGTCTGGCGGTGTTCATGCTGGCGATCTGGTGGCGCCGGCCCAGCGAGCGCATCTGCGGCCAGTTCGGACTGATCTGGATGCTCTGCCTCCTGATGCATCTGCTGGTGCTGCTGTCGCCGCCGCAGCCCGACGCGCTGCATGACGGCCTGCTGCTGCTGCTGCAGATCGGCACGCTGGCGCTCGGGGCCGCGATCGCGCTGCGGCTGAGCGGCCAGCTGCAGTCGGCCAGCGCCGGCGTCGCCCAGGCGACGCTGCTGCTGGCGGTGGCGCTGGCGCTGTGGGGCGCGCTGACCGGCGTGATCGACGCGGTCCGCCTCTGGCTGCACCCGGTGCTGATCCTGGTCTGCGCGCTGCTGATGCCGCTGGCCTGGAGCGGCTGCCGGCGCCTGCCGGGGCCGGCGCGCCTGCTGCTGGCCGGCCTGCTGGCGGCGCTGCTGATCGCCGCCGGCCATGATCATCTGGTCTGGATGGGGCTGAGCTCGGTGATGGACCACTACTGGCTGCCGCTGGCGCTGCCGCTGGCGCTGCTGGCGATCGGCAGCCTGATGATCCGCCGGCTGGTCGAGGCGCTGCGGCAGGTCGAGCAGCTCAACGCCGACCTGGAGCGTCGGGTGGCCGAGCGCACCGCCGCGCTGCAGCAGGCCAACCAGGCCAAGACCCGCTTCCTGGCCGCGGCCAGCCATGACCTGCGCCAGCCGGTGGTGACGATCAGCCTGCTGATCGACCTGCTGCGCGAGCAGGTGCCCGCACCGCTGCGGCCGATGACCGACCGGGTCGACGAGGCGGTGTCCTCGATGGAGGATCTGCTCAAGGGCCTGCTCGACCTGTCGCGGCTGGAGGCCGGCACGGTGCGCCCGCGCCCGCAGCCGGTGGCGCTGCAGCCGCTGTTCGACGCGATCGCCACGCACGAGGGCGAGACCGCTCGGCGCAAGGGCCTGAAGCTGCGCTTCCGGCCCAGTGGCGCCACCGTGGTGTCCGACCCGGTGCTGCTGGACCAGATCCTGCGCAATCTGGTCAGCAACGCGGTGCGCTACACCGAGCACGGCGGCGTGCTGGTCGGCGTGCGCCGCCGCGGCGAGCGGCTGCAGCTCGACGTGATCGACACCGGGGTCGGCATCGCGCAGGAGGACCAGGATGCGGTCTTCGAGGAGTTCGTCCAGCTCGACACCCCGATCGGCAGGCCGCGGCGCACCCTGGGCGACAGCAGCCGCGGCCTGGGGCTGGGCCTGTCGATCGTGCAGCGCAGCTGCGCGCTGCTGGGCCACCGGCTGCTGCTGAACTCGCGCCCCGGGCGGGGCAGCCGCTTCTCGGTGCAGCTCGACAGTGCCACGCCGCTGCCGGCACTGCCGGTGCCGGCGCTGCCGCGCCGGCTGCCGCTGCAGGGCCTGCGGCTGACGGTGGTCGAGGACGAACCCGCGGTGCAGGACGCGCTGCGCGCCCGCCTGCAGGCCTGGGGCGCGGTGGTGCAGTGCCATGACGGACTGGCACCGCTGCGCCACCAGCTGGCGCAGCGCCCGCGCGGCCACAGCGGCATCGACCTGCTGATCACCGACCACCGGCTGCGCGGCGCCAGCGGGCTGGATGTGGTCGAGGCGGTGCGCAGCTACGGCGGACCGGTCCCGGTGCTGGTGATCACCGGGGACACCTCGCCGGGCGATCTCTCGCTGCTGTCGGCCAGCGGGCTGCAGGTGCTGCACAAGCCCTTCCGCGCCGAGGCGCTGCTGGCGGCGATCGAGCAGGTGCTGGCCACCGCAGAGGCCTTCGGGATCACAGCCGCTCGAGCAGCGCCGGGCAGCCCGGCCAGTCGTCGCGGCTGAAGGCGAACTTGCGCGAGACCTCGCCCAGGCCGCGGCCGGCGCGCACCGCATCGATCGCGCCGGCCGGATCGGTGATCCAGCGCCCGCCGATCCGGGTGACGCCGCGCGCGAACAGCGCATCGGGCAGGCAGCCGGCGCTCGGGCCCAGCAGCGCCAGATGATGTGCGTGGCGCAGGTGCGGCAGCAGCGCCTCGAGACTGCCGTTGATCAGCGTGGTGGCGGTGCAGACGATGCGCCGGCAGTCCTGCAGCGCCGCCGGGTCCAGCGTCACGGTCAGCGCGTCGCGCCGGCCGGCCAGCTCGGGCTGAAGCTCCAGCACCGTCAGCCGCAGTCCGGCCTCCAGCAGCGGCGCCACCATCGGCGTGAACAGCCCGACCATGCCGAGATGCTCGCCCGGCAGCGGCGCCGGCCGGCCCCAGGGATCGCCGCTGCGCGGCACCTCCAGCCCGGCGCGCTCGACCAGCCAGCGCGACAGCGCGCCCAGCGCCGCCCAGGCCACCACCCGGCGCGCGCCGCGCGCGGCCCCGAACGAGGCGGCCAGCGCCAGCGCGTCCGCGCCCGCGAGCGCCTCGGCGCCGTGGCCGAGCAGCAGCGCCTCGTGATCGTCGTCGAGCATGACGTAGGCGGCGCCGGGCGTGCCGTCGTCGAGCTCGAGCAGGCAGAACTCGCCGCGGCCGGCCCGGCGCGCCGCCTGCACCGCCTCGCGCGGCGGCAGGTGCAGCGCGCGCACCTTCGGCAGCGCGAAGCGCTCGGCCACCGCACGCAGCGGGGCCACCAGTTCATCGTCAAGGCGCATGGCGCAGGCTCTCCGGGTCCGGACGCAGGGACAGGAGCCGGAGCATAGCGGCGCCCGCGGCGCCGCCCCCTGCGCTGCGTCAGGCCTCGACCGGTGCGGTGGCCGCCGCGGCCGCGCGGGCCTGGGCCTGCTCGCGCTTGAGCAGCGAGCCCACCTTGATCAGCGCCTCCCCGTCGATCACCACCGTGCCCTTGACGGTGCAGACCGTCTCGAGCAGCACGCGGCAGCGCTCGGGCTGGACCTCCTTGACCCGCACCGTCGCGTGCACCGTGTCACCGGGCCGCACCGGCGCCTTGAAGCTCATGCGCTGGTCGAGGTAGATCGAGCCCGGGCCGGGCAGCTTGTTGGCCACCGCGGCCGAGATGACGCTGGCGGTCAGGAAGCCGTGGGCGATGCGGCCCTTGAACGGCGTGCCCTGCGCGAACTCCTCGTTGGTGTGCACCGCGTTGCCGTCGCCGGACACGCCGGCGAACAGCACGATGTCCGCCTCGGTGATGGTCTTCGAGAAGGTCGCGGTCATGCCGACGCGCAGGTCCTCGATGTCATGGCCTTGAAGATCGTTCATCGTCGTCTCCCCCGTCCGGTCGTTTCACGGTCTCAGCCGATGGCCGAGGCCGACTTCATCTGCTGGCGCAGCATGAACTTCTGGATCTTGCCGGTCGAGGTCTTGGGCAGCGTGCCGAAGACCACGCGCTTGGGCACCTTGTAGCGCGCCATGTGCTGGCGGCAGTATTCGACGATTTCCTCCTCGGTCGCCTCGGCGCCCTCGCGCAGCTCGATGAAGGCGCAGGGCACCTCGCCCCACTTCGGGTCCGGCGCGGCGACGATCGCCGCCACCATCACCGCCGGGTGGCGGTAGAGCACCTCCTCGACCTCGACGCTGGAGATGTTCTCGCCGCCCGAGATGATGATGTCCTTGCTGCGGTCCTTGATCTTGACGTAGCCGTCCGGGTGCATCACCGCCAGGTCGCCGGTGTGGAACCAGCCGCCGCGGAAGGCCTCGGCGGTCGCCTCGGGGTTCTTCAGGTAGCCCTTCATCACCAGATTGCCACGGAAGAAGATCTCGCCCATGGTCTGGCCGTCGGCCGGCACCGGCTGCATCGTCTCGGGATCGAGCACCGCGATGGCGTCCTGCATCGGGTAGGCCACGCCCTGGCGGGCGTTGAGCTCGGCGCGCTCGCCGATGGAGAGCTTCTCCCAGCCTTCCTGCTTGACGCAGACCGCCGCCGGACCGTAGACCTCGGTCAGGCCGTAGACATGGGTGATGTCGATGCCGATGCGCTCGCAGCCCTCGATGATCGCCGCCGGCGGCGCCGCGCCCGCGATCAGGCCGTGGATCGGGTGATCGATGCCGGCGCGCAGCTGCTCGGAGGCATTGATCAGCAGGCCGTAGACGATCGGCGCGCCGCACATGTGGGTCACGCGGTGCTCGCGGATCAGCGGGAAGATCAGCGTCGGATCGACCCGGCGCAGGCACACGCTGGTGCCGGCCTGCAGCGCCATCGTCCACGGGAAGCACCAGCCGTTGCAGTGGAACATCGGCAGCGTCCACAGGTAGACGGCGTGGCGCGGCATCTCCCAGGTGACGACGTTCGAGGTGGCGTTCAGGTAGGCGCCGCGGTGGTGCGTGACCACGCCCTTCGGGTTGCCGGTGGTGCCGCTGGTGTAGTTCAGCGCGATCGCATCCCACTCGTCGACCGGCGGCTGCCAGGCGAAGTCCGGGTCCCCCTCGGCCAGGAAGGCCTCGTAGTCCTTCTCGCCGAGCAGCACGCCGCCCTCGAACAGCGCGTCGTCGACGTCGATGACCAGCGGGCGCGGGCCTTTCACCAGGTCGAGCGCGCGGCGGATGATCGACGAGAACTCGCGATCGGTCAGCAGCACCTTGGCCTCGCCGTGGTCGAGCTGGAAGGCGATCGCCTCCGGGTCGAGCCGGGTGTTGAGCGTGTTGAGCACCGCGCCGGCCATCGGCACGCCGAAGTGGCACTCGTACATCGCCGGCGTGTTGGGCAGCATCGCCGCGACGGTGTCGCCGGCACGGATGCCGCGTCCGCGCAGCGCGCTGGCCAGGCGGCGGCAGCGCCGGGCCGTCTCGCGCCAGGTCTGGCGCAGCTCGCCGTGGATCAGCGCGATGCGCTCGGGATGGATGCGCGCGGTGCGCTCCAGAAAGGTCAGGGGCGTCAGGGCGGCGAAGTTCGCGCGGTTGCGATCGAGGCCCTGGTCGTAGGCGGAATGACCCATTCGGCTGTCTCCGGAGAACATGTGGGGACGCCCGCGCGGCTGTCGTGCCGTCTGGGGGCATCCTGCGGAGCAGCGATGATCCCGATCGAACCTTGCATCACCTCGGATCGAATGTATCGAATGTTTGCGTCGACCCGGCGGCGCGTGCCAGGTCGGACCCGCACGCACGCACGGAAGGTCTCGGTCAGCTCGCTGCCTAGAATCGGTCCGATGGATCCGACCCTTTCTCTCCCCGAGTCCGCCGATCCCGGGTCGGCGCCCCGCGATGCGCTGCTGGCCGAGCTGCGCCTGAGCGAGGCGCGGCTGCGCCTGATCTTCGACAACGTGCCGGCGCTGATCGGCTACTTCGACCGCAACCATGTCTACCAGTACGCCAACAAGGGCTACACCGACTGGTTCGGGCGCGGGCGCGACATCGCCGCCGGGCGGCCGATCGTCGACGTGCTGCCGCCCGAGGTCTACGCGGTGGTGATCCCGCATGTGGTGCTGGCGCTCAAGGGCAGCCGCCAGCGCTACGAGTACGAGATGGCGCGCGACGACGGCCGCATCGTCAACGCCCGCACCGAGCTGGTCCCGGAGTTCGGGCCGGACGGCGAGGTGCTGGGCTGCTTCGTGCTGTCGGTCGATGTCAGCGAGGTCAAGCAGGCGCAGGTGGCGATCGCTCAGGCGCAGAAGATGGAGGCGGTCGGCCAGCTCACCGGCGGCATCGCGCACGACCTCAACAACATGCTGGCGGTGATGATCGGCAACCTCGCCGCGCTGCGCGACCGCCGTCCGGGCGATCCGGAGCTGGCCGAATTCCTGACGCCGGCGCTGAAGGCTGCGCACAGCGGCGCCGACCTGATCCGCCGGCTGCTGACCTTCGCGCGCCAGCAGCCGCTGGCGCCGCGTGCGGTCGATGTCGGCGAGGTGGTGGCCGACGCCGCGCAGCTGCTGGTACGCTCGCTGCCCGATTCGGTGCGGCTGCTGACCTCGCTGGCGGCGCCGCGCCAGCGCCTGATCGCGCGCACCGACGCGCATCAGCTCGAGAGCGCGATCCTGAACCTGGCGATCAACGCGCGCGACGCGATGCCCGAGGGCGGCGAGCTGCGCATCGAGACCGACGAGTGCCTGCTCGACGCGGCCGAGGCGGCCGAGGCCGAGGTGCTGCCCGGCCGCCATGTGCGCATCAGCGTCACCGACACCGGCATCGGCATGGACGAGGCGACGCGGGCGCGGGTCTTCGAGCCCTTCTTCACCACCAAGCGCTTCGGCCAGGGCAGCGGCCTGGGCCTGCCGATGGTCTACGGCTTCGTGCGCCAGTGCGGCGGCGGCGTGCTGCTGCACAGCCGCCCCGGCGCCGGCACCCGGGTGACGCTGCTGCTGCAGCCGGCCGAGATGCCGGCGGCGGCCACCGCACCGACCACCGCGGCACCGGGAACGCCTGCGGATGCCGCGGTCATCGAGAGTCCGCAGGCCGCAGACATGCCGCCGCGCCCTGGCCGGCCGCTGGTGCTGCTGGTCGACGACCAGGCCGAGCTGCGCCGCATCGTGCGCCGCGAACTCGTCGCGCTCGGCCACCCGGTCATCGAGGCCGGCGACGGCGACGAGGCCCGCGAGATCCTCGACGCGGTGCCCGGCATCGGTCTGCTGATCACCGACATCGTCATGCCCGGGCGCACCGACGGGCGCGCGCTGTGCCGCCACGCCGCGCGCACCCGCCCCGGGCTGCGCATGCTGATGATCAGCGGATACTCCGACGAGCAGCCCGGCCGGGCGAGCGACCCCTGGCCGCTGCTGCGCAAGCCGTTCACGCCCGAAGAACTGAGATCCACGCTCGAGGAGACACTGAAATGAGCCCGAAGAGCTCGCCCAGCCCCAACCGCTCGCCCGGAGACGGCGCACGCATCCTGATCACCGAGGACGACGCCGAGGTGGCGCGGCTGCTCCAGACCGTGCTGCGCGACTTCGGCTTCGAAGCGCATCCGTGCCGCAGCGCCGCCGAGACCCGCCAGCAGCTCGCGCTGCAGGTGCCCGACCTGTGCATTCTCGACCTCGGCCTGCCCGACGGCGACGGCATGGAGCTGATGCAGGAGATCCAGCGCCGCCATGACTGCGGCCTGCTGATCCTGAGCGGTCGCGCCTGGATCGGCGACCGGGTCATGGGCCTGGAGCTGGGCGCCGACGACTATGTCACCAAGCCCTTCGAGCCGCGCGAGCTGGTCGCGCGGGTGCGCAGCATCCTGCGCCGGCGCGGCCAGGGCAGCGACGAGCGCGGCCCGCAGCTGGCGCGCTTCGGCAACGGCTGGACCTTCCAGCCCGACACCAACCTGCTGCGCAGCGCCAGCGGCCAGGAATGGACGCTGAGCTCGGGCGAGGCGCGGCTGCTGGCGACCTTCCTGCAGCGGCCCAACCGCATCCTCGCGCGCGAGCAGATCTGCGGCGACCCCGACCTCTCGCCGCTGGACCGCAGCATCGACGTGCGCATCTCGCGGCTGCGCCGCAAGATCGAGACCGATCCGCACAACCCGAAGATGATCCGCACCGTCTACGGCGCGGGCTATCTCTTCGCCAGCGAGGTCAGCTGGAACTGACCGGGGCCGGCGCCGGCGTCAGCAGCCGGCGGGCGTGGCTGTAGGCCACCGCCCGGTCGCCGCGCACGAAGCCGGCCAGCACCAGGCCGGCGGCCTCGGCGGTGCGCACCGCCAGCCCGGTCGGCGCCGACACCGCCGCCAGCAGGCCGAAGCCGGCATGCGCGGCCTTGTAGACCATCTCGTAGCTGGCGCGGCTGGTGACGACGACGAAGCCCGTGGCCGGATCGGTGCCGGCGCGTGCCAGCGCGCCGATCAGCTTGTCGAGCGCGTTGTGGCGGCCGACATCCTCGCGCACCGTCAGCACCTCGCCGTCGGGCGCGCACCAGGCGGCGGCGTGGGCCGCGCCGGTGGCCTTCTGCAGATGCTGGTGGCTCGGCAGCGCCGCCATCGCCCGCTCGAGCGCAGCAGCCTCGATCTCGATGCAGGCCGCCTCGCGACCCACCGGGCGCACCGCCTCGGCCAGGCTCTCGGTGCCGCACAGGCCGCAGCCGGTGCGCCCGGCCAGCGTGCGCCGGCGCTCCTTCAGCCGCATGAAGCAGCGCAGCGTCACCTTCAGTTCCACCGACAGGCCGCGCTCGGTGGTGCCAGCCAGCGCGACGCTCTCGCCCAGGTCGGCGGGCAGGATCTCGGCATCGAGCAGGTCGTCGGGCGAATCGATGATGCCCTCCGACAGCGAGAAGCCCAGCGCGAAGTCCTCCAGGTCGGCCGGCGAGGCCAGCATCACCGCATGCGAGATGCCGTTGTAGACCAGCGCGACCGGCAGTTCCTCGGCCAGCGTCTCGACATGCGGCTCGCGCCGGCCGGCCTGCAGGCGCTCGACCGGCCGGGTTCCGGTCGGATCGGGCAGGGATTCGTGATCGTCTTCATGCATGGAAGCGATTCTGGCACCGGCATCGTGTCACGGTGTCGACGCGGAGATGTGCGACCGGATCCGGAAAAGCCCCTCGAATGGAGGATGATCGCGGGTTCGCAAGATCGATGCTCCGAAGTCCGGCCTGACGCATGAAACCCCGCTGCTCCCTGTTCCTCGCCACCACGCTCGACGGCTACATCAGCCGCCCCGACGGACGCATCGACTGGCTCGACGAGGCCAACCGGCACATTCCGCCCGGCGAGGACTGCGGCACCGCCGACTTCCTGGCCACCGTCGACGCGGTGGTGATGGGCCGAGGCACCTTCGAGCTGCTGCTGGGCGATGGCATCTGGCCCTACGGCAGCCGGCCGGTGCGGGTGATGAGCCGCCGGCCGCTGGCCATTCCCGAGGCGCTGCGCGCCACCGTGCAGGCCAGCGCGGCCACCCCGAAGGCGGTGCTCGAGGAGCTGGGCCGGCTCGGCGCGCGCCATGTCTATGTCGACGGCGCGCGGCTGCTGGCCGCCTTCCTCGCCGAGCGCCTGGTCGACGAGATCACGCTGACGGTGGTGCCGGTGCTGATCGGCCAGGGCCGGCCGCTGGGCGGGCCGCTGCAGGCCGACCTGAAGCTCGCGCTGGTGTCGACCCGCGCCTACGGCTTCGGCTTCGTGCAGCAGCGCTACCGGATCGACGCCACCGGCTGATGTCTTCAGCCCGGGCCCCGGGTCCGGAGCGTGACATTCTTCGCGGCAACACCCGCCGCGAACCCCACCGGGGCCGCAACCGGAAAAGCCGGGAATTCACTTTCTTTTGCGCGGATCGAAATCCTCTGATCGCCCCGAGGAGATCGAGATGCCAGAGAAGTCCGACTGCGCCCTCGCCCAGATCCGTCACCGCCACCGCCCCCGATCCCACCCCTTGTCCCCCACCCTGGCCACGCTGGGGCTGGTCCTGCTGCTGTCCGCCTGCGGTGGCGGCGAGGACGGGAGCACGCCCCAGGCCTCTGGCCGCGAGCCGCAGCGGCTGATCGTGCAGCTGCACCCGGCCGCGCTCGCCGCCGATGAGGCCGGCAGGGCCCGAGCGCTGCAGACCGCAGCCGGCACGCTGCAGCAGCGCACCGAGGCGGCCATCCAGGCCCAGAGCCTGCGGCTGCTGGGCCCGGGCGGCCCGCGGGCCGGACTGCATTTCTCGCGCATCTGGCCCGGCTTCACCGTCGAAGTGCCCGGGCACGAGGCGCAGGCGCTGCAGCAGCGCCTCGCGCAGGATCCGGCGGTACTGTCGGTGCGGCCCGACACGCTGGCCTCGACCGGACAGACCGTCTCCGAGCGCACGCTGAGCGAGTTCGGCCACTGGGGCCTGGACCGCATCGACCAGCGCCGGCTGCCGCTGAACCAGCGTCTGACCACCTCGGCACGCGGACAGGGCGTGACCGTCTTCGTGCTCGACTCCGGCATTTCCGCTCATCAGCAGTTCGGCGAGCGCCTGGCGCCCGGCACCGACTACATCCGCGACGGCTACGGCAGCGCCGACTGCCGCGGCCACGGCACCCATGTGGCCGGCACGATCGGCGGCAGTCTGGCCGGGGTGGCGCCGGGCGCAACGCTGGTGTCGGTGCGGGTGCTGGGCTGCAACGGTTCGGGGCCGATCAGCAAGGTGCTGGCCGGCATCGACTGGATCCTGAACCGTCAGGAACGCCCGGCCGTGGTCAACATGAGCCTGGGCGCGGATGCCCACCCGATGCTGGACGACGCGGTGCGCAGCCTGCTGCTGGCGGGCTTCCATGTGGTGGTGTCGGCCGGCAACGAGAACAGCAATGCCTGCCTGCGCTCGCCGGCGCGGGTGCCGGGCGCGATCACGGTCGGCGCCAGCGACAACACGGACAAGCGCGCGGTCTTCTCGAATTTCGGCAGCTGCGTCGACCTGCTGGCGCCAGGCCAGTGGGTGTCGGCACCGGACTGGCGCAGCCAGACCGCGGAGCGCATGCTCAGCGGCACCTCGATGGCGGCACCGCATGTGGCCGGCACGCTGGCGCTGCTGCTGGAGTCCCGCCCGACGCTGACCCCGACGCAGCTGACGCAGCAGCTGCTGGCGCAGTCCACCCCGTCGGTGCTGGCGCAGCTCTCGGGCAGTCCGAACCGGCTGCTGTTCGCGGGCAGCGCCACCGCCCTGAAGTTCCCGCCTGCGCACGAGCTGAACATCGGCCTGCTGCAGGGCGACACCGCCATCAGCCGGGGCCGCTGGACCGCACGCGCCACGGTGCGCGTCGTCAACGCCAGCGGCAAGCCGATGGGCGGCGTCAAGGTCAGCGGCCTGTTCCAGGGGGCAAGCGCACCGGTGAGCTGCAGCACGGCAGCCAGCGGCCTGTGCACGCTGGTCTCGCTGCCGCAGGGTGCCGATATGGCCCGGCTGTCGGTCGCCGTGAAGGCGCTCGAAGGCGCAGCCTTCACCTACCGGCGCGAGCGCGACCAGGCCCGCGCGATCACGATCCAGCGGCCGGGCGTGCTGGCGCCGCGCTGAGCACACACCACCGACGTCGAGCAGGAAACCGGGACACACCGGCCTGCCGCACGCCAGGACACATCCACCCGGCCGGCCGATGCCCGGCCCGACTCCCAGGGAGTTCCTTGATGATCTCGACCCTGACATCGCCGCGACCGATGCGGCGACGCCCCGCCATCCGGCCCGTGCCCGGCCTGCTGTGCAGCCTTGTGTCCGCGCTGCTGCTGAGCGCCTGCGGCGGTTCGGCGCCGGAGGACCCGCCGGCGACACCCACGTCGGACACGCTCGGCGACACCGTGCGCCATCTGGTGCTGCTCAACGAAGCCGCGGTGGCCGGATCGGACCGGATGCGCCAGGCCCGCACGCTGGCCGTCCCGACCGCCGAGGACACGCCCACGGCACGCACAGCCGCCACGGTGCGAGCCTTGGGGCAGCGACTGATCGCCGGCACCGCAGAGGCCCGCATCGACGCGGTGCTCACGCATGTGGCCCAGGGGCTGATCGTCGAGGTGCCGGCCGCACGGTCAGCCGCACTGACGCAGCAGCTTCTGGCCGATCCTGCGGTGCTGTCGGTCGCTCTGGACCTGCCGATCCAGGCCGAGGTCGAGCCCCTGTCCGTCGAAAGTGCCGCAGCCACGCTGGACACGACCGTCAACCAGAGCGTCGCCGACCTGTGGGGGCTGGACCGCATCGACCAGCGCAAGCTGCCCTTGAACAGCACGCTGGTGCGGCGTCCGGCACTCGACGGCACCGGGGTGACCGCCTATGTGATCGATTCGGGCGTGTCGAACCATGTCGAACTGCAAGGGCGACTCGGCACAGGCCGGGGCTTCGATGTCAGCACCAGCGGCACCGACTGCAACGGGCACGGCACCCATGTCGCCGGCACGATCGCCGGCAAGACCACCGGCGTGGCCCCGGGCGCGCGCATCGTGTCGCTGCGGGTGCTGGGCTGCAAGGGCAGCGGCTACGCCAGCAGCGTGCTCAAGGCCCTCGACTGGGTGCTGGCCAACGGCGTGCGGCCGGCGGTGGTCAACCTCAGCCTGGGCATCGACGGCTCACTGAGCTGGATCACCGACGCGGTCAAGCGCCTGACCGATGCCGGCTTCGTGGTCGTCGTCTCGGCGGGCAACGCCCAGAAGCCGGCCTGCCAGCAGTCGCCGGCCTCGGCGCCAGACGCGCTGACGGTGGCGGCGAGCACCTATCTCGACAGCCGTGCCAGCTACTCCAACTTCGGCAGCTGCGTCGATCTGTTCGCGCCAGGCTCGTCGATCAAGGGTCCGGCCCATCCAGGGTCCCGAGCCTACATCTACAAGAGCGGCACCTCGATGGCCTCGCCGCATGTGGCCGGTGCGGCAGCCCTGCTGCTGCAGCGTCATCCCTCGATGAGCGCACGCCAGGTCAGCGCCGAGCTGATCCGGCAGTCGACACCCGACCTCATCACCCAGGCCGGCACCGAGACGCCCAACCGGCTGCTGCATATCAGCGCACTGCATGCGGTCGAACTGCCGATATCGACCGATCTGCGACTGCTGCCACCGACCGGCACGGTGAGCGCTCAGCGTCAGCGTGGCCAGCTGGTGCGCTGGCAGGCCAGGATCACGCTGGCCGTGCACACGCCGCAGGGCCAGCCGGTGGCCGGCGTCCGAATGGAGGGCCGCTACAGCCATCTGGACAAGCGCATCACCTGCACCACCAGCGCTCAGGGGCTTTGCCTGCTCGACACCGGCACCCTGCCTCGAACGCTGGCGTCCACCACCTTCGCGGTGTCGAGCCTCAGCCATGCGACCATGAGCTGGCGCCCGGCCGATCCGCTGGCGGCCAGCCTCACGCTGGCTCGGCCCTGAGCGCCGGATCGAGCCGTCCACGCCGCGTCAGCACCGCCTCGCGCACCAGCGGCGCCAGACCCTCGCCCTGCGCGGCGCCGTCGAGGTGGGCATAGAGCGCGCGGCGCATGCGCGGCTCCCAGAACTTCGCCAGGTGCTGGGCGATGCCGTCGAGCGCATCCTCTCGCTCGGGAAAGGCAGCGAAGAACTCGCCGATGCGGTTGGCCAGCCGCACCAGCGTGGCGGCGGTGTCGACGGTGGGGCTCATCGGGCGTGCTCCGGCAGCAGGCCATGCTGCAGACGGTCGAAGTCGGAGAAGTCGCGCTGCCAGCGTGCGGGCTGCGTGACCCGCGCCACCTGCACCGCAGTCACCTTGTACTCGGGACAGTTGGTCGCCCAGTCGCTCGAATCCGTGGTGATGACATTGGCGCCGGACTCGGGGAAGTGGAACGTCGTGTAGACCACCCCGGGCTGCACCCGCTCGGTGACGGTGGCGCGCAGCACCGTCTCGCCGGCGCGGCTCGTGATGCCGACCCAGTCGCCGTTCTGGACGCCGCGCTCCTCGGCGTCATGCGGGTGGATCTCCAGCCGGTCCTCCTCGTGCCAGCGGCTGTTCTCGGTGCGCCGTGTCTGGGCGCCGACGTTGTACTGGCTGAGCACCCGACCGGTGGTGAGGATCAGCGGGAAGCGGCGCGTCACCTTCTCGTCCGTCGCCACATACTGCGTCGGCAGGAAGCGCCCCTTGCCGCGCACGAACCGGTCGACGTGCATGATCGCCGTGCCCGCTTCGTCGGTCGTCTCGTTGCACGGCCACTGCACGCTGCCCAGACGCTCGATCTTCTCGAAGCTCACGCCCGCGAAGCTGGGGGTGAGCGCGGCGATCTCGTCCATGATCTGCGACGGGTGGCTGTAGTGCATCGGATAGCCGAGCGCGTTCGCGAAGGCCTGCGTCACCTCCCAGTCCGCCTTGCCGGAGAGCGGCGGCATCACCTGGCGCACGCGGCTGATGCGGCGCTCGGCGTTGGTGAAGGTGCCGTCCTTCTCCAGGAAGGAGGCGCCCGGCAGGAAGACATGCGCGTACTTGGCGGTCTCGTTCAGGAAGATGTCCTGCACGACCACGCATTCCATCGCCGAGAGCGCCGCCGCGACATGCTGCGTGTTCGGGTCGGACTGCGCCGGGTCTTCGCCCTGCACGTAGAGCGCCTTGAACGAGCCTTCGAGCGCCGCGTCCAGCATGTTCGGGATGCGCAGACCCGGCTCCGGGTTCAGCGTCACGCCCCAGGCCGCCTCGAACTGGCTGCGCACCGTCGAGTCGCTGATGTGGCGGTAGCCGGGCAGCTCGTGCGGGAAGCTGCCCATGTCGCACGAGCCCTGCACGTTGTTCTGGCCGCGCAGCGGGTTCACGCCCACGCCCTCGCGCCCGACCATGCCGCAGGCCATTGCGAGGTTGGCGATGCCGATCACCATCGTCGAGCCTTGCGCATGTTCGGTGACGCCGAGGCCGTAGAAGATCGCGCTGTTGCCCTGGCCGCCGCGTCCACCGCCCGCGTAAAGCCGCGCCGCGCCACGCACGAGCTCGGCCGGCACGCCGCTGACCTGCTCGAACGCTTCGGGCGAGTTCTCGGGTTTCGACACGAACTCGCGCCACTGCTGGAAGCTCTTCGGGTCGCAGCGCTCGGCGACGTAAGCCTCGTTCACCAGCCCTTCGGTGACGATCACATGCGCCAGCGCGGTGATGACAGCCACATTGGTGCCGGGTTTCAGCTGCAGGTGGAAGTCAGCCTTGATGTGCGGCGCGTCCACCAGGTCGATGCGGCGCGGGTCGACGACGATCAGCCGCGCGCCCTGGCGCAGCCGCTTCTTCAGCCGCGAGGCGAACACCGGGTGGCCTTCGCTCGGGTTGGCGCCGATGACCATCACCACGTCGGTGTGCTCGACCGACTTGAAGGTCTGCGTGCCGGCCGAGGTGCCGTAGGTCTGGCCGAGGCCGTAGCCGGTCGGGCTGTGGCAGACGCGGGCGCAGGTGTCGACGTTGTTGGTGCCGAAGGCGGCGCGGATCAGCTTCTGCACGAGGTAGGTTTCCTCGTTGGTGCAGCGGCTTGACGTGATGCCGCCGACCGAATCGCGGCCGTAGGTCGACTGGATGCGGCGGAACTCGCCCGCGGCGTGGCTCAAGGCCTCGTCCCAGCTCACCTCGCGCCACGGGTCGGTGATCTTGTCGCGGATCATCGGCCGGGTCAGGCGGTCCTTGTGCGTCGCGTAGCCCCAGGCGAAGCGGCCCTTGATGCAGCTGTGCCCCTCGTTGGCCTTGCCGTCCTTCCAGGGCAGCATGCGCACGACCTGCGTGCCCTTCATCTCGGCCTTGAACGAGCAGCCCACGCCGCAGTAGGCGCAGGTGGTGATGACGCTGTGCTCGGGCTGGCCGAGTTCGATCACCGTCTTCTCGGTCAGCGTCGCGGTCGGGCAGGCCTGCACGCAGGCGCCGCAGGAGACGCACTCGCTCTGCATGAACGGCTCGTCCATGCCCGGCGACACCCGCGACTCGAAGCCCCGACCCGAGATGGTCAGCGCGAACGTGCCCTGCACCTCCTCGCAGGCGCGCACGCAGCGGTTGCAGACGATGCACTTGCTCGGGTCGTAGGTGAAGTACGGGTTGGATTCGTCCTTGGCGTGCGCCAGATGGTGGCGGCCGGTGATGCCGGCCACCGCGCGGTCGCCGACGCCATAGCGCACATTGCGCACACCGACCACGCCGGCCTGGGTCTGCAGCTCGCAGTCGCCGTTGGCGGCGCAGGTCAGGCAGTCGAGCGGATGGTCGCTGAGGTAGAGCTCCATCACGCCCTGGCGCAGCTTCTGCAGCCGCGGGCTCTGGGTGCGCACCGTCATGCCGGCCTCGGCCGGCGTGGTGCAGGACGCCGGCGTGCCGCGCCGGCCCTCGATCTCGACCAGGCAGAGCCGGCACGAGCCGAAGGGCTCGAGACTGTCGGTGGCGCAGAGCTTGGGCACCTGGATGCCGGCGTCGATCGCCGCGCGCATCAGCGAGGTGCCCTGCGGCACGGTGACCTGGAAGCCGTCGATGCTGAGCGTGACGGTCTCGGTGGCGCGGCTGGCCGGCGTGCCGCGGTCGATCTCGGGCTGGCGGCAGGCGTCCAGCGTCCTGATCGTCGAGATCGCCTGGATCGGGATGACAGGGTGGTTCATCGCGTCGCCTCCTCGACGGCAGCGGCGAGCGGCGCCGCATCGAGGCCGAAGTCGGCCGGATAGTGGTCCAGCGCCGACAGCACCGGATAGGGCGTCATGCCGCCCATCGCGCACAGGCTGCCACCGATCATCGTGTCGCAGAGATCGCGCAGCAGCTCGAGCTGCTGATGTCGCACGCCGGGATTCTTCCTGTGCAGCACGATGCGGTCGATCACCTCGACGCCGCGGGTCGAGCCGATGCGGCAGGGCGTGCACTTGCCGCAGGACTCCAGTGCGCAGAACGCAAACGCGTAGCGCGCCAGCTGCGCCATGTCGGCGGTGTCGTCATGCACCACCACGCCGCCGTGGCCGACCACCGCGCCGATGGCCGCATAGGCCTCGTAGTCCAGCGGCACGTCCCACTGCGACTCGGGCACATAGGCACCGAGCGGCCCGCCGACCTGGATCGCCTTGACCGGCCGCCCGCTGGCAGTGCCGCCGCCGAAGCCGAAGACCAGCTCGCGCAGCGTCAGCCCGAAGGCCTTCTCGACCAGCCCGCCGTGGCGGATGTTGCCGCCGAGCTGGAAGGGCAGCGTGCCGTGCGAGCGCCCGACGCCATAGCCGCGGTAGAAGTCAGCGCCGCGCGCCAGGATGGTCGGCACCGCGGCGAAGGTCAGCACGTTGTTGATGACGGTCGGGCAGCCGAACAGGCCGTGGACCGCCGGCAGCGGCGGCTTGGCGCGCACGATGCCGCGCCGGCCCTCCAGGCTCTCGAGCATCGCCGTCTCCTCGCCGCAGACGTAGGAGCCGGCGCCCATGCGCACCTGCAGCCGGAACGCACGCCCCGAGCCCGCCACGTCCGCGCCCAGCCAGCCGGCGGCCTCGGCCCGGGCCACCGCCTCGCGCAGCGTCGCCACCGCATGCGGGTACTCGGAGCGCACATAGATGTAGCCCTCGGTCGCGCCGACCGCCAGCGCGGCGATCGCCATGCCCTCGATCAGCAGGCAGGGATCGCCCTCCATCAGCATGCGGTCGGCGAAGGTGCCGGAGTCGCCCTCGTCGGCATTGCAGACGATGTATTTGGTCTCACCGGCGGCGTGCGCGACGGTGCGCCACTTGATGCCGGCCGGAAAGGCCGCGCCGCCGCGCCCGCGCAGGCCGGAATGCGTGACCTGGTGCAGGATGTCGGCCGGCGCCATCGCGGCCGCCGCCTTCAGCCCGGCCCAGCCGCCGTGCGCGGCGTAGTCGTCGAGCGAGAGCGGATCGGTGATGCCGACGCGCGCAAAGGTCAGGCGCTCCTGCAGGACCAGATAAGGCATCTGCTCAGCGAGGCCGTGGCGCAGCGGATGCGCGCTCGCCTCGCCGCGTGCCTCGGCGCACAGCGCCGGCCACAGCGCCGCCACGTCCTCGGGCATCACCGGCCCGAAGGCGACCCGACCGTGCGGCGTGTCGACCTCGACCAGCGTCTCCAGCCAGAGCAGCCCGCGCGAGCCGTTGCGCACCAGCGCCAGCGGCACGCCCTGCAGGGCCGCCAGCGACTGCAGCGCATCGGCCACCGTGTCGGCGCCGACCGCCAGCGCGGCGCTGTCGCGCGGCACCCACAGGCGCAGCATCGGGGTCGCGTTGTCGTTCGCGCTCATGGCTGCTCCTGGGCCAGCAGCGCATCGAGCCGCGCCGGCGTCAGCCGTGCATGCAGCCGCTCGCCGAGCATGCCGGCCGGCGACTGCGCGCACAGGCCCAGGCAGTAGGCGGGCTCCAGCGTGTCGCAGCCCTGCGCCTCGACCGCCGTCTGCGCATGCGCCCACAGCGCCTCGGCGCCCATCGCGCGGCAGGCTTCGGCGCGGCAGATCTGCAGCACCCGGCCGCGCGGCGGCGCGGTGCGGAAGTGGTGATAGAAGCTGACGACGCCGTGCACCTCGGCGCGCGAGAGGTTCAGCGCGCGCGCGATGGGCGGCAGCGCCGCCGGCGGCACGAAGCCGAGCCGGTCCTGCAGCGCATGCAGGATCGGCAGCAGGGCGCCAGCCTGGCCGGCATGTGCGGCCAGCACCTGGTCCAGCGCCGTCTGCTGCAGCGCGTCGAGGGGGGGTCTTGTCTCCATGCGCCGATCATCGAGCGGGCACCCCGGCGCTGTCCAATCACGTCGGTGAACCGCCCGATAGCGCCGGCGAATGATGCACCGCAGCATCGACCGCATCCGCGACATCGGCGCCGCCGAGGTCGACCGTCTCGCGCCACCAGCCGGCGTCGGCCACGCAGCCCAGCGCCGCCTGCTGCGCCAGCGACAGCCGCCCGCCCTGCGGCACCAGCAGGCCCATCTTCACCGTGACCTCCGGCTCGACCAGCGGCACGATCTCCAGCTGCGCATCGCGCCGGGCCTGGCCGGCCAGCACGCCGGGCATGATGCTGGCGGCCACCGCGCCCTCGGTCACCGCCAGCAGCAGCGCCAGCACCGAGTTGGTCTCGAAGACCGGCCGCACCGCCACGCCGGCCTGCGCGAAGGCTGCATCGACGATGTGGCGGTTGTGCATCTCCGGCGTCAGCAGCCCCAGCGGCAGCGCGGCGGCCTCGCGCCAGCGCAGCGGCACCACCCGGCGGACGCGGCCGCGGGCCGACGGATCACGCCGGCGCAGCAGCACATGGCGCTCGCGGTAGGACGCCGCCACCCGCGCGCGCACACCACGCGCCTCGATGCGCTCGGCATAGCCCAGCGCCAGGTCGATCGACAGCTCCTCCAGCCCGGTCTCGATCTCGGGCGAGCTGAGCGAGCGCAGCGTCGGGCGCAGCGCCGGATGCGCCGCACGCAGCCGCGCCACCAGCCGCGCGGCCACCGGCAGCGCGGTCGGCACGCAGGCCAGCAGCAGCGGCCCGCCGGGCGCGGCACGCGCCTGGCCCAGCTCCTGGCGCAGCGCCTCGCGCTCGTGCAGCATGCGGTGCGCGCTGGCCAGCACCCGCTCGCCCTCGGGCGTCAGGCCCTCGTACTGGCGGCCGCGGCGCACGATGGTCACGCCGAACTCCTGCTCGAGCGCGCGGATCGCGTTCGACAGCGCCGGCTGGGTGATGTGGCAGGCCTCGGCGGCGCGGCCGAAGTGGCGCGCCTGCGCCAGCGCGCTGAGGTAGCGCATCGCGTCGAGCAGGTTCATGGCGCAATTCTGAGGGCCGGCTTGCCGCTGCGGGTCAGTCCCGACGCCAGGATGTATCGCAACGCTATAGTCGGCGACCAAATCGAAAGAATCAGGAGCCCATGAAACCGTCCGCCCTTGCCTTTGCCCCTGAGCATCGCCGCCAGCGTCAGCGTCACGGCGGATGCCAGCGCCTGCTGCGCACGCTGGTGGCGCTGAGCCTGGTGACGGGCGGCCTGCTGGCCGGCGCGGCGCAGGCGGCCCCCGGCGGCGGCGCGGCCGAGGCAGGACCCGAGCGCATCGGCGGCAGCGGCAACGGCAGCCGCGGCGCGACCCTGCTCAGGGTTCACGCGACCCGCAGCCACATGCACTGTCCGCTGCCCGGGCGTCAGCAGCGCCTGATCGGCATCGACTCGCCGGCCGAGTGGGAGGACACCATCGAGCAGCAGGGCGAGGTCGCCGCGCTCGGCCGCAAGGTGCGCTGGAGCCGCGAGCGGGTGATCGTCTTCGCTGCCGACATGCAGGGCCGCCAGGCCGAGGCGGTGCGGCTGGAGTCGCCGGCGCGGGTGATCCGCCTCAGCGGCGGCGTGCTCTACTGGCCGGTGCGCAAGCGCACCCTGGACGATCAGCCGCCGCGCCAGGTGCGACCCTGCGTGATGGCCATCATCGACCGCGCCTTCTGGCACCGCATCCGGGTGGTGCCGACGCGGCCGCTGTGAGCGCCGATCAGGTCGACTTCGAGATGGTGATCGTCGGGAACTTCGACGAGTAGTCCTTGGCCTTGTCGGCGATGCGGATCGCGATGCCGCGCGCCACCGAGCGGTACAGCGCGGCGATCTCGCCATCGGGCTCGGCCACCACCGTCGGGCAGCCGGCATCGGCCTGCTGGCGGATCGACAGGTTCAGCGGCAGGCTGCCCAAATGGGCCAGACCGTACTCCTCGGCCATGCGCTTGCCGCCGTCGGCGCCGAAGATGTGCTCGACGTGACCGCAGTTCGGGCAGCAGTAGACCGCCATGTTCTCGACCACGCCCAGGATCGGCACGCTGACCTTCTCGAACATCTTCAGGCCCTTCTTCGCGTCGAGCAGCGCGATGTCCTGCGGCGTGGTGACGATGACCGCACCGGTGACCGGCACCTTCTGCGCCAGCGTCAGCTGGATGTCGCCGGTGCCCGGCGGCATGTCGACGATCAGGTAGTCGAGATCCTTCCAGTTGGTCTGGCGCAGCAGCTGCTCCAGCGCCTGGGTGGCCATCGGGCCGCGCCAGATCATGGCCTGGTCGTTGTCGACCAGGAAGCCGATCGACATCACCTGGATGCCGTGGCCGACCAGCGGCTCCATCGTCTTGCCGTCGTAGCTCTCGGGCCGGGCGCCGGTGATGCCCAGCATCGTCGGCTGGCTCGGACCGTAGATGTCGGCATCGACGATGCCCACGGTGGCGCCCTCGGCGGCCAGCGCCAGCGCCAGGTTGACGGCGGTCGTGCTCTTGCCGACGCCGCCCTTGCCCGAGGCGACCGCCACGATGTTCTTGACGCCCGGCAGCAGCTGGACACCGCGCTGCACCGCATGCGCGGTGACCTTCCAGCCGACGTTGGCGCTGACATTGCCGACGCCGGGCAGCGTGCGCACCGCCTCGATCAGCGCACGGCGCAGGCCGTCGACCTGGCTGCGGGCCGGATAGCCCAGCTCGACCTCGAAGGAGACATCGCTGCCCTCGACCTTCAGGTTGCGCAGCTGCTTGCCGGTGACGAAGTCCTTGCCGGTGTTGGGATCGATCACGGTCTGGATCGCGGCGCGGACGGTGTTCTCGTTCAGGGACATGACGGGAGGGCTTCGGGAGGGACGTCGAGGAAAGGCACGGGCGCACGGCTCACGGCGCGCCCGCGGCGGCGGTGCGCAAGTCTATCGCCACCCGGTTTCTCCCGCTGCGCTTGGCCTGGTAGAGCGCCTCGTCGGCCTCACGCAGCATCGCGATGCCGTCGGCCGCATCGCGCGGCACCCGGCAGCACAGCCCCAGGCTGGCGGTGACCGCCACCGGACCGGCCACGCTGTCGACCGGCCGCTCGGCGATCACCCGGCGGATGCGCTCGGCCAGGGCCTGCGCCTGCGGCGGGCGCAGATCGGGCAGCAGCGCGATGAACTCCTCGCCGCCATAGCGCGCCAGCAGCGCCTCGCCACCCTCCTGCCCTGCCAGCAGCATCGCCACGCGCCGGGCCACCTCGCGCAGGCAGTCGTCCCCGGCCGGGTGGCCGAGCGTGTCGTTGATGCGCTTGAAGTGATCGAGGTCGAGCAGAAGCACGCCCAGCGGCCCTGCGCTCGCGATCGCACGCTGGACCGCGCCGGCATGGCGCTCGTCGAAATGGCGCCGGTTGGCCACGCCGGTCAAGGCATCGGTGCGGCTGGCCTGCTCCAGGCGCCGGTTGAGCTGCTCGAGATCGCGGGTGCGCTCGGCCACCCGCTGCTCCAGCCGCTCGTTGGCGCGGCGCTGGGTGGCCATCGCCTCGGCCTGGGCCTGCTCGCGCAGCCGGCGCTCATGCTGCAGCCGCCCGGCCAGCGACAGCGACAGCAGGATGACCTCCAGCGCGGTGCCGACCTGGGTGGCATGCTCGGTCAGCCCGTTGCGCGGCAGCAGCCCGAACTTGCTGGCCGCCAGCACCAGGCCGCCCGCCAGCACCAGGAACCAGGCCAGCAGGAAGATGCGTGCCGGCGCAAAGCCCTCGCGGCCGCGCAGCGCCGACACCAGCAGCGCGCCGAACATCGCCACCACCGCGCAGCCGATCGCCAGCCGGATCGCCATCGGATAGGGCAGCACGAAGGCCGACAGCAGCGCCAGCAGGCACAGCCAGGCGGTGGCCTGCGGCAGCCGCAGCATCCAGCCGCCCCGGCGCGCCAGTGCCAGGAAATCGATCATGAAGAAGGACGCGCTGGTGACCGCCAGCGCCAGGAAGACCACGATCGCCCGGTCGTTCCACTGCGTTGCCTCGGGCCACAGGTACTGGAAGGCCAGCCCGCCGATCGAGGCCTGGAAGCTGGCGATCGCCGCCACCCACAGCACATACCAGAGGTAGACGCGCTCGCGCATCACCCGCCACAGGAAGAAGTTGTAGGCGAGCATGCCCAGCATCACGCCCAGATAGAGGCCCTGCACCAGCTGGTCGAGCTGCTCGCCGGCCAGGAAGGCCTGCTCGGTCCACAGCCGGGCCGGCAACTGCACCGCGCTGCTGGTGTGCACCCGCACCAGGGCCCGCACCGCCTCCTGGCCGGGCGCGGCACGCGGCAGCGGCACGATGAAGTGGCGATGCGGCACCGGACGCTGGCCGAAGGGCTGCTTGTCGCCCAGCCGCCAGTGGCCGCGCTCGACCCCGTCGCGGTCGAACAGCCGGATCTCGACCTGGTCCAGCACCGGATAGGCCAGCTCCAGCTGGCTCCAGCGCCCGCCGCCGGGCGGCGGATCCCAGCGCAGGTCGAACCACCAGACCGCGTCGGAGTAGCCCAGATTGGGTGCGCCGGCCGGCAGCGCCCGCCAGCCCGGCGCGGCCAGCACCCGCGCGGCATCGAGTGCGCCGGCGGCATCCTCCAGCACCCGCATCGTCGGCTCGGTCGGCGAGGCCGCCGGCACGGCGCGTGCCGGCAGCGGCAGCGGCACCAGCAGCAACACCAGCAGCGCCAGCAGGAGCCCGGGCAGCAGACGCGGCGCCGGCCACGACCGCACCGCCGAGCCCCGAGGGCCGACACCCGCCATCCCGCCTGATCGACTCCAAACTGCCATCGACACCTTCCCGCGACCGGCCCGATTGGACCTGCAGCCGGCGCGGTGAAATCGGCCGATGACCGGGGCGATCAGCCGCCGTCTCGGCCGCCGTCTCGGACTTCAGCGCGGGGCGGTGCGCGGATCCAGGGTGGCGTCGATCGCCACGTCGCCGTCGGCCAGCGCGACGCAGGGCAAGGTCCAGCCGCCCTCGGCGCGCTCCTCCGGGCTCAGGCCGGGCCAGTCGACGCGGTAGCGCAGATGGGCCTCGCCGGCCGTGACCCGGCACAGGCAGACACGGCAGGTGCCGTTGCGGCAGGCGCTGCGCAGCCGCAGGCCGGCGGCGCGCGCGGCCTCCAGCAGCGACTGGCCCGGCGCCAACGGCACGCACCGACCCAGGGCGGTCAGCGTCAGCACCGGGGCGGGAGAGGTCGGCGAAGGCGTCATGCGGCGACGATATCAGGGACGGCGCCCTAGAATCGACGGCTTTCCGACACGCCACCGCCTCAAGCGGCGCCACGAGCGCCCACGGACGCCACCATGACCCGCCAGCTCTTCGTCACCACCGCCCTGCCCTACGCCAACGGCAAGTTCCACATCGGCCACATCATGGAGTACATCCAGGCCGACATCTGGGTGCGGTTCCAGCGCATGCGGGGCCACCAGGTGCACTTCGTCGGCGCCGACGACGCGCACGGCGCGCCGATCATGATCGCCGCCGAGAAGGCCGGCAAGACGCCGCAGCAGTTCGTCGCCGACATCGCCGCCGGCCGCAAGGAATACCTCGACGGCTTCCACATCTCGTTCGACAACTGGCATTCGACCGACGGCGTCGAGAACCACGAGCTGGCGCAGGACATCTACCGCGGCCTGCGCGACAACGGCCTGATCGAGGTCCGCGCGATCGAGCAGTTCTTCGACCCCGAGAAGGGCATGTTCCTGCCCGACCGCTTCATCAAGGGCGAGTGCCCGAAGTGCGGCGCGAAGGACCAGTACGGCGACTCCTGCGAGTCCTGCGGCGCGGTCTACAGCCCGACCGAGCTGAAGAACCCGTACTCGGCGCTGTCGGGCGCCACGCCGGTGCTCAAGACCAGCGACCACTACTTCTTCAGGCTGTCGGACCCGCGCTGCGTCGAATTCCTGCAGAACTGGACCACCGAGCCGGGCAAGCTCCAGCCCGAGGTGCTCAACAAGATCAAGGAATGGTTCACCAAGGATGAAGAGGGCCAGGGCGGCCTGGGCGACTGGGACATCAGCCGCGACGCACCCTACTTCGGCATCGAGATCCCGGACGCGCCGGGCAAGTTCTTCTATGTCTGGCTGGACGCGCCGATCGGCTACCTGGCCTCGCTGAAGAACTGGTTCGACAAGGGCGGCCCGGCCGCGAAGTACGGCGACACCCGCAGCTTCGCCGAATTCATGGCCTCGCCCGACATCGAGCAGTACCACTTCATCGGCAAGGACATCACCTACTTCCACACGCTGTTCTGGCCCGCGACGCTGCACTTCAGCGGCCGCAGGACGCCGACCAACGTCTTCGTGCACGGCTTCATGACCGTCAACAACGGCGAGAAGATGAGCAAGAGCCGCGGCACCGGGCTCGATCCGCTGAAGTACCTGTCGCTGGGCATGAACGCCGAGTGGCTGCGCTACTACATCGCCGCCAAGCTCAACTCGCATGTCGAGGACGTCGACTTCAACCGCGACGACTTCACCGCCCGCGTCAATGCCGACCTGATCGGCAAGTACGTCAACATCGCCTCGCGCGCGGCCGGCTTCATCGCCAAGCGCTTCGGCGGCCGGCTCAGCGCCGATGTCGGCGTCGAGGGCCGCGTGCTGCTCGACACGCTGCGCGCGCACCGCGACACGGTGACCGGCCTGTACGAGGCGCGCGAGTTCGGCAAGGTGCTGCGCGAGATCATGGCGCTGGCCGATCGCGTCAACGAGTACGTCGACCAGAACAAGCCCTGGGAGATCGCCAAGCAGGCCGGCCAGGATGCGGTGCTGCAGGACGTCTGCACCGTCTGCATCGAGGCCTTCCGCCTGCTGACCATCTACCTGAAGCCGGTGCTGCCGGCGCTGGCCGCGCAGGTCGAGGCCTTCCTGCAGGTCGAGCCGCTGGACTTCCACGCCACCGAGCGCGCGCTGGGCGCACATGCCATCGGCAGCTATCAGCACCTGATGCAGCGCGTCGATCCGAAGCTGCTCGAAGAGCTCTTCGCCGCGCCCGAGCCCGAGAAGGTCATTCCCGGCGGCGAGGACATCGCGCCCGAGATCAAGATCGACGACTTCACCAAGGTCGATCTGCGCATCGCCAGGATCGTCAAGGCCGAGACGGTGGACGGCTCGACCAAGCTGCTGCGCCTGACGCTCGACGCCGGCGAGGGTCGCACGCGCAACGTCTTCAGCGGCATCGCCAGCGCCTACAAGCCGGAAGACCTGGAAGGCAAGCTGACCGTGATGGTGGCCAATCTCGCGCCGCGCAAGATGAAGTTCGGCGTCAGCGAAGGCATGGTGCTGGCCGCCAGCCATGCCGACGAGAAGGCGAACCCCGGCGTCTTCGTGCTGGAGCCCTTCCCCGGCGCGCAGCCGGGCATGCGCGTGCGCTGAGCGGCGCCCCCGCTGCCGCCCCGCTCAGCGCACCAGCGGCAGCAGCGCCCGGAAGTCCGCGGTGCCGGCGCGCTCCAGCCACTCGTAGATCACCATCTCGGTGGTGACGATCTCGGCGCCGTGGCGGGCCAGCCGCGCCAGGCCCGCCTCCCGGTTCGCCCGGGTGCGCGAGGAACTGGCGTCGGCCACCACCGCCAGCGCGAAGCCCGCCTCGAGCAGGCCCAGGCCGGTCTGCAGCACGCAGATGTGCGCCTCCATGCCGGTCAGGACGATCTGGCGGCGCCCGAAGCCGCGCAGCCGCTCGAGAAAGCCCGGCTCGCGGGTCGCGCCGAAGTGGATCTTCTCGATCACCGTGGCGCCGGCCGCGGCCATCGGCGCCTGCAGCGGCTCGACCGTCGCGCCCAGGCCCTGCGGATAGTGCTCGGTCACGAGCACCGGCACCTGCAGAGGCTGCGCCGCCTGCAGCAGCCGGCGGTTGTTCTCCACCGCCGCCGCGCCCTCGTCGATCGCCGGCGCCAGCCGCGCCTGCACGTCGACCACCAGCAGCAGCGAGCGCCGCGCGTCCACCGTCGTCTGCATCATGCCTGTCCTTTCCGCTGTCCTGCCGTGATCGGACTATGCTGCACTGCCGCGCCCCTTGCGGCCCATCCGTGATTCCTCCAATGATTTCTCCAGTTCCAGGAGACTGAACATGTTCAAGAAGCTGGCCTCCGAGGCCCTCGGCCTGAGCGACATCGGCACCATCATCCAGCCCAAGGACTACGGCAGCGTCGACGCCGACGACTACCTCTTCCACGAGGACGGCGAGAAGATCTTCTTCCTGATCAAGTCGCGCAAGGACGAGTACTGCTTCACCAACCTGGCGCTGATCCATGTCGACGGCGACTCGGCCGTCTCGTCCAAGCGCACCATCAAGCGCCACGACTACGCCGACTCGGTCATCGAGCGCGTCACCATCGAGACCGCCGGCACTGTCGACATGGACGTGGAGCTGAAGTTCTCGATCGGCGGCACCGCCTTCAGCATCGATGTGCGCAAGCAGTTCCTCGAGCAGCTGAAGGACGTCTACAAGGCGCTGATCGCGATCGGCCGGCTGCAGGCGCGCGACGAGGAAAGCCGCAGCAACGCCTTCAAGGTGCTCGGCGCGATGTCGTCGATGTACCGCATCGGCCAGGTCGGCCTGCCGCGCGACCTGCCCGACCAGTTCAACGCGCTGCTCGACAACCTCAACGAGGCGGTGCTGGTGCGCCACGCCCGACGCGACTTCGGCGAGGTGTTCGGGCGCTACATCCACGCCTGAACGGCACGCATCAGGATCGTCTGACCGCAGCCGGCGCACGCCGGCAGGCCTCGGAGCAGTACTTCACCTCGTCCCAGCAGCGCGCCCAGGCGCGCCGCCAGCTCATCTCGCGTCCGCAGGCGGCACAGGGCTTGCTGGGCAGGCTGGACTTGTTGCCGCGAAAGCCGCGCGGCGATGACGAGGAAGGCGAACGCGAGGACATGAGCGATCCGGAGACAAGGCAGCCATCGTCGGCGATCCAGTCCGTGCCCGCACCGGCACGCGCGCATTCACCGATCCGCAGCCGCACCATCGCGATGCACAATCGCGACACCATGCACGCGGTTCCCCGCCCGAAAGACGCCGTCCGGCCCCTGAGCCGGCGCCGGCGCTTCATCGCGCTGCGCCACCACTGCGGCCCGCCCGCACGCACGCTCTCCTGATCGCCCCCGCGCCTTCCGCCCGCCGCGCTGGACGCGCGCCCGGCCCAGGCTCCGTTCCGTCTCCGGAGTGCCCGCGTGAATTCCCGTTCCCTGTCCGACACCCTGTCCGGTGTGCTCGCCACCCTGCCCGAGCGGCTGCACCGCTTTCGTCCCCGGCTGCTCGACAGCCTGCGCGGCTATGACCGCGGCCGCTTCCTGACCGACCTGGGCGCAGGCGCCACGGTGGGCATCGTCGCGCTGCCGCTGGCGATGGCCTTCGCGATCGCCAGCGGCGTCAAGCCCGAGCAAGGCCTGTACACCGCGATCATCGCCGGCTTCCTGATCTCGCTGCTGGGCGGATCGAGCGTGCAGATCGGCGGGCCGGCCGGCGCCTTCATCGTCATCGTCTTCGGCATCATCGAGCGCCACGGTCTGGCCAACCTGCTGATCGCGACGATGCTGGCCGGCGTGCTGCTGTTCCTGATGGGGCTGCTGAAACTGGGCGCGCTGGTGCGCTACATCCCGGTGTCGATCGTCATCGGCTTCACCAACGGCATCGCGGTGCTGATCGCGCTGTCGCAGCTGCGCGACCTGTTCGGACTGGACATCGCGAAGATGCCCGCCGACTTCTTCGCACAGATCCACACGCTGTGGCTGCACCGCGAGAGCTTCAACCCCTGGGCCTTCGGCCTGGGCAGCGTCTGCCTGGCCGGACTGTTCGTCTGGGCACGGATCTTCAAGCCGGGAACCTTCCTGCCGCGCGAGATCGTCGAGGGCCGCAGCGCCCGGGTGGTCTCGCGCCTGCCCGGCCCGATCGTCGCGCTGGTCACGCTGACCGCCTTCAGCACGCTGCTGGGGCTGCCGGTGGAGACGATCGGCTCGCGCTTCGGCGGCATTCCGCAGTCGCTGCCCGGCTTCGAGCCGCCGGACTTCGACTGGGCCACCGCCAAGCAGCTGCTGATGCCCACGCTGACCATCGCGCTGCTGGGCGCGATCGAGTCGCTCCTGTGCGCGCGGGTGGCCGACAACATGATCGACGCGCCCCGCCACGACCCCAACCAGGAGCTGATGGCCCAGGGCGTGGCCAATGTGGTCGTGCCCTTCTTCGGCGGCATTCCGGCCACCGGCACCATCGCGCGCACCGTGACGAATGTGCGCGCCGGCGCCACCTCGCCGGTGGCGGGCATGCTGCACGCGCTGATCCTGCTGCTGATCATGCTGGCGGCCGCACCGCTGGCGCTGCATGTGCCGCTGGCGGTGCTGGCCGGCATCCTGCTGTTCGTCGCCTGGAACATGGGCGAGTGGCATGAGTTCGCGCGGCTGCGGCATTTCAGGCTGCCCTACCGCGCGGTGCTGCTGGGCACCTTTTTCCTGACGGTGATCTTCGACCTGACGGTGGCGGTCGAGGTCGGGCTGCTGCTGGCCTGCGGCTTCTTCATCTGGCGCATGAGCCAGCTCTTCCGCATCGAGCGCCTGGCGCCGGATCCCGAGATCGACGCCACCACCTTCCAGGACACCCTGCCCGGCGCCCAGGCCGGCATCGAGGTGCACAGCCTCTACGGCTCGCTGTTCTTCGGCGCGATCGGTCAGGTCGAGACACTGGCAGAGCGGCTGCGCCCCGACACCCGGGTGCTGGTGCTGGAGATGCACCGGCTGATCTCGGTCGACACCTCCGGCGTCGACGCGCTGGTGCAGCTGCACCGCCAGCTGCAGCGCCGCGGCGTGCGGCTGATCGTCGCGGCGCTCAACACGCAGCCGCGCTCGCTGCTGGAGCGCTCGGGCTTCGTCGCGCAGCTGGGAACCCATGGCGTGGCGCCCAGCCTCGGCGCGGCGATGGAAGCCGCGGCCCTGGCCTGCGCCGCCGCCCCCGCTACCATGCGCGCACCATGAAACTTGCCACCTGGAACGTCAACTCGCTGTCGGTGCGGCTGCCGCAGCTGCTCGACTGGCTCGCCGCCGCCACGCCCGACATCGTCGTGCTGCAGGAAACCAAGCTGAACGACGACAAGTTCCCCGCCGACGCGCTGCAGGCCGCCGGCTACGACTGCGCGTGGTTCGGCCAGAAGACCTACAACGGCGTGGCGCTGCTGGCCCGCTCAGGCCTGTCGATCACCGAGGTCACCCGCAACATTCCCGGCCTCGACGATCCGCAGGCGCGCGTGATCGCCGCGACGGTCGGAGGCCTGCGCATCGTCGGCGCCTATTTCCCCAACGGTCAGGCGCCGGACTCGGAGAAGTTCGTCTACAAGCGGGCGTGGCTGGCCGCGCTGCAGCGCTGGCTGGCGCAGGAGCTGGACGCGCATCCGGCGCTGGCACTGATGGGCGACTTCAACATCGCGCCGGAGGACCGCGACGTGCACGATCCGGTCGCCTGGGCCGGCCAGATCCACTGCACCGACGAGGAGCGCGCCGCCTTCCGGGCGCTGCTCGACCTGGGCCTGAGCGATGCGTTCCGCCTGTTCGAGCAGCCCGAGCGCAGCTGGAGCTGGTGGGACTACCGCAACCTGGCGTTCCGCCGCAACCAGGGCCTGCGCATCGACCACATCCTGCTGAGCGCGCCGCTGGCCGCACGCGCCTCGGCCTGCGGCATCGACCGCGGCCCGCGCCGCAACGAGCGCCCGAGCGATCACGCACCGGTCTGGGTGACGCTGCGATAGCGGCAACAAAAAAGGCGCCCCGCAGGGCGCCTGTCAATTCATGCCGGGAGAAGAACGGTCAGAAGGCGCTCAGGCGCGCTTGCCGTTCATGCGACGGCGGTTCATCAGGCCGAGTGCACCCAGACCGGCGAGCATCATCGCGTAGGTCTCGGGCTCCGGCACCACCGCAGCGACCGTCACGTTGTCGACGGTCAGCGAGTTGCTGAAGGTCGGCGGCAGCACGGTCGAGCCGAAGTACAGGCGATAGACATCACCGGTATTGAGCGAGTAGGCAGCCGACTGCAGCGTGGTCTCGGTGGCCTGCTGCACGAAGACGCGGTCCAGCTCGACGTTGGTGGAAGCGTTGTACAGCAAGTAGTAGCCATCGCCGACCGCATCGAAGCTGAGTTCATAGTCGCCGGCGGTGGTCACCTGGAAGGCAGACCAGATGACGTCGCCACCGTTGACACGAGCCGCCTGGTCGCCAGCCACGTCGACGATCGACGAGGTGCCGCTGTACGAGCCCCACTGGAGATTGTTCCAGCCCTGGGTGGCCGAGATGTTGGCGAAGTTCTCGAAGCCGCCCGTGGCGACATTCGACAGCTCGAAGTCGCCGTTGGCGATCACGTTCTGGGCCTGGGCACCGGCGGTGGCACCGATCGCCAGCAGGGCGACGGCGGCGGAAAGAATGGACTTGCGCATGAGGAATACTCCAGTCGAAGCGGGTTGGATGAGATGCAAACCCCTCTCGGGGCCGAGAAAGCACCATTTGCAGTCTAGGGTCCTGTCCCGGACAGCGATCGAAGATTAAGGCGAATGGAGATTCCCATCTCCCCCGCAAACTGATGCCAACCCATGAACAGGGGTCGGTCAAATATCATCCACCCACCCTTAAAAACCACCCCATCCGAGGGATCAAGTCAATCCAGGATATTATTCTTTCACTCAGGAAACCCTGAAACAAAACCCCTCGGCTCTGCGCCAGAAATAAAAACCCCCCGGACGCGGGCCCGGGGGGTGGAGGCGAGAACAACCGCACACCTGCCGCACGCGAGTGCGGCGGGTGGGTCAGGCAGGCATCAGGCCTTGCCGCCGAGGCGACGGCGGCGGCTCATCATGCCCAGCGCGCCCAGGCCGGCGAGCATCATCGCGTAGGTCTCGGGCTCCGGCACCGCTGCGGCCACCGACACGTTGTCGATGTTCAGCGTCGGGTGGAAGTCCGGCGGGGTGACCATGCCGCCGAAGTAGATCTTGTACGACTCGCCGGCCACCAGGTTCGCGCTGGCGGTCTGGCTGGTCCAGGCGGCCGACGGGGTGACGAAGGAGTAGTCGACGATCGACGGCGTCCAGCCGGCACCGGTCAGGCCCCAGATGCCACCGCCCGAGTAGTCGAAGCTGATGTCGTAGGTGCCGGTCACGGTGGCGGTGAAACCCGCGTACAGGATGTCGCCGGTGGCGATCTGGGCGAACTGCTCGCCCGCGACGTCGACCAGCTTGGTCACGCCGGTGCCGCCGGAGTAGTAGCCCCACTGCAGGTTGCCGAAGCCGACGGTGCTGACCTGCTCGAAGGTGCCGGTGGCCAGGTCGGGGTTGTCGAAGGTGCCGTTGGCGACCAGGTTGGTGGACGCGTGAGCGGCGGTGGCGGCCAGCAGCGAGGCGGCCAGGGCGATGAAGGTCTTGCGCATGAAATGGTTCTCCCGGTATGGAAAGGCTCGCGATGGACAGCCGCGACCCGCCTGTTTCCGTGGAATCCCGGCCTGGACCGGCATCCGCGGGGCTGACGACAGTGCCCACGGAATGCAGCGTACGCCGCCCGATCCGGAAAATGCACCCATTTCTTGGCTTGACCCCGTGAACGCGGGAGAAACTCGGGCGCCGCCTGTGAATATGCCTCGGTCAGAAATCACCACCAGGCCCGGACAGCAGACAGCCATGGTGTTTTGCCACGACAGCCGCACGGGCGGCAGCGACACCGCGCCCCGTCCATCCCCTGGACAGGGTGATCCGGATTCAACCGTGACATGCTGCACGGAAAATACAGAATGACCCTTCATGCGGGGATTCATTCATCGCTGCCTTTTCGTGCGGCGATGGTATCCATCATTCCTCGTTCAACCGACATGACGCCGATGATGATCGATCTGTCCTTCCTGAGCCGCTCGGGCTTCGGCCGGCGCGGCCTGCCGGCGCTGCTGGCGGCCGTGCTGCTGGCGGCCGGCTGCTCGAGCACGCCGGAGCGCGGCCAGCGCGGCAAGCGGGTCGATCCGGCCGCACGCGACGGCGCGCCGGCACGCTGGCCCTTCGACCTGAACCAGGTGCCCGATGCCGAGCCCCGGGTCGAACCGCTGCGCCGGGGCGGGCCGAACAAGCCCTATCAGGTGCTCGGGCGCAGCTATGTGCCGATGACCACCGACGAGCCGCTGCGCGAAAGCGGCCTGGCCTCCTGGTACGGCACCAAGTTCCACGGCGCTCCCACCGCCAGCGGCGAGATCTACGACATGTACGCGATGACCGCCGCGCACCCGACGATGCCGCTGCCGAGCTATGCGCGGGTGCGCAATCCGCTCAACGGCCGCGAGGTGATCGTGCGGGTCAACGACCGCGGCCCCTTTCACCCAGGCCGCATCATCGACCTGTCCCTGAGCGCGGCGGTGCGGCTGGGCGTGGCCGGCGGGGTCAGCCCGGTCGAGGTCGAGCGGCTGACGCACGACGACATCCGCAGCGGCCGCTGGCAGCGCTGACGCGCCCGCCCAGCGCTTCAGCCCACCACCACCGGCTCGGGCTCCAGGCGGATGCCGAAGCGGCCGTAGACGCTTTCCTGGATCGCACGCGCCAGCGTGATGACCTCCGCGCCACGGGCGTCGCCGCGGTTGACCAGCACCAGCGCCTGCTTTTCATACACGCCCGCGCCGCCCACCGTCTTGCCCTTCCAGCCGCAGGCATCGATCAGCCAGCCGGCGGCAAGCTTGAAGCTGCCGTCGTCCATCGGGTAGTGCACCACATGCGGATCGCGCGCGATGATGTCGCGGCACTGCTCGGGCGTGACCACCGGATTCTTGAAGAAGCTGCCGGCATTGCCGATCACCGCCGGGTCCGGCAGCTTGGCGCGGCGCACCTGGCAAACCCAGTCGAAGATCTGGCGCGCGTCGGGCGCGGTGATGCCGGTTTCCTCGATCTTGCGCTGCAGGTCCAGATAGCCCAGCTCGGGGCGCCACGGCCGCGGCAGGCGCAGGCACACCCGGGTGATGACGCTTTTCCCCGCCAGCTCGTGCTTGAAGACGCTGTCGCGGTAGCCGAAGCGGCACAGCCGGCCGTCGAGCGTGAAGCCCCGGCCGGTGACCAGGTCGACGCCGTCGAGCGACTCGAAGCGGTCCTGCAGCTCCAGCCCGTAGGCGCCGATGTTCTGCACCGGCGCGGCGCCCGTCGTGCCGGGAATCAGCGCCAGATTCTCCAGCCCCGGCAGGCCCTGGTCGATGGTCCAGGCCACCAGCTCGTGCCACGGCACGCCGGCACCGGCCTCGACGATGAAGGCGTCGCTGCGGGTCTCCAGCAGCCGGATGCCGCCGATGGCCACCTTCAGCACCACCGCGGAGACATCGCGCGCCAGCACGATGTTGCTGCCGCCACCGAGCACGAACTTCGGCGCACGGCCGAACTCGGGATGATCGACGACGCGGCGCACGTCGGCCTCCTCGTCGATGTGGATCAGCGTCTGGGCGATGGCGGGCAGGCCGAAGGTGTTCCAGGCCCGCAGGTTGACGGCGGTTTCGATGCGCATGGCAGAATTTTCCCCTGTTTCCGAACCCCTTCGACGCCCGTCGTCCAGAAAGAGAACCCGCCATGCCCAGCTTCGACACCGTCCTCGAACCCGATCTCGTCGAGGTGCGCAATGCCATCGACCAGTCGAACAAGGAAATCAGCACCCGCTTCGACTTCAAGGGCAGCGATGCCAAGGTCGAGCTGAAGGACAAGGAGATCACGCTCTTCGCCGACAACGACCTGCAGCTGAAGAACGTCACCGACATCGTGCTGGGCAAGATGGCCAAGCGGGGCGTCGACATCCGCTTCCTCGACCTGACCGCCACGCCGGAAAAGATGAGCCATGACAAGCTCAAGCAGAAGGTGACCGTGAAGGCCGGCATCGAGAGCGATCTGGCCAAGAAGATCCAGAAGGCGATCAAGGACAGCAAGATGAAGGTCCAGGCCAGCATCCAGGGCGACACGGTGCGCGTGACCGGCGCCAAGCGCGACGACCTGCAGGCCGCGATGGCGCTGTTGAAGAAGACCGTCACCGAGGCGCCGCTGAGCTTCAACAACTTCCGCGACTGATGGACTGACCGAGGGCGCTGGCCCTGACCGCGCGCGTCGAGACGCGCCGTGCCGCTCAGCGCGGCGTATCGGCCTCGGCGGCGGTGGAGGTCTCGGCCATGCGGCGGCGCTCCACCGGCCGGTTCAGCAGCGTCGGCAGCGAAGGCGGCAGCACCTGGGCCGGCGCGGTGCGGCTGCTGCGCCGCCGCCGCCGCGCCGGGGGCGTCACTGGCTCCAGCACCTCGCCGACGGGCATGTCCGCCGGCTCCAGCCCGGCCTTCAGATGGCGGCGCACCACCCCGCCGATCAGGTCGCTCTCGCGAAATCCCAGCCCGTCGACCGCCAGGAAGCGCGAGGAATACTCGCCCAGCTCGCCCTCGGTGTCGCGCACCTTCCAGCCGGCGCCCCGGTAGCGGCGCGCGATGCCGCGGTTGAGCACCCATCCGGTGATCAGCATCGACAGGCCGGAAGACATCAGCGCCAGCGCCAGCGAGGCCACCACCGGCCAGGTGCGCAGATGGCGCCACTGGCGCGCATGGGCCAGCGCGATGCCGGCGCCCAGCACCGGCCAGGACAGACCGCCGCCACCGCCGGCGTCCAGCAGCACGAACAGCTCGGCCACCGCCGCAGCGACGCCGCCCAGCACCAGCACCGCATCGGTCCCGAGGGACACGTCGGTGTGCCGGTGCAGCACGGGATGGACGAAGGTGAGCGTCTTCTTCATGTCGTCGGAGGCGGATCGCCGGCACTGGTACCAGTTCGTAGCATCGGCATTCCAGGCCCGAACTTGACGCCCGCATGCCGGATCCGGATCAACCCGGAGCTGTCCCGGCAGCGACAAGACCGGCCGGCAGGCGATTTCTACACTGCGACGCCAGCACCCGATGCCTGAGGAGTCCGCCGATGCAGCTGTCCTTCACCGACGAGGAAATCGCCTTTCGCGCCGAGGTGCGCGCCTGGGTCGCAGAGAGCCTGCCGGCCGACCTGGCCGCCAAGGTGCACGGCGCGCTGCGCCTGTCGCGCGAGGACCTGCAGCGCTGGGCGCGCATCCTGGGTGCGAAGGGCTGGCTGGGCTGGGGCTGGCCGAAGGAATTCGGCGGGCCCGGCTGGAACGCGGTGCAGCGCCACCTGTTCGAGGAGGAATGCGCGCTGGCCGGCGCACCGCGGGTCGTGCCCTTCGGGCCGGTGATGGTCGCACCGGTCATCATGGCCTTCGGCACGCCCGAGCAGCAGCGCCGCTTCCTGCCCGGCATCGCCAGCGGCGAGGTCTGGTGGAGCCAGGGCTACTCGGAGCCCGGCTCGGGCTCGGACCTGGCCAGCCTGAAGACCCGCGCCGAGCGCGTCGGCGATCGCTACATCGTCAACGGCCAGAAGACCTGGACCACGCTGGCCCAGCACGGCGACTGGATCTTCTGCCTGGTGCGCACTTCGACGGAAGGCAAGCCGCAGACCGGCATCAGCTTCCTGCTGATCGACATGAAGTCGCCCGGCGTGACGGTGCGGCCGATCCTCACGCTCGACGGCGAGCACGAGGTCAACGAGGTCTGGTTCGACAATGTCGAGGTGCCGGCCGACCAGCTCGTCGGCCCGGAGAACCAGGGCTGGACCTGCGCCAAGTACCTGCTCGCGCACGAGCGCACCAACATCGCCGACGTCAACCGCGCCAAGCGCGAGCTCGAGCGCCTCAAGCGCATCGCGCGCGCCGAGGGCCTGTGGGAGGACACGCGATTCCGCGACCAGATCGCGCTGCTGGAGGTCGACATCGTCGCGCTGGAGATGATGGTGCTGCGGGTGCTGTCGGCCGAGCGCGGGGGGAAGAAGTCGCTGGACGTGGCCGGGCTGCTGAAGATACGCGGCAGCGAGATCCAGCAGCGCTACACCGAGCTGATGATGCTCGCCGGCGGCCCCTACAGCCTGCCCTTCCTCTTCGAGGCAATGGAGGCCGGCTGGCAGGGCGACGCGGCGCTGGGCGGCGTCTGGCCGGGTGGCGCGGCGCACGCGCACTGCATCCCGCTGACCTCGACCTACCTGAACTACCGCAAGACCACCATCTACGGCGGCAGCAACGAGGTGCAGCGCAACATCGTCGCGCAGACGCTGCTGGGCTGACGCCGACACGCACACGAGGAGACGGCGATGGACTTCGATTTCAGCGACGAGCAGGAGCAGCTGCGCGAGGCGGTGCGGCGCTGGGCCGAGCGGGCGCACGGCTTCGAGCGCCACCGCGCGATCGTGCGCGACGAGGGCGGCGACAGCGCGGCGGTCTGGGCCGAGCTGGCCGGACTGGGCCTGACCGCGCTGGCGGTGCCGCAGTCGCACGGCGGGCTGGGCTTCGGCCCGGTCGAGGCGATGGTGGTGATGGAGGAACTCGGCCGCGGCCGGGTCGGCGCGCCGTATGCGGCGGCGGCGCTGGTGGCGCCGGTGTTGCTGTCGGGCGCGCCCGAGGCGCTGCAGGCGGCCTGGCTGCCGCGCATCGCCGCCGGCGACGCGCGGGTCGTGCTCGCGCACCAGGAAAGCGGCGCGCGCTACCGGCTCGACCGGGTCGAGACGAGGCTGGCGGCCGCGGACGGCGGCTGGCGCCTGAGCGGCCGCAAGAGCCTGGTGCCGGTCGGCGACCGCGCCGAGGCCTTCGTCGTCAGCGCCCGCGACGACGACGGCCGGCTGGCGCTGGCGCTGGTCGAGCGCGACGCGCCCGGCGTGACGGCGCGCGGCCACCTGCTGCACGACGGCACGCGCGCGGCCGAGCTGACCTGGCAGAACGCACCGGCGCAGCGCCTGAGCGCGGCCGGGACCGACGCGCTGCCCGCGCTCGAGCATGCGGCCGACGTGGCGATCGCCGCGCTGTGCGCCGAGGCGGTCGGGCTGATGGACTTCCTGGTCGCGCTGACCGCCGGCTACCTGAAGACACGGCGCCAGTTCGGCGTGCCGATCGCCAGCTTCCAGGCGCTGCGCCACCGGCTGGCCGACTGCAAGATGGCGCTGGAGCTGGCGCGCTCGATGAGCTACCTGGCCACGCTGCGCCTGGCGGACGCGCCTGAGTTGCGCCGGCGCGCCGTCGCGCAGGCCAAGGTGCAGCTCGGCCAGTCAATGCGTTTCGTCGGCCAGCAGTGCGTGCAGATGCACGGCGGCATCGGCATGACCGACGAATATGTCGGCGCGCATGCCTTCAAGCGCCTGACCTGCATGGAGCTGCAGTGGGGCGACACGCTGCACCACCTCGGCGAAGTCGGCGCGCAGATGCAGGACACCGCCGGCGTGTTCGGCTGAGCCGGCCTGCGGGCTGGCATCATCGCGGCCCATGACAAGCAGCAAGCCAAGCAGCAAGCCCCCCTCCCCGCGAAAGAAGCGCCCGCGCGCCCTGCTGATCGCGCTGGCCGTGGTGCTGGCGATTCCCGCGGCCCATGTCGGCCAGCGGGTCTGGAATCGCTATCTGCGCCCGGATGTGCCCGGCCCCTACGACCGCCGCGCCGACGCCCAGGCCGACATCGGCCGCGCGGTCGACCAGGCCCGGCGCGAGAACCGGCGGGTGCTGGTGATGTTCGGCGCCAACTGGTGTCCGGAATGCCGCCGTCTGGCCGACGACCTGGCCCAGCCGGCGCTGGGGGCGCCGGTGGCCGAGCGCTTCGTCACCGTCAAGGTCGACATCGGCCATTTCGACCGCAACGGCCGCATCATCCAGCAGCTCGGCAATCCGGTCGACGACGGCATTCCGGCGCTGGTGGTGCTGGACGCGACCGGCCAGCGCCAGGGCATGCTGACCGGCAAGCAGGTGGTCGGCCTGCGCCAGTCCGGCGAGCCCGCGCCGCTGCTGGCCGCGCTCGACGGCCTGGGCGGCGCCGCCTCCACGCTGCCCGCCGCCAGGCCCTGAGCCCCGAACCCTCTTTTCCACTTTCCGCGATGGCCAAGAAATCCTCCCGCCGCGCTGCGGCGCTCTCCGTCTCGCAGGCGCTTTTCTCGCAAGGCTTCGGCACCCGCCGCGACTGCGACGGCCTGGTGCTCAACGGCCGGGTCGCGATCGCCGGCCGGGTGATCGACGACCCGGACGAGCCGGTCGAGACCGACGGCCTGGTGCTGACCGTCGAGGGCCGCGACTGGCCCTGGCACGAGAAGGCGCTGATCCTGCTGCACAAGCCCGCCGGCTACGAGTGCTCGCAGAAGCCCAAGCACTGGCCCAGCGTGATGACGCTGCTGCCGCCGCCCCTGCGCTGGCGCAGCGGCGGCGACCTGCAGCCGGTCGGCCGCCTCGACCAGGACACCACCGGCCTGCTGCTGCTGACCGACGACGGCGCGCTGATCCACCGCCTGACCCACCCGAAGAAGCATGTCGACAAGGTCTACGAGGTGAGCTGCGCACGCCCGGTCACCGAGGAGCAGCTGGCGAAGCTGCGCGCCGGCGTGGTGCTCAACGACGACCCGGCGCCGGTGCGCTCCGAGGAATGCGAGATCACCGGCGAGTTCACGCTGCGCATGATGCTGACCGAGGGCAAGTACCACCAGGTCAAGCGCATGATCGCGGCGGTGGGCAACCATGTCGAGGCGCTGCACCGCAGCCGCTTCGGCCGCCTGACGATCCCCGACGGGCTCGCCCCGGGCCAGTGGTGCTGGGTCGATCCGGGCTCGATCTGAGCCGCGATCCGGGCGGCACCGGATAATCGCGTCCCATGCGAGTCTTCCGTGGCATCCATCATCCCGGGCTGGCGCCGGCCTGTGCGCTGACGATCGGCAATTTCGACGGCGTGCATCGCGGCCATCAGGCGATGCTGGCACTGCTGAACAACGAGGCGCGCCACCGCGGCCTGCCCAGCTGCGTGATGACCTTCGAGCCGCACCCGCGCGACTTCTTCGCCGCGCGGGCCGGTCAGCCGGACAAGGCGCCGGCGCGCATCGCCACGCTGCGCGACAAGCTCGGCGAGCTCGAGCGCTGCGGCGTCGACCAGGTGGTGCTGATGCGCTTCGACGAGCACCTGGCCGCGCAGTCGCCTCAGGCCTTCATCGACGAGGTGCTGCAGCGCGGCCTGGGCGCGCGCTATGTGCTGGTCGGCGACGACTTCCGCTTCGGCGCACGCCGCGCCGGCGACTACGCGATGCTCGACCGCGCCGGCAGCGCGTCCGGCTTCGACGTCGCGCGCATGATGAGCTACGAGGTGCACGGGCTGCGGGTGTCGAGCTCCGCGGTGCGCGAAGCACTGGCGCGCGGCGACATGACCGCCACCGCCGCGCTGCTGGGCCGTCCCTACAGCATCAGCGGCCATGTGACGCACGGACGCAAGCTCGGCCGCGGGCTCGGGGCCTCGGCGGCCGGCGCGGACGACGGCTTTCGCACACTGAACCTGCGCTTCGCGCATCGCCGATCGGCCGCCGCCGGCATCTATGTCGTGCGGGTTCACGGCCTGACGGCGCAGCCGCTCGACGGCGTGGCCAGCCTGGGCGTGCGCCCGACGGTCGAGGACGCCGGACGCATCCTGCTCGAGACGCATGTGCTCGACTGGCCGGCCGGGCTGGGCCGCGAGGGGGGCTACGGTAAACTTGTCCGGGTGGAACTTCTGCACAAGCTGCGCGACGAGGCCCGCTACGACGGCCTCGACGCCCTGACCGCCGCGATCCGCCAGGACGTGGTGAACGCGCGCCTGTGGTTCGACGGCCACGCCGCCGAACGCCGCCAGACCACGCGCGACCGAATTTGAACGCGGCGCCCCCACGCCGCCATCGCCCCGCTTTGTCATTCCCGCGCACGCGGGAACCCACCCTTGCCACCGCCCTCCCCCGTCGTGGATTCCCGCCTGCGCGGGAATGACGGCTTGAACGAATCGCCATGACTCAGACCCCCGCTACCGACTACCGCGCGACGCTCAACCTGGCCGACACGCCCTTCCCGATGCGCGGCGACCTGCCCAAGCGCGAGCCCGCCTGGGTCCAGGCCTGGAACGACGAGGGCCTGTACCTGCGCCTGCGCGAGGCGCGCCGGGGCGCGCCGCTGTTCGTGCTGCATGACGGCCCGCCCTATGCCAACGGCAAGCTGCACATCGGCCACGCGCTGAACAAGGTGCTGAAGGACATGATCGTCAAGTCGCGCCAGCTCATGGGCCTGGACGCGCAGTACATCCCCGGCTGGGACTGCCACGGCCTGCCGATCGAGAACGCGATCGAGAAGCTGCACGGCCGCAAGCTCTCGCGCGACGACATGCAGGCCAGGAGCCGCGCCTACGCCACCGAGCAGATCGGGCAGCAGCGCGAGGACTTCAAGCGCCTGGGCGTGCTCGGCGACTGGGAGCGCCCCTACCGGACGATGGACTTCGCGAATGAAGCCGGCGAGATCCGCGCCTTCAAGCGCGTGATCGAGCGCGGCTTCGTCTACCGCGGCCTCAAGCCCGTCTACTGGTGCTTCGACTGCGGCAGCTCGCTGGCCGAGTTCGAGATCGAGTACGCCGACAAGAAGAGCGACACGCTGGACGTGGCCTTCGAGGCCGATGACGCCGGCGCGCTGGCCGCCGCCTTCGGCCTGGGCGGCCTGCCGGGCGACGGGGCCAAGAAGGCCTTCGCGGTCATCTGGACCACCACCGCCTGGACCATTCCCGCCAACCAGGCGCTCAACGCGCACCCGGAGCTGAGCTACGCGCTGGTCGACACGCCGCGCGGCGTGCTGCTGCTGGCCGAGGAGCTGGTGGCCAGGTGCCTGGAGCGCTACAAGCTCGAAGGCACGGTCATCGCCACCGCCCGGGGCGAGGCGCTCAAGGGCCTGGTCTTCCGCCATCCGCTGCACGACACGGTCACGGCCGAAGAAGGCAGCAAGTACAGCTACCGCCGCCTGTCGCCGCTGTATCTGGCCGACTATGTCACCGCCGGCGACGGCACCGGCATCGTGCACTCGGCGCCGGCCTATGGCGTGGACGACTTCAATTCCTGCGTCGCGCACGGCCTCCAATACGACGACATCCTCAACCCGGTGCAGGGCAACGGCGTCTACGCCGACGAGCTGCCCTTCTTCGGCGGCCAGCACATCTGGAAGGCCTGCGAGCGCATCATCGAGGTGCTCGGCCAGAGCGACCGCCTGATGGCGACGCAGCCGATCGTCCACAGCTACCCGCACTGCTGGCGCCACAAGACGCCGGTGATCTACCGCGCAGCCGCCCAGTGGTTCGTGCGCATGGACGAGGGCGAGGGCGTGTTCACGAAGGACAAGGCCCCGAAGACGCTGCGCCAGCTCGCGCTCGACGCGATCGACCAGACGCAGTTCTATCCCGAGAACGGCCGCGCCCGCCTGCGCGACATGATCGCCAACCGCCCGGACTGGTGCATCTCGCGCCAGCGCTCCTGGGGCGTGCCGGTGCCCTTCTTCCTGAACGTCAACACCGGCGAGCTGCATCCGCGCACGATGGAGATCCTCGACCAGGCGGCCGACATCGTCGAAAAGGGCGGCATCGAGGCCTGGAGCCGCGTCACGACCGAGGAAATCCTGGGTGCCGAGGACGCGCCGCACTACACCAAGAGCACCGACATCCTGGAGGTGTGGTTCGACTCCGGCTCGACCTTCCAGCATGTGCTGCGCGGCAGCCACGCCAAGAACTACGCCCGCGCCCCCTTCCACGACCAGGGCCCCGAGGCCGATCTGTACCTGGAAGGCCATGACCAGCACCGCGGCTGGTTCCACTCCTCGCTGCTGCTGGGCTGCGCGCTGTACGACCGCGCGCCGTACCGCGGCCTGCTGACCCACGGCTTCGCCACCGACGGCCAGGGCCGCAAGATGAGCAAGTCGCTCGGCAACACCGTCGAGCCGCAGACCATCACCACCAAGCTCGGCGCCGAGATCGTGCGGCTGTGGGTGGCCTCGACCGACTACTCGGGCGACCTGAACATCGACGACAGGATCCTGGCGCGCGTGGTCGATGCCTACCGCCGCATCCGCAACACGGTGCGCTTCCTGCTGGCCAACACCAGCGACTTCGATCCCGCCACCGATCTGGTGGCGGACGCCGAGCTGCTGGAGATCGACCGCTACGCGCTGAGCCGCGCCGCCGAGCTGCAGGCCGAGATCCTGAAGCACTACGCGGTCTACGAGTTCCACCCGGTGGTCTCGAAGCTGCAGGTCTACTGCTCGGAGGACCTGGGCGCCTTCTATCTGGACGTGCTGAAGGACCGCCTGTACACGACCGCGCCGAAGTCGCTGGCGCGCCGCTCGGCGCAGACCGCGCTGTGGAAGATCACGAACGCGATGCTGCGCTGGATGGCGCCGTTCCTGAGCTTCACCGCCGAGGAGGCCTGGACGCAGTTCGCCGGCGCCGCCTCGCAGGGCTCGATCTTCTTCGAGACCTATGCCGATCTGGGCACGCCGGACGCGGCGCTGCTGGCGAAGTGGACGCAGGTGCGCGCGGTACGCGAAGCGGTCAACAAGGAGATCGAGGCGGTGCGCACGGCCGGCGCGGTCGGCGCCTCGCTGCAGGCGACCGTGGCGATCACCGCGCCGCAGGCCGACTTCGAGCTGCTGGCCTCGCTGGGCGACGATCTGAAGTTCGTGCTGATCACCTCGGCGGTCACGCTGGCGGCCGGCGACGCGCTGGCGGTCACCGTCACGCCGAGCACCGCGCCGAAGTGCGAGCGCTGCTGGCACTACCGCGACGACGTCGGCGCCAACCCGGCGCATCCGACGATCTGCGGCCGCTGCGACAGCAACCTGCACGGCGAGGGCGAGGCGCGCCACTGCGCCTGAGGCGGCGAGGCCCGGCACCCCGGGCCCCGGCGTTTCACGGACTCACCAGTTGCGCTCGTAGATCCCGAGCTTGCGACCGATGCGGCCGGCCAGCATGTGCAGCTTCACCGCGCGGTCCGACAGGGGCACCGGGCCGTTGGGCGGCGGCATGCCGTCCTGCAGCGCCTGGTGGCGCTCGCGGCTCATGTAGATCATCAGCGCGGTCTTGTGCGGCAGATGCACCACCGAGCCGAACTCGAAGCCGGTCTGCACCAGCCGCGCCAGCACCTTGCGGTTGCGGATGTCGGGCTCGCCGACCAGCCGGCTCACCGTCGGGTCGCGGAAGATCCAGCGGGCGATCGTGCGGAAGGCGTGAAAGGTCAGCGCCGGTACCGGATCCTGCCCCGGCGGCCCCATCAGCACATGGAAGCCGCGATCACCCGGCTTCACCGTGTAGAAGCGCTGCAGCAGGTCATGCCGCGGGTCGTAGGCCATGAAGATGAACAGCGGGCGGCCGCTGCGCTCGTCGAGCGCGATCGCCATCTCCTCGCGGCCCTCGGCCAGCAGGCCGCGGTACTTGTCGCGCACCTCCTCCAGCGTCTTGCCCTGCATGCCCCAGAAGCGCGCGTAGTCGCGGCTGAGCCAGTCATGCAGCGTCACCGCGTCGGTCTCCGGATCGAGCGCGCGCACCTGCACCGGACCGACGCCCGGCAACTCGATGCGCATCAGCTTGGGCTGGGCCGACATCAGGCCGCCGCCTTGGCCGCGCGGCCGTCCAGGCCCTGCTCGGCCTCGAGCGACTGCAGCAGCGCACGCACCGCCACGCCACAGCTGCGCACCTGCAGATCGTCCTGGCTGACCTTCGTGCCCTGGAAGCGATCGAGCGACTGGTTCGTCAGGTCCAGCTCCTGCTGGCAGCGCGGCTGCAGCACCGCGGTGATGCGGCGCAGCCGGCGTGCGGCCGCGGCGCGGCCCTCGGTGCCGGAGATCTCGCCCAGGCGCGCCTGGCCGTCGGGGCCGAGCAGGCCGGCCTGCGTCAGCGCGGCCTGCGTCTCGTGGTCGTCGAACTCGGCCAGCAGCGCCAGCACCACCTTCAGCAGATTGGCCAGCACGGTGCGGTCGTCGAGTTCGGTCTGGGCGCGGTGATAGCAACTCGCCAGCGTGCGCGCGAGCAGATCGGCCTCGGACGGTGCCAGCGCGGCGGCCTGGTCGGCCTGCAGCGCCAGCAGCGTCTGCGCACTCAGGCACTGCGCCAGCTTGACCAGCAGCTCCAGCTTTGAGCTGGCGTAGACATAGGCGTAGAAGCGGTCCCAGTCGTCGATCGCCGACAGCATGCGCGTCACCTCGGTCGAGTTCAGCTCCTTGGCGTAGGTGCCGTTCATCGTCGCGTCGAGGAACTGGGTGATCAGCTTCTTGCTGCCCGCGCAGCCATGACCGCTCAGGCCCGACAGGAGCGAGCCGGAGCTGTCGGCCAGCTCGTACAGGCGCTCGCCGCTCATCGGCTCGGGATCGAGCGGCGTGAGATCGCCCTTCTCCATCAGCGCGCGCACCACCATGAAGGGGCCGACGCCCAGCGTGAAGAACACCGTCTCCAGCGGCGGCGTCGCGGCATAGGTGCTGCCGCGGCGACGCACCAGATAGGACACATAGGCCGCGCCCATCTTGGACAGCACATAGCCTTCCATCAGGTTGAAGCGCGAGTGGTCCAGACCGCGGCGCGCGATGTAGTTGGCGCGCACCGTGGTGACCAGCTGCAGCGCGTCGTCCCAGGACGCCATCACGTTGCGCAGCGCCGTCAGGTTGATCGGCAGGCCGTAGCGCGAGCCCTCGAACTTGCAGGGCTTGCTCTCGGTCTCGACGATCTCGCGGTAGATCTCGGGATTGGTGTTGTTCTCGCCGATCTGGCGTCCGTCATCGGAATGGAAGGCGCAGATGCCGTTCCACACGTCGTAGTCGAACTCCATGCGCGGGCGCATGTAGGGCGGCGGACGCAGGCGGGAGTAGGCCTTCACCGCGACCGGATTCAGTCGCTTCGAGAAGTAGGCGCTCCGGAGGGCGGACTTGATCGGTTCCAGCATGGCTATCGGCTCTCTTGTACTCTCTGAGGATCTCGCGGGGGTGCTGCGCTGACGCAGCGTTGCATCGTCACGACCCAGGCGGCAATCGGCCGTCTGCCACCCCGGCCCGGTCATGCAGGCTCGACTTCTCCCATCCGCCATGATGCCTGACAAGCGACCAGATCAGAGGCTGGCCAGTCGGCTGCGGGTACTGTGACGCAGATCACGTGGGCCGCGAACGGGCGATGCATCCGGCCAACAGCGGCCCGCCCGGCTCACGGGACGAAACTGGCTACAGTGGCGCATCCGCCGGCCACGCGCCGGCTTTCTCCGACCTTTGCGACCGCGATGTCCTCCAAGCCCCGATCTTCCTCGTCCCCCCGCACCGATGCCCGTCCGGGCCGCCTGCTGCCCTGGCTGGCCCTGGCCTTCCTGATCATCGTGCTCGACCAGATCACCAAGATCCTGATCGTGCAGCGCTTCCAGCTCGGTGACGGCCAGGTCATCACCGGCTTCTTCAATCTGGTGCGGGTCCACAACACCGGCGCGGCCTTCAGCTTCCTGGCCCAGGCCTCGGGCTGGCAGCGCTGGTTCTTCATCGGCCTGGGCTTCGCGGCCTCGGCGATGTTCATCTGGATGCTCCGCAGCCACGCCGAGCAGCGCCTGTTCGCCTTCAGCGTGGCCATGCTGCTCGGCGGCGCGCTGGGCAATGTCATCGACCGTGCCTGGCACGGCCATGTGATCGACTTCCTGCAGTTCCACTGGGACGTCCTCGCGCCGATGTTCCCGGGCGGCTATTTCCCCTCGTTCAACCTGGCCGACTGCGCGCTGACCGCCGGCGCGATCGGGCTGATCCTCGACGAGCTGCTGCGGGTGCGGCGCAGCTGAGCGGCCGGCCGCCGGCCGGGAATCCCCGGGCTGTCCAGGGTCGGAGGGCGGCGCTAATCTCCACGCAGAGCGACAGGAGATGCGCAATGACGCCGATCAATCCGTCGACCGACAACACGCCGGCCGAATCCTCCGCAACCCTGACCGGCGACCCGGCCACGACCCGGGAGACCGCACCGATCCGGCTGCGCCCGCTGCCGATGGGCGCGCCGGTGCGCTGGCTGGCCCGAGGCCTGGCCGACTTCCGCCGCCACCCCTCGATCGGCCTGTTCTACGGCCTGTGCTTCGTCGCGATGGGCTGGGGCCTGCTGAAGGTCTACGAGAACGCGCCGGCCTACATGCTGGCGCTGTCGGCCGGCTTCCTGCTGATGGGCCCCTTCCTGTGCATGGGCCTGTACGACGTGTCGATGAAGCTCGAGCGCGGCGAGCGCCCCGATTTCGGCGACTCCCTGGTCGCCTGGGAAAGCCACCTCGGCCAGATGGCGATCTTCGGCTTCGTGCTGCTGGTGCTGGAAATGCTCTGGGGCCGGGCGGCGATGGTGGTGTTCGCGGTCAGCTTCGACGGCATGCCGGACATGAAGGGCTCGCTGCTGGCGCTGCTCGACCCGAACAACATCGGCTTCATCGTCACCTACCTGGGCGTCGGCGCGATCTTCGCCGGGCTGATCTTCGCGGTCAGCGTCATCAGCATTCCGATGATGCTCGACCGCCAGGTCGATGCGATCACCGCCGGCCTGACCAGCATGCGTCTGGTGCTGACCCAGCCCGGGGTGATGATCTTCTGGGGCGCGCTGCTGACCGCGCTGACGCTGCTGGCGATGCTGCCGGGCTTTCTCGGCCTGATCGTCCTGGGCCCGATCCTCGGCCACGCCAGCTGGCATGCCTACCGGGACGCGGTCATCGACGAGACCCGCGACCCGGACGGCAACGCACGCGGTTGAGCGGCGGGCCGAGCCCCGCCCCGTTCAGGGCAGCAGCACCAGGCAGCCGGTGGTGACGCGCGAGGCCAGATCGGCATGGGCCTGGGCGGCGTCGGCCAGCGCATAGCGGCGCGACACCGGAATCCGCACCTCGCCGGAACTCACCCGCGCGAACAGATCGTCGGCCATCGCCTGCGTGCTCTCGCGGGTGGCCAGGTGGGTGAACAGCGTCGGGCGCGTCAGATGCAGCGAGCCCTTGGCCGCCAGCACGCCGAGGTTCACCGGCGGCACCGGCCCGGAGGCATTGCCGAAGCTGGCCATCAGGCCGAAGGGCTCCAGGCAATCGAGCGAGCCCTCGAAGGTGTCCTGGCCGATCGAGTCGTAGACCGCACGCACGCCGCGCCCGCCGGTGATCTCGCGCACCCGGGCGACGAAGTCCTCGCTGCGGTAGTCGATGGCGAACTCGGCACCATGCGCGAGCGCCAGACCGCATTTCTCGGCGCCGCCGGCGGTGCCGATCAGCCGCAGGCCCAGCGCGCGCGCCCACTGGCAGGCGATCAGGCCGACGCCGCCGGCCGCCGCATGCCACAGCACGAAGTCGCCCGGCTGCAGCCCGCCCTGCGGCTGGGTGCGCCGCAGCAGGTACTGCACCGTCAGGCCCTTGAGCATCATCGCGGCGCCCGTCTCGAAGTCGATGCCGTCGGGCAGCACCACCACCGAGCGCGCCGGCATCACCCGCAGCTCGCAGTAGCTGCCCGGCGGCTGGCTGGCGTAGGCGACACGGTCGCCGGGCTGCAGATGGGTCACGCCGGCACCGACCGCCTCGACCACGCCGGCACCCTCCATGCCCAGCGTCAGCGGCAGCGGGTTGGCGTACAGGCCGGTGCGCTGGTAGATGTCGATGAAGTTGACGCCGACGGCATGGTGGCGGATGCACACCTCGCCGGGGCCGGGCTCGCCGACCTCCAGCTCGACGAGCTGCATGGCTTCGGGGCCGCCGAACTGGCGGATCTGCAGGGCGCGGGTCATCGCGGGCATCGGGTTCTCCTGTCTCCTGGACCATGAAGGGCAATCGCGCGCGAGCCTACCGGAGTCGCGCGCTCGCGGGGTTACCTTAGTCATGGTGACCGCGACGGGTGCGCGGCTATCCTCGTCTGCATGTCGAATGCCTGCGCCGAGCGCGCCGGCGGCGCCGGCGAGCCGCGGCGCCGCACCGGCCTGATCATCCTGGGATCGCTGCTGCTCGGCCCGCTGGCCGGCTGCGCGATGCGCCGTCCGCCCCCCATCGCGGCGCCGGCACGGCAACAGCCGGCCGAAGCGCCGCAGCCGCTGATCGCCCGTCTGCTGTCGCCCGATCCGACCCGGCTGGACCTGCAGATCAGCACCGACGCCGAACTCAACCCGGATGCACGCGGCCGCAGCTCGCCACTGCTGCTGCGCCTGTACGAGCTGGCCGGACCGGCGCAGTTCGAGGCGGCGGACTTCATGGCGCTGTTCGAGCGCGAACGCGAGGTGCTCGGCGCCGACCTGCTCGGCCGCGAGGAATGGATCCTGCCGCCGGCCAGCCTGCGCAGCCTGCAGCGTCAGGCCGCGGCCGGTGCACGCCATCTGGGCGTGCTGGCCGCCTACCGTGACCTGGAACGCGCTCGCTGGCGCCTGCTGGTTCCGCTGCAGCCGAGTCAGCCCAACCGGCTGCGCATCCGCGCCAGCGCCCGCGCACTCGGGCTGGCCGACATGACTGCCGCCGACGGGATGCCGCGATGAGCTGGCGCAGCAAGGTCGTCTGGTCGCAGGGCATGTTCCTGCTGCCACACCACTTCCAGCAGGAATCGCGCTACCAGGAGCGGCTGCTCGATGCGCGGGTGCGCGCCGCCGGCGAGCATGGCTGGGGCTTCGGCGAGCTGGTGATCGACGAGGGCCTGCTGGCCCAGGGGCGCGTCGGCATCGAGCGGGCGCACGGCGTGCTGCCCGACGGCACGCCCTTCGCGATCCCGCAGCACGACGCGCCGCCCGAGCCGCTCGAGATTCCCGCCGAGCTCAAGAGCGAACGCATCCACCTGGCGCTGGCCCGCGCCAGCGCCGACGGGCCCGACGAGATCGACCTGGGCATCACGACCGGCTCGGCACGCGGCATGGCGCGCTACGAGGCGCGCACCGAGCGGCTGCGCGACAGCTGCGACGGCTCGGCCGATCCGGAGGAGATCCAGACCGGCCAGCTGCGCCTGCGGCTGCTGCGCGAGCGCGAGCTCGGCGGCGGCCTGGCCTCGATCGCGGCGGTGCGCGTGCTCGAGCGCGGCAGCGACGGCACGGTGCGGCTCGACCGCGACCACATTCCCGGCGCGTGGCGGCTCGACGCCAGCACGCCGCTGCCCGCCGACGTGCGCCGCGTTCACGCGCTGCTGCGCGAGCGTGCGCAGTCCCTGGCGCGCGACATGGGCCAGCTCGGCCACGGGGTCGCGGAGATCTCGGCCTTCCTGATGCTGCAGATGCTCAACCGCCACGAGCCGCGCTGGCACGAGCTGGCGCGCGCGCCCTCGGTGCATCCGCGCACGCTGTTCGATCTGGCGCTGGCGCTGGCCGGCGAGCTGGCGACCTTCGCCAGCGCGTCGCGCCGGCCGCCGGAATTCCCGGTCTACGACCACGAGAACCTGCAGGGCTGCTTCACGCCGGTGTGGGAGGCGCTGCACGCGATGCTGTCCTTCGAGCCCGAGCGCATGGCGGTGCAGATCGCGCTGACCGACCGCGGCAAGGGCTGGCACACCGCGGTGGTGCCGACCAGCGAGCTGGCGCGCCAGGCCGCGCTGGTGCTGGCGGTGCAGGCGCAGCTGCCGGCCGAGCAGCTGCGCCTGCGCGTGCCGGCGCAGCTCAAGGTCGGCCCGCCCGAGCGCATGCGCGAGGTGGTCAACGGCAACCTGACCGGCATGCACCTGAGCAGCCTGCCGGTGGTGCCGCGCGAGCTGCCGCTGCACGCCGGCTTCCACTACTTCGAGCTCGAGCGCAGCGGCGAGCTCTGGCAGGCCTTCGGCCGCAGCGGCCACCTGGCCTTCTTCATCGGCGGCGAGTTTCCCGGCCTGGCGATGGAGCTGTGGGCCATCCGGGCGCCGCAGTGAACCGACCGTCTGGAGACCGAATGAGCATCCCGCCGCCGCCGCCCGACGATCCCTTCGGCTCGACCGGCGAGCACACCTTCATGATGCCGACGCCGGGCCGGCGCGCCCGTGCCGACGGCAGCGCGGCCGCGGCGCCCGCCGGCGCCCGGCCCGAGGTCGCCGCCGACCTGCCGCTGCCGCAGACCGGCCTCAATCCGCTGGTCGCGCTGGCCAATCCGCTGCTGTGCCTGGCGCCGCAGCTGCGCGCGACCGTGCGCGTCGCCGATCCGCAGGCGCTGAAGGACCAGGTCGCGCAGTCGATCCGCGACTTCGAGCAGCGCGCCCGCGCCCAGGGCCTGCCGCAGGAGCGGGTGCTGGCCGCGCGCTACATCCTGTGCACCCTGCTCGACGAGGCCGCCGCCGGCACGCCCTGGGGCAGCGGCGGCACCTGGAGCCGCAGCAACCTGCTGGTGACCTTCCACAACGAGGGCTTCGGCGGCGACCGCGTCTTCCAGCTGATGACCCGCCTGGCCGAGGATCCGGCAACCAACCGCGACCTGCTCGAGCTGATCCTGGCGGCGCTGACGCTGGGCTTCGAGGGCCGCTACCGGGCGGTCGAGGGCGGCGCGGCGCAGCTCGAGGCGGTGCGCGACCGGCTCGCGCAGATCCTGCGCGGCGTGCGCGGCGACCATGCGGCGGCGCTGGCCGAGCACTGGCAGGTCACGCCGCAGGCGCGCCGCCCGCTGCTGGGCTGGCTGCCGCTGTGGGTCACCGGCGCGCTGACCGCGCTGGGCCTGCTCGGCCTCTATCTCGGGCTGCTGCTGTCGCTGGGCAGCGCCTCCGATCCGGTCTTCGCCCGCATCGCCGCGCTGCGGGCGCCCCCGCTGCCGGGCGCGCCGGTGGCCGCGCCTGCGGCCCCGCCGCCTGCGGCCGCGCCCCGGCTGGCGCCGCTGCTGCAGGCCGAGGCCGCCTCCGGCTGGCTGACGGTGCGCGACGAGGCCGACCGCAGCGTGATCGTGCTGCATGGCGAGGGCCTGTTCGACAGCGGCAGCGCCCGGCTCGACGCCGACCGCGAGGCCATGGTGCGGCGCGTCGCCGAGGTGCTGCGCAGCCAGGCCGGTCGCATCACCGTGACCGGCCACACCGACAGCGTGCAGAGCCGCTCGCTGCAGTTCCCGTCGAACTGGCATCTGTCGGAGGCCCGGGCCGCGACGGTGCGCGAGCTGCTGGCGGCCGCCGGCGTGCCGGCCGCCCGGCTGCAGGCGCGCGGCGCCGGCGACAGCGCGCCGGTCGCGGCCAACGACAGCCCGGCGGGCCGGGCCCGCAACCGCCGCGTCGAGATCGAGCTGCGCACCGGCGCCGGAAGCTGAGAGCCTGATGATGAAGAAGCTGCTGTCCTGGATCCTGCACCCCTGGCTGCTGGCCGCGCTGGGCCTGCTGGCGCTGGCGCTGCTGATCTGGTGGGCCGGTCCGCTGGTGGCCGTGGCCGGCCGGGTGCCGCTGGCCGATGCGGGCGTGCGCATCGCGCTGATCGCGCTGCTGGCCGGCGGCTGGCTGGCGGTGCAGCTGGCGTCGCTCTGGCAGGCGCGCCGGGCCAACACCCGCATGATCGAGGGCCTGGCCGCCGCGCCCGGCGCCGGCACGGCCGCCGGCAGCGGCGAGAGCGCCGAGCTCGGGCTGCTGCGCGAGCGCTTCGAGCAGGCGCTGCAGACGCTGCGCGGCATGCGCTTCGACACCCGCGCGGACTCGCCCGGCCGGGCCCGCGGCGCGCTCGACGCGCTCTCGGACCGGCTGTCGCAGCGCCATCTCTACCAGCTGCCCTGGTATGTGTTCATCGGTGCGCCCGGCTCGGGCAAGACCACCGCGCTGCTCAATGCCGGTCTGCGCTTCCCGCTGGCCGGGCGCTTCGGCCAGGAAGGCCAGCGCGGCATCGCCGGCATCGGCGGCACGCGCCACTGCGACTGGTGGTTCACCGACGAGGCGGTGCTGATCGACACCGCGGGCCGCTACACCACCCAGGACAGCGACCGCGAGGCCGACCGCAGCGCCTGGAACGGCTTCCTGGCGCTGCTGCGCGACGGCCGGCCGCGCCAGCCGCTCAACGGCGTGCTGGTGACCGTCTCGGTCGCCGACCTGCTCACCCGCGGCGCGGCCGAGCGGGCCCGCGAGGCCGCCGCGGTGCGCGCGCGCATCCAGGAGCTGCACGAGCAGCTCGGCGTGCGCATGCCGCTGTACCTGCTGGTGACCAAATGCGACCTGCTCGCCGGCTTCACCGACTATTTCGCGACGCTCGACCGCGAGCAGCGCGCCGCGCCCTGGGGCTTCACCTTCCCGCTCGATGCCCGGCTGCACAGCGACGCCTCCGGCCTGACGACGGAGTTCGACCGGCTCGGGCAGCGCCTCACCGACGGCCTGATCGAGCGGCTGCAGGCCGAGCGCGATCCGGCGCGGCGCGCGCGCATCTACGCCTTCCCGCAGCAGTTCGACGCGCTGCGCGAGGTGCTGCGCGAGTTCGTCGAGGAGGTGTTCGCGCCCTCGCCCTTCGAGGCCGATCCGATGCTGCGCGGCGTCTACTTCATCAGCGGCACGCAGGAAGGCACGCCGCTGGACCGCATGCTCGGCGGCATGGCGCGGCAGCTCGGCCTCGAGCGCGCGGCGCTGCCGCCGCTGGCCGCCAGCGGCCGCAGCTTCTTTCTCGAGCGGCTGCTGCGCGAGGTGGTCTTCGCCGAGAGCGCGCTGGGCGGCACCCGGCTGAAATGGGAGAAACGCCGTCATCTGATGGCGACGGGCGCCTATGCGGCGCTGGCGCTGGTGGCGCTGCTGGCCGCCGGCCTGTGGCTGCGCAGCCATGCGCTCAACCGCGACGACCTCGCCGCGGTCGACGCCCGCACCGCCGCGCTCGAGGCCGAGCTGCGCACCACGCCGGCGCGCCAGCAGCCCGATGCCGCCGCGCTGCTGCCGCTGCTGGAGGCCACGCGCCGCATCGCCGAGGTCGACGACAGCCCCGGGCGCCACTTCGGCCTGTACCAGGGCGACAAGCTGCAGGACGCCTCCGCGCAGGCGCTTGAGCGCATGCAGAACGAGGGCCTGCTGCCGCGGCTGGCGCTCGGCCTGGAGCAGCGCCTGGCCGCCGGGGCCGGCGCGGCCCGGCCGGAGGCGCAGTACGACGTGCTCAAGACCTACCTGATGCTGCACGACCCGAAGCACTTCGACGCGAAGTGGCTGGCCGTCTACCTGCGCGCCGACTGGGACGAGAGCCTGGCCGGCCGGCTGGACGCGACGCAGCGCGCCGCGCTCGAGCATCACCTCGACGCGCTGCTGGCGCGCGGCGCCAGCACGCCGTCGCGGCCGCTCGACCGCGCCCTGGTCGAGGCGGCGCGCGAGCGGCTGCGCCAGATCCCGCTGGCGCAGCGCGTCTACAGCCGGCTGCGCCTGCCGGGGCTGCTGCCGGCCGAGCTCGGCGCCTTCACCGCGACCGCCGCCGGCGGCCCCGAGGTCACCCGCATCCTGGTGCGCGGCAGCGGCCGGCCGCTCAACGAGGGCCTGCCGGCGCTCTACACCCGCGCCGGCCACCAGGCCTTCGACCGGCTGGTGCCGCTGCTGGCCACCGAGCTGGCGGCCGAGGAGTCCTGGGTGCTGGGCCTGGCGGCCGAGTCGCGCAGCGTCGCCGCGGCCGATCCGCAGGGCCAGGCCCGGCTCGCCGACGAGGTGCGCCGCCTCTACCTGAACGACTACGCCCGGCTGTGGAGCGACTACCTCGCCGACCTGAAGCTGCGCCCGACCGAGACGCTGGCGCAGGCCATCGAGGTCGCGCAGACGCTGGCGCTGCCGGGACCGAGCGCGCCGCTGCGCCGGCTGCTGCGCGCAGCCGCCGACGAGACCACGCTGGCACGCCCGGCGGCCCCCGGCGCCGAGAGCGCGGTGCGCGAGGCCGCGCGCGGGCTCAAGGACCGGGTGCTGGCGCCCATCCTCGGCGACGGCGCCGCCGGCCGGGCGGTCGAGGCGCTGCAGCCCGGCCGCGAGCCGCTCGAGAAAAGCCTGGTCGACGACCGCTTCGTGCGCCTGCACGAGCTGGTCGGCGCCGCCGATGCCAAGGGACCGGTGCCGCTGGACGACACCATTCGGCTGCTCGACGAGATCGCGGTCTTCCTGCAGGCCACCCAGGCGGCGACGCAGTCGCGCACGCCGCCGCCGCCCTCGCCGACCCCGGCGCGCGCACGCGCCAGCGCCGGCCAGCTGCCGCCGCCGCTGGGCGCGATGGTCGAGCGCCTGGTCGCCAGCGGCACCAGCGCCGCGCTCGGCGCGACCCGCGAGGGCCTGGGCAGCGCGATCCGCGCCGAGATCGGCGACTTCTGCCGCCAGGCCATCGGTGGCCGCTATCCCTTCGACCGCACCAGCAGCCGCGACGTCACGCTCGACGACTTCAGCCGGCTGTTCGCGCCGGGCGGGCAGATGGACCAGTTCGTGCAGAAGAACCTCGCGCCCTATGTCGACACCACCACCCGGCCCTGGTCCTTCCGCGCGGTCGAGGGCGCGCGCATGGGCCTGAACTCGGCGGCGCTGCTGTCCTTCCAGCATGCGGCCGAGATCCGCGATGCCTTCTTCCGTGGCAGCGCCACCCCGGTCGTCAGCGTCGACTTCCGGCCGGTGTCGATGGATCCGGCCATCCTTCAGCTGCAGATCGACGCCGGCGGACAGACGCTGAACTACGCCCACGGCCCGGCGACGCTGACGCGGCTGCAGTGGCCGAGCCCGCGCGGCGGCGCACAGATCCGGTTGAGCATCAGCCCGGCACCGGCCGGCGGCAGCGCGGGCCTGAGCACCGAAGGTCCGTGGGCGCTGCTGCGGCTGATCGACCGGGCGCAGATCGCACCCGGCAGCGGCCCGGAGCGCATGACCGCCACCTTCGACATCGAGGGCCGCAAGGCGGTGTTCGAGCTCATCTCCAGCAGCGTGCAGAACCCGCTGCGGCTGCCGGCGCTGCGCGCCTTCAGCTGCCCGACCGGACTCTGAGCGATGCCCGGCGCACCGGACTGCGGCTGGTTCGGCAAGCTGCCGGCGCTGGGCGACTTCGGCTCGCGCCGGCTGCCGCCGCCGATGCTGGCGCGCTGCGACGCCTGGCTCAGCGCCGGTCTGGCCTCGAGCCGCACGCGGCTGGGCGAGCGCTGGCTCGGGCTCTACCTGGGCGCGCCGCTGTGGCATTTCCTCTGGTCGCCCGGCGTGGTCGATCCGCAATGGTGGAGCGGCGTGCTGATGCCCAGCGTCGACCGGGTCGGACGCTATTTCCCGCTGCTGCTGGCCGCGGGCTGGAGCGACGGCCCGCCGGACGATCCGGCCGGGCTGCAGCGCTGGCTGGACGCACTGGCCGAGGCGGGCCGCGACTGCCTGCGCCCCGGCGCCAGCGTCGAGCGGCTCGAGGCGGCGCTGCAGGCACTGCCGCCGCGCCCGGCCGCCGCGACGGCCGCCGCCCTGCCGCGACGGCTGGTCGAGCGCGCCGTGCCCGCCGGCCACGGCCTGTGGTGGAGCCCGGACGAGACCCTGCGGCCAGACGTGCAGGCGCCGCTGGCCGCGCCGGTCGCCGGCCTGCCTCAGGACGCGGACTTCGACGCGCTGCTGGACGGCCGCGACTGAGCCACCGAGCGACCGAAGCCGAAGCTCAGGCCGCACCCCGCTCCCGTCTCAGCGGCGCCGGCGCAGCCGCAGCGCCACCGCCGAGAAGTTGTCCTGCGTCGCCAGGGCCTGCGCGGCGATGTCGTCGCGCATCGCGGCGAGCCAGCGCGCGGCGTCGGCGCTGGCCCGGCAGGATCGCGCGATCGCCTCGGCCTCGAGCGTGTCCCACCAGCCGTCGCTGCACAGCAGGAAGGCATCGCCGTCGTGCAGCGGCTGCGCCTGCGCGGTGACATGGACCTCGACCGGCTCGGCGCCGCCGAGCGCGCTCAGCAGCTGGTTCTTGCGCGGATGGTGGCGCGCGGCCTGCGGCGTCAGGAAACCGGCATCGACCATCTGCTGCACCACGCTGTCGTCGCGGGTCAGCGCCTCGGCGCGGCCGTCGCGCACCCGGTAGAGGCGGCTGTCGCCGACATGCGCCCACAGCGCCTCGCCGCGCCCGCGGTCGATCCACAGCGCCACGACGGTCGCATGCATGCGCTGGCGCCCGGCGCTGCCGGCCTGTGCGTCGGACAGGCGGCCGTGCGCGCACTCCACCGCCGCGGCCAGCGCCACCGCCTGCAGATGCCCGCCCAGGCTGGCCTGCGCCAGCCGCTCGTCGATCGTGGCGACGACCAGGCGCGAGGCCTCGTCGCCGCGGCGGTGCCCGCCGGCGCCGTCGGACAGCACCGCCCAGCTCAGCAGACCCGCATGGCCGCTGCGCAGATCGTCCTCGTTGTGGTCGCGGCTTCCCGTCTGCAGGCAGGAGGCGATGTCGATGTCGATCATTTCGGCATCCCGCGGTCGCCGGCGGCCGAGGCCGCGCCGGGCGGCGCATGCCGCTCGGCGTCGAGCCGGTCGAGCTGCTGCTCGTAGGCCTGCAGGAAGGCCTTGCCGAACAGCGCCTGGACATCCTCGCGCGACTCCTCGCGCACCGCCTGGAAATGCTGCAGGTAGAGCTCCCACAGCCGGGCGCGCCGGTGCATCGGCAGCAGGCTGTCGATCACCGAGCGGCTGCTGAGCCGCGCCTCCAGCGGCTCGGGCGCGAAGCGGTCGAGCACGCCGTCGAGCGCCGCGCGCATGCCCGCCATCGTGCCCACCGCATGGCCGACCAGATCGTCCATCGCCTGCTCGACCGCCTGCGGCCCGGCCAGGAAGCCGCGCAGCGGCGGCTGCAGCAGCTGCTCGAGCGCCACCGGCGCGTCGGGCGAGAACTTCAGCGGATTGTTGTGGCGGGCCTGGATCATCGTGACCTGGGCATGCAGTTCGGACTTGGTCGCGGCCCGGGCGGCAATCAGCTGCAGCATGCCCGCGACCGCGTGATGCAGCATCAGCCCGATGTCATGCATCAGCGCCGGTGTCAGCGCGTGCGACGACATCCGCTCGGTCGCGATGCCGGCCCCGTCGCAGAAGGCCGACCACAGCGCGTCGGGCGCCGCGGCTGCGGCGGGCGTGATGCGGACCGGCGGCGACACGACCGGCGAGGCGACCATCGGCGGCGGCGGTGCCGGCGGCATCGGCAGCACCATCGGCGCGTGGATCTCGGGGGTCCGGTCGGCCCGCGACGGACGCGCCCCCGACGTCGGCGCCGTCGGCGGATTCAGGAAGTCCTGCACCGCCTGGTCGCCGGCCGGCGGACGCGAGCGCGGTGCCGTATTGCCGAGAAAGTCCGACAGCACATCGTCGCTGCCGCTGGCACTGCCGGCCGGACCGAGCAGGTCGCCGAAGGCCGAAGGCAGCGCACCGTCAGGCACGGACATCGGCACGGACACCGGCGCTGGCGCATGCGGCTGAGGCGCACCCCACAGATCACGAAAGGGATCGGTGCTCCCGACGCCTGCCCCCCCGCCTGCACCGGCGCGACCCGGATCAGGTGACGGCACAGGAGCCCGCATCGGGGCCGACGTGCCGCCGAAGAATGCGAACGGATCAAGCGGATCAAGCGGATCAAGCGGATCCGTCACCCCCCCCCCGGACGGTGCAGGCGATGGCACCGGCGATGATGCTGGAGCGGCGGCGAGCACAGGTGCAGCAGACACCGCCGGCCCGGTGGCCGGCGCCGCGCCGATCGCCGACATCATCCGGGTGAACTCGCCCGGCCCGGGGCCGGCAGGCGCCATGACCGTGGCATCGGCCTGCGCGGGCGCAGACAGGCTGACCGCCAGCAGATAGCTGCCGATCTGAAGCTCGTCGCCATCGACCAGCGTCGCGCTGCGGCCGGAGGGCACCGGCCGGCCGTTGTGGATGATCGGGCTGGCATGGCTGACATTGCGGATGCTGAACCCGCGCTCGCCGCAGCTGACCTCGGCCTGCCTGCGCGAGATGTGCCGCTCGGGATCGGGCAGCATCAGCGTGCAGTCCTCGCCCCGACCGAGCGTGCCGCCCTGCAGGTCGAACAGGCCGGTGATGGCCTGCGTCAAGGGCTGGCCGGCCAGGCTCACGGCACGGATCAGCAACTGCATCATGACCTCCTCAGCAAGCCCAGGCCCGAGCGGCGTGGGCCGGGCCAGTGTCGGCCCGCCCCACGCCGGACGACAAGCAACGAAAGTCATGCGCCCGGACACCCCGCAGGGCGACCAAAGTCACAAGACGGCCCGCGCCGCGGCCGCTACGCTGGCACGGATCGCTTCGGCACGACCCTGCACCTGCCCCCCCTCTCTCAACCCTCTCATCACCCCATTCCTCCCAACTCCTGCGACGGACAGACAGCGTGGACGAAGAAGGCACCCTGAGCATCGGCACCCGGCTGGGCGAGTTCGAGATCCGCGGCCTGGTCGGCATCGGCGGCTTCGGCATCGTCTACCGGGCCTTCGACCACGACCTCGAGCGCGAGGTGGCGATCAAGGAATACATGCCGGGACTGCTGGCCTCGCGCGGCGACGACGGCTCGGTGCAGCCGCGCGGACGCACGCATGGCGAGACCTTCGGCGCCGGGCTGCGCAGCTTCATGCTCGAGGCGAAGATGCTCGCGCGCTTCGACCATCCGGCGCTGGTCAAGGTCTTCCGCTACTGGGAAGGCAACGGCACCGCCTACATGGTGATGCCGCTCTACCAGGGCCAGACGCTGGCGCAGACACTGCGCCAGATGCCGGCGCCGCCCGGCGAGGTCTGGCTGATGGGCGTGCTGGTGCCGCTGCTGGGCGCCCTCGAGACGCTGCATGCCCAGCACATCTACCACCGCGACGTCTCGCCGGACAACATCCTGCTGCTGCGCAACGGCCGGCCGGTGCTGCTGGACTTCGGCGCCGCACGCCAGGTCATCAGCGACCGCACGCAGACGCTCACCGCGATCCTGAAGCCGAACTACGCGCCGATCGAGCAGTACGCCGAGATGCCCAGCCTGCGGCAGGGCCCGTGGACGGACCTGTATGCGCTGGGAGCGGTCGTCCATGCCTGCCTGACCGGCAAGCCGCCGCCGCCGGCGGCCGCACGCACGCTGCAGGACGAGATGGTGCCGCTGCCCGAGACCGGCGCCCGCCTGAAGGCCGAGCAGGGCCTGCGCTACAGCGACGCCTTCCTGCAGGCCTGGCAGCAGACGCTCGCGGTGCATCCGGACCAGCGCCCCCGCAGCGTCGAGGCGCTGATGCGCCTGCTGGGCCTGCTGCCCGTCCTGGGGCCGGGCGACGACCCGGACGCGACCCGGATCGCCGCCCCGATCGCGCAACCAGGCAGCGACCCGGATCGCACCGTGGTGGTGACCGGCCCGACCGGCAGTCCGCCGGGCCGCACGGCACCACAGCCTCCGCCCGCCGCTGCACCGCCGAGAACCAGACCGGCGCCGCACACCGCCAGCCTGGAGCCGCGCACCGGCCGCGACATGCGCATCGTGCTGCCCGGCATGACCCAGCCGGCCGCGGCCCGCACGCAGCCAGCGGCAGCACCCGCCGGCGCGGCGGGCACGACGGCCCCATACGCCGGACCCGAGGGTGAGCGCAAGGCAGGCTCGGGCTCGGGCTCACGTACACCGATGCTGGCAGGCCTCGGTGGCGCCGTGCTGCTGGCGGGGGCGGCGCTGCTGATGTGGCCGCGTGATCCCGCCCCGGACGCGACGACCGGTCTGGCCGCCAGCGCCGCCAGCGCACTGGCCAGTGCCCCCACCGCGGCCGGCCCGGCCAGCGCACCGCTGGCGGAGATCATCACCGAAGAGAAGGAGCCCCCCGCACCGACTCTCGCCCCCGTGCCGGCGCCGCCCGCCCCGCCCGTCCCGCCCGTCCCGCCCGTCCCGCCCGCCACGCCGGCACACCGCCTGCAGCCACCTGCGCCAGCGCCTTCTGCCCCGGCACCCGCCATCGCTGCGCCTCGTCCGGCACCCGCGCCTGTGCCGGCGCCCGCGTCCCGCCCGCCCGCCTCCGCTCCGCCCTCCTCAGCTCCAAGCGAAGCGGCCCGGCCGAGCTCGCCCGAGGAGGCCTGCGGCGGCCGGGTGCTGATCGCACGGGACCTCTGCATCCAGTCGCAATGCCGCAAGCCGGAATTCCAGCGCCACCCGACCTGCACCGAGCTGCAGCGGCGCAAGGAAGAAGAGGAACGCAGGGAGCTCTACCGCTGAAGCGGCAGCGACACGCCGACAGGAAGCCCGTGATGACAGAACCCTCCGCCCCCGCAGACGATCCGGACCGGACCCGGCTCGGTCCTGCGCCGATCGGCCTGCCGCAGCCCGGCGAGCTCGCCGACGACGAGTTCGGCAACGCGCTGCCCTCGGGCACCCGGCTGGAGGAGTTCGAGCTGCTGTCGGTCATCGGCGAGGGCGGCTTCGGCATCGTCTATCTCGCTCAGGACCACTCGCTGCACCGGCGGGTCGCGATCAAGGAGTACATGCCCTCGTCGCTGGCAGCGCGCACCCAGGCGATGACCGTCTCGGTGCGCTCGCGCCGCCATGCCGACACCTTCGAGGCCGGCCGGCGCAGCTTCATCAACGAGGCGCGGCTGCTGGCCAGCTTCGATCATCCCTCGCTGATCAAGGTCCACCGCTTCTGGGAGAGCAACGGCACCGCCTACATGGTGATGCCCTACTACATCGGCCGCACGCTGGGCGAGGTGCTCAAGGCCCTGCCCGGTCCGCCCGACGAGCTCTGGCTGCGCACGCTGCTGATGCCGCTGCTCGATGCGCTCGAGACCATGCATCGCGCCGACACCTGCCACCGCGACATCGCGCCCGACAACATCATGATCCTCGAGGACGGCCGCCCGGTCATTCTCGACCTCGGCGCGGCGCGGCGGGTCATCGGCGACATGACACAGGCACTGACGGTCATCCTGAAGACCGGCTACGCGCCGATCGAGCAGTACGGCGAAATGCCCGGCGTCCGGCAGGGGCCGTGGACCGACCTGTATGCGCTGGCCTCGGTCGTGCATTTCGCGCTGACCGGACGCACGCCACCGCAGTCGGTCACCCGCATGGTCACCGACAAGTACCAGCCGCTGGCACACAGCGCGGCCGGCCAGTGCAGCGCGGCCTTTCTCGAGGCGATCGACGCCTGCCTGGCGGTGCTGCCCCAGCACCGGCCGCAGAGCGTGGCCGAGCTGCGCGCGCTGCTGGCCGCCACAGAACCGCGCGTGGCTGCACGGCCGCCGCCCCCCCGCGAACCTGCCCCGAGGCCGACGCCTCCTCCAGTCATCGCAGTGCCACAGCCACCTGCTGCGGCAAGCTCGCCTGCACCGCCACCTGCACCCGATCTGGCGCCAGCGCCAGCACCAGCACAGCCACGAGCGAGCTCCGGCGCCTGGGTGGCGGCCGGGGCCCTGCTGCTGGTCGGAGCGGCCGGGCTGGCCTACACGCTCGGGCGCCCCACGCCATCACCGCAGCCTTCGCCGCTGCCGGCGGTGCCGGCACAGGCGCCTGCGGCACCGGTGGCCGCCGCATCGGCACTCGAGTCGCTTCCCGCCTCCGCGGTGCCCCCCTCGCCGATCGCCGTCGCGCCGCCGGTGGCCTCCGGGGCAGCACCTGCCGCAGCCACAGCCCCGGAGCCGGCGATCGCACGCAGCACGGAGCGCAAGCCGGCGGCACGCGCCTCCGCCTCCGCCTCCGCCTCCACCAGCGCAGCGCCTGCGCCAGCACGCCCGCCGAAGACGGACCTCCCCGCGGACGAGAGACCGCCGCTGTCGCCGCCGGAGGTCTCCGACCGTTCGGCCTGGAGCCCGGACGGACGGCCACCGAAGGTCGTCCCGGTTCAGCCCCCTGCACCGGACTATGTCACCCGGCTCAAGTGCAATGACCTGCTGCAGAAGTCGGCCCTGGGCGACCCGGTGACCGACGCCGAACGCAGCTTCATGCAGCGGCAATGCCGCTGACTTCGCGGACCGCTGCCATGACCAAGACCACGCTCACCCTGCTGATCGCACTGGCCCTGGCGGGCTGTGGAGGCGGCGGGGGCGGTGGCACCGCGCAGGACAGCGGCCCGGACAAGACGACGCTGTCGGTGGCGGCCCAGGACATCGACGGCGACACGCTGCACTACCAGTGGCGCGTGACCGCCGGCCATGTCGACGACCGCGATGCCCCGAGCACCACCTGGACGCTGCCGAGCGGCCCCGGCCTGCACTTCGCCTATGTCACGGTGACCGACGGCCGGGGCGGTCATGCCGAGGCCCATCATGCGGTGTCGTCCGACGCACTGGACACGGTGTCGGCGCGCCGCGCCCAGGCCCTGCACCGCCCCCCGACCGTCGTGGATGAGGGGCAGCTCGGCGGACAGCTGCGCCTGCTGGCCGAAGGCCGCTGGGTCTTCACCGGCCACGACGGCGCCAGCACGGGCGAGCGTCTGCTCGACCTGCCCGACGTGCAGGTCGACCTGCGCGACAGCACAGGCCGGACGGTCTTCAGCGGCCGCAGCGACATGCGCGGCGAAATCGTGCTGCCCCGTCTGCCCATGCCGGCCCCAAGCTCCGGGGGCTATCGCCTGCACTGCACCCGCGACACGGCACGGGCACGCGACGCCTGGCCGGTCTGTGCCGCGAACTACACGCCCACCGCCACGCGAGTCACGATCCCGGTGAGCGCGGACACCGGCGCCAACCTGCGTCTGTACGGACATGTCGAGCTGGCCGACGGCTCGGCCTGCGCGCGCCTCGATCAGGCCACCGGCCAGACCCGCGCCGCCACGCTGCGGCTGCTGCAGGCCGACGGCACCGCCGTCACCGCGGCGATCCAGGCCAACCGCCATGGCGACTACCTGCTGGAGGCCGCAGTGGCCGCACAGGAGCGCCACCAGCTGGAGGTGAGCTGCGAAGGCCTGCGGCAGACCATCGATGTACCGCAGGTCGATGCCAGCCTCGCAGCCACACCGGTGGCGATGCCGCCGATCCGTCTGGCCAACACGCCGCCGCGCATCACCCGCCTGCTCGCCAGCGGACCGGATGGCAATCTGCGAGGTCGTCAGGTCACGGCGCCCCACGGCAGCCGTTCGGATGGCCTGCCGGGCTCCGACCGCTTTCTGGCCTACAAGGGACTGGACACGCCGCAAAGCGCCTGCGCCTACTACCGTGCGCTCGGTCTGGTCGCCGGCTGCGATGCGCAGGGCATGCCGGTGCAGCCGGTGACGATGGCCGACTGGCAGCGCCACCATCGGCTGCCACCCTACGACACGGGCATCGCCGCGGCCGACAAGGCCAGCGCCGACTACATCAACCGCATGGACCTGAACCTGGTGCGACGCATGTCGGCCGTGCGACGCAGCGCCGACCAGATCGCCTTCCTGGTCTGCAACCATCCTGGTCCGGACGGCAGCAGCCAGGCCGAGATCGACAGCGTGCTCGACCAGGCACGCCAGGGGCTCAAGCAGGTCGCCTGCGTCGGCATGGAGTGGAGCGTCACGCCCGGCGCCCATGGCGATCGGCCGTTCACGAAGTTCGTCACCTTCGGTCCGGACGGCGGGCTGCTGCTGTCGGTCAACCTCGATGGCCGTGGCGAGAAGTACATGCCCGGGGTCTGCGTCGCCTGTCATGGCGGTGCGACCCATGCCGGACGCTTCCCGACCACGCTCGGCGCCTCTCCGCAGCTGGGATCGCGCTTCCTGCCGTTCGATGCGGCCAACTACCGCTTCGGCAGCGCCCCCGGTCTGCGCGAGACCGACCAGCAGGCAGCGCTGCACACGCTCAACCGCCTCGTCCAGGCCACCGAGGGCGGTGGCGACACGCCGGTCAGCCGGCTGATCGAGGGCTGGTATGCCGGTGGAGCAACAGCGCAGGACAAGACTTACGTGCCCCCGGCCTGGATCGCCCATGCCCGCAGCGTGCCCGGCGCCGACCGGCTCTACCGCGAGGTGATCGGCGTGTCGTGCCGCACCTGTCATGTCGCCTTCGCCAGCGCCAGCGGCCGTTTCGACTGGGACCGCACCATGCCGTCCGGCTACAGAAGCCATCTGTGCGGGGGCGGCGCCGATCTGGCCGTCAATCGCTCGATGCCCAACGCGCTGGTGACGCTGGATCGCGTGATCGAGCAGCTCGACGCCGATGCCGAGCTGCGCCGCGTCAGCCAGCAGGTGTTCGGCTGCGACATCACGAAACCGGCGCCCGATCCGGTGTTCGACACGCGCTGACCCCTCGTTTTCCGCCCTGTCCTCGCAAGGCCGCCGTCATGAAGCTCCTGCCCGCCTGCCTGTACGCCGCCGCCCTGGTGCTGCTGTCGTCGATGCTGTCGCTGCCGCCGGCCGAGGCGCAGCCGTCCGCCTCCGCGTCCCCGGCGCGCCCGAAGGATCTGCTCGCGCCGGACCCGATCCGCTTCGAGGACGCGATCGCCCGCGCCGGCGCCGAGCTGCTGCAGCAGGCCGGCGATCAGCTCGGCGCCGAGGCCCGCACGCTGGTGATCGACCCGCTGATCGACGCCAACACCGGCGCGCAGACCGCCAGCACGGCGCGCATGGGCGAGCAGCTCGAAGCCCTGCTGCGACGCCAGACGCCGCAGTGGAAAGCCCGCCCGCTGACCCGGCAGGCGCTGGCCGACAAGCCGCTGCTGCTGATCGGCACGCTCACGCCGGTCAACGTCGAGCGCGCGGTCGACACCGTGCCCGACGCCTTCCGCGTCTGGCTGACGCTGATCGACCTGCGCACCGGCCGGGTGGTGGCCAAGCAGCTCGACCGCAGCACGGTCGATTCGGTCAACCCGGAGCCGCTGAAGTTCTACGCCGACAGCCCGACCTGGCACAAGGACCGCACGACACAGGCCTACATCAACTCGTGCCAGGTCAACACGCGCGTCGGCGACCCGGCCGACCCGGACTACCTGAGCCGGCTGCCCGGCGCCGCAGTGGTCAACGAGGCGATCCTGGCCTACGGCGCCGGGCGCATGCAGGAGGCCCGCCAGCTCTACCGCGAGGCCGACACGATGGCCGATCCGGGCGATCTGCGCGTGCTCAACGGGCTGTACCTGACGAGCTGGAAGCTCGGCGACCCGCAGGCCGCGCGCAGCGCCTTCGAACGCATCATCGCGACCGGACTCGACACGAAGCGCCTGCCGATCAAGATCCTGTTCCAGCCCGGCCGCACGAGCTTCAGCCCGATCGGTGACCTGCCGCAGCAGTACCAGCTCTGGCTCGACACGCTGGCGCGCGAGACCGGCCGCGCCGACGCCTGCGTGCGCATCGTCGGCCACACCAGCCGCACCGGCAGCGCCCGCGCCAACGAGACGCTGTCGCGCCAGCGCGCCGAGGCGGTGCAGAAGCTGCTGGAGCGCAGCAACCGCGCGCTCGGCGCCCGGCTGAGCGCCGCCGGCGTGGGCTCGCGCGAGGCGCTGGTCGGGCTCGGCACCGACGACCTGCGCGATGCGCTGGACCGGCGGGTGGAGTTCCGGGTGGTGGACTGCGTGTAGGGCCGCCCGCCAACCGGCCGGAACAGGGAGAAGCACATGATGTCGACGTTTGTCCCGAGAGCGGCCGGGCTGGCGCTGCTGCTGGCCGTGAGCGGTGCCGGCCAGGCGCAGGACTTCGGACTAACGGCGCCGAAATGCGTCGGATGCCACACCAACCCGCCGACGGTCCAGGCCACGACCCCGAACGACTGTTCGAGCTATGCCGTCGGTCTGTCCGAAGACTTCGTCGGCAATGCATCGAACCTGCAGACACGGCTGAACGCCAGCTGTCCGACGATGAAGTCGGTCGCCGACACGCTGACGGCGCAAGATCTGACAGATGTCGCGGCTTATCTGCTGAACCTGCGCGACGCCCTCGCCGTGCCCGCCGCGGCGACGCTGACGTTTCCCGGCACCACAGCCACCGGCGCCACACGCACGGCATCGACCTCCTTCACGCTGAGCAACTACCGGGGCACCGCGCTGACGCTGGCCCTCAGCAGCAGCAACCCGCGCTTCAGCGTCACCCGGAAATCGAGCAGCACCTGCACGGCCCTGACCGTGCCCGCGGCCTCATCCAGCCTGACGCCCGGCACCTGCCGCCTCGACCTCGACGTCGTCTTCCAGCCCCTGCCCGCCGACGTGGTGGCGCCACAGATCAGCGCCACGCTCACCAGCACCCTCACCGTCACGCCGACCTACGCAGGCAGCGACGTGCAGCCGTCCACCTCGGCCAGCGGGCGCACGATCACGGTCAGCGCCACCGCCTACCGGCCGACGGTCACGCTGTCGCCGCAGGCCCTGGCCTTCGGCGAGGCGGTGATCGGCGGTGCCTCGGTCGCCCGGACCGTCCAGATCAGCAGCACCTATCCGGACGCCAGGACCTACGCGCTGACCCTGCCGGCCGGCATCACCGAAGACAGCCCCGGATGCGCCGGTCGGGTCATCGCCGCCGACAGCGGCGTCTGCACCATCAGCCTGCGCTGGCAGCCCACCGCTGCCGCGATCTCCACACCCCTGCCCGCCAGCATCCCGGTCACCATCACCGGCACCGGCGGCACCGTCAGCACCAGCCTGGGCCTGTCGGGCACGGCGGCGTGGCCGCTGACGGCCTCGCCGACACGGTTGACCCCGAGCGCCGCCGGCCCCGTGTCCACTGCCCTGAGCAACCGCGGCAGCACCGCGATCGTGCTCGGCGCACCCACTTTCACCGGCACCGCCAAGGACGACTACCGCATCGCCGCCGGCTCGGGCTGCCTGCCTGGCACGCGCGTGGATCCGGGCCTGAGCTGCACGCTGACGCTGGACTACACGCCGACCGCGAGCGGCGATCGCCAGGCCACGCTGGCGATCGCCCACGACAGCGCGGTCGGCGGCAGCCCGCTGTCCATCACCCTCGACGGCACCGCCGACATCGGCCAGCTTTCGCTCGACGCCGCGCAGCCCTCTTTCCCCGATACCGTGCTCGGCGCGCCCCCATCGAGCACGGTCACCGTCACGGCACACAACACCGGCTCGAAGTCGCTGACGCTGAACGCGTTGAGCCTGGGCGGCCCGCACCCGGGCGACTTCCTGCGCGCCGGCACCTGCGCGGCCGGCAGCACGCTGGCGGTCGGCGCCACCTGCACCGTGACGCTGCAGTTCCGCCCCGGCGCCACCGGCATCCGCAGCGCCACGCTCTCGATCGCCCATGACGGTGCGGCGCCGAACCCGTCGGTGCTGACGCTGACCGGCCTGGGCCTGCCGCAGCCCGTCGGCGTGCTGACGATCGATGCCAGCAACCCGCTCGACGTCGGCAGCCAGACCGTCAACGGCCTGTACGGCGCCCGCGCGGTCCGGCTGCGCAACACCGGCACCGCCAGCCTGCAGCTCACCGGCGTGACGCTGAACGGCAGCGGCTTCAGCCTGGACAGCACGCCGAGCTGCGCCGCCGGCACGACACTCGCCATCGGTCAGACCTGCGATCTGGCGCTGCGCTTCACGCCGCTGGCCACCGACACCGACTACCGCGCCACGCTAACCGTCGCGCACAGCGCCGCCGGCGTGCCGTCGACGCTGACCGTGGTCGGACGCGGCAGCGCGGCCGTCGTGCCGGTCGTCACCTGGGTCGGCAGCACCGAAACGCGCGACTTCGGCACCCAGGCGATCGGCGCTGCCGGCACGACCACGCATACCGTCAGCCTGCGCAACCACGGGCCGGGCGCGATCCGGCTCACGCTGATCAACACCATCGGGCTGGAGGCGGCGATGTTCCCGGTCCAGGGCGGCGCGGCCGACGCCTGCGTCGCCGGCGCGCTGCTGGAGCCGGACCGGACCTGCTCGATCACGCTGGCCTTCAGCCCCGGCTCGCCGGGCACGCACGGCGCCCGCCTGCAGGTCGTCTCCAGCGGCACCGCGCTGGCGCCGCTGACGCTGACCGGCATCGGCCTCGGTCCGGTCGGCAGCTCGGCGCTGACGGTCACGCCAGCCCGGCTGGAGTTCGGCGCGACCCGGGCAGGCGCCACCTCGCCGCCGATGGCGGTGACCCTGAGCGGCGAGTCCTCCAGTGCGGTGCGGGTGCTCGGCTGGACGATCGATGGCAGCTTCGATGTCGACCGTGGCACCTGCCCGACCCCGCCCTTCCTGCTCGCGGCCGGCGACACCTGCACGGTGACGGTGCGCTTGCGACCGGTCGTGGCGGGCGAGGCCCGCGGCGTGCTGCAGATCGCCAGCAGCCCCGGCACGGATCTGCCGACCACCCTGCTGCAGGTCCCGCTGACCGGCCAGGCACAGGCAGCAGCCGACGTGGTCGGCAGCGGCGCAGGGGGCTGCAGCATCGCGCGTGCGCCCCATGGCGATCACCTTGACCCGACGCTGCTCGCGCTGGCGGTGCTGGCCGTGCTGGTGCTGGCCTGGCGGCACGGACAACGGCAGCGACAACGACGACGACAGCACCCGCACCGTGAGCCTGCGGGTCATGCGCGATGAGCTCCGACGCCTGGTGGACGACGGTGCAGCTGCTGGTGATCGCACCGGTGCTGGAGGAAATCCTCTGGCGCGCCGGGCTGCACGAGACCCTGCTGCAGCGCAGCCAATGGCCGGCGGCCCGGATCAATCTGGCGGTGGCATTCACCTTTGCGCTGGCACACGGCCTGCGCACCCCCGGCAGCCTCTGGGCCTGGCTGACGCTGCTGCCTGCGGGGTACATCGGCTTGCTCTACCAGCGCCGGCGTCAGCTGCTGCCTTGCATCGTGGCGCACGCAGCGATGAATGCGCTGTGGCTGGGCGTCACCCCATCGTTCCCGTGACGTCAGGGACAGACAGACAACCCGAGGAGGCTCGCCATGCCGACTGCCCCGCTCCGCCTGAGCGCGATGCTGCGCCCCACCGGCCTGCTCGGCCCCCTGCTGGGCGGACTGCTCGCCTGCGGCACGGCACAGGCCCAGCTCGATCACTCGTTCTACGGCGTGGCCGACCTGTCGTGGGGACGCTTCGAGCCGTCAGGCCTGTACCGCCAGCACCGCTTCAACAGCAACTCGCTGACCGCCAGCTTCATCGGCGCCACCGGCAGCTACGGCTTCGAGAGCGGCGTGACGGCCGGGGTCACGCTGGAGACCTTCTACCGCTTCCAGGACCTGCGCACCGGCCGCAACGACAACGATCCGCTGCTGTCGCGCAACGCCTTCGTGTCGCTGACGCACCGCGACTGGGGCCAGGTGCGCGCAGGGCGGCTGCAGACGCTGCTGTTCAACACGACCGCCCGCTTCAACGCGCTGGGCAACTCGGTCGGCTTCTCGCCGGCGGTGCGCCACCTGTTCGCCGCCGGCAGCCTGATCGGCGTGCAGGGCGACTTCTACTGGGATCGCGCCATCGGCTACACCGCACCGAAGTTCGGCGACGTCACGCTGTCGGCGATGGCCGCCGACGGCGACCGCGACGCCCCGGGCCGGCTGTCGGCGCTGAACGCGATCTACGCCCGCGGCCTGCTGGCCGTCTCGGCCTCGTGGCAGCGCGTGCGCCTCGACCCGGAGTTCGCCGACGCGATCCGCGAGCAGGCCAGCCAGCTCGGGCTGAGCTACAACGCCGGCTGGGCGCAGGTGTTCGGGCAGTACACGCTCGTGCGTGACACCGGGCTGCAGCTCACCAGCCGGATCGCCTCGCTCGGCCTGTCGGCGCCGCTCGGGCCGGGCAAGGTGCAGCTGCAGGTCGCGCGGTCACGGGCGCTCGGCGACGCGGTCGACCGGCGCCAGCAGACCAGGAGCCTGGCCTACCTCTACGAGTGGGACTCGACGCTGGATCTGTACGTCGTCGGCATGGACGACCGGGTGTGGGGGCAGACGGTGGGGCGGTCGGTGGCGGTGGGGGCGCGCTACCGGTTCTGATCAGGCTCGCTGCCGGCTGACGGGGAGCAGCGCCCCTGCACGCGCTCGGTGGTGATCTGCGCGCGCAGGGTCTCGACCTCGGCTGCAGGCAATCGCTCCAGCACCCGCAGCGCACCGTCCAGACTGCGGCAGGCCCGCTCGCGATCGCCGCGTCGAGCAAAGAAGTGCGCGGATGTCTTCAGCAGCTTGATCAGCGGCAGGTCCTCGGTCGTGGCCGCTGGCCGGTGCGCAGCCATGCCGCGATTCAGATAGTCGAGCGCCAGCTCGGACGAGGTCCGGGCATGAAGCTTCAGGAAGTCGCCGATCTGCCAGGCCGTCTCGACCGCACGGCAGGACGGAACGCCCGGCGCAGCCGCATGCGCCATCGCGGCATCCCATAGCGCCTCGGCCGTCCGCGGCGCCGCCGGGTCGAAGCTCTCGCGCGCCTGCTGCAGCCAGCGCGCCGCCTCGGCCTGTGGCCTGCAGGCCTGAGGCAGTCCGGCCAGCACGCTGGCCGCGCAGGCCGACAGCAGCAGCGTCACGCTGCCGGCACGCAGGCCCCTGAGGCCCTGGCGGCTCATCGGAACACCATCCGTCGTATCAGCAGCCGCCCGCCCTGCGCCGGATCGCTGCCGATCTCGTCGAGATAGACGCCGGCCTTGTAGTAGGCGCCGATGTCACGCCAGCTTGCACCGATCGGCATCGTCTGGCCATTGATGTGCACCTGCATGTCGGCCACCGCCATCTGCAGCACGAGCCACGGCGCCTCGTCCAGCGATGCGAAGGTCTGCAGCACCAGGCTGTCATGGCCGGCGATGCTGCCATCGGCGCTGCGCCGGATCTTGGCTCGCAGCTGCCATCCTCCGACCGAGCGTGGCTCGATCTGCACCAGCAGCAGCGGCGGCGCATTGACCGTCGCGCCGCTGACATCCTGCATGCGCCAGCCATGAATCTGCGCAACGATGACCGTGCCACGCTGCGGCGGCATCTGCCTGGGCCGCATCTCGAGCTGCATCGCCACCGGCGAGCCGGCGCCGATGGTCCAGCCATCGTTGACACCGGTCTGCCGCTGGTGACGGAACTCGGTGCGCGGGCTGTCGGAGGTCGCGCTCGACAGCGCGCCGGTGACCGGGCACCAGAGCATCACGGCCGCCTCGCCGCGGGCACCGGTGCCGTCGATCCAGACCGACCGGAACCAGTCCGACTCGTGACCGCGCGCGGCACGGGACGACGGCAGCAGTTCGGTGGTCTTCAGCACACGTGCCGGCGTGCCGCCGGTCGTGCCGTCGGCCTTGACGGGCAGGGTCAGGGTGACGTGGGTGAGATCGAGCAGATCGGCGGGCGCCGGTGGGGCGGCCGTTTCCGGACCATCGCCGTTCCCCCCGCCGCCACCGCAGGCGGGCAGACAGGTGGCACTGGCCAGGCCCAGCAGCAGGTGTCGACGGTGCATGGTTCCCTCCTGTTGTCTTGTCTTTGTTCAGCCCGCTCCCGACCGGCGCAGCCACAGCACGACGGCCGCGAAGATCAGTGCCACCATCAGGCGGAGGGCTGGTAGCTGCGGAACAGCTTGCACTCGAACCTCGCGATCCCGTGGTCCGCAAACACCTGTTTCACGATGTCCGGCACCGACAGCTCCTGGAGGATCCTGCAGTCACTCGTGCGTGTCAGGAACCACAGCCACGGCCGCACCGTCATCGCGTAGCCGTAGTGCCGCCCGCTGGGTGCGCCCATGCCGAAGCGGGTGCAGTGGCCGCTCCAGTGGCGCAGGCTGCCGTCGCGCAGCGTCAGCTCGACCGACACCACCTGGCCCAGCAGCGCGTCCGGCGACACGTCCGGCTTATCGCTGAGCAGGTGCAGTTGCATCTCGCCCAGCACGCTCAGGGCCGAGGTCGCCGTCATCGACTCGAACAGCAGGTCGGCGGGGGGGAGCGGGCTCTCGAGGACGATGGGGGGTGGGCTCGGCATGGAGGCCTCGTGGTGTCGAGGCCATCGTGTGCCTCATCAGGGGGACGGTAAAGCGACCAAAGTCACACCTGCTTTGGAGCACCGTCGTGGCATAAGGCAGCGATAACCATCGCATCAGCTCTTCGGACGTTTCAGCCTGCTCCACCTGCCGCAGCGACTGCCCCACCGGGTTCGCGCTCACGCCGGCCAACAACTGCCCGGCATCGCTCTATCGCCAATGCTGCTCGCTGCCATCGGACCACCCCGCCCCCATGGCGTCACCCGCCAAGCCGCATCCCGCTCGGTCAACAGTACGTATTCTGACCTTGCCCCCAGAAACCGTCTCCCATGCTGAGTGATGCAATGTCAGCAAGGAGAGCGGAAATGACGAAGCCGAAGGCTGCGCCGAGGGCGCGCTACACATTGGAATTCAAGCAGGAGGCGGTGC
>NZ_JACCPY010000020.1 GCF_013426975.1 Sphaerotilus sulfidivorans
CCCCGCGCCTTCAGCGCCGCGTTGTAGGCCTTCCAGTTCGTCGTGCGGTACTTCGTCCGCTTCTTCTTGGCTTCGCTCACCGCGTCAGTCTACGAGCGCTCGGACGCTCGCTTTGTGCAACAGAGCCGTTCACGACCTGGGACAAGCCCCGCTGCTACTGGCGCCTTTCTGAGCTGCCTACCCGGCAGTTCACCTTGACTTGGGCTTTCTTGCCGTCCGGCGTCATTTCTGAGCTGCCTACCCGGCAGTTCACGCAACCGTGCCGCACGTCAATCCTGATCGTCTGTTTCTGAGCTGCCTACCCGGCAGTTCACGCATGTGCTGCGCGCCCCCGGGGCCGCCGAATTTTCTGAGCTGCCTACCCGGCAGTTCACGCCGAGACGATGCCTCGCTGGCAGGCGCTGCTTTTCTGAGCTGCCTACCCGGCAGTTCACATCCTGGAAGACCTCGAGCTCCTTCTTGTACTTTTCTGAGCTGCCTACCCGGCAGTTCACTAGAGCTGGCAGACGCCCAAGTGCTTGTCGCGCTTGAACATTCTGCCAGAGTCTGGCGCGAGACCCTCTTTCGGGGGCCTGCGCTAAGTGCTTGATTTTTAAGGAGCGGAGGCTGCCGCCCCAAAAAAGGGTCGTCGTCAGAACCAGGGCACGGTGGCGCTGGTGCTGAGGCCGTAGGCGTTGAAGGCGCCGGGCACCGGGGCGTCCTGCAGCGGGCCGTGCTGGATGAACAGCCGGAAATGCTGGCCGGTGCTGCTGCTGCGCACCTGCAGGCTCGGCAGCCTCAGGAAGGTGGCGGCCTGGTCGGGAATGCGCTCGCGGGCCGTGGCCTCGTCGATCTGCTGGCGACGCATCAGGCGGCGGCGCATCCGCTCAGGGCTGCTGTGGGACTGCCGCCGCGACACGCAGCAATGCCGCGTCTGCGTCGGCACCGCACCGATTTCGCCGACCGTCAGGTGATCGCGCATGCCGCGCAGCCACGCCGTGCCCATCAGCGCCGCCAGCGCCTCGCGCGAGCCGTGCAGCCGCAGGCACAGCCCCAGCTCCAGCGCTTTCACCTCCGGAAAGCTCACGCCGATGTCGGTGCAGCCGCCTGCGGCCAGCGCCCGGTGCAGCTTGGCGTAGAGCGCCTCCATCAGCGCCAGCGGACCGAACTCGGGGTCCGGCAGCAGCCGGAGATCGAGGTGGTGATCCATCGTCATCCCCGCTCAGTCAGTCCTTGCTGGCGTCGCCGAAGACGCCGCCGCGCACCAGCGTGGCCATCACGAAGTGCTGGTTGTCCACGCTCGGCGCCTGGTCCTTCAGCAGCCAGCTGTCCAGCAGCGTGTAGAAGTCGACCTTCTTGACGGGCGGGCGGCAGGCACTGCCCAGCGTCGTCACCGAACCATACGGCTCGACGGCGATCGGCCCGATCTGGTCCGGCGCGAAGTCCGGGTACCAGGTGTCGATCGTGCGCAGCGCATTGCCGATCTTCTGCGAGTGCATGCCGGCGATGCCGCCCACCGTGTACAGCGTCTTGCTCTTGCCGGCCTTCTCCTTGTCGAGGATGAGTTCCTGCGACGGAAACACCTCCTGCCCGGCCCCGATGCGCACGAAGGCGGTCACCTGCAGCAGCACATGCCGGCTGCCCGCCAGCCCTTCGGCGATCAGCGCCCCGACGGCTTCGAGCGCTGCGGCCTGATCGGCCGGCACCGCATCGAAGCTGCGCAGCGACAGCGACAGCGCATCGAAGGTCCACGTGGCCGGCTGCCCGCCGACCAGATGCGCCACCTGCACCTCCACCTGCTCGGCCCCGACGCGGTTGCGCCACAGGAAGCGGCCGTTGGCCAGATTGGCCGCATAGCGCCGCGCCAGCACGCCGAAGCCCTGCGCCTCGACATAGCCCTTCACGGTCGCCAGCAGCCTGGCCTGGTAGTCGGCGCTGTTGCAGGCCGAGGGCGTACCGGCCCCGCCCAGCACCCGCAGCGTGAAGGTCACCTTCAGCGTGTCGGCCTCGGCCGGCAGCGCAGCCACGTCGACGGTCTGCAGGTTGGGGTTCTGGATCGCCGCATCCAGCTTGGCCGGATCGGCATCCTTGGTCTTGAGCCGGTTGGAGATGGTGCCGCGCACCGATTTCGCGCGCACCTCCACCGCCGGCCAGCCCGCGCTGTCGCCCCGCGCCTCCCAGGCGCCGGCGAAGAACAGCGCGTCCGACGGATCGAGCTTGCGCTCGAACGCCAGGACGGAGGCGGTGACCAGGCCGGTCGCGTCTTTCTTGGTTGCCATGATGGAAATCTCTCCTTGAATTCAGACGTAGTGGAACGGGGAATCGGGGTCGTCCAGCGTGTCGACGAGATCGGTAGGCGCCGATTCCGGAGGCGGCGCGGGAGGCCGGTAAGCGTTGCGGCAGCGGTAGAGGCCGGTGGCCGGGTCGTGATCAGGCCACCACATCAACTCGGTAGCGTCCCGCAGCCTGTGCGGGCTGATCCACTGCCCCAGGCTGTACACGCTCTCGACAAAGCGCAGCGATGTGCCGCCGTCTCGCGCGCGCGCCACGGCGCCGGCCTCATGCAACGCCGACAGCGCGGCATAGCCCACCGGAATCGGAACGATCCAGCCGGGCGGGCGTTCGATCTGCCATTCGATCTGTTCGGTGTCATCAGGCGTCTTGATACGCCGCGCCCGCTGAGTCAGCGCGGCCGTGTCGAGCCAGGCGTCCAGCAGCGTGGCCTCGGGCGCTTCAGCACGCAGATCGGCCAGCCGGCTGGCCAGCAGCTCGTCGCGCGCCACCAAAGCAAAGCCCGGCAGCCAGCGGCGGCTCAGGCGCCGCCAAGCCCGAGCCTGTTCGTCAAGCTGGTAATGCAAGGGCCAGGGCAAGAGGGCCGGCTCGGTCTGACGCGGCGACAGCGACAAGGCAGGCATCACGCTGCCGCCGGCCACGCGCATGCCGGCCAAGACCTCGGCCATGTGGCGGGCCTGCTGCTGCAGGGCGACAGGATCGGCATGGGCCATCCCGGCCACACGCAACCCAAACACCAGCGTGAGGTCCAGATGGACCCGGCCTTCCTCGACGATGGCCGATGTGCTGCCATCCTTGTCCACCGGGTTGCGCGTCTGGTTGAAACTGATCTCGTGCTTCTGGTCCGCCACCTGGGCCTGCAGGTCGTGGCAGATGACGCCCACCGACCTGAACTCGAACGGCGTCTGATCGCCCAGACGGCGCTGGAGTGCATGCATCAGCCCGGTGAACGCCGTGATCGACGGGAAGCCCCACGTCAGCGGGCTGGAGATGGCGTTGGCGTTCTGGATGCGCAGCCGGGGCAACACCAGCAGATGGTTGAAGTCGGGCGACTCATTCGGCATGGATCAGCTCCTGCTTGTGGTCGGCTAGCGCTTCCAGCAGGTCGCGCCGCCAGTGGGCATGCTCGGCATCCCCCATCTTCAAGGCGTCGGTGGTACCGAGCTGGGCGTTGAGCCAGTTGGCATAGCGACCGGCCAGTTCTTCCGGCCAATCACCGGGGATCTGCGTCGGTCGGCGGTCCAGAAAGGCACGCTCGCAGTCAGGCAGCCGGCATTCGGGCACATCGCTCCAGCCCGGAGGCAGCTCGCGCACCTCGGCCGCGAACAGCAGGAACTGATCGGTCAGCGCTTCGGCCAGATCGTCTCGGGCATCGCGGGTGTCCTTGCTTTGCGAAGGCTGAGTGGCCAGAAAACGGCGCAGCGCCCTGACCCCACTGCGCACCTCCGGCCGCCAGCCAAAGCGGTGGAACAGCGTCTCGGTCTGCAGCAGTGGAACCACATCGGCGCTGCGCCATTGCGGTGGCCGCGAAGCCAGCAGAAAGTTGCTGCCGCGCCGCTCGCTGTTGAGCTGGCTGATGTTCTGAGGCTTGGTGCCGCCCAGGTTCTGCTCGGCCATGCCCGGCCAGGAACGGAGCGGCCTTTCGTGGAACTGCCCAGCCTTGCGGGCCTCCTGGGCCTGCCGAGCGGCATCGCCAAAACGCTCGGCACGCAGCCGCTTGAACACGCGGTGCGCCAGCGAAGTCGCATAGAGTGGTGCCAGCAGGTGATAGTCACCATCCTGCCGTGGGTCAGCGCCGGTCAACCAGTAGAGCTGCTTGAGCTTGCGATGCGAGGCGGGTGTCGGGCAGCGCTGGCCGGCGATGTCAGCCAGCAGCGCAGCTGGCTCAGCCTCCAGCCCCAGCGCGGCCACGATATCCGCGTCATTCGCCTGAAGGCGAGCCAGCAGCGACTGGCCCTCGAAGCGCGTCTCCATCAGCACAGCCGCCAGATCGGCGACCTTCTTGTTGACCGCCCCATTGCCGGTGGCATCGAGGTCGAAGTCCTCGCCCAGCACATGCGAGCCCACCTCCTGCAGCACCGGCATGTCCTGCGGCCGCACCAGCAGGTTGGTGGCCGAGCGCACCGGCGGGTCCGGATGCACCGCCTTGACCAGATGCGTGGCCAGTTGCACCTGCCCGAGGTACTTCAACCCCTCGTGCAACAACTGCGGCCATCGCCACGTCTCACGCAGGGCCGCCCGGCGGGTTTCCGCCGCCGCATCGCTGCCCTTGACCTGATCCAGCAGCGCGGCCAGCCGTTGCTGCACCGCGTGATGAATGTGCTGCCGGATGTCTGCCGGCCTCCCTGAAAGATTCGGCACTGTCGGCCCTCCTTTGCTCATGATTCAGATGCGCCGCACGAACCCCAATACAGGGTGCGAATGCCAGCCCTGCGGGCTGTCCGGCAGACTCAGCGTGCCGAACCGTTCGGCGCAGCGCTGCAGCGACATGTCCAGGGTGTCGGCCAGGGTCTGCAGCGCTTCGGCATAGTGCGTCTCAGCCCAAGGCACGATGCCGACGCCCTGCACGGCGGCATCAGGCCACGGGACATGGCGGGCCTGAATGGGCACATAGCGCAGACGGCCGGTCTTCTGGTCGATGACCTCGGTCAGTTCGACGCGTTCGGGATCCTCGTCACTCGGCCGCAGGCACAGATCAATCTGCTGCCGGCGGTCATCGCGGAATGGCTGGTGCTGCGGCAGCAGTGCGGTCTGCAGCGCGTCACGAACTGGTCGATCCCACCACCACCAGGCGGCCTCACCGGGCGGCAATCCCCGATCGACAGCAGCTCCGGCCTGAGACGGAAGCAACGCCCGCTGCAGGCGATGGTGCTCCAGATCGACCCAGCGCCGTGTCGGCTCCAGCGGCTCAGGCTGCCGGATGCGCGGCCGCGCATCAACCACACCGAACTCCTCGCGGCGTAGCAACTGCGGCAGTAGGTGCTGGTCCAGCAGGGCCGTCTTGTCCTCGAAACCGGGCTTGCAATACACCGGCTCACTTGGCCGACGACCGAAGCTGCGCAGATTGGTATTCCAGACACGCACGTTGGGAGTGCTGCACGCCCCTTCGCGATGGCGCCGCACTCTACCGACCAACTGAATCAGCGAACGCATCGACGAGGGCTCGACGATGGCCCAGTCATAGTCGTGATCCCGCCCGACCTCGGTCACAGGCGAGCCGAGCACGATGAACATCTGCTGCAGCACCTGGGGGTGGGCATCCAGCCGGGCGCGGATATCGGGCAGATCGAACACGGCATCGGGCCGCCGGCGGTCCAAGGCCGCGTCGAGTCGCCGTTCGATGTTCGAGCGCACCAGCAGCGGAAACTGCGAGTGATAGACGCAGAGGTGGATCAGGTGGCCTTCAGGCACACCCGCATCGAACAGCTTGCGCGCCACCTGCACCAGCGGCTCGATGTTGGCCATGCGGATCAAGCCGAAACTGACCCGCCGCTGTGGATGCCGGGGATCGGGCACCGCATGCAGCGTGTGCAATTCAACGGCATGCCGGCGCAGCAGCAACGCCAGTGCGGCGTATCGATCCTCGTCGCGGTTGGATTGTTGCAGGTCGCGCACATCGATCAGAACACAACGGCGCCGGGCCTGCGTGGCCGCTTGGTCAGCCAGTTTGGCACTGCGCTGCACGACGAACTTCTCGTGGGCCTGCCGGAAATGCTCCGGCGTCGAACAGGTGGCCGCCTGCCGCTCAAATTCGTCCACCCACAGGCACACCACTTCGGGCGGCACGCCTTTGCTCCCCGGCTCAGCGCCACGATGGCGTTGAAATGCGGTCCTACCAGCCCGGTACGCCATGAACAGCCCCTGCACCAGCGCTGGTGTCAGCGTGGCAGACGACAGCAACACCCGACTGCCCAGCAGCCCTGCCCAGTGCACCAGCCGGGTCAGCGCCGGCAGATCGGCCAAATCGAAATCATCCGGCTCGTCAATCACCAGATCTCCGGTGAGCAGACGCAGCATCGGGGCGATCTGCCGGCCACCACGCAGGCTTTCAGTGGCAGGAACCAAGTGATCGATGGTGCAGACCAGGATCGGGGCCACGAGCAGACTCTTCACCTTCGGATCGTGCAGCGCGCGCGCCAGCAACGGGTGATGGGTGTCGGTCGCGGCATCACCACCGAACTCGACCGAGCCCTCTTCTTCCGGCTCCAGCAGCAATGCTTGCTGAGAGGAGGACCCGGTCGCCTCTGCTCGCCGCTCAAAATGATCGAAGAGCGCCCGACTTGCACTGCCACCGACTCGGATGGCCAGTTGCTCGTCCTTGAGCTTCAACTGCTGCTGAAACGCACGCCCTGTCTGCAGCGTCAGCGTCCGCAGCCCCATTGCGAAGGCGCAACGCAGACCCTGGCCTGGCTCGGCCAGCGCATCCATGATGCGGGCATTTGCCAGTGTCTTGCCGCAACCTGTGCTGGCCATGTTGACAATAAACGCCCCATGCTGTGCCGCCTGAACACGTTGCTCGGCGGCCAGATCAGCCGCCTTGTCCTGCCAGCGGAAGCGTTCATCGGCACTGCGCTGGCGCAGCAGCCGGTGCCGTCCCAGCCCAGGCAGGCTGCGGCCCAGGCTGGGCAGCGCATGCGTGATGGCACGGCTGTCGGCCGCCACTCCCAGCAGGTGCTCATCCAGGGTCTGTTTGCCTACGGTGCGACCATGCGAATCCTTGCGGGTATTGGCCAACAGCGTGCAGCCGACCGGCACGCTCAGACGGCCGTCAGCCTTGCGCTCGTCGGCCCCCTGCACGCCCAGGCTGGAATAGTGATGGTCAGCCAGCATCAGCGCCATCCGGCTCAGATGCATGACCCACGGCTCATCCAGCCACGCAAACCCGGCACGCCGGTCTGGCCGCTGGACCAGAGCAAGCAGTCTTGTGGCCAGCCGGCGCGCTTGGGTCTGCCAGTGCGGCAGCTTCACCGGCAAGGCATTCGGGTCGAACGTCCAGTACGGCAGCACCTGTTCAGCAGGCGCACTGGCCACGACCTCATTCCAGTCAGCCTGCATATGCAGCAAGGCGTCGCACAGGCTGTCAGATCCGAAACGACCACTCGGGCAGCCTGCAAAGCGCTGCCGTCCGTGTTCATCATGGGCCGGCAGCACCGGCAACCGATGGTGCGTCACCACCAGCCACCCGACCGCCTGCGCCAGCGGCGCGTGCCGGAGCGCCGCGAACGGTGTCGGCAACGCACCGCTGTCCACACCGTCACGCCTGAGGCGGTCGATCCAGGTGGCGTCGTCCGCCGGAGTCGGCGCGATCAGCCGCTTCAGCCAGGTGGCATCGTCATCGGTGCCCACAAAGGCCTCGAACAGCCGCAGCGACACCCATTCATGCCGGTACTGGTTGCGCTCGATCAGCCGGCCGGCCAGCCGGTCCTGGAAGGCCTCGCTCGCCTTGCCCAGGTCGTGCAGCAGCGCGGCCAGCGCGGTCAGCAGGTGGATGTCCTCCCCGGTGTGCCAGTCGTTCTCGTCGTTCGCACGCAGCACGTTGCGGGAGGTCGTCTCCGTCGGCACGGCGCCCTGCGCGTTGAAGCGACTGGCATCGCCGACGATCCACAGCAGCTCGCTGTGGTCCAGGCCGCGGATCCAGTGACAGGCCACCGCCGTGTTTCTGCGTGCCGTCTTGCGCAGCAGGCGTCGCAGCGTGTCCAGACCGTCCTGCGTGATCGGTGTCTGCCAGGTCCGGTCGCCGCGCCGCTCGGCGAACTGGTCGAGGATGCGACGGGTTTCCACCAGCGCGCGCTTGTCGCACTGCGAGATCAGCAGGATGTTCATCAGGACACCGTCGAGGAAGGATCGGGCACGCGCGCCTGCGCCCCAAGACGCAAGGCGACCGCCTTGAGCGTGTCGATCATGAAATCGAGCGACTCGCTGCGGGTCAGGGTCTCGATGCAGGCCTGGCGGAACTCCTGCTCGGTGTCCCCTCGCATGGCGGAGATGAAGGCCTGAGGCAGGATCACCGCATCCTTGACCAGATCGGCGACATCGAACACCAGCCCGCCCCGCCGGGTCTTGCCATGCAGCACCGCCAGACCATGCGGCAGGCCCAGCACCCAGGTGGCCGTGGCCCCCAGGCCATAGGCGAGATAGTTGCCATGGTCAAGAAACCGGTTGGCCGTGTCGGTGCTGTCGCCCCGCTGGCTGCGGGTGAACTCGCCATAGCGTGTGGCCTGCGCAGCCAGCCGGTAGAGCTGCTTGGACAGGCGCGCCTCCTCGGTCAGCAGCGCCGTGTGGTCGGCCGCGCTGTCGATCGCCTGAGAGGAGGCATCCAGCAGCGCATCCAGCGTCGCCAGATCAGGACTCCAGCGTTCTCGATTCAGCGTGCGACTGTCGCGCCAGGCTTGGCGAACACGGCGCAAGCGGACCTGCTGGAACTCCCGTGCGGCCTGCAGCCGCAGGCGGTCGTCGAACCAGAAGCGAACCCAGCCCTGGAGATATTCCGTGGGCCGGTATTCGCTCTGCGGTGACATCCATGCGATGTCGAGCCCCCCGTCCGTGGCGGCGAACAGTGGCGTGCCACCTCCGCCGCAGAACCCCACCATGACGCCCGCCTTGGCCAGCTCGCGCATCGCGGCCTGGGTCAGCGATGTGCCGGTGCCCAGAAGGAGGGTCGTCGTGTTGGCGATCGGGATGTTCCAGTACAGCGAGCGCGCGCCCTGCTCGGTGACGTACTCGACCCGCCCGCCGTTGACGAGCACGCGGCAATGCTCGAGATAGTAGAGATTGGCGCGTTTCGAGTGAAGAATGGTCTTGAGGTCTGCGGCCCCGATGTCCTGCATTGACGATGACTCCCTTGCATCCGCGGCTTGTGCCGTTTGTGTTTCTGCAAGGATCGTCGCACCGAATTGGTGAACAACATCGGCGGTTTTTCACAGATCAGGTGGCCGATACATCTGGCAGACCTGCGGCCGCTCGTCATCCAGAACGCCCCGGGCGCCGGCCCGCCCCGATCACGGCACCGCCGGCAGATACCCGATCACCCCGAACACCGCCCCCTGCGGGTCCTGCAGCATCGCGAAGCGGCCGATCTCGGGAATGTCGGTCGGGGGCAGCAGCACCCGGCCGCCGAGCGCGGCGCATTCGCCGGCGGTCTCGTCGACGTTGTCGACCGTCACATAGCTGCCCCAGTGCGGCGGCATCGCCGGCGGGGCGTCGGGCGGCATCGGCATGATGCCGGCGACCGGCTCGCCCTCGAGATGGGCAACGCGGTAGCCCTCGGGCAGGTCCGGCATGGCGCGGGTCTGGAAGGTCCAGCCGAAGAGCTGGTGGTAGAAGTCGGCGGCACGCGCCGGGTCGGACGTCATCAGCTCGTTCCAGCTGAACGCGCCGTGGGTGTTGACGGGATCCATCAAGCTGCTCCTTTGGCGAGAGAGTCGGAGGAACGCAGCGATCGTGTGACGCGAGGTGCAGCGCGTCAACCGGCTCCGACCCCGATCGGCCTGCTCGGGCACAATGCCGCTCACCATGAGTCTCGTCTTCCCGCACACCTTCGTCCCCTGGTTCCGTTCGGTCGCGCCGCACATCCATGCGTACCACGGCAAGACCTTCGTCGTCGGCATGGCGGGCGAGCTGATCGCCGCCGGCAAGCTCAACGCCTTCGCGCAGGACCTGTCGCTGCTGCATGCGATGGGCATCCGCCTGGTGCTGGTGCACGGCTTCCGGCCGCAGGTCGACGAGCAGCTGCGCGCCAAGGGCCAGACCTCGCGCTACAGCCACGGCAAGCGCATCACCGATCCGGTCGCGCTCGACTGCGCCCAGGAAGCCGCCGGCCAGCTGCGCTTCGAGATCGAGGCTGCCTTCTCGCAGGGCCTGCCCAACACCCCGATGGCCAACTCGACCGTGCGGGTGGTCTCGGGCAACTTCCTGACCGCGCGCCCGGTGGGCATCGTCGACGGCGTCGACTTCATGCACAGCGGCCTGGTGCGCAAGGTCGACTCGGGCCTGATCCGCCGCGCCATCGACATCGGCGCGCTGGTGCTGCTGTCGCCCTTCGGCTTCTCGCCGACCGGCGAGGCCTTCAACCTGACGATGGAGGATGTGGCCACCGCCACCGCGGTTGCGCTGCAGGCCGACAAGCTGCTGTTCCTGACCGAGATCGCCGGCATCCGCGAAGACCTCGACGACCCGGAAAGCGCCATCGACACCGAGCTGTCGCTGGCCGAGGCGCGCCGGCTGCTCGAGCGCCTGCCCGCCCCCACCCGCCCGACCGATCCGGCCTTCTACCTGCAGCACTGCGTCAAGGCCTGCGAGGGCGGCGTGGAGCGCTCGCACATCCTGCCGTTTGCCGCCGACGGCTCCATCCTGATGGAGATCTTCACCCACGACGGCGTGGGCACGATGGTGGTCGACGAGAAGCTCGAGAGCCTGCGCGAGGCCACCTCCGACGATGTCGGCGGCATCCTGCAGCTGATCGAGCCCTTCGAGCGCGACGGCACGCTGGTCAAGCGCAGCCGCACCGAGATCGAGCGCGACATCGGCGCCTACACCATCATCGAGCACGACGGCATCATCTTCGGCTGCGCCGCGCTCTACCCCTACCCCGAGGCGCGCACCGGCGAGATGGCCGCGGTGACGATCTCGCCGCAGGTCCAGGGCCAGGGCGACGGCGAACGCATCCTCAAGCGCATCGAGCAGCGCGCCCGCGCGATGAAGCTCGACAGCATCTTCGTGCTGACCACCCGCACCATGCACTGGTTCGTCAAGCGCGGCTTCCAGCAGGTCGACCCCGACTGGCTGCCCGAGGCCCGCAAGCGCAAGTACAACTGGGACCGGCGCTCGCAGGTGCTGGTCAAGAAGCTGAACTGATCCCTCTCCACGACAAGAAAGGAAGAATCCCCATGGCACGTACCGTCCAATGCGTCCTGCTGAAGAAGGAAGGCGACGGCCTCGACTTCGCGCCCTATCCCGGCGAGCTGGGCAAGCGCATCTACCTGAACGTCTGCAAGGAAGCCTGGCAGCAGTGGCTCAAGCACCAGACCATGCTGGTCAACGAGAACCGCCTGAACCTGGCCGATGCGCGCGCACGCCAGTATCTGGCCCGCCAGATGGAGAACTACTTCTTCGGCGCCGGCGCCGACCAGCCGACCGGCTACGTGCCGCCGTCGGCCTGATTTCCCGGGCACCGACCTCGCCCCGAACCGAGCCGGCCGCGTGCCGGCTTTTTTGCGTGCGTGCGCGCCACGCCATGCCGCGGCAAACCAGACCGTCATCCGTGGACAAAAGAACACAATTGCGAATGATTCACGTTAACTGATATCATGTCCTGGCTCACCAACCTGCCGGCGCTGGCCGGACTGCCATGACTGCAAAGAACACCCTGAAGACGCTCGCCGGACTGATTTCCTGCCTCGGCGCCCTGGCGGCCACCCCGGCCCTGGCCCAGGAACAGGTGCTGAACCTGTATTCGGCGCGGCATTACCAGACCGACGAGGCGCTGTTCTCGAATTTCACCAAGGCCACCGGCATCAAGATCAACATCGTCAGCGCCGACGATGCCGGCATTCTGCAGCGACTGAAAAGCGAAGGCGCCGCCAGCCCGGCCGACGTGATCCTGCTGGTCGATGCGGCGCGGCTGTGGTTCGCGCAAACCAATGACCTGTTCGCGCCGGTCAAGTCGAGCTATCTGGAGCAGCGCATTCCGGCGCAGCTGCGCGGCAAGGACGCCGGCCAGGGTTCGGAATGGTTCGGCTATTCGACCCGCGCCCGGGTGGTCGTCTACAACAAGCTGAAGGTCAAGCGCGAGGATGTGGACAGCTACGCCAAGCTGGCCGATCCGAAGCTCAAGGGCCAGTTCTGCTCGCGCAGCGGCTCGCATCCCTACAACCTGTCGCTGTTCGGCTCGTATCTGGAGCATGCCGGCCCGGCCGCGACCGAAGCCTGGCTGAAGGGCCTGGTGGCCAATCAGGCGCGCGACCCCAAGGGCGGCGACACCGACCAGATCAAGGCCACCGCCTCGGGTGAATGCGGTGTGGCGCTGAGCAACACCTATTACATCGCCCGGATGATGCGCTCGAACAAGCCCGACGAGCGTGCCGCGATGGAGCAGGTCGGCGTGGTCTTCCCCAACCAGCAGAGCTGGGGCACGCATGTGAACGTGGCCGGCGGCGCGATGGCCCGCCATGCCAGGAATCGTGTCGCCGCGGTCAAGTTCCTCGAATATCTGGCCACCGATGAGGCCCAGCGCTACTTCGCCGACGGCAACAACGAATATCCGGCAGTCAGCACGGTCAAGATCTCGAATCCAGCGCTGGACACGCTGGGCCCTTTCAAGCAGGAACTGATTCCGCTGTCGGCCGTGGGCCAGAACACCCCGAAGGTGCAGCAGATGCTGGACCGCGCCGGCTACAAGTGACACCACGCGAAGTGGCACGCTTCAGGATAACTTCCTGATTTTCCCGACAGGGATGGACAGCACGGGCGGATTGTTTCTAGAATCCGCCCGCACATCCATCCACCCTTCCGTTGGGAAAACAACATGAGCACCTATCAGGAACTCCTTGCCCGCCAGCAGGAACTCGCCCGCGAGCAGGCAGAACTCGAACGCCAGATCCAGGAAACCCTGCGCGCCGAGCGCGCCGGCGTGATCCAGCAGATCAAGGCCATGATGGCCGAACACGGTCTGACGGTCGCCGACCTGAGCAGCGGAAAACCCGGCCGGCCGGCCCGCGCCGCTTCGTCCGGAGATACCACGCCGGCCCGCAAGGTCGCGCCGAAATACCGCGACCCGGAGACCGGCGAGACCTGGTCGGGCCGCGGCCTGAAGCCGAAGTGGCTGTCGCACGCGATCGAGAATGGCCGCACGCTCGAGGAATTCACCATCGCCCAGTGATTCGTCCGAGTCACGAACGCAGCGGTCGCTGCACATGGCCGGGCTCGGCCAGTGCGACCGGTGCTGCAAGGCTGCCTGCGGGCAGCCTTTTTGTTGGTGCTCGCGCGACGCCCGTGTCCGCAAATGTTTCTGATACATTTTCGGACTTTTGCAGATGCCGGAAGTGGCACTGAACGAAAAACCAACCCGTACCCCATCAGATCAGACTTTGGCGAGTCTTAAACCTTGCGCAGCCGTTCGGCATTGACATCTGCACACACCATCCCTATCCTCGCCGGTGACTTTTCTCACACTTCCTCACCCATGACAGGCTTGCGCACAAAGACTCGCTCGAAGATGCTGATCGGTTCGGTGCTGCTGGCCCTGTCGATGAGCAGCACGGGGGTCCGGGCTGCCCCGGAAGATGCGGCGGATCCGATCCTGCGCTTTCTGGGTCAACAGACCCAGAAAGCCTCCGAAACCGCCTCCGACCTGATCATGTCGGCGATGAACTTCCTGGGCGTGCGCTACCGCTTCGGCGGCACCAGCGAGGAAACCGGTTTCGACTGCAGCGGCTTCACCCGTCATGTGTTCGAGAACAGCGTCGGCCTGCTGCTGCCGCGCCGTGCCTCCGAACAGGCCGAGGCCGCAGGCCTGCTGACGGTGCGCAAGGAAGATCTGAAACCCGGCGATCTGGTGTTCTTCAACACCATGCGCCGCGCCTTCTCGCATGTGGGCATCTATGTCGGCGACGGCAAGTTCATCCATGCGCCGCGCACCGGCAGTTCCATCCGGGTCGACGACATGAACCAGTCCTACTGGACCACCCGTTTCGACGGCGCACGCCGCGCGCCGCAGGTCAATCCCGACGCGCCGGTGGTGCTGCGCTGAAGCGCTGAAGCCCTGACGCCGCGCAGATGTACGGCCTGCCCTTCGGGCACAATCGCGCCTCATGTCCGAACGCAACATCATCGCGATCCATGACCTGCGCAGCCCGGCGACAGGCGCGGGAATCCCGGAAATACCCGCGCTGCCTGCAGGCACCGAACTCTCGCCCGGCCTGCTGTCGGATTCCCTCGGACGCACGCTGCACGACCTGAGAATCTCGGTCACCGACCGCTGCAATTTCCGCTGCAGCTACTGCATGCCGAAGGAAGTCTTCGACAAGGACTATCGCTTCCTGCCGCAGACCGCCCTGCTGAGCTTCGAGGAAATGCTGCGCATCGCGCGCATCTTCGTGGCCTGCGGCGTGCGCAAGATCCGGCTGACCGGCGGCGAGCCGCTGCTGCGCCGCCATCTCGAGCATCTGGTGGCGATGCTGGCGGATCTGCGCACCCCGGACGGCGATCCGCTCGACCTGACGCTGACCACCAACGGCTCGCTGCTGGCGCGCAAGGCCGCTGCGCTGCGCCAGGCGGGTCTGCGCCGGGTCACCGTCAGCCTGGACGCGATGGACGACCGCATCTTCCGGGCGATGAACGATGTGGACTTTCCGGTGGCCGACGTGCTGGCGGGCATCGACGCGGCGGTGGCGGCCGGCCTGGGACCGGTCAAGGTCAACATGGTGGTCAAGCGCGGCACCAACGAGAACGAGATCGTTCCGATGGCGCGCCATTTCCGCGAGCGCCATGGCGGCCAGGTGGTGCTGCGCTTCATCGAATACATGGATGTGGGCGCCACCAATGGCTGGCGCATGGACCAGGTGCTGCCTTCGGCCGAGGTGCGCGCGCGGCTGCATGCGGCCTTTCCTCTGGTGCCGCTGGACGCCGCCCAGCCCGGCGAGACGGCCGAGCGCTGGGCCTATGCCGACGGACGCGGCGAGGTGGGCTTCATCTCCAGCGTCACCCAGGCCTTCTGCGGCGACTGCAACCGCGCGCGGCTGTCGACCGAAGGCCAGCTCTATCTGTGCCTGTTCGCCGAACGCGGCCATGATCTGCGCTCCCTGCTGCGCGGCGCACACCCCTCAGGCCGACCGTGGAGCGATGCGGAGATCGCCGCGGCGATCGGCCTGATCTGGCAGCGCCGCGACGACCGCTACTCGCAGCTGCGCGCCAGCCGGCCGGCCGAGACCGACACGCCAGAGAGCGGCGGCCGGCGCCGCATCGAGATGAGCTACATCGGCGGCTGAACGCCGCCGGAGTTCAGACCCGGGCCAGCAGACAGACCGCGCGGGCCTCGATCGACTCGCCGCGGCCGACCGGCCCGAGCTTCTCGGCGGTCTTGGCCTTGACATTGACGCAGGCCACATCGATGCCGACGCAGCGGGCGATCGACTCGCGCATCGCGCCGATGTGCGGCGCCATCTTCGGCGCCTGCGCGACGATGGTGCTGTCGATGTTGAGGATCTGCCAGCCCTCGGCGCGCACCCGGCGCGCCGCCTCGGCCAGCAGCCGGACGCTGTCGGCGCCCTTGAACTCGAGCGCGGTGTCGGGGAAATGCCGGCCGATGTCGCCCAGCGCAGCCGCGCCGAACAGCGCATCGGTGATCGCGTGCAGCAGCGCGTCGGCGTCCGAGTGGCCCAGCAGACCGCGGTCATGCGGGATGGTCACGCCGCCCAGGATCAGCGGCCGGCCGGCGACCAGCGCATGCACATCCCAGCCCTCGCCGACGCGCAGCGCCGGCATCGTCATCACAGCAGTCGTCGTCGTGCTCATGGGGCCGGTCGCACTCATGCGTGCGCGTGGTGGTGGGCGCCCGCCATCGCCGGCTTGTCTTTGTCGATCGCCGGGTGCATGTCGTCCATCCACAGCACCTGGTCGGCATAGCACTGCAGATCGGTGGAGAGGTTGGACATCGCGCCGTGCAGCCAGAACTCCTTGTGCAGCTCGGACTTGATGTAGGTGATCGCCTCCTGGAAGTCGCCGTCGCCGGCCGACAGGATCAGGCGGTCATAGACGCCCTGGGCCGCCAGCTTGACGATCAGCGTGGCGATGCCGACATCGACGCCCTTCTGCACCGAGCGGTGGAACTGGTGCGAGCAGTTCGGGCAGGTGGTGTTGAGGTCCTTGATGGTGTAGAGCTGCACGCGCATCTTCGGGCCGCGCGGCGGCGCCGACTTCAGCCAGCTGTGGAAGGCGTTCTGGCTCTCGGTGGCCGCATCCGGCGTCGAGTTCAGGTAATAGCACTCGTGCAGCGGGCCACCGTTGGCGCGGGTGATCTCGGCCTTGAGCTTCAGGTAGTCGAAGGGCCGGTTGCGGCCGTAGTTGAAAAGATAGGCTCCATCAACGATCCAGACAGTTTTCATGTGTTTTGTCTAAGTGAATCAGTAAAAACCAGATACGGTTGCGCATCATGCCACGATGGGCACAGGCGGAAATTAGACCGCGCCGAGCAGCCGTTCGGCGAGGGCAAAGTCCTCGGGCCAGGTGACTTTCAGATTGAGCAGATCGCCGCGCACCAGACGCGGGTCGTGGCCGAGGGCCTCGACCGCGCTGGACTCGTCGGTGATGTGCTCGCCGGCCTGGCGCAGCGCCGGCTGCAGCAGGCCCAGGCGGAACATCTGCGGCGTCTGCGCCGCCCACTTGCCGGCACGGTCGACGGTGGCGGCCACCCGCGCGTGCGGCGCCTGCGCGGCCTGCTGCTTCAGGGTGTCGGCCACCGGCAGCGCCAGCAGGCCGCCGACCTCGTCGTCCCTGCAGGCGTCGATCAGCCGGTCGACCCAGGCCGGCTCGACCAGGCAGCGCGCGGCGTCATGCACCAGCACCCAGTCATGCGGCATCACGCCATGCTCGAGCAGCGCCTGCAGGCCGCCGGCGACGCTCTCGGCACGGCTGGCGCCGCCGCAGCGAGCCACCCGCAGCCGGGGATCGTGCGCCAGCTCGCCCACCGCGGCCTCGAAGGCGGTGTCGTCCGGCGACAGCACCACCAGCACCGAGGCCAGCCGCTCGACCTTCAGCAGCGCGCGCAGCGTGTGCACCACCATCGCCTCGCCGGCGATCGCGCGGTACTGCTTGGGCGCGCCGGCACCGGCACGCTGGCCGACACCGGCACAGGGCACCAGCGCATGACAACAGGGGGACATTCCGATCAGCATCCCGCGATTGTCGCCGCTGCGGCGATATAGAGTGATCGCAGCCTGCCATTGCAGCCACAGCCACAGCCACGAGCGACTCCCCATGAGCGACTTTCCTCAGGACATCTACACCGAACCGTCCGGCTACAGCCTCGACACCCTCGCCTGCCTGGGCCCGCTGCGGCGCATGGCCGGCGTCTGGACCGGCCGGCGCGGCCTGGACGTCAAGCCCAAGGCCGACGGCCCGCGCAAGCAGGCCTATGTCGAGCGGCTGGAGCTGCAGCCGGTCGATCCGGTCACCAACGGCCCGCAGCTGCTCTACGGCCTGCGCTATCACACCCACATCACCAAGCCCGAGCAGGTCAAGACCTATCACGAGCAGGTCGGCTACTGGCTGTGGGAACCGGCCACCGGCTGCGTCATCCACACGCTGACCATTCCGCGCGGCCAGGTGGCGATGGCCGCCGGCCAGGCCAGCGCCGAGGCCGACCACTTCGAGCTGCACGCCACCCAGGGCCTCGACACCTGGGGCATCTGCTCCTCGCCCTTCCTGGACCATGCGTTCAAGACCACCGCGTTCCGCATCCGCGTCGACTTCCATGACGACGGCAGCTGGTCCTACGAGGAGGACACGGTGCTGCAGATCCGCGGCCGCGACGAGCCCTTCCACCATGTCGACCGCAACCACCTCGAGCGCGTCGCCGAAGCGACGCCCAATCCGCTGGCGCGGGTGAAGGCCGGCTGAGCGGCCGGCCGGCAGGCCCGGGGCGGCGCGCCTAGAATCGCCGCCCATGCAGCTGCCCCAGATCGCCCCCGGAAAACGCTTTACCGTTCCCCGCCCGACCGGCTCGGCCGACGCGCTGCTGCTGGCGCGCTTCGCCGAGCGGCAGGCCGGGCAGAAGAAGGTGCTGGCCGTCATCACCGCCGAGCCCGCCGACGTGCAGCGCCTGCCCGACGAGCTGGCCTTCTTCGCACCCGGCCTGCGGGTGGCCGTCTTTCCCGACTGGGAGACGCTGCCCTGGGACAGCTTCAGCCCGCACCAGGACCTGATCTCCGAGCGTCTGGCCACGCTGTGGCGCATCCACTCCGGCGAGGTCGACGTGGTGCTGCTGCCGGCCACCACCGCCCTCACCCGGCTGGCGCCGCCGGCCTTCCTCGCCGGCTACACCTTCCATTTCAAGAAGGGCCAGAAGCTCGACGAGGCGGGCCTGAAGGCGCAGCTCACGCTGGCGGGCTACCAGCATGTCAGCCAGGTGGTGTCGCCGGGCGAGTACGCGGTGCGCGGCGGCCTGATCGACCTCTACCCGATGGGCTCGGCCGTGCCCTACCGGGTCGACCTGTTCGACGACGAGGTCGACTCGATCCGTGTCTTCGACCCCGACAGCCAGCGCAGCCTCTACCCGGTGCCGGAGGTGCGGCTGCTGCCCGGGCGCGAGTTCCCGATGGACGAGCGCGCCCGCCAGGACTTCCGCGCCCGCTGGCGCGAGCGCATGGACGGCGACCCGAGCAAGGCGCGGCTGTACAAGGACATCGCGCAAGGCATCGCCGGCGGCGGCATCGAGTACTTCCTGACGCTGTTTTTCGACGAGCCGGGGACGATCTTCGACTACCTGGGCGACGGCGCGGTGCTGGCCCTGCACGGCGAGGTGGGCGAGGCGATCGAGCGCTTCCATGCCGAGACGCGCGAGCGCCACCGGCTGATGCAGCTCGACCCCGAGCGGCCGATCCTGCCGCCCGAGGAGGTCTTCCTGCGTCAGGAGGACTTCTTCCAGCACTGCAACCGCCACGCGCAGCTCTCGGTGCGCGGCGCCGAGCCGGTCGAGTGGGCGCGGCCCCTGCCGGACCTGAGCATCGACCGCAAGGGCCAGGACCCGCTGCACCGGCTGGAGGCGCACCTGGCGCGGCTGAGGAACGAGACCGGCGGCGCGCGCCTGCTGCTGGTGGCCGAGTCGGCCGGCCGGCGCGAGAGCCTGCTGGAGCTGCTGCGCGACCACCGGCTGGAGCCGCCGGCGGTGGACTCGCTCGCCGCCTTCCTGGCCAGCGACCACCGCTACGCAATCACCACCGCGCCGCTGTCGTCCGGCTTCATCTGGACCGACGCCGGCCCCGGCGGCGCGGTGCAGATCGTCACCGAGACCGAACTCTTCGACAGCGCGCCCACCACCCGGCGCCGGCGCCGCCAGGAGGCCACCAGCGATGTCGACGCGCTGATCAAGGACCTCTCCGAGCTGAAGATCGGCGATCCGGTGGTGCATTCCAGCCACGGCATCGGCCGCTACCAGGGGCTGGTCAGCATCGATCTGGGCGAGGGCCCGACCGAGTTCCTCTTCCTGGAATACGCCGACAAGGCCACGCTCTATGTGCCGGTCTCGCAGCTGCAGCTGATCAGCCGCTACACCGGCGTGAGCGCCGACGAGGCGCCGCTGCACAGGCTCGGCTCCGGCCAGTGGGAGAAGGCCCGGCGCAAGGCCGCCGAGCAGGTGCGCGACGCCGCCGCCGAGCTGCTCAACCTCTACGCCCGCCGCGCCGCGCGCGAGGGCTTCGCCTTCCGCTACTCGCCGCAGGACTACGAGGCCTTCGCCACCAGCTTCGGCTTCGAGGAGACGCCCGACCAGGCTGCGGCCATCCACGCGGTCATCCAGGACATGATCAGCCCGCGGCCGATGGACCGGCTGGTGTGCGGCGACGTCGGCTTCGGCAAGACCGAGGTGGCGCTGCGCGCGGCCTTCGTGGCCGTCACCGGCGGCAAGCAGGTCGCACTGCTGGCGCCGACCACGCTGCTGGCCGAGCAGCACTACCAGACGATCGCCGACCGCTTCGCGCCCTGGCCGGTCAAGGTGGCCGAGATGAGCCGCTTCCGCTCGCCCAAGGAGGTCAAGGCGGCGATGGAGGGGCTGGCCGCCGGCACCATCGACATCGTCGTGGGCACCCACAAGCTGCTCAGCCCGGAGACGAAGTTCAAGAACCTGGGCCTGCTGATCATCGACGAGGAGCACCGCTTCGGGGTGCGCCACAAGGAGCAGATGAAGGCGCTGCGCGCCGAGGTCGACGTGCTGACGCTGACCGCCACCCCGATTCCGCGCACGCTGGGCATGGCGCTGGAGGGCCTGCGCGACCTGTCGGTGATCGCCACCGCGCCGCAGCGCCGGCTGGCGATCAAGACCTTCGTGCGCAACGAGAACAAGGGCACCATCCGCGAGGCGGTGCTGCGCGAATTGAAGCGCGGCGGCCAGGTCTATTTCCTGCACAACGAGGTCGAGACGATCGAGAACCGGCGCCAGGCGCTGCAGGAGCTGATTCCCGAGGCGCGCATCGGCGTCGCGCACGGCCAGATGCCCGAGCGCGAGCTGGAGAAGGTCATGCGCGACTTCGTCGCCCAGCGCCACAACCTGCTGCTGTGCTCGACCATCATCGAGACCGGCATCGACGTGCCCACCGCCAACACCATCGTGATGAGCCGCGCCGACAAGTTCGGCCTGGCGCAGCTGCACCAGCTGCGTGGCCGGGTCGGCCGCAGCCACCACCAGGCCTACGCCTACCTGCTGGTGCCCGACATCGAGGGCCTGACCAAGCAGGCGCAGCAGCGGCTGGACGCGATCCAGAGCATGGAGGAGCTGGGCTCGGGCTTCTACCTGGCCATGCACGACCTGGAGATCCGCGGCGCCGGCGAGGTGCTGGGCGACAGCCAGAGCGGCAACATGATGGAGGTCGGCTTCCAGCTCTACAACGAGATGCTGGCCGAGGCGGTGCGTGCGCTGAAGGCCGGCAAGGAGCCCGACCTGCTCTCACCCACCGGCTTCTTCGGTGGCACCACCGAGGTCAACCTGCACGCGCCGGCGCTGCTGCCCGACAGCTACTGCCCGGACGTGCAGGTGCGGCTGAACCTCTACAAGCGCCTGGCCACCGCCGACCGGCTGGACAAGATCGACGCGATGCTCGAGGAATGCGTCGACCGCTTCGGCAAGCTGCCGGCGCAGGGCCAGGCGCTGTTCGACCTGCACCGGCTGCGGGTGCAGGCGCGGCCCTATGGCATCCAGAAGATCGACGCCGGCCCGGCAGTGATGAACATCCACTTCCGCCCCAACCCGCCGATCGACCCGATGCGCATCATCGAGCTGGTGCAGAAGAACCGCAGCGTCAAGCTCGCCGGCAACGACAAGCTGCGCATCGAGCGGGCCTACCCGGACGCGAAGGACCGCGCGCAGTATGTGCGCGACGTGCTGCGGGCGCTGGGGCAGCCGCTCGGCGCGTGATCGAAGCCCACCGCAGCACGCCCGCTGCGCCCCGCCCGCCATCCCGCGTGGGTGCCCGCCTGCGCGGGCGTGACGGCAGGGGCGGGCCGCAGCCTCTACGCCATCCGCATCCGCCCGGTCGTCGAGGCCGAGGCGGTCGGGAAGACCAGCCGCGAGCGCAGTTCCCGGTAGTCCTCCCAGTCGAAACCCTCGAGAAAGTCCACCGCCCGGGCGGCGCCTTCGCGGAACAGCTCGGCGCGGGTGCGGTCGTCCATGCTGAAGTCCAGCCAGTTCACGTCGCGGCAGGCGATGTGCTGCACCAGCTGGCGGTAGTCGTGGTTGTTCGACAGGAAGTCGTAGTCCAGCGCATGGCGGGCCGAGTCGAAGACCGCGCCGAACAGGCTCAGCGGCCCGTCGATGCGGCGCCGGCGCTCATCCTGCTGCAGCTTCACGCCGAAGGTCGGCCGGGTCGGAATGCGGCTGTAGTTGTGGAAGAGATGGATCGGGAAGTTCGAGATCACCCCGCCGTCGACGAAGATGCCCTGCGCCGGCAGCCCTCCCTCCTGAGCGGCGTCATAGCCGACCGCGTCGCGCCAGCGCCGCACCGCACCGTCGTCCTGCGGCACGCTCAGGCGCAGCGGCTCGAAGAAGAAGGGAATCGACATCGACGCCCGCGCGAACAGCGCCGGATCGGCCCGCGCCGGGTCGGCGAAGTACAGCGCCGCATGGTCGGGAAAGACCACCTTGCTCTCGGAGGCCACATCGGCGGCGACGATCGCCAGCCGCCCGCGCGCCTCGTGCGGCTCGAGCAGCCGGTTCTGGCGCCGGTTCCACAGCCCCGGCGGCGACTCGGCCAGGCGCGCCTGCAACGCCTCGAGCGTGCTCACGCCCTCGCGCGCCAGCACGCCGTGGATCCAGTCCTGGAAGACCGCGCCCGGGTTGAGCCCGAGCCGCGCCTTCAGCAGGCGGCGCACCCGCCAGGCCCGCCAGGCCAGCCGCCAGGGGCTGGGGTCGGGCTCCAGCGCCGCATCGATCAGCCGGCGGCTGCGGCGCCCGCCGTCGACGAAGCCGCGAAAGTCCAGCGCCGCCAGATCCTGCAGCAGCTGCGGCCCCTTGGCCTGGGCCGGCGGCCCCAGCGCCGCCAGCAGCAGCGCGTTGATCGAGCCGGCCGAGGTGCCGCCCAGCCCCAGGAAGCGCAGCCCCGCCTGCTCCAGCGCCCAGGTGTAGCCCACCAGCGCGATGCCGAGCATGCCGCCGCCCTCCATCACCAGATCCACATACTGGTGGCCTTGCCCGTCGACCAGATCGCTGAAGCGCCTGTCGCGCAGGCGCTCCAGCCGCGGCATCAGCGCCTGCAGCGACGGATGACGGATCAGCGCATCGATGTTCATGGCCTGTTTCTCCCCCCGGAGATGGCACGGAGTGCCTCAGGCGCGCAGTATCGCCCGCGGACAGGGCTGGCACATCCTCGGGATGGAGGATGCGGGGAACGACTGCCGCCCCGCCCGCCGCGCCCTCACCCCCGCTTGGCCACCAGCGTCAGGATGTCGTAGCTGGCCACCAGCTCGCCGTGCTGGTTGCGGACCTCGACATCCCAGGCCACCACGCCCTGGCCGACGCCGCTGGGATCGACCCGGTTGCGGTCGATCTTGCGCTTGCAGGTCAGCCGCGCGCGGATGGTGTCGCCGATGGCCACCGGCTTGACGAAGCGCAGCGTGTCCAGCCCGTAGTTGGCCAGCACCGGCCCCGGCGCCGGCGACACGAACAGGCCCGCAGCCGCCGACAGCACGAAGTAGCCATGCGCGATGCGCTGGCCGAACTGCGTCTGCCGGGCCGCGACCTCGTCGAAGTGCATGTAGAAGAAGTCGCCCGAGATGCCGCCGAAGGCGACGATGTCGGCCTCGGTCACGGTGCGCCGGTGCGTCAGCAGCGATTCGCCGACCTGCAGATCCTCGAAGTGGCGCCGGAACGGGTGCACCTCGGTCTCGATGAGGTCGGCGCCGCGCACATGCTCGCCGGTGACGGCCGCCAGCATCGTCGGCGAGCCCTGCACCGCAGTGCGCTGCAGCAGGTGCCTGACCGCACGGATGCCGCCCAGCTCCTCGCCGCCGCCGGCGCGCCCCGGCCCGCCATGCTTGAGCGACGGCAGCGGCGAGCCGTGGCCGGTCGACTCCTTGGCGGAAACGCGGTCCAGCACATGCACCCGCCCGTGCAGCGCCGCCATCGCCGGCACCACCTGCGCGGCGATCCGGGGCGAGCGGGTCACCAGCGAGGCCACCAGCGAGCCGCGCCCGCGCGCGGCCAGCTCGACCGCCTCGTCCATCGAGTCGAAGGGCATCAGCGTGCTGACCGGGCCGAAGGCCTCGACGTCGTGCACCGCCGCATCGCGCCACGGGTCGCGGCTGAGCAGCAGCGTCGGCGCGAAGAAGGCGCCGTGATCGGTGCCGGCGCCGAGCGGGATCACATCGGTGCCGCCACCGCAGACCAGCTCGGCATGCTCGCGCAGCAGCGCCACCCGCTCGGCCACGTCGGCCTGCTGCGCGTGCGAGGCCAGCGGACCCATCTTCACGCCCTCCAGCGCCGGGTCGCCCACGACGATGCGGCCCAGGCGCGCCTTGAGCCGCTCGGCCACCGCGTCGAGATGGCGCCGCGGCACCAGCGCGCGGCGGATCGCGGTGCATTTCTGCCCGGCCTTGACCGTCATCTCGCGCGCGACCTCGCGCACGAAGAGATCGAACTCCTCGTCGTCCGGCGTCACGTCGTCGGCCAGCACCGCGCCGTTGAGCGAATCGGCCTCGGCGTTGAAGGGCACCGACTGGCGCACCAGGTTCGGATGGACCCGCAGCTTCGCCGCGGTGTCGGCCGAGCCGGTGAAGGTGACCACGTCGCGGCCGTCGAGCCGGTCGAGCAGGTCGCCGGTGGCGCCGATCACCAGCTGCAGGCTGCCCGCCGGCAGCAGGCCGCTGGCGTCGATCAGCCGCACCAGCGCCTCGGTCAGGTAGCTGGTGGCGGTCGCCGGCTTGCCGATGCACGGCAGCCCGGCCAGGAAGCTGGGCGCGAACTTCTCCAGCAGGCCCCAGACCGGGAAGTTGAAGGCGTTGATGTGCACCGCCAGGCCCCGGCGCGGCACCAGGATGTGCGTGCCGGCAAAGCCGCCGCCCTTGCCCAGCGGCATGACCGGGCCCTCATGCAGCACGTTGCCCGAGGGCAGCTCGCCCGCGCCCAGGCTGGCGTACGCGAACAGCGTGCCGATGCCGCCCTCGATGTCGATCCAGGCATCGCTGCGGGTGGCCCCGGTGGGCACGGAGGCGGCGTAGAGCGTCTCCTTGTGCTCGAGCAGGTATTTCGCCAGCGCCTTCAGCCGCTGCGCGCGCTGCTGGAAGTCCAGCGCCAGCAGCCCGCGCAGGCCGGCCGCCCGGGCGAAGTCGACCGCCTCGCCGAAGTCGATCGCATCGGCGTGGGTGTGCGCGACGACGCGGCCGTCGATCGCGCTGCGCAGCGCCGCGGCCGGCTCGGCGCCGATCCAGCGCCCGGCGATGAAGCTCTGCAGGTTCATGGTGGTGCTCATGGTCGGCCCCGGCTCACGGTGCGTACTTCCAGGTGCCCTTGTCGATCCTGACCATCACGCGCGCGCGCTGGTCCAGGCCGAGATGATCGGCCGCCGACAGGCTGAAGATGCCGTGCGCGCCGGGCAGCTCGCGCACCTGCTCGATCGCGTCGCGCAGCGCGGCGCGGAATTCCGGCGTGCCCGGCCTGGCCTTCTTCAGCGCCACCGGGGCGGCGGCGCTCATCAGCAGGCCGGCATCCCAGGCATGGCCGCCGAAGGTCGAGACGCTGCCCTTGCCGTGCGCGGCCTCGTAGGCGGCGACATAGGCCAGCGCCGACTTGCGCACCGGGTGGCTGGCGGGCAGCTGATCGGCCACCAGCACCGGGCCGGCCGGCAGGAAGGTGCCCTCGACATCCTTGCCGCCCACCCGCAGGAAGTCGGCATTGGCCACGCCGTGGGTCTGGTAGAGCTTGCCCGCATAGCCGCGCTCCTTCAGGGTGCGCTGCGGCAGCACCGCCGGCGTGCCCGAGCCGGCGATCAGGATCGCGTCGGGCTGCGCCGACATCAGCTTCAGGATCTGGCCGGTGACCGAGGTGTCGGTGCGCGCATAGCGCTCGCTGGCCACCACACGCAGCTTCTTCAGCTCGACCGCCTTGGTGAATTCCTGGAACCAGCCCTCGCCGTAGGCGTCGGCGAAGCCGATGAAGCCCACCGTGCGCACGCCGGCGGCGGCCATGTGCTCGGCGATCGCCAGCGACATCTGGATGTCGTTCTGCGGCGTCTTGAAGACCCAGCGCTTCTTGGCGTCCTGCGGCTCGACGATGCGCGCCGAGGCCGCCATCGAGATCATCGGCGTCTGCGCCTCGGCCACCGCGTCGATCATCGCCAGAGAGTTGGGCGTGGTGGTCGAGCCGATGAGGATGTCGACCTTGTGCTCGGTCAGCAGCTTGCGGGTGTTGGCCACCGCGGTGGTGGTGTCGGAGGCATCGTCCAGGACGATGTAGTTCACCTTCTCGCCGCCGATCGTCTTGGGCATCAGCGCGATGGTGTTCTTCTCCGGAATGCCCAGCGAGGCGGCCGGGCCGGTGGCCGAGACGGTCACGCCGACGTTGATGTCGGCCAGCGCGGCGGTGCTGAGCAGCGCGGCAGCCAGCGCCAGCAAGGTGCGGGGGGTGCGGGGGGCGGGGGTCTTCTTCACGGTGTGTCTCCTCTGGGGGGTGGGGCGGGCACGCTCACATGCGGCAGCCCGCCAAGAAAGAGATCGGCGACGATCGGGGCCATCGCCTCGTGGTCCAGCGAGCCGTCGGGCCGCAGCCAGGTGAACATCCAGTTGATCATCCCGAACAGCAGCATCGACACCGGCACCGCCAGCCGCGCCGCGTCCAGGTCCGGGCGCAGTTCGCCCAGCGCGCGCGCGAAGCCGTCGACCACCCGGCGCTCGGTCACCAGGATGCGCTCGCGGTCGGCTTCTTCCAGGAAGCGCACATCCTCGGTCAGCACCCGGTGCGCGTTCTGCGCGCCGGCATATTCCTGCACGAAGCGGATGATCAGCCGGTGCAGGCGCGGCCGCGCCGGCAGGCCCTCGGCCTCGATCTCGGCCACCAGCTCGGCCAGCCGGCCGACATGGCCCTCGGCGATCTGCACCAGCAGCGCGTACTTGTCGCGGTAGTAGTGGTAGAGCGTCGGCTTGGACAGGCCGCAGGCCTCGGCCAGCTGGTTCATCGAGGTGGCGGGATAGCCGCGCCGCGCGAACAGGTCGGCGGCATGGGCGAGGATCATCTCGCGCTGGTCGTCATAGGCGGGGGAGCGGGTACGGGCCACGGGATCAGGATGCGTCGGGGGTCGGGCGTCGGTCGGGGCGCGTCGCGGCGGGGCTCAGCGCTCGTCGAAGGACAGCACGACCCGGGGGGTCAGCGGATGCGACTGGCAGGTCAGCACGAAGCCGGCGGCCACCTCGTGGGCCTCGAGCGAGAAGTTGCGATCCATGCGCACCTGCCCCTCGAGCACGCGGGCCCGGCAGGTGCAGCATACCCCGGACTTGCAGGAATACGGCACGTCCAGCCCGGCGCGCGCGGCCGCCTCCAGCAGGCTGGCGTCGCCGGCGCGGAACTCGATCTCGCGGCGCAGGCCGTCGCGCACGATGCTCACCGTCGCCTGCGGCGCGTCGCCCGGCAGCACCGGATGCAGCTGCGCCGGCGACTGGCCGCGCTGCGCCTCCGGCACGCCGAAGCGCTCGACATGCAGACGCTCGGGCGCCACGCCGGCGGCCTTCAGCCCGGCCTCGACGGTGTCGTTGAAGCTGTGCGGGCCGCAGACGAAGGCCTGATCGATCCGGTCCGCCGGCACCACGGTGCGCAGCAGCAGCGCCAGCTTGGCCTCGTCCAGCCGGCCGGCGTTGAGCGGCGTGTCCACCGGCTCGACCGAGAAGACGGGGTGCAGCGCCAGCCGGGTCAGGAAGCGGTTCTTCAGGTCCTCGAGTTCCTCGCGGAACATCGTCGAGCGCAGCGAGCGGTTGGCATAGACCAGCGTGAAGCGGCTGGCCGGCTCGGTCTCCAGCACCGTCTTCAGGATCGACAGGATCGGCGTGATGCCGCTGCCGGCCGCAAAGCCGACGACATGGCGCGCCGCGCCCTCGGCCGCCGGCGCGGGCAGCGTGAAATGGCCCTGCGGCGGAAAGACCTGCAGCGTGTCGCCGGCCTTCAGCCGCGTGCCGATCCAGTTCGAGAAGCGCCCGCCGGGCACCCGGCGCACGCCCACCCGCAGCACGCCGTCCCGCGGCGCGGCGCAGATCGAGTAGGAGCGGCGCAGGTCCTCGCCGCCCACCTCGGCACGCAGCGTCAGGTACTGGCCGGCCTGGAAGCGGAAGGTCTCGGCCAGCGTCTCGGGCAGCTCGAAGCTCAGCAGCACCGCCTCGTCGGTGTCGGGGCGGACCTCGCGGACGGTGAGTTCGTGGAAATGCAGGCTCATGATGTCGGGATCCGGTTCGGATTCAGATCGGCTTGAAGTGCTCGAAGGGCTCGCGGCAGGCCAGGCAGCGCCACAGCGACTTGCAGGCGGTCGAGCCGAAGGCCGACAGCCTCTCGGTGCGCGGGCTGTCGCAGCGCGGGCAGGACGGATCGGCCGACGCCGCCGGCGCGGACGCGGACGTGCGGCGATGCAGCCGCACCGGCACGCCCTCGCCGGCCGCCACCGGCCCCGGCGGCGCGATGCCGTACTCGCGCAGGCGCTGGCGGCCCTGTTCGCTGATCCAGTCGGTGGTCCAGGCCGGCGCGCGGCGCAGCGTGACCGCGAAGGGCGCCAGGCCCGCGGCCTCCAGCGCCTCGGCGACGCTGGCCGAGATCACCTCGGTGGCCGGGCAGCCGCTGTAGGTGGGCGTGAGCACCACCTCCAGCGCGCCCTCCGCGTCCAGACGCACCTCGCGGACGATGCCGAGATCGCGCAGCGTCAGCACCGGGATCTCCGGATCGGGCACCGGGTCGATCGCCTGCCACGCCGCCTCGATGCGGCCGAGCACCTGCGCGCCGCACATCACCAGGCTCCGCCCGGATAGGCGCGCTGCAGATGCTGCATCTCGGCCAGCAGCCGGCCCATGTGCTCGCTGTGCACGCCGCGCCGGCCGGTGGTGACATGACTGCCCGTGGCCGGCGCACGCACGCCGGCCTCGTCCAGCAGCGCCTGCATCGCCGCATGCCAGTCCTCGCGCAGATCGGCCCAGCGCGGGCCCAGACCGCTGGCCGCCGCCGCCTCGTCGACCGCATCGGCCTCGAACAGCTCCGGCGTGTAGCGCCAGAGCCGGTCGAGCGCGTCCTGCAGCCGGCGGTGCGACTCGGGCGTGCCGTCGCCCAGGCGCACCACCCAGTCGGCCGCATGCTGCTCGTGGTAGCGCGACTCCTTCAGCGCCTTGGCGGCGATCGCGGCCAGCTCGGCGTCGCGGGAAGCCTGTAGCCGCGTCCACATCAGCCGCATCCAGGTGGCGACCGCCGCATTGCGCAGCACGGTGAAGGCGAAGTCGCCGCGCGGCAGCTCCACCAGCGTCGGGTTCAGGTAGTCGCGCTCCTCGCGCAGGAAGGCGAGCTGGTCCTCGTCGAAAGCGGCCGGTGCGCCGCGCTCGTGGCCGACCTGGCCGGCGCGGGTCAGCAGCGCACGCGCCTGGCCGATCAGGTCGAGCGCGAGGTTGGTCAGCGCGATGTCCTCCTCGAGGATGGGCGCGTGGCCGCACCACTCGCCCAGGCGCTGCGCATGGATCAGGCAGAAGTCGCCCAGGCGCAGCAGGTACTGTACCGCCGGATCGCGGCCGGGCTGGATGGAAGGCGTGCTCATCGGTCGGTCGCTCCGCTCACATGTGGTTCACGGACTCGGGCAGCGCGTAGAAGGTCGGGTGGCGGTACACCTTGTCCTCCATCGGATCGAAGTAGATGTCCTTGTCGCCGGGATCGCTGGCGGTGATCTGGCTGGAGGGCACCACCCAGATGCTGGTGCCTTCCTGGCGGCGGGCATAGACCTCGCGGGCCAGCTGGATGGCCATCGCGGCATCCGGCGCATGCAGGCTGCCGCAGTGCTTGTGGTCCAGGCCCGCCTTCGGGCGGACGAAGACCTCCCACAGCGGCCATTCGTTGCGGGCGGCTTCGTGGCCGGTCGGTGCGTTCGGGGTGCTCATGCGGAAACCTTCTCCGGTTCGGTGTGCTTGCGGGCGTGGGCGAGTGCGGCCTCGCGCACCCAGGCGCCCTCTTCCCAGGCGTCGACGCGCATCTGCAGCCGCTCGCGGTTGCAGGGTCCGTCGCCGCCGACGACGCGCCAGAACTCCGCCCAGTCGATCGGGCCGAAGTCCCAGTGCTGGCGCGCCTCGTTCCACTTCAGGTCCGGGTCGGGCAGCGTGACGCCGAGCACCTCGGCCTGCGGCACGGTGGCGTCGACGAACTTCTGGCGCAGGTCGTCGTTGGAGATGCGCTTGATGCCCCAGCGCATCGACTGCGCCGAGTTCGGGCTCTGGTCGTCGGTGGGGCCGAACATCATCAGGCAGGGCCACCACCAGCGGTCCACCGCGTCCTGCACCATCGCGCGCTGCGCCTCGGTGCCCTCCTTCATCATCACCAGCAGGCTGTCGTAGCCCTGGCGCTGGTGAAAGCTCTCCTCGCGGCAGATGCGCACCATCGCGCGCGCATAGGGCGCGTACGAACAGCGGCAGATCGGCACCTGGTTCATGATCGCCGCGCCGTCGACCAGCCAGCCGATCACGCCGATGTCGGCCCAGGTCAGCGTGGGGTAGTTGAAGATCGAGCTGTACTTGGCACGGCCCGAATGCAGCGCGCCCAGCATCTCGTCACGGCTGGAGCCCAGTGTCTCGGCCGCAGCGTAGAGGTAGAGGCCATGGCCGCCCTCGTCCTGCACCTTGGCCATCAGGATGGCCTTGCGCTTGAGCGTGGGCGCGCGGGTGATCCAGTTGCCCTCGGGCAGCATGCCGACGATCTCCGAGTGCGCGTGCTGGCTGATCTGGCGCAGCAGCGTGCGGCGGTAGTTCTCGGGCATCCAGTCCTTGGCCTCGATGAAGCCGCCGTCGTCGATGCGCGCGTCGAAGCGCTCCTGCAGATGGCGCTCGCGCTGCATCTCCTCGACGCTGCGCACCGGGCGTGCGGCGCCCTCGCCGGGGCCGTCGCGGCCCATCGTGTCCATGGCTTGCGTGTACATGCTTGGCTCCTGAATGCGGAAGGGCCGCCTCAGCGCGGGCGGCGGTCGAACACCCGCCGGGCCTTGCCGACCAGCGTGCGCTCGAGCGAATCGCTGGGCAGCACCTCGACCCGGGTCGAGATGCCCACCAGCGTCTTGATGCGCTGCGTCACCCAGTCGGCCGCGGCGCGGGCATCGGCCGGCGACAGCGCCAGCCCCGGCTGGCTCTCGCAGCACACCCGCACCTCGTCGAGGTGGCCGTCGCGCCCGACATGGATCTGGTACTGGCCGGAGAGCTGCGCATGCGCCAGCACGATCTCCTCGATCTGGGTCGGGAAGACATTGACGCCGCGGATGATCAGCATGTCGTCGCTGCGGCCGACGATCTTGCCGATGCGCCGGAAGGCGCGCGAGGTCGGCGGCAGCAGCCGGGTGAGGTCGCGGGTGCGGTAGCGGATCACCGGCAGCGCCTCCTTGGTCAGCGTGGTGAAGACCAGCTCGCCTTCCGATCCGTCGGGCAGCACCTCGCCGGTCTCCGGGTCGATGATCTCGGGGTAGAAATGGTCCTCCCAGATCACCGGGCCGTCCTTGCTCTCGACGCATTCGCTGGCCACGCCCGGGCCCATCACCTCCGACAGGCCGTAGATGTCGACCGCGTCGATCGCGGCTTTCTCCTCGATCTCGCGGCGCATCGCCTCGGTCCAGGGCTCGGCGCCGAAGATGCCGACCTTCACCGACATCTCGCGCGGGTCCAGCCCCTGGCGCGCGAACTCCTCGACGATCACCTGCATGTAGCTCGGCGTGACCATGATGAGGTCGGGCTGGAAGTCGCGGATCAGCTGCACCTGCTTCTCGGTCTGGCCGCCCGACATCGGGATCACGGTGCAGCCCAGGCGCTCGGCGCCGTAGTGCGCCCCGAGGCCGCCGGTGAACAGGCCGTAGCCGTAGGCGATGTGCACGATGTCGCCGGCACGGCCTCCGGCGGCGCGGATCGAGCGCGCCACCAGATCGGCCCAGCGGTCGATGTCGCCGGCGGTGTAGCCGACCACGGTGGGCTTGCCGGTGGTGCCCGACGAGGCATGGATGCGCGCCACCTGCGTGCGCGGCACCGCGAACAGCCCGAAGGGATAGTTGTCGCGCAGATCCTTCTTGGTGGTGAACGGAAACTTCGCCAGGTCGGCGAGCGTCTTCAGGTCGTCCGGATGCACGCCGCGCGCGTCGAACGCCTGGCGGTAGTGCGGCACGTTGTCGTAGGCATGGCGCAGCGTCTGGCGCAGGCGCTGGAGCTGCAGCGCGGCGATCTCGTCGCGGCTGGCGGTCTCGATCGGCTCCAGGTCGCCGGGGGCGGGTTGGCGCACGGGCATGGGGCGAAATCTCCTCACTCAGACGGCGGGCGGCACGGTCGGCCGGCCCTTCATGCGGTAGGAGCGCCCGCGGAAGACCGCGATGCGCTCGCCGCGCTGGTTGGTGACAGTCACGTCGTACACGCCGGTGCGCCCGGCCAGCGAGACTTCCTCGGCCGCAGCGGTGAGCCGGTCGCCCTCGCGGCCCGGCGCCAGGAAATCCACCGACAGGCCGGAGGCCACCGTCAGCTCGTTGTACGCGTTGCAGGCATAGGCGAAGGCCGAGTCCGCCAGCGTGGCGATCAGCCCGCCGTGGCAGATGCCGAAGCCGTTGAGCATGTCGGGGCGCACCGTCATCGTCATCACCGCGCGGCCCGGCGCGATCGACGCCACTGCGATGCCCAGCGCCTGGCAGGCGCGGTCCTCGCGCATCATCGCGACGGCCACATGGTCGGCGGTGGCCTGGGGGTTCATGTCGTGTCCGTTCATGGCGCTCGCTCAGCGGTCGGAAAAGCTCGGCGCGCGCCGGGCCATGAAGGCGGCCACGCCTTCCTGATAGTCGTGCGCGAAGCCCAGCTCGCGCTGCAGCGCCTGCTCGTGGTCGAGCGCGCCGGCCAGGTCGGTCTGCTGCGCGGCATCCAGCGCGCGGCGGGTCTCGACCAGCGCACGCGTCGGCATCGCGGCCAGCCGCGCGGCCAGCGTGCCGACCTCGCCCGCCAGCTCGGCATCATCCACGCAGCGCCAGATCAGGCCGATGCGCTCGGCCTCCACGGCGGGCAGGCGGTCCCCCAGCATCGCCAGGCCCAGCGCCCGCGCCCGGCCGACCGCGCGCGGCAGCAGCCAGGTGCCGCCGCAGTCCGGCACCAGGCCGATCTTCGAGAAAGCCTGGATGAAGCTGGCCGAGTGCGCCGCCACCACCAGATCGCAGGCCAGCGCCAGATTGGCGCCCGCGCCGGCGGCCACGCCGTTGACCGCCGCGATCACCGGCACCGGCATCGAGCGCAGCCGCAGCAGCATCGGCCGGTAGAAATGCGCCAGCAGATGACCGATGTCCTTCGGCGCGGCGCCGCTGGCGCGCGCGGCCTCGTCCGGCGGCGAGATCGCCGGATCGGCCAGATCCTGCCCGGCGCAGAAGGCCCGGCCCGCGCCGGTCAGCACCACGCAGCGCACGCTGCGGTCCTCGGCCGCCGCGTCCAGCGCCAGGAAGAGCGCGCGCAGCAGCTCGGTGGTCAGGCTGTTGAGCACCGCCGGGCGGTCCAGCGTCAGCGTCAGCACCGCGCCGGCGCGCTCCAGGCGCAGCGGAGATTCAGGGGCCGCAGAGGGTTCGGAGGGTTCGGGCGTCACGTCAGGCATCAGGGTGTCTCCTGGGGTCTCGTCAATTGACCGACCGTTCGGTAGATATTAGGCTCCCAGCTTGATCCCGGACAATCAAGGAGAACCCCGATGCCCTGCTACAGCCTCGAAGGCGTCATCCCGGTCGTGCATCCGAGCGCGCATGTGCATCCGACCGCGGTGCTGATCGGCGACGTGCATGTCGGCCCGGACTGCTATGTGGGCCCGTGCGCGAGCCTGCGCGGCGACTTCGGCCGCATCGTGCTGGAGGAAGGCGCCAATCTGCAGGACACCTGCGTGGTGCACGGCTTTCCCGAGCAGGTCACGCTGATCGAGCGCAACGGCCACATCGGCCACGGTGCGGTGCTGCACGGCTGCACCGTGCGCCGCGACGCGCTGGTTGGCATGAACGCGGTGGTGATGGACGAGGCGGAGATCGGCGCGGAGGCGATCGTCGCGGCCTGCGCCTTCGTGCCGGCGGGCGCACGGGTGGCGCCGCGCACGCTGGTGGCGGGCACGCCCGCGAAGCGGATGCGCGAACTCAGCGAGGCCGAGGTGGCCTGGAAGCTCGAGGGCACGCGCACCTACCACGACCTGACCCGGCGCTGCCTGGCCACGCTGGTCGAGGTGCAGCCGCTGGCCGAGGCCGAGGCGGTGCGCCCGGTGCTGCAGGCGCCGCAGGTGAAGTCGCTGATCGCGACGCGGCGGGGGTAGGTCCTCGCCTGCGCGAGGATGACGGCGTCACGGTGTCACGGTGTCACGGTGTCAGTCGTGGTCGTGGTCGTGGTCGTGGTCGTGGTCATGGTCGTGGTCGCAGGCCCAGGACAGCAGCACGTCGCGGCGCAGCACCTGCAGCTCGACGCAGCGGCCCACCGGCAGCGTCACCTTGGTCGGCACATGGCCGAAGGGCAGACCGGTCAGGATCGGCACCGGGCAGACCGAGCGCAGCTGCGCCACCATGGTCTTGAGCGTGTAGCCGCGGTCCAGCGGCGACTTGCGCCAGCCGCCGAAGTCGCCCAGCAGCACCGCCTTCTGCGCCGCCAGCACCCCGGCCTGGTGCAGCTGCAGCAGCATGCGCTCGACCCGATAGGGATGCTCGTTGATGTCCTCGACGAACAGGATGCCGCCCTCGATGCGCGGCCAGTGCGGCGTGCCCAGCAGCGAGCACAGCACCGTCAGGTTGCCGCCCCACAGCACGCCGTGGCCGTGCAGGCCGTCGAAGCCCGCCTCGGTGCGAAAGCCGACCGCCTCCAGCTCGCCGCTCATCGCCTCGATGAAGCAGTCGGGCGTGAGGTCGTCCAGACCGCCGGGGCCGTCGCCGTCGGTGCGGCCGAAGTCCTCGATGCCCAGCGGGCCGTGCCAGCTGCTGCGCCCGGTGTGCGCCAGCAGCGCCAGCTGCAGCGCGGTCTGGTCGCTGTAGCCGACCCAGCGGGTGCCGCGGTCGACCGCCGCGGCCAGCCGGTCCCACTCGATGCGGTCGAGCAGCCGGGTCAGGCCGTAGCCGCCGCGGGTGGCCAGCGCGATCGAAGGCGCCGCATCGGCGACACGGTGCAGCGCCGCCAGCCGGGTGTCGTCGTCGCCGGCGAAGCGCTGGAACTTGGCGGTCGCGCTGGCGTCGACCGTCACCGCGAAGCCCAGCCGCTCCAGCCGGGAGGCGGCGCGGCGCAGGTCGGGCGCGCGCATCACCACGCCGGAGGGGCTGTAGAGGGTCAGCGTCGGCCGGGCCGCGCTGACAACGGATTCGCTCAGGCTCATCGCTTGAATCCCGGTTGGTTCAGATCACTGAGATCACTCAGATCGTTCAGATCGCTCAGGCCGGCCAGCTGGGCGGCATCGAGTTCGAGCGCCTCGCCGGCCGGGATGGCGGGCAGCTCGGCCGCCGGCGCCTGCAGGCCGGCCAGCGCCTCGCGCTCGCGCTGGCGCTGCGCCTTCTGCTCGGCGCGGCGCCGGGCGAAGAACTCGCGCAGCAGATCGCCGCAGGGCTCGGCCAGCAGCCCGCCCTGCACCGTGGTGTGGTGATTGAGCTGCGGCTGGGCGAACAGGTCGACCACCGAGCCGGCCGAGCCGGTCTTCGGGTCCCAGGCACCGAACACCACCCGCTTGAAGCGCGCGTGCATCAGCGCCATCGCGCACATCGCGCAGGGCTCCAGCGTCACGAACAGCTCGCAGTCGGGCAGGCGGTAGTTCTCGAGCAGCTCGGCGGCATGGCGCAGCGCCACCATCTCGGCATGCGCCGTCGGGTCGTGGGTAGTGATCGGGCGGTTGTAGCCGGTGGCGATGAGCTGGCCGTCGCGCAGGATCACCGCGCCGACCGGCACCTCGCCGACCAGCGCGGCATTGAGGGCCTGGTCGAGCGCCAGGCGCATCGCGCGCTCGTCGGCGGGCGTGAAGAGGGAATCGGACATGCGCCGATCATAAGGAAGCCCGGCCTGGCCCGTTTCGGATCACAGGGGATGGCTTCAGGCGATCGCGCCCTCGCTGAAGCGGTAGCCGATGCCGCGCACCGTGCGGATCAGCTCGCCTGCATCGGCCTCGCCCAGCTCGCGGCGCAGCCGGCGGATGTTCTGGTCGACGGTGCGCAGATCGACCGCCGCACCCTCGCCCCAGACCTGGCTGCGCAGCATCTCGCGGGTCAGCACCCGGCCAGGCTGCTCGACCAGACAGCGCAGCAGCCGCAGCTCCACCGGCGACAGGTCAAGCTCGACCCGCCGGCCCTGGCGCCGCACGGTGATCAGGTGGCGGTCCAGATCGATCTCGAGCCCCCCCTGCCGGCTCAGGTCGGGCGAATCATCGCGGTCCGGCAGGCCCTGCAGCCGCTCGACCAGATCACGGGGCGCATAGGGCTTGTGCAGGCACAGCGCGACCCGGGGCACCCGGCTGCAGCAGGCCGGCGAGCCCGACAGCACCACGATGCGCACCGTCTCCGACAGGCGGGCGCAGAAGGCCAGATCGGCGCATTCGGGCGCATCGGGATCGATCAGCAGCACATCGGGCAGCACCTCGCCGGCCAGGCGGCAGGCCTCGGCCGAGGTGGCGGCGGTGACCGCAAAGAAGCCGGCCTCGCGCAGATGCAGCGCCAGCAGCTCGCGGATCACCGGGTCGGCCACGACGGTCAGCACGGTACGGCGGACGGCTCCGGCAGCGGATCGGGCGACATCGGACATGGCAGACGGACTCCGGCGAATGTGAAACAGGATCTGACCCGCGATGCTGTCGCCCTCCCGTGACAACCGTTTGACAATGGATTTGACGGAGCTCAGTCGATCATGACGGTCCAGTCGGCGCGCTCGCGGGTGGCGGCGATGCGCCGGGCATTGGGCTCGTCGGTCGACTCGGCCCAGGCCTCGGCCTCGGCGGGAGTGCGGCCGAAGCGGACATGGCGCTCGACCAGCCGGCGCCGGCGCAGCGCGTCGTCGACGCCGACATACCAGGACGCGTCCAGCAGCCCGCGCACCGGCGCCCAGCCATGCTCGTCCAGCAGCAGATAGTTGCCCTCGGTGATGACCAGGCGCACGGTGTCGGGCACGCCGATCGCGCCGGCCACCGGCTCCTCGATCTCGCGGCGGAAGACCGGCGCGTAGACCGTCTCGCCCGCGACCGGCGCCCGCAGCCGGCGCAGCAGCGCCACGAAGCCCGCGCTGTCGAAGGTGTCGGGCGCGCCCTTGCGCGCGGCGCGGCCCAGGCGCTCGAGTTCGGCCTGCGCCAGATGGAAGCCGTCCATCGGCACCAGGCAGGCCAGGCCGGGCTGCAGGCGCTCGCAGTGCTGCAGCAGCGCCTCGGCCAGCGTCGACTTGCCGGCGCCCGGCGCCCCGACCAGGCCGAGCACCCGCCGCCCGCCGGTGCCGGCCGCGCCGGCCGGACAGGACAGCAGCGCCTCGAGCCGCTCGAGGGCGCCTGCAGGCAGGGCGGGAGACGGCACGCCGGAAGACGGGCAGAGAGAAGACATGGGCAAGCTCCGTGCGATCGAAACGGTCAGGAAAATGGTCAGGGAATCAGGGAGGCGATTGTTCCACTGCGCGCATGAGTGCGCGACCGGACGGGATCGATTCCAGGTCGTGACAGGCTTCACGCGCCGCAGCGCCTGCAGCACAATCAGTGCGAACCCGGCAGCCGCCGGACAGGGAGAGACGACGCGCGCATGCTGCTGCAGACCGACCGATCGCTGGCCCGCCATTCCTGGTACGCCGAGACGGCATCACGCCGACAGGACCACCGCGCGCTGCAAGGCGAGGTCCGCGCCGAGGTGGCGATCGTCGGCGGCGGCCTGGCCGGACTGTCGGCCGCGCTGGAGCTGGCGCAGCGTGGCCGGCAGGTGGTGCTGCTGGAGGCGCAGCAGCTCGGCTGGGCGGCGTCGGGGCGCAACGGCGGCCAGGCGCTGGGCGGTCTGGCCTGCGGCATGGACGAGATCGAGGCCCAGCTCGGCCTGGCCGATGCGCGCCGCCTGTGGGCGATGACGCTGGAGGCCCTGACGCTGATCCATGCCCGGCGTGACCGCTACCGCATCGCCTGCGACTGGCAGTCGGGCGCGCTGACGGTGGCCACCAGCGCGCGCAAGGCCGCCGCGCTGCGCCGCGATGCCGAGCGCATGGCCAGCGCCTACGATCATCCGACCCAGTGGCTGGACCGCGCGGCGCTGGGCCTGCACATCCGCAGCCCGCGCTACCACGGCGGCTGCTACGACCGCCGCGGCGGCCATCTGCATCCGCTCAAGTACGCGCTCGGCCTGGCCGACGCCGCCTGGCGCGAGGGCGCGCGGCTGCATGAGCACAGCCCGGTGCAGCGCGTCGAGCGCCACCGCAGCGTCACGCTGCTGCGCACGCCGCAGGGCCAGGTGGTCGCCGACCAGGTGCTGCTGGCCGGCAATGTGCACCTGCCGGCGCTGGCCGGCGTCGGCGCGCTGCCGCCGGGCACCGGCGCGCGCATCATGCCGGTGGGCACCTATGTCGGCGTGACCGAGCCGCTCGATCCCAGCGAGATGGACGGTCTGCTGCCCACCCGCGCGGCGGTCTGCGACAGCAACTTCGTGCTCGACTATTTCCGCCCGACCGCCGACCAGCGCCTTCTCTTCGGCGGCAAGGTCAGCTACAGCACGCTGACCCCGCCGAACCTGGCCGGCAGCCTGCAGGCGCGCCTCGCCCGGGTCTTCCCGCGTCTGGCCTGGCGGCCGCTGACCCATGTCTGGGGCGGATTCGTCGACATCACGATGAACCGTGCACCCGATTTCAGCCGCCTGCCCCCGGATGGGGCGGCCGGTGCACCGATCTATCTGCTGCAGGGCTTCTCGGGCCACGGTCTGGCGTTGTCCGGGCTGGCCGGCAAGCTGGTGGCCGAGGCGATCTGCGAGGACGCCAGCCGCTTCGACCTGTTCGCGCGGCTGCGGCACCGCCCCTTTCCCGGCGGCGAGCGCCTGCGCACCCCGACGCTGGTGCTGGGCATGCTGTGGCACCGGCTGCGCGACCTCACCGGCTGAAGACCGCAGCCCGGCCATTGCCATCGGGGGAACCCGGTGGACGCACCCGATTGGTGCTGGCACACTCCATGCAACACCTCGGTGCCCCTTGTCCGACCCGCAGTGAGGTCAGTAAGCCCAGCGCCTCCAGGCCAATAACCTGGTCGCGGCAAGCCCAATGAACAGCTCGATCCCGTCCCGCCGGCCCCCTGTGGTGCTGGTCCCGGCCTGCAACCGGATGCTCGGACAGCATCCCTTCCATGTCGCAGGCCAGAAATATGTCGATGCGGTGCGCCTGGCCGGCGCGCTGCCGCTGGTGGTGCCTTCCGCCTCGCGCGAGGAACTCGACGCCCTGCTCGACCTGGCCGATGGCGTGCTGCTGACCGGCTCGCCCTCCAATGTGCACCCGAGCCATTTCGGCCAGGCGGTGCATGACGACACCCTGCCGCTCGATCCGGCGCGCGACGACTGGACGCTGCCGCTGATCCCGAAGCTGGTCGCACGCGGCATGCCGCTGCTGGCGATCTGCCGCGGCTTCCAGGAGGTCAATGTCGCGCTCGGCGGCACGCTGCACCAGGCGGTGCAGGAAGTCGACGGCCTGGCCGACCACCGCTCGCGCAGCGAGGATCCGGTCGAGGTGCAGTACGGTCCGGCCCATCCGGTCCACCTGGCGCCCGAGGGCCTGATGGCGCGCGCGCTGGGCACCCTGGGCCGACCGGCCGACATCGTCGTCAACAGCGTGCATGGCCAGGGCGTGAGCCGTCTGGCCGAGGGCCTGAACATCGAGGCCCGCGCGCCTGATGGCCTGGTCGAGGCCTTCTCGATCGGCGGCCACCCGCAGGGACCGGTCTTCCAGCTCGCGGTGCAGTGGCATCCCGAGTGGCAGGCCGCCTCCAACCCGGTGTCGATGGCGCTGCTGCGTGCCTTCGGTCTCGCCTGTCAGGACTACCGGGACCTGCACCGCCCACCCAGTCGCTGAGTCCGCGCGCCCTGCCCCGACCGAGCCCGATGCCGCATGCGAGCCACCCCTGGCGCGCCATGCCGGTGCGGCTCGCCTGCATGTGAACGAGACTCCCCATGAACAGCGACAGAAAGCATTTCAACTTCAACGACCTCGAGCAGTGGCTCGACCGGCACCGCGTCACCGAGATCGAATGCCTGGTGCCCGACCTGACCGGTGTGGCGCGCGGCAAGATCCTGCCGCGCCAGAAGTTCACCGAGGACCGCGGCATGCGCCTGCCGGAAGCGGTGGTGGCGATGGGCGTGACCGGTGAGTTCCCGTCCGAGGGGCCCTACTACGACGTCATCAGCCCGACCGACCACGACATGCACCTGCGCCCGGACCCGCGCACCGTGCGCATCGTGCCGTGGGCCAGCGACCCGACCGCGCAGGTGGTGCACGACTGCTATGACAAGGCCGGCAACATCGTGCCCTTCGCGCCGCGCTCGGTGCTGCGCCGGGTCTGCGAGCTGTTCGAGGCCGAAGGCTGGAACCCGATCGTCGCGCCGGAGCTGGAGTTCTATCTGGTGGCGCGCAACACCGATCCGGACATGCCGCTCAAGCCGCCGATCGGCCGCTCGGGCCGCGCCGAGACCAGCCGCCAGGCCTACTCGATCGACGCGGTCAACGAGTTCGACCCGCTGTTCGAGGACGTCTACTCCTACTGCGAGCAGATGGAGCTGAATGTCGACACGCTGATCCACGAGATCGGCGCCGGCCAGATGGAGATCAACTTCTTCCACGACCACCCGCTCGGGCTGGCCGACGAGGTGTTCTTCTTCAAGCGCACGGTGCGGGAAGCCGCGATGCGCCACAACATGTTCGCCACCTTCATGGCCAAGCCGATCGCCGGCGAGCCGGGCAGCGCGATGCACATCCACCAGAGCATCGTCGATGCGCAGGGGCGCAACATCTTCAGCAACGCCGACGGCAGCGCCAGCGACATGTTCCGCTGGTACATCGGCGGGCTGCAGAAGTACATCCCGGCGGCGATGGCGCTGTTCGCGCCCTATGTCAACAGCTACCGCCGCCTGGCGCGCTTCACCGCCGCGCCGATCAACATCCAGTGGGGCACCGACAACCGCACGGTGGGCATCCGCTCGCCGGTGGCCTCGCCTGCGGCGCGGCGCATCGAGAACCGCGTCATCGGCGCCGACGCCAACCCGTATGTGGCGCTGGCGGCGACGCTGGCCTGCGGCTATCTGGGCATGAAGAACCGCGTCGAGCCCACGCCCGAGTGCAAGGGCGACGCCTACCTCGGCGACTACCAGCTGCCGCGCAGCCTCGGCGAGGCGCTGGAGAAGCTGCGCGCCGAGCGCGACCTGGCCAGCGTGCTGGGCGAGTCCTTCATCACCGTCTACACCGAGGTCAAGGAAATCGAGTACGCCGAGTTCATGAAAGTGATCTCGCCGTGGGAGCGCGAGCACCTGCTGCTGCACGTCTGAGCGCCCGCGGAACGACCGATCTCCTCGAACATCGACCGCTGTTTTTCACCGTCATGCCCGCGAAGGCGGGGCACCCACGCAGGCCCCCACACCGTGCGCAGCGTGGCTCCCCGCCTTCGCGGGGATGACGGAGATCCCCCCAAACACTCAGGACATCGACCATGACCACCACCCCCACCCGCACCACCGCCGACTGGCAGGCCCTGGACGCCGCCCACTTCCTGCATCCCTTCACCGACTTCCAGGCGCTGGCGAAGAAGGGCTCGCGCATCATCGAGCGCGGCGAGAACGTCTACCTCTGGGACTCCGACGGCCACCGGCTCTTCGACGCGATGAGCGGCCTGTGGTGCGTCAACGTCGGCTACGGCCAGCAGGCGCTGATCGACGCCGCCACCGCGCAGATGGCCAAGCTGCCCTTCTACAACAGCTTCTTCCAGACCACGACGCCACCGGCGGTCGAACTGGCCGAGCTGCTGGCCGAGGTGACGCCGCCGCAGTTCAGGCATGTCTTCTTCGCCGGCTCGGGCTCGGAGGGCAACGACACCGTGGTGCGCATGGTGCGCCGCTACTGGGATCTCAAGGGCCAGCCCGAGCGCCAGGTCATCCTCAGCCGCTGGAACGGCTACCACGGCTCGACGATGGCGGGCGCCTCGCTGGGCGGCATGAAGTACATGCACGCGCAGGGCGGCCTGCCGATTCCCGGCATCGACCACATCGACCAGCCGCACTGGCTGGAGCACGGCGCCGGCATGACGCGCGACGAGTTCGGCCTGAAGGCGGCCGGCTGGCTGGAGCAGAAGATCCTGGAGGTCGGCCCCGACAAGGTGGCCGCCTTCATCGGCGAGCCGGTGCAGGGCGCCGGCGGCGTGATCGTGCCACCCGCGACCTACTGGCCGGAGATCCAGCGCATCTGCGACAAGTACGACATCCTGCTGGTCAGCGACGAGGTGATCTGCGGCTTCGGGCGCACCGGAAACTGGTTCGGCTGCGAGACGATGGGCACGAAGCCCGACCTGATGACGTTTGCCAAGGGCGTGACCTCGGGCTATGTGCCGCTGGGCGGCGTGATGGTGGGCGAGCGCGTCGCCAAGGTGCTGATCGAGCAGGGCGGCGAGTTCGAGCACGGCTACACCTACAGCGGCCACCCGGTGGCCTGCGCGGTGGCGCTGGCCAACATCCGGCTGATCCAGGAACTGAAGCTGGTCGAGCGGGTGCGCGACGAGACCGGCCCGCGCCTGGCCGCCGTCTTCGAGTCGCTGCGCGATCACCCGCTGGTCGGCGAGACGCAGAGCTGCGGCCTGATGGCGGCGCTGCAGCTGGTGCGCGCCAAGGACGGCACGCAGGACGGCCGCGGCACGCCCTTCGACCCGGCGCTGGAAGTCGGCATGGTCTGCCGCAGTCACTGCTTCGGCAACGGCCTGATCATGCGCGCGGTCGGCGACCGCATGATCATCGCCCCGCCACTGGTGATGACTGTCGAGCAGGTCGACGAACTCGCCGGCCTGATCCGGCTCTGCCTGGATCTGACGCTGGCGGATCTGCAGGCGCGGGGGTGGGTGTGAACGCTGGCAACTGACCGGCCGGCGTTTATTCTGCGAGGATAGAACACAGGCACTGCAGGCGGCCCCTACAGTGCAGGGTTTGGTGGTCAATTTAGGATGAAGTTATGCATCACGCAGCAATCAAAGGCCAACGATGACAAGGACTTGGGCATGTTTTTGACACCAAGTTAGATGTCAAGGGCCGCGTTAGGCGGCAAGGCCGTAACGCCTAAATTACTCAAGGGCATCCCCGCGAAGTCAACAAAACCTCTCCGAGCGAGTTTTCCTGAAACCCGCCTGAGCAGCGTTCAAACGATCTGACTACGCACACGAAACCAGCGACTGACAGGGAGAACAAGGTGCGGACTGCAAAACTACAACCGGTCTTTGTTGCGGCTGTCTGTGCCGCTGACCCTGATGAAAGACGCGCGTGGGGGCTCCATTCGTTAGCCGAGGTTGCTCTTGCGAGCTTGCCTCCGAAATATAGCCGAGCACTCCCCACGCAGGTCTGACCTTGTTCCATCAACGCAGGCATCACGCGGTGGCAGATTCTTCCTTCTTCACGGTATCGGATGAGAGATTCGAGAGCGGTTCGACGGGCCGGATCGGCTCACGTCGTCACGGGTTTGAAGTCTTCGCCCTTGGCGAGCATCGCCCAGGCCATGCGGGCATTCTTGGCCGCGACCGCGACGACCGCCTTCCAGTAGCCGCGCCGCTCGGACAGCGCCACCGCCCAGCGGCTGAGCCGGTCCTTCTTCTTGGTCGCGGCCGCCAGCGTGGCCCGCGCACCCAGGATCAGCAGTGTTCGCAGGTAACTGTCTCCGGCCTTGGTGATGCGACCCAGCCGCTGTTTGCCACCGGAGCTGTATTGCCCGGGCACCAGCCCGAGCCAGGCGGCGAGTTGGCGGCCATTAGCGAAGTCGTGACCGTGACCGATGCTGGCCAGCAGTGCGCTGGCGGTGGTCGCGCCGATGCCGGGCATCTGCATCAGGCGGCGCGAGCGGTCGTCGGCACAGGCCATGACCTGGATGTGCTCGTCGTAGGCGGCCACGCGCTCATCGAGCCGGCGCAGTTCGTCGAGCAAATCCATGCAGGCCGTCCTGGCCCAGTGGGGCAAGGTTTCGGCCTGCTCGGCAGCCAGCTGGCGCACGGTCTGGGCCTTGAGCGGCAGCACGATGCCGAACTCGCTCATCAGGCCGCGCAGGCGGTTGATGGTGGCGGTGCGGGCCTTGACCCAGCCTTGGCGCACGGTGTGGATGGCGAGCCGACACTGAGAGAGTTCGGACTTGATCGGCACGAAGCGCATGGCCGGGCGCTGCACCGCCTCGCAGATGGCGGCGGCATCAGCGGCATCGTTCTTGCCGCGCCGGCCGCTCATGCGGTACGGGGCGACGAACTTCGGGGCCATCAGCCGCACGGTGTGGCCGAAGTCGGCGAACTGGCGCGCCCAGTGGTGCGCGCCCGAACACGCCTCCATGCCGATGGTGCAGGGCGGCAGTTTGGCCACCGACTCCAGCAACTGATCGCGCCGCACGCTCGGGCGCACCAGACAGGCCCGGCCGGTGGCATCGACGCCGTGCAGGGCAAACACGTTCTTGGCGAGATCGATGCCGAGAAAGGCAATGGTCATGGACATCTCCTTGCGTCGGTTGGATCGGGATTGAGATTGAGCAACCCCATCGTCGATCCGGCTCGCCGTCAGCGCATGAGGAAAAACCTCGGGTGGCTGGCGGGGCGGCTTGGGGATGTCCCTTTCATTCGTTAGGCCACTATGAGCAACACTGAGCGCTTTGTAGACACTGGCAAGTTGCTTACAGCATTCGCGGATGAAGTGCTGGTGACCTGTATTGGCTGTGGGGCACCTGGAGTTGTCCGGGCCACTTGGTCTCCTTACAAGTGGAACGCGAAATTCGAGTGCAGCAACTGCAACTTGGTTCTGTCTTCTGAGGCAGGGCACTGGGTGGGCGCCGTTCGCGCAGCTGGTCGTCAACCTTGCGGCTATTGCGGGCACAAGTGGCTTACTCCAACCGTTGCATACGAAGCACTTCCGCCAGAACCTCCAACTCAACTTGCAGCGGAGTGTCCCGAGTGCGGCCGTCAAACTTTCGTCACGGCCACATTGACCCGAGCCTTGCCTGAAGACAGGAGCTGCGATCCACACTTTGGTCTTTCCTTGAGGCTAGCCACAAGCACACGGCACGGAACCGTGTGGGCATACAACTTGAGGCACCTAAACGAACTGTCTGGCTATGTCACGGCTAAGCTTCGCGTGCGCCAGAACTCCGGCAACAGAGCAATGTTCTCAAGACTTCCAAAGTGGATGAAGCTTGCCAAACATCGTGACGAGATTGCGAAAGCATTATGCAAACTCAACGCTATGGCCTAACAAATCAATCCAGCGGACGCCGTGCTGGCGCCGCTGATTTCCAACGTTAGGCCTCACGAAAAATGTCCCGGCTGGTCCTAGGCGATGAATACGACGACGCGGTCTTCCAGCGTCTGTGCAAGGCCGTCGCACGCCTCGGCGGCACGATCAAGCGCAGAGAGTGGGCGCTTGGCGGCTCGCAGGAGGTCACCACCTTCGACATTGAACTACCCGAAGGCAAGCTGGAGGCAATCGCCGAGACGTACATCGGTCTGTCGCTTTGCGGTCCAGGAACCCTTGTAGCGCGGGTCGCCCTTGAGACCCAGCCTTAGTTCAGCTCCGTGCTCGGCCGTGCCCGTAGCGCAGGCCGCATCAGTCGGACCACATCGCAAGAGCAGTGCAAAGAGCGTGGCCAACCGGCGCAAATGGCAAACAGTGAGTTCGAGCCGCGTGTACACCATGGCACGCACCGGCACAGTGAGGCCTAACCCCTCGTTCAACCCTGACCCGCTACGGCAGGCGCTGTAAGGCCAGGCAACGCCAGTGTGTACCATCGTCGTTGCCTGGCCTTACAGCGCCCGCCTCCGCGGTCAGGGTTAACTCGAACGTCAGACATATATTTCGGCTCACATCGCGCCGATCAAAAATCGAACCACGCGCCGCGCTGAATAAATATTCAAAGCCCAGCCAGCACCCCAACAAATAACCCCGCTAACCCCAAACGCACGGAGCCCCCATGACCCCCTCCCCCACCTGGCACGACCGTGCCGCCGCCCTCACCCTCGACGGCCGCGCTTTCATCAATGGGCAGCGCGTGGCCAGCGCCAGCGGTGAGACGTTTGACAAGCATTCGCCGATCGACGGGCGGCGGCTGGGCGCGATGGCGCGCGGGCAGGCGGCGGATATCGATGCGGCCGTATTGGCCGCCCGCGCGGCCTTCGACGACGGGCGCTGGGCGCGCCAGCCGCCGGCGGCGCGCAAGAAGGTGCTGCAGCGCTTTGCCGAAGCGATCCTGGCGCACCGCGACGAACTCGCGCTGCTCGAAACCCTCGACATGGGCAAGCCGATCCGCTTCGCCCGCACGGTCGACGTGCCGGCCACCGCGCGCACCATCGCCTGGTATGCCGAGGCGATCGACAAGGTGTATGACGAGATCGCGCCGACCGGGCCGAACGCGCTGGCGATGATCACCCGCGAGCCGATGGGCGTGATCGGCTGCATCGTGCCGTGGAACTACCCGATGATCATGGCGGCCTGGAAACTCGGGCCCGCGCTGGCCACCGGCAATTCGGTCGTCATGAAACCGAGCGAGAAATCGCCGCTGACCGCCCTGCGCCTGGCCGAGATCGCGGTGGAAGCCGGCCTGCCACCGGGCGTCTTCAATGTGGTGCCCGGCTTCGGCCACGAGGCCGGCGAGGCGCTGGCGCTGCACATGGAGGTCGACGCGATCGGCTTCACCGGCTCGACCCGCACCGGCCGGCGCATGCTCGACTACGCCGGGCGCTCCAACCTCAAGCGCGTCTACAACGAGCTGGGCGGCAAGTCGGCCTTCCTGGTGTTTCCCGACCACAAGGATCCGGCGCGCGCGGCGCGCACCGTCGCGCAGAGCCTGTTCTTCAACCAGGGCGAGTCGTGCAACGCGCCCTCCAGGGTGCTGGTGCACGAATCAATAGCCGACGACTTCGTCGCCGAGGTGCGCGCGCAGATGCCCGCCTGGCAGCCGGCCGATCCGCTGGACGAGCGCACCACGATGGGCGCGCTGGTCGACGAGGGCCAGTTGCGCACCGTGCTGGGCTACATCGACGCCGGCCGCGCCGAGGGCGCCACCTGCCACGGCGGCGCGCAGGCCCGCGCCGAGACCGGCGGCTTCTATGTCGAGCCGACCGTCTTCGACCACGCCACGAACGCCATGCGCATCGCCCGCGAGGAGATCTTCGGCCCGGTGATGGCAGTGATACGCTTCGGAACCGAGGAGGACGCCGTGCGCATCGCCAACGACTCGCCCTACGGTCTGCAGGCCAGCGTCTGGAGCCACGACCTGGACCGCGCGCACCGCGTGGCACGCGCCTTGCGTGCCGGCACGGTGCATGTGAACCAGTACGACGAGGACGACATCACCGTGCCCTTCGGCGGCTTCAAGCAGAGCGGCAACGGCCGCGACAAGTCGCTGCATGCGCTGGAGAAGTACACCGAGCTGAAGACCACCTGGCTGCGCATCGACGGGGCCTGAGCGGCGTGATGAAATGACGTGCGCTCACGCCATAATCGCGGCCGCGCGCCGGCAGCCATGCAGCCTGTCACGCCGGCGCACCGGTTCACGGCCCTGCCCATCCAACGACCCATCCCTACGACTGTCCTGACTGGAGTGTTCATGAAGCTGTTCTCGTCGCGGCCCGCCAAGGCCCTCAATGTCGTGGTCGCCGCCGTCGCGGCGCTGTGCGCGACCGGCGCCCAGGCGCAGGAATCCAAGGTCCTGAACATCTACAACTGGGCCGACTACATCGCCGAGGACACGATCAAGAACTTCGAGAAGGAGACCGGCATCAAGGTCCGGTACGACAACTTCGACTCGAACGAGGCGCTGCACGCCAAGCTGATCGCCGGCAAGACCGGCTACGACATCGTCGTGCCCGGCTCGAACTGGGCCAAGCAGCAGATCGAGGCCGGCCTGCTGATGAAGCTCGACAAGAGCAAGATCCCCAACCTGGCCAACCTCGACCCCGCCATCCAGGCGCAGCTCGCCAAGATGGACCCGGGCAACGAGCACATCGTCGACTGGCTGTGGGGCTACACCACGGTCGGCATCAACGTCGACAAGGTCAAGGCCGCGCTGGGCGACAAGCCGATGCCCGACAACGCCTGGGATCTGGTCTTCAACCCGGACTATGTGAGCAAGCTCAAGGGCTGCGGCGTGGCGGTGCTCGACACCCCGTCGGAGATCATGCCGCTGGCGCTGAACTACATCGGCAAGGATCCGCACAGCAAGAACGCCGACGACTACAAGGCGGTGGCCGAGATGCTGAAGAAGGTGCGCCCGTCGGTGACCCGCTTCGTGGGCTCGGGCTCGGACTACATCGACCAGATGGCCAAGGGCCAGCTCTGCGCGGTGGTGGGCTGGTCGGGCGACATCATGATCGCCAAGGACAAGTCGGCCAAGGCCAAGAAGCCGCAGAACCTCGAGGTGCTGCTGCCCAAGAACGGCGGCCTGCTGTTCTTCGACACCATGGCGATCCCGAAGGACGCCAAGAACGTCGACAACGCCCACAAGTTCATCAACTACATCCTGAAGCCCGAGGTGCATGCGTCGCTGACCAATGCGGTCTTCTACGCCAACCCGAACAAGGCCTCGCTGAAGTTCGTCAAGCCGGAGCTGGCCAAGAACCCGGCCGTCTTCCCGGACGAGGCGGCGCTGGCCAGGATGATCGCCCCGGGCGTGCCTGACCAGGCCACCCGCAAGCTCATCACCCGCACCTTCACCAACTTCAAGGCCGGTCGCTGACCCAGGCTCCCAGAGAAGAGGACACAGACTCATGGCCAAGCCCCAGGCGGACGGCGCCTTCCTGCGGATCGACTCCGTGGTGAAGGAGTTCGGCGACTTCCGCGCGGTCGACCAGGTCAGCCTGGACATCGCCAAGGGAGAGATCTTCGCGCTGCTCGGCTCGTCGGGCTGCGGCAAGTCGACCCTGCTGCGCATGCTCGCCGGCTTCGAGACGCCGACCTCGGGGCGGATCATCCTCAATGGCCAGGACCTCGCGGGCAAGCCGCCCTACGAGCGTCCGGTCAACATGATGTTCCAGTCCTATGCGCTGTTTCCTCACATGACGGTGGCCGACAACATCGCCTTCGGCCTGCGCCGCGACGGCCTGCCCAAGGCCGAGATCGCGCAGCGGGTCGAGGAGATGCTGCGCCTGGTGCAGCTGACCAAGCTGGCGGCGCGCAAGCCGCACCAGCTCTCGGGCGGCCAGCAGCAGCGGGTGGCGCTGGCGCGCAGCCTGGCCAAGCGCCCGCAGCTGCTGCTGCTCGACGAGCCGCTGGGCGCGCTCGACAAGAAGCTGCGCGAGGCCACCCAGATCGAGCTGGTCAACATCATCGAGCAGGTCGGCGTGACCTGCGTGATGGTGACGCACGACCAGGAGGAGGCGATGACGATGGCTTCCCGCATCGCGGTGATGAGCGAGGGCCGCTTCCTGCAGGTCGGCAGCCCGGCCGACATCTACGAGACGCCGACCACCCGATTCGTCGCCGACTTCATCGGCAACGTCAACCTGACCGACGGCCGCATCGTCGTCGACGAGGCCGACCATGTGCAGATCGAGTGCGCCGACTTCATGCACCACATCGGCCACGGCATCACCGGCTACCTGGGCCAGCAGGTCACGGTGGCGGTGCGCCCGGAGAAGATCTCGCTGAGCGCCGAGCAGCCTGAGGGCCGCTTCAACCAGGTGCCCGGCACGGTCAAGGAAATGTCCTACTTCGGCGACACCACGCTCTACCACCTGGAGCTGGCCAGCGGCGCGCGGCTGAAGGTGACGGTCGAGAACGACAGCCGCGACCGCAGCAACGCGCCCACCTGGGGCGACCGGGTCTGGGCGCACTGGCAGCCCAATGCCCAGGTCGTGCTGACCCAGTGAGGAGCTGAAGGCATGGCCCGACCCTCTTCCGTCGCGACACGGCTGCGCTCGCTGTTCAGCGGCCGCACGCTGCTGATCGGCACGCCCTTCCTGTGGCTGCTGGTGTTCTTCCTGCTGCCCTTCCTGATCGTGCTGCGCATCAGCCTGGCCGAGATGGACGGCGCGATGGTGAGCGACCTGTTCACCTACGCGAACAACGAGCTTTTCATGAAGCTCAAGCTGCAGAACTACCTGACCATTCTCGAGGACGACCTCTACCTCAGCACCTACGCACAGTCGCTGAAGTACGCCGGCATCACCACCGTGGTCTGTCTGGCCATCGGCTACCCCTTCGCCTATTTCATGGCGCGTTCGCCCTCCACCGTGCAGCCGCTGCTGCTGATGGGCGTGATGCTGCCGTTCTGGACCAGCTTCCTGCTGCGCGTCTATGCCTGGAAGGGTCTGCTGGACGCCGACACCGGCTGGGTCGGCACCTTCCTGAACACCATCGGCGCCGACAAGCTGCTGTTGCCGCTCGGGCTGATCTCGGCCGAGGGGCAGTACATGTACACGCCCTTCTCGCTGATCCTGGGCATGGTCTACACCTACCTGCCCTTCATGATCCTGCCGCTGTACGGCACGCTGTCCAAGCTGGACCTGCGCCTGCTCGAGGCCGCGCAGGACCTGGGCGCCACGCCCTGGCAGGCCTTCTGGCGCATCACCGTGCCGCTGTCCAAGGGCGGCATCATCGCCGGCGCGATGCTGGTGTTCATCCCGTGCGTGGGCGAGTACGTGATCCCCGAGCTGCTCGGCGGCCCGGAGACGCTGATGATCGGCCGGGTGCTCTGGGACGAGTTCTTCTCCAACAACGACTGGCCGATGGCCTCGAGCGTGGCCGTCACCATGGTGCTGCTGATCATCGTGCCGCTGGCGATCTTCAACCGCAACCAGGCGCAGGAGGCGCGCAAGTGATCATCACCCCCGCCGCCCGCTGGACCAGCCGCATCTGGCTGGCTGCCGGCTTCCTGTTCCTGTACCTGCCGATCATCGCGCTGGTGGTCTACAGCTTCACCGACTCGCCGGTGCCCAATGTCTGGGCCGGCTTCTCGCTGCGCTGGTACGAGAAGCTCGTCGGCGACGAGGACATCCGCCATGCGCTGTTCCTGTCGCTGCAGATCGCCGCGGCCAGCGCCACCGGCTCGGTGGTGCTGGGCACGCTGGCGGCGCTGACGCTGGAGCGCCATCCGCGCTTCCGGGGCCGCACCCTCTTCTCCGGCATGATCAACGCGCCGCTGGTGATGCCCGAGGTGATCGTCGGCCTGTCGCTGCTGCTGATGCTGGTGTCGATGCAGCGCCTGTTCGGCGTGCCCGAGCGGGGCCTGACCACCATCTGGCTCGGCCACATGCTGGTCGGCATGGCCTATGCGACGGTGGTGATCGCCGCGCGGCTGCGCGACCTCAATCCGCAGTTCGAGGAGGCCGCGCAGGACCTGGGTGCGCGCCCGCTGCAGGTCTTCTTCCTGGTGACGCTGCCGATGATCGCGCAGTCGCTGCTGGCGGCCTGGCTGCTGACCTTCACGCTCTCGCTCGACGATGTGGTGATGTCGGCCTTCCTGTCGGGCCCGGGCTCGACCACGCTGCCGCTGGTGATCTTCAGCCGTGCCCGCCTGGGGCTGGACCCGACGGTCAATGCGCTGGCCACGGTGGTCATCGTGGTGGTGGCGATCTTCGTCGTGGTCTCGAGCTACATGATCGCGCTGCGGGAGAAGCGTCTGCAGCAGGAGCAGAAGGCGGCGATGAAAGCCGCCGGATGAGCGCCGCAGCGGGCGGCGTGCTGACGGCCACGAACCGCATGCCCTGGCGCGCCTGGGCCTGCCTGGCCGCCAGCATGGCGCTGGTCGGCAGCTATGTCGGCCTGTCGAAATGGCTGGTCGCGGTCTTTCCGGTCTTCCTGCTGGCGGGCCTGCGCTTCGGCATCGCCGCGGTGGCGATGGGCGGCTGGACCCGCCGCCCCGCCGACGAACCCGAGCAGACCCGGCAGGACCGCGGGCTGCTCTTCCTGCTGAGCCTGCTGGGCAATTTCCTGTTCTCGATCTGCATGCTCTTCGGCGTGCAGCTCAGCACCGCGCTGGCCGCCGGGGTGATCATGGCGGCGCTGCCCGGCGTGGTGGCGCTGCTCTCGCGCGTCTTCCTGGGCGAGCGGCTGTCGCGCCAGGTGCTGGCGGGCATCGCCTGCGCGGTCAGCGGCATCGCGCTGGTGACACTGAGCAAGACCGGCGCCGCGGCCGATGCGGGCACCTCGTCGCTGCTGGGCAATCTGCTGCTGCTCGCGGCGGTGGTCTGCGAGGCCAGCTATGTGGTGATCGGCAAGAAGCTCTCCGGGCGGCTGGGCCCCAAGCGCATCAGCGCGCTGGTCAACCTCTGGGGCCTGGCGCTGGTGGCGCCGCTGGCGCTGTGGCAGGCACGGCAGTTCGACTTCTCGCAGGTGGCGCTGCCGATCTGGGGCCTGCTGGTGTTCTACGCGCTGGCCGCCAGCATGATCACCGTCTGGCTGTGGATGACCGGGCTGCGCCATGTGCCGGCCTCGCAGGCAGGCGTGTTCACCGTGATGCTGCCAGTGTCGGCCGCCGCGGTCGGCGTGCTGCTGCTGGGCGAGCCCTTCAGTGCCGCGCAGGCCGGCGCCTTCGCGCTGGCGCTGCTGGGCGTGGTGCTGGCCACCTGGCCGGGGCGCGGCAACATCGCAAGCACATCCGCGCACTGATCGCCGGCAGGTTCGGCTGCGGCCCTGCCGGGCACAGGGGCAGAGGCCTCTGCCCGGCGAATTCAATTGCACACAACTAGACTGTGTACATCATGAATTCCGGCTCCGCAGACTCCCCCCTCCCGGCAGACGCCTGGCTGGCCCTGGACCAGCAGCTGTGCTTCGCGCTGTATTCCGCCTCGCTGGCGATGACGAAGCGCTACCGCCCGCTGCTCGACGCGCTCGGCCTGACCTATCCGCAGTACCTGGTGATGCTGGTGCTGTGGGAGCGTGACGGCCAGGGCGTGGGCGAGCTCGGCGAGCGGCTCTCGCTCGACTCCGGCACGCTCACGCCGCTGCTGCGCCGGCTCGAGGAAGCCGGTCTGCTCGAGCGCCGCCGCAGCCGCGACGACGAGCGCCGCGTCACGGTCGTGCTGAGCACCGCCGGCCAGGCGCTGAAGGCCCGCGCGGGCGAGATTCCGCGCCAGATCGCCGCCTCCACCGGCTGCTCGCTCGACGAACTGGCCGCGCTGCGCGGCCAGCTCGCCCGGCTGCGTGCGGCCCTGCTCCAGTCTCCTCCCGGCCCCTGAGCCGCCCCTTGACCGCCCCTTGACCTGTTCCCCCTGAAAGGAAAGACCATGTCCCTGCAGCAAGTCCTCTACACCGCCCGCGCCACCGCCACCGGAGGCCGCGACGGCGCCGCCACCAGCGACGACGGCCGCCTGGACGTCAAGCTCTCGGTGCCCAAGGGCCTGGGCGGCGACGACGGCGCCGGCACCAATCCCGAGCAGCTCTTCGCCGCCGGCTACGCCGCCTGCTTCATGGGCGCGATGAAGTTCGTCGCCGGCCAGAAGAAGATCGCGCTGCCGGCCGGCCTGAAGATCGACTCGGAAGTCGGCATCGGCCCGATCCCGAACGGCTTCGGCATCCAGGTGACGCTCAACATCCATGTGCCCGGCGTCGAGCGCGCGGTCGCCGACGAGGTGGTGCAGGCCGCCCACATCGTCTGCCCCTACTCGAACGCGACCCGCGGCAACATCGAGGTGACGCTGAACCTGGTCTGATCCCGGTCCGATCCCGGTCTGACCTCGGTCGGGGCCCGGCCCGAGGCGGCCGGACCTCAGCCGCCGCGGCGCGCCAGCAGCCGCAGCAGCACCTCGATGCGCGCCTGCGCCGAGGTCAGCGCGCCGGCATCCGGCAGCAGATCGGTCGACGAGGGCACGATGCAGCCGGCGCCGCCGCGCAGCGCGCGCAGCACCAGCACGCCGGCGGCCTGCGCCCGCAGCAGCGCCGCCATCAGGTCCTGATGCACCGAGCCGTTGCCGGTGGCGGCCACCACCAGGCCCTGCACCCCGACCTGCACCAGCAGATCGACCAGCCGGCCGTCGGCACCGGCATGGCTGGTGACGATCTGCACATCCGGCCAGATGTCGGCCGCCAGCACCTTCAGGCCCAGCGGCTGCTCCACCGGCCATTCGCGCAGCCGGCGCAGCTGGCCGGCCTCGACATGCGCGAGCGGGCCGGCGTCGCCCGCGCTGAAGGCGTCGAGCCGGTAGGGATGGACCTTGCGGACCTCCGCACCCGGCCAGACCTGCCCGCCCAGCACCGCCATCACCCCGCGCGCGCCGGGCCAGCCCACCACCGTCAGTGCGTCGTCCAGGTTCTGCGGCCCGTCAGGCTGCGGCGCACTGGCCGGACGCATCGCCGCGGCCAGCACCACCGGGCGCGACGGCGCCAGCACCCGGTGCAGCAGGTAGGCGGTCTCTTCCAGCGTGTCGGTGCCGTGGGTCACGATGATGCCGTCGACCTCCGGCCGGTCCAGATGGTGCTGCACCCGCTCGGCCAGCCGGCGCCAGATCGCGTGGCTCATGTCCTTGCTGTCGACCTGCGAGACCTGCTCGGACTCGATGCGCCAGCCCGCGTCGATGCGCCGGCGCAGGCCCAGCACCCCCTCGATCAGATCCTGGACCGCGACCTGGCCGGCCTTGTAGCCGACCACATCGGTGCTCTGCTCGGCCCGGCCGGCAATCGTGCCGCCGGTGCCCAGAATGACGATATGACGGCCGTCGTGCGAGGGCCGACGGGAGAGCACATCGCTGCTTGTCATCTGCATAGAACTGGATAAAAATACAGTCACTGGATATCTGAACAGCCCCAAGGACATCCCATGGACGCGAGCCCGAAGCTCACCCCTCGCCAGCAGGACATCATGGCGCTGATCCTGCGCACGATCGAGACGACCGGCGCACCGCCCACACGGGCCGAGATCGCCACCGAATTCGGTTTCCGCTCGCACAACGCCGCCGAGGAGCACCTGCGCGCACTGGCCCGCAAGGGCGTGATCGAACTGGTCGGAGGCACCTCGCGGGGCATCCGGCTCAAGTCTGACATATTGCGCAGCCTGAGGCCGGGCACCACCGACAGCGCCGACGCCGCTTCGCCCGACACGATGAGCGTGCCGCTGGTCGGCCGGGTCGCCGCCGGCAGCCCGATCCTGGCGCAGGAACACATCGAACGCAGCTACACGATCGAGCCCCATCTCTTCACCCGCCGCCCCGACTACCTGCTGAAGGTGCGCGGCATGAGCATGCGCGATGCCGGCATTCTCGACGGCGACCTGCTGGCGGTGCAGCGCAGTGCCCGGGCCCAGGCCGGTCAGATCGTCGTTGCCCGGCTGGGGGACGAGGTCACCGTCAAGCGCCTGCGCCACGGCTCGGCGGGCATCGAACTGCATCCGGAAAACCCGGATTTCCCGGTCATCCATGTGCAGCCGGATGATCCGGACTTCTGCATCGAGGGCCTGGCGGTCGGTCTGATCCGCAACAGTCCGATGCTGTAGCCCGCGGCGGCCACGCCGCCTGCGGGCTGACGGCTGCTGCACTGTCCTCTCGTCCCGGCCCGGACTCGCGGGTCCCCTGTCGCGCCATGCGGCCCTTCCGGCCGGGCGGGCTGACGCTCGCCTGCACCGGTACCCTCAAGATCCAGGAGGTTCCGATGTTTCCGATGCTCGCCCGCTGGCTGCGCCGTGCTCCGCGCCCGGTCCTGTCGCCGAATCTCGCAGCAGACATCGCTGCGGACCTCGCACCCGATCTCGATCTGGCAGCGGTCGCGGCGATGTCCGACCGGCCGCTGCCCCGGCCCTCGCTCTCGCCCCTCTCGCCCCGTTCGACGACATCGCCCATCGCGCCACAACGGCCCGTGCATCCGCAGGGCATCGTGCTTTCGCGCAGCATGCCGACCTCGGTGCGCCATGCCGACTCCCGTCGTCTGTGGCCCGCGCAGGCCCTCGCCGCCGGCCCCGACGACATTCCAGACGAACGCCTCCACCTGCAGATCGATCCCCAGGATCCGCGCCGGGTGCGCATCAGCGGCAGCATGCGCGAAGTCTGCGCCGCGCTCGACGCGCTGATCGCGGTGCAGTGATCCGGCAAAGACCCGGGAAAAGCAGAAGGAAGCAGAAAGGGCCGGCAAGGCCGGCCCTCGGATTCGCAGGCGTCACCGCCAGCAAGGCATCAGCCCATGTGCAGACCGCCGTTGCAGGAGAAGTCCGCGCCGGTGGTGAAGCCCGAGTCCTCGCCTGCCAGCCAGCCGACGATCGAGCCGATTTCCTCCGGCGTGCCCAGGCGCCTGACCGGAATGGTGGCGATGATCTTGTCGAGCACGTCCGGACGGATCGCGCGGACCATGTCGGTGCCGATGTAGCCCGGGCTCACGGTGTTGACGGTCACGCCCTTGGCGGCCAGCTCCTGCGCCAGCGCCATCGTGAAGCCGTGCATGCCGGCCTTGGCGGCCGAGTAGTTGGTCTGGCCAGCTTGGCCCTTCTCGCCGTTGACCGAAGAGATCTGGATGATGCGACCGAAACCGCGCTCGACCATGTCGCCGACCACCTGCTTGGTGACGTTGAACATCGAGGTCAGGTTGGTGCTGATGACCGCGTCCCAGTCCTCGCGGCTCATCTTCAGGAACATGCGGTCCTTGGTGATGCCGGCGTTGTTGACCAGCACGTCGATCGGACCGTGCTCGGCCTTGGCCTTGGCGAAGGCCTCGACGGTCGAGTCCCAGTCGGCGACGTTGCCGACCGAGGCGTAGAAGGTGTAGCCGGCCGCAGCCTGCTCGTCGAGCCACTTCTGGAAGTCACGGGTCGGGCCGCAGCCGGCGATGACCTTGAAGCCGTCCTTGTGCAGACGACGGCAGATCGAGGTGCCGATGCCCCCCATGCCGCCGGTGACGTATGCGATTTTCTGTGCCATGTCTGTCTCTCCTTGTGATGGGTCTGCGCTCACAGCGAGCGCAGACGAGTGAAGGCTCGCGAAAAGGACCGGAGGGAAATCAGCGCTCGACCGTCAGCGCGACACCCATGCCACCGCCGATGCACAGCGAGGCGATGCCCTTCTTCGCGTCACGGCGCTGCATCTCGTGCAGCAGCGTGACCAGGATGCGGCAGCCGGAGGCGCCGATCGGGTGACCGATGGCGATCGCGCCGCCATTGACGTTGACCTTCGACAGGTCCCAGCCCATTTCCTGGTGGACCGCGCAGGCCTGGGCCGCGAAGGCCTCGTTGATCTCGAGCAGGTCGAGATCGGCGGCGGACCAGCCGGCACGCTCGAGCGCGCGGCGGGCGGCCGGCACCGGGCCCATGCCCATGAAGGCCGGATCCAGGCCGGCGCTGGCGTAGGAGGCGATGCGCGCCATCGGCTTCAGGCCCAGCGCCTCGGCCTTGGCGGCCGACATCAGCATCACGGCGGCGGCGCCGTCGTTGATGCCCGAAGCATTGCCCGCAGTGACCGAGCCCGCCTTGTCGAAGGCCGGACGCAGGCCGCCCAGCACATCCAGGCTGGTCTTGCGGTTGATGAACTCGTCCTTGGCGAAGACGACCGGATCACCCTTCTTCTGCGGAATCGAGACCGGCACGATCTCGTCGTCGAAGCGGCCGGCGTCCTGGGCGGCGGCGGCCTTCTGCTGCGAGGCCAGCGCCAGCGCGTCCTGCATCTCGCGGGTGATGCCGTACTTCTTGGCGACGTTCTCGGCGGTGATGCCCATGTGGTACTGGTTGTACACATCCCACAGGCCGTCGTTGATCATGGTGTCGACCAGCTTCCAGTCGCCCATGCGCTGGCCGTCGCGCGAGTTCGGCAGCACATGCGGGCTGGCGCTCATGTTCTCCTGGCCGCCCGCGATGATGATCTCGGAATCGCCGTCACGGATGGCCTGGGCGCCCAGCATCACCGCCTTCAGGCCCGAGCCGCAGACCTTGTTGATGGTCATCGCCGGCACGCCCTGCGGCAGGCCGGACTTGATGACGGACTGGCGGGCCGGGTTCTGGCCCGAGCCGGCGGTCAGCACCTGGCCGAGAATGACTTCGCCGATCTGCTCGCCGGACAGGCCCGTGCGCTGCAGCAGCGAGCGGATGACCGTGGCGCCCAGCTCAGGCGCTGCAGTCTTGGCCAGCGTGCCTCCGAACTTGCCCACGGCGGTACGTGCCGCTGCAACGATCACGATGTCGGTCATGCGTTTTCTCCTGATTCAGTGTCCAGTGGGTCCTTTGCGGACCGCGGTTGAAAGACGGGCACGCCGCGTCGTCAGACCTTCTGCTTGACGTAGCGCCCCGGAGCCGGCTCGATGACCTTGTGCTGGCGGTTGCCATAGGCCTTCGGCGCGGCCTTCTTCTTGCCGGCGTGCTGCGCCAGCCAGTCGGCCCAGTCCGGCCACCAGCTGCCCGGCACCGAAGTGGCACCGGCCAGCCAGTCGTCGGCCGAGGCCGGCAGTTCGTCGTTCGTCCAGAAGTTGCGCTTCTTCTTGGCCGGCGGATTGACCACGCCGGCGATGTGCCCGGAAGCGCCCAGCACGAAGCGCCGCGGGCCCTTGAACAGCTTCGTGCTCTGGTAGGCAGCGTCCCACGGCACGATGTGGTCCTCGCGCGAGGCGTAGAGATAGACCGGTGCCTCGATCCTGCCGATGTCGACCTTCTCGCCGCAGACGGTCAGCGCGCCCGGCACCTTGAGCTTGTCCTCGAGGTAGGTGTGACGCAGATACCAGCAGTACATGTTGCCCGGCAGGTTGGTGCTGTCGGAGTTCCAGTACAGCAGGTCGAACGGCGGCGGCGTCTCGCCCTTCAGGTAGTTGCCGACCACATAGTTCCAGACCAGATCGTTCGGGCGCAGGAAGCTGAAGGTGGCCGCCAGCTCCTTGCCGCGCAGCATGCCCGGGCCCTGCGGCGCATCCGCGCCGATGGTCATCTCGCGCAGCCGCACCGAGGTCTCGTCGACGAAGATGTCGAGAATGCCGGTGTTGCTGAAGTCCAGCAGCGTGGTCAGCAGCGTGACGCTGGCCGCCGGCTGCTCGCCGCGCGCGGCCAGCACCGCCAGCGCAGTGGTCAGGATGGTGCCGCCGACGCAGAAGCCCAGCGTGTCGATCGTGTCGCTGCCGCCGATCTCCTGGACCACCCGGATGGCCTGGATGACCGCCTTCTCGATGTAGTCGTCCCAGGTGAAGGCGGCCATGTCGTCGCCGGGATTGCGCCAGCTGACGACGAAGAGGCGGTGGCCCTGCTCGACGGTGTAGCGGATGACGGAGTTGTCCGGCTGCAGGTCGAGGATGTAGTACTTGTTGATGCACGGCGGCACGAACAGCATCGGGCGCTCGTGCACCTGCGCGGTCAGCGGCTTGTACTCGATGAGCTGGAACAGCTCGTTCTCGAACACGACCGCACCCTCGCTGGTGGCGACGTTGCGGCCGACCTCGAAGACCGACTCGTCGGTCTGCGAGACATGGCCCTGGCGGATGTCGTTGACCAGCTGCTGCACGCCCTGGGCGATGCTCTCGCCGCGGGTTTCCAGCGCCCTCTTCTGCGCCTCGGGATTGAGCGCCAGATAATTGGACGGGGCGCTGGCATCGATCCATTGCTGGACCGCGAAGCGGATGCGGGTACGGGTTTTCTCGTCCCCCTGCACCGCCTCGGCCAATTGCATCAGCGTGCGGGCGTTGAGCAGATAGCTGGCCGCCGCAAAACCGGAAGCCGGATTGTCGGTCCACTCGGCGGTGGCAAAACGGCGATCCTTCGGCAGGCTGACCTTGCCGCCGGACTGCAGCCCGGCATTCCAGAGCTCGGCGGCCTCCTTCAGGTATTCACCCTGGATGCGGGCCAGCTCCTGAGGCGGGATCTGCATGCGCGAGAACGTGAGCAGGTTCTCGCCGACACTCTGGCCCATGCCCTGCAGCTTCTCGCCGGTCCGCCCGAAGGCGGACAGGTCGGGCAGGTTGAACGTCGACGGGTCGAAAGGGTTCATTCATCTCCTCCGAAGGCACGGTATCTGCGTTCAGAGGCATTATGCACGGCCATTTCATACAGAACCCTTTCTCCGGCACCGCAGGAAACCCCCATGTACCTGATTGCGATCGCGTGGCTTTATGTCAGCTTGATGATGGCCGCCGCCGAGGCGATGCACCCGCAGGGCACGATAATTGGCGCGATCTTCACCTTCCTGCTCTATGGCGCGCTGCCGCTGTCGATCGTCATGTACCTGATGGGCACACCGATGCGGCGCCGGGCGCGGCACCTTCAGGAGCAGGCCGAACGCGCAAAAGCCCAAGAGCTTGATGCCGATCAAACGGAAACCCGGGCCACCGCGGGAAAACCCGAAACAAGTGCTCACGATTTGCCGCACAAGGAATCGTAAGACACGGCCCAGTACCCATTTTTAGTCGGATTGCAGCAACAGCCGGACGGAAATTCCGCACGAATGCTCAGGTCAGCCGCCAGATTGGGGCGTGATTGCCGGACCAAGCCAGACCAGCGCGGCCATGCGGCCGGTGCAGGCACTGTGGCGATAGGAGAAATACCGCGCCGGATCGTTGCGCGTGCACCACGACAGGCTGCTGTCGTTGCCGCCCAGCGCCATCACCCCGGCGCGACGCAGGCGCTCGCGGCCCAGCGCAGCCAGATCCAGCATCGATCGCCCCTGGCCGCCTGGCGAAGGCTGGTGAAAGGCGCTGCGCTCAGCCGCCGCCGTGCCGAGAAAGGCGGCCACCACTTCCGGGCCGACCTCGAAATGCGTCGGACCGATGCAGGGCCCGAGCCAGCACTCGATCTCGTCCGGTGCGGCGCCCGCCAGACGGCACACCCGCGCGAGCGTGGCCTCGAGCACGCCGGCAGCCAGTCCGCGCCAGCCCGCATGGGCCGCGCCGACCGCCCGGCCCTGCCGGTCGGCGAACAGCACCGGCAGGCAGTCGGCCACCTGGATCTCGCAGGCGCGGCCCGACGCGGCGGTCGCGCAGCCATCGGCGCGCACGCGCTCGGCCGGCGGCACCTCCTCGGCGCCCGGCGGCAGCGTCTCCAGCGTGCAGACCTCGGCGCCGTGGACCTGCGCCAGCAGCACGCTGGGGCGGCCGATCGCCGCATGCAGCCGTGTGCGGTTCTCGCGCACCGCCAGCGGATCGTCGCCGACCTCGTCGCGCAGATTCAGGCTGTCCCAGGGCGCCTGGCTCACGCCGCCGGCGCGGGTGGTCATCACCGCGCCGACGCGCGGACTGGAGAAGACCGGGCGCAGCCAGTCGGCCGGCCAGGCCGTGTCGATCGGAGCCGGCACCGGCTCAGGCCTCGGCATCGGGGCAGGACGAGGGCTGGGCGGCCTGGAAGGCCGGCCGTGCCATGCAGGCCTCGAAGACGCGCATCACCGTCGGCACATGGTCGAGGCGGCAGTGGAAGCGCTGCGCATTGAAGATCTGCGGCACCAGCACGCAGTCGGCCAGCGTCGGCGTGTCGCCATGGCAGAAGGCGCCGGTGGCGGCGTCGGCGGCCAGACGGCGCTCGACGACCTCCAGCCCGCTCTCGACCCAGTGGCGATACCAGGCGTTCTTCGCGTCCTCGCTGGCGCCGAGCTCCTTGACCAGATAGCGCAGCACGCGCAGGTTGTTCAGCGGATGGATCTCGCAGGCGATGTCCAGCGCCAGCGAGCGCACCCGCGCGCGGCCGAGCGGATCGCGCGGCAGCAGCGCCGGCTCGGGATGGACCTCGTCGAGGTATTCGATGATGGCCAGCGACTGCGTCAGCGTCGCGTCGCCGTCCTGCAGCAGCGGCACCAGCCGCTGCGGGGAGATCTCGGCATAGGGCGCGTCGAGCTGCTCGTTGCGCACCAGATGCACGCCGCGATAGTCGTAGGGCAGGCCCTTGAGCGCCAGCGCGATGCGCACGCGAAAGGATGCGGAGGAACGGAAGTAGCTGTACAGGTCCATGGCTTGCAGGTCTCCTCGGTCAGCGAAGCGGCGCGCCGCGCCGCGGCATGAACGACTCCTCGTTGTTCGTGTTCATTGTTTCAGATCATGCCATGCACGGCGCACTACACTGGCCGGATGCTCCTGCCGCGCCGTATCAAGCACTGCCGCGAATGCGGCTCCCCGGTCGACTACCGCATTCCTGCGGACGACAACCGCGAACGCGCCACCTGCCCCGCCTGCGCGACCATCCACTACGAGAACCCGCTCAATGTCGTCGGCACCGTGCCGTTCTGGCAGGACAGCGTGCTGCTGTGCCGGCGCAACATCGAGCCCCGGCACGGCTTCTGGACGCTGCCCGCCGGCTTCATGGAGCTGGGCGAAACCGCCGCCGAGGGCGCGCTGCGCGAGACGCACGAGGAGGCCGGCGCCCGCATCGAGCTGCTGGAGCTGTTCTCGCTGCTGAACGTGGTGCGGGTCGGCCAGGTGCATTTCTTCTACCGCGCCCGGCTGCTCGACACCCGCTTCGACCCGGGCCCGGAGACGATCGAGGCGCGGCTGTTCCGCCATGACGAGATTCCCTGGGACGAACTCGCCTTCCGCACGGTGCGCCTGACGCTGGAGCGCTATTTCGCCGACCAGGCGCGCGGTCAATACGGACTGCACTGCGCCGATATCGCCTGAGCCCGGACTGACTCCTGCCCATGAATCCGAACCGACCCGGCGCGCCTGGCGCGCCTGCGGCGGCGACGCCCCCCGCGCCGCCGTCCGCGCCCCGCGATCCCGCCACCGAGCGTCTGCGCGAGGACCTGATCCACCCCGACCCGCTGCTCGACTGCCTGCTCGAGGTCTGCCGGCTGCACGGCGTGGCCAGCTCGCGCGCGGCGCTGTCGGCCGGGCTGCCGCTGGAGAACGGCCGACTGACACTGGCCCTGGCCGAGCGTGCCGCGCAGCGCGCCGGCCTGTCGACCAAGCTGCAGCGCCTGCGCGCCGACCGCATCGACACCGCCACGCTGCCGGCGATCCTGGTCCTGCGCGGCAGCGGCGCCTGCGTGCTGCTGGGCTGGACCGAGGACGGCGACGCCCGCGTGCTGCTGCCCGAGACCGGCCAGGGCGCGGTGGTGATGCCGCGCAAGGATCTGGCGCGGCGCCACGGCGGCGTGGTGCTGTTCGTGCGCCCGCACTTCCGCTTCGACGAGCGCACGCCCGAGGTGCGCCGCACCCGCTCCGGCCACTGGTTCTGGAGCGCGATCGCCAGCCAGCGCGGCGTCTACCGCGACGTGCTGTGGGCGGCGCTGCTGATCAACCTGTTCGCGCTGGCCTTCCCCATCTTCACGATGAACGTGTACGACCGGGTGGTGCCCAACCATGCGGTCGAGACGCTGTGGGTGCTGGCGCTGGGCCTGCTGCTGGTGCTGCTGGCCGATCTCTACATGCGCTCGCTGCGCAGCCACTTCGTCGACGAGGCCAGCGCGCGCATCGACGTGCAGCTCTCCTCCTCGCTGATGGAGCGGGTGCTGGGCATGCGCCTGGAGCACCGGCCGCAGTCGGTGGGCTCCTTCGCGGCCAACCTGCGCGGCTTCGAGACGGTGCGCGACTTCATCGCCTCCTCGACCGTCACCGCGATGATCGACCTGCCCTTCGCGCTGATCTTCATCGCGGTCATGGCCTGGATCTCGCCCTGGATGGTGCTGCCGGTGGTGGCGGCCTTCGTGCTGATCCTGGTGATCGGCTTCATCCTGCAGCATCGGCTGCACGAGCTGTCGGAGTCGACCTACCAGGCCAGCGCGCAGCGCAACGCCACGCTGGTGGAGGCGCTGACCGGCATCGAGACGATCAAGACCCAGGCCGCCGAGGGCGTGATCCAGGCCCGCTGGGAGCGGGTCAACCTCTTCCTGGCCCGCACCAATGTGCGCATGCGCGCGCTCTCCAGCCACGCCAGCTACGGCACGCAGTGGCTGAGCCAGATCGTCTCGCTCAGCGTGATCCTGATCGGCGTGCACCTGATCTCGCAGCGCGAGCTGACGATGGGCGCGCTGATCGCCTGCACCACGCTGGCCAGCCGCGCGCTGGCGCCGGCCGGCCAGATCGTCGGCCTGCTGATGCAGTACCAGGGTGCGCGCACCGCGCTGGAGTCGCTCGACCGCATCATGGCCCAGCCGGTCGAGCGCGAGCCGGGTGCGGCCTTCCTGCACCGGCGCGAGATCCGCGGCGACATCGAGCTGCGTGACGTGCGCTTCGCCTATCCCGGCCGCGACGATCCGGTGCTCGACGGCATCAGCCTGAAGATCGCGCGCGGCGAGCGGGTGGCGCTGATCGGCCGGGTCGGCTCGGGCAAGACCACGATCCAGAAGCTGATGCTGGGCCTGTACCAGCCCACCAGCGGCGCGGTGCTGCTCGACGGCATCGACCTGCGCCAGCTCGATCCGGCCGACGTGCGTCGCAACCTGGGCTATGTCTCGCAGGACGTGACGCTGTTCTACGGCTCGCTGCGCGAGAACATCACGATGGGCCTGCCCTACGCCGACGAGAACGCGGTGCTGGCCGCCGCCGAGACCGCCTGCCTGCTCGACTTCGTCAACCGCCATCCCAAGGGCTTCGACATGCCGGTGGGCGAGCGCGGCGAGCTGCTCTCGGGCGGCCAGCGCCAGAGCGTCGGCCTGGCGCGCGCGGTGCTGCACAACGCGCCGCTGCTGCTGCTCGACGAGCCCACCAGCGCGATGGACTTCTCGACCGAGGCGCAGGTGACAAAGCGGGTGACCGAGTTCGCGCAAGGGCGCACCGTGGTCCTGGTGACCCACCGCACCTCGATGCTGGCGCTGGTCGACCGGGTCGTCGTCGTCGACCAGGGCCGCATCGTCGCCGACGGTCCGCGCGACCGCATCCTGGAGGCCCTGCAGTCGGGCCGCATCGCGAGGGCCGCCTGAGCGCGGGCGGACACAGCAGATGAACGAGAAACTCATGAAGAGCGGCAGCGGCCTGATCGGCGTGCTGGAGAAGACCCGCGTGGCCCTGGACCCGCTGAGCCGTCGCCTGCTCGGCCGCACGGTGGCCGACGAAGGCAGCCAGCCCGCCGGCCTGGCCGACTTCGAGCGCGAGGCCGAGGAGCTGATGTCGCGCCAGCGCACCGCACGGGCCCAGCGCATCGTGCGCTCGGCGGTGGTGGTGGTCTGCGGCCTGATCGTCTGGGCCGCCTTCGCCGAGATCGACGAGGTCACCAAGGGCGACGGCCGGGTCATTCCGTCGCGCCAGCTGCAGGTGGTGCAGTCGCTCGACGGCGGCGTGGTCTCCGAGATCCTGGTCCGGGAGGGCCAGCAGGTCGAGGCCGGCCAGCTGCTGCTGAAGATCGACGAGACCCGTGCGACCTCGGGCGTCAACGAGAGCGCCGCGCAGGCCTTCGCGCTGCAGGTCAAGCAGGCGCGGCTGAAGGCGCTGGCCGAGGGCATCGCCTTCCGCCCGCCCGCCGGCAGCGGCTCGCCCGACGAGAACCGCATCGTCGACGAGGAGCGCAACCTCTACCAGTCCAAGGTCTACGAGCTGGAGTCGATGATCTCGGTGGTGCAGCAGCAGGCGGCGCAGCGCCAGCAGGAAGTCTCGGAGGCGCAGGCGCGGCGCGCCTCGGCCCAGCGCTCGATCGACATCTCCACCCAGGAGCTCAAGCGCACCCGGCCGCTGCTGGCCTCCGGCGCGGTCTCCGAGGTCGAGGTGCTGCGGCTGGAGCGCGACATCAGCCGCTTCCGGGGCGATGCCGAGCAGGCCGCGGCGCAGATCGGCCGGGCCCAGGCCGCCATCGGCGAGGCCCAGCGCAAGGCCCGCGAAACCGAGCTGACCTTCCGCAACGAGGCCCGGCGCGAGCTCTCCGAAGTGCTGGGCAAGCTCAACGCGCTCAACCAGGGCGCGGTCGCGCTGGCCGACAAGGTCGACAAGGCGCAGGTCAAGTCGCCGGTGCGCGGGCGGGTGCAGCGCCTGCTGGCCAACACCATCGGCGGCGTGGTGCAGCCGGGCAAGGACATCGTCGAGATCGTGCCGCTGGACGACGCGCTGGTGCTCGAGGCCAAGGTGCTGCCCAAGGACATCGCCTTCATCACCCCGAACCAGCCCGCCACCGTCAAGTTCACCGCCTACGACTTCTCGATCTACGGCGGCCTGGACGCCAAGGTCGAGAACATCAGCCCCGACACCCAGGTCGACGAGAAGGGCAACGCCTTCTACGTGGTGCGGGTGCGCACCGGCCAGCCCAGCTTCGGCGACGACAAGCCGATCATTCCCGGCATGACCGCCGAGGTCGACATCCTGACCGGCAAGAAGACGGTGCTGTCCTACCTGCTCAAGCCGGTGCTCAAGGCCAAGGCCTACGCGCTGCGCGAGCGCTGAAGGTCGGCGCCACCGCCCGAAGCCCCTCGATCGAGGGGCTTTTTTCTGCCTGCAACACAAGATTCCCCTGCAGGCCAATGCGCCCCCTGCCCGGCGATCGCGCAAATCGTTATCCTGTTCACGAACCCTGTTCCGGTGAAGCCGATCACGGATGAAGGCGCTTTTCACGCATTAGCGCCTACCGGAAATGAATTATTCTGGCGAGATCGCCAAGACGAACAGAGAGGCCCCTCATGGCAACGAGCCCCGTCCCCGCCGCGTCCCCGAAGTCCGCGCTGCTCAGCGCCCAGGCCAGCCTGCTGCAGAGCCTGCAGAAGCTGACGCTGCAGCAGAACTATGTGCCGGCGCGTCTGCCCGAAGGCAAGGTGGTCGGCATCTGGGGCGAGGCGATCGTGCGCCTGCCCGACGGCGAGGTGCGCGAGCTCAAGATCGGCGACATGGTGCGCAAGGGCCATGTGATCCTGACCTCGCAGAACGGCATCGTGCAGCTCGAGGTCGACGGCAGCCGCTACGCGCGACTGCCCGCGCGCGAGATGCTGGAGGCACCCGCCGCCGGTGTCAGCGGCGGCGAGGACGGCTCGCTCAGCGACAGCCTGCGCATCGCGCGCATCGCCGAGGTGGTCTCGCCGGCCGAATATGAATACGGCTTCGACGGCAGCGATCCCTATGTGCCCTTCGGCGCGATCGGCGACATCACGATCGGGCTGCCGACGCTGTCGGTCAGCGCGCCTTCGGTGCGCGAGGATGCCGGGCAGGCCGTCTTCACCGTCAGCCTGAGCCGCACCACCGACACCGCCACCTCGATCAGTCTGGCCCTGGTCAACGGCAGCGCCCAGGGCGGTGGCGTCGACTACGGCAGCACCGGCACGAACAATCTGCAGGTCTCGCTCGACGGCGGCCAGACCTGGGTCGACGGCGCCAACGTGACGCTGCCGGCCGGCGGGGCCAGCTTCCTGGTGCGCACGCCGGTGGTCAACGACGCGCTGCGCGAAGGCGACGAGACCTTCGTGCTGAGCGCCACCGCGGTGGCGGGCGATGTCAGCCCGGTGCCGGCCAGCGGCACCGCGACCATCGTCGACGACGAGGCCGCGCCGGTCATCCAGCCCCTGCCCGACCAGACGGTCAACGAGGGCGCCGGCACCGTCACCTTCACCATCACGCTCTCGGGCCCCTCCGAGCAGACGATCAGCGTCGACTACCGCACCGTGCCGGGCACCGCACTGGCCGGTCAGGACTACAGCGCGATCACCGGCACGCTGACCTTCGCGCCCGGCGAGACCACCAAGACCCTCACCGTCCCGGTCATCGACGACACCGTCTTCGAGGGCGCGGAAACCTTCACGCTCGAGCTGAGCAACCCGGTCAACACCAGCGTGAGCAAGCCGGTCACCACGGTGACCATCGTCGATGACGGCGGCGGCAGCGTGCCCCCGGGCGTCACCCCGACCGACGACACGCCGCATGTGCGCAGCGTCTCCAGCCCGACCGTCGCCGAGGGCGGCAACCTCGACTTCCAGGTGGTGCTGAGCAACGCCTCGGCCACGCCGCAGGTGATCTCGGTGGTCCCCAGCTCCGGCACCGCCACGCTGGGCACCGACACCAGCGCGCCGCGGGTCTCCTTCGACGGCGGCGTCACGTTCACCCCGATCACCGGCACCACCGTGACCGTACCGGCCGGCAGCAGCAGCTTCATCGTCCGGATTCCGACGGTCGACGACAGCATCAGCGAGCTGACCGAGACGGTGCAGCTGGACGTGCGCGCACCGGGCGACACCGCGCCGACCACCGGCACCGGCACCATCACCGACAACGACGGCACGCCCACCGTCTCGATCAGCGGCCCGACCGAGGTCGGCGAGAACGCCGGCACCGTCACCTACACCATCACGCTGTCGAATCCGAGCAGCCAGACGGTCACCGTGCGGGTCGCCGCCCAGGACGGCACCGCCACCGTCGGCAGCGACTACACGCAGATTCCGGTCGACCAGCAGCTCGTGACCTTCGCGCCCGGCGAGACCACCCGGACCGTGACCCTCACGGTCATCGACGATGCGGTCTTCGAGGGCAAGGAGACCTTCTCGGTGGTGCTCGACAGCCCGAGCCAGGCCACGCTGGGCACCGCCCGCGTCACCACCACCATCAGCGACGACGGCACCCAGGGCGAGACCGACGACCGGCCGACGGTCGCCATCAACGATGTGGTCGTCAACGAGGCCGGCAACTACGCCGAGTTCACCGTCACCCTGACCGGCGCGACCGCGCTGCCGGTCCATGTCGCCTTCGCCACCAAGGACGGCACCGCGCTGGCCGACCTCGATTACAGGACCACCTCCGGCCTGCTCACCTTCCTGCCCGGCGAGACCACCAAGACCATCCGCGTCCCGATCGTCAACGACAGCCCCGCCGTCTACGAGGGCGCCGAGGCCTTCACCGTCGAGCTCTCCGCCTCCACCGACGCCAGCAAGCCGCTCAACGCCCGAATCACCGATCCCAGCGGCACCGGCACCATCGTCGATGACGGCACCGGCACGGTGAACCCCAATCCGGACGGCAGCACCCCGACCCCGGACGACGACCGCCCGAGGATCTCCATCAACGATCCGGCCGAAGTCAACGAGGGCGATGGCACCAACACCGTCACCTTCACCGTCACCCTCAGCAACGCCAGCGATCTGCCGGTCACCGTCGCCTACGCCACCGCCAACGGCACCGCGCTGGCCGGCTCCGACTATGTCGCCCAGAACGGCACCCTGACCTTCGCGCCCGGCCAGACCACCGCGACCATCACCGTCGCCATCCTGGACGACGCGGTCTACGAGGGCCCCGAGTCCTTCTCCGTCGTGCTCTCCAGCCCGACCAACGCCGTCATCCTCGACGGCTCCGGCTCCACCACCATCAAGGACGACGGCACCGGCACCATCGTCGACCCCACGCCGACCGATCCGCCGCCGACGCCGGACGACGACCGGCCGACGGTCGCCATCAACGATGTGGTCGTCAACGAGGCCGGCAACTACGCCGAGTTCACCGTCACCCTGACCGGCGCGACCGCGCTGCCCGTCAACGTCGCCTTCGCCACCAAGGACGGCACCGCGCTGGCCGGCACCGACTACACCGCCACCTCCGGCCTGCTCACCTTCGCGCCCGGCGAGACCACCAAGACCATCCGCGTCCCGATCGTCAACGACAGCCCCGCCGTCTACGAGGGCGCCGAGGCCTTCACCGTCGAGCTCTCCGCCTCGGCCGACGCCAGCCAGCCGCTCAACGCCCGCATCACCGATCCCAGCGGCACCGGCACCATCGTCGATGACGGCACCGGCACGGTGAACCCCAATCCGGACGGCAACACCCCGACCCCGGACGACGACCGGCCGAGGATCTCCATCAACGATCCGGCCGAAGTCAACGAGGGCGATGGCACCAACACCGTCACCTTCACCGTCACCCTCAGCAATGCCAGCAATCTGCCGGTCACCGTCGCCTACGCCACCGCCAACGGCACCGCGCTGGCCGGCTCCGACTATGTCGCCCAGAACGGCACCCTGACCTTCGCGCCCGGCCAGACCACCGCGACCATCACCGTCACGATCCTGGACGACGCGGTCTACGAAGGGCCAGAAGACTTCTCCGTCGTACTCTCCAGCCCGACCAACGCCGTCATCCTCGACGGCTCCGGCTCCACCACCATCAAGGACGACGGCACCGGCACCATCGTCGATCCCACGCCGACCGATCCGCCGCCGACGCCGGACGACGACCGGCCGCGCATCTCCATCAACGATCCAGCCGAGGTCAACGAGGGCGATGGCACCAACACCGTCACCTTCACCGTCACCCTCAGCAATGCCAGCAATCTGCCGGTCACCGTCGCCTACGCCACCGCCAACGGCACCGCGCTGGCCGGCTCCGACTATGTCG